>CALEJB010000037.1 GCA_937898675.1 uncultured Prevotellaceae bacterium
TTTTACAATTTTTTAGACCACTATTTTCGATAATTTCTTATCCCGAACTGGCGTAGATGTTGTTCTGGACCACTGCGGCCATGAGGGTGTCGCCGCTGTCATAGTCGGTGAGGTAGGCGGTATCGCCGTTGGCCGTCCCGTCGGGGAAGGTGACGGTGACCTTGTAACCCTTGTTGCCGCACGAGGCGAGGAGCAGAATTGCGGCACAGAGGTATAGGACGCTGTGTTTCATCATTCTATTGTGGGATTGGTCGTTTTATTGCTCGCGGATGGCTTTGTAGATGAGTGAATGGATATGGCTGCGTGCGCTGATGCGGCCAAAGTTCGGGTTGTTGCGGGTGGGGCTCACGCGGTTGCTCAGGAAGATGTAGAACATGTCGTTCTTGGGGTCAACCCAGTAGCAGGTGCCGGTGAATCCGGTGTGGCCGTAGGTCTCGGGCGTGGCCTCGGCGCAGGTGTTAGAGGCGTCGGGGTTGCCCACGACGGGCTTGTCAAAGCCCAGGCCGCGATGGCTGTTGGGGCTCTTCTCGGTGGTAAACGTCTCGACGGTCGAAGCCTTGAGCAGCCGCGTGCCGCCGTAGGTGCCGCCGTTGAGCCACATTTGGAACAATTTGGCCAGGTCATTGGCATTGGAGAACAGGCCCGCATTGCCCTGCACGCCGCCCGAGAAGGCGGCCAGCTCGTCGTGGACAAAGCCGTGGATGTGCTGTCGGCGCAGGTAGGTGTCATACTCGGTATAGGCAATCTGGCCGCCCTCAAACTTGCTCAACGGGCGGTACATCGTGTGGTAGGCACCCAGCGGGGCAAAGATGTAGTTGTTGACATAGTAGTTGAGCGGCGAGTGCGTCATGCGCTGCACGGCATCGGCCAGCAACGAGAAATTGCAGCAGCTGTACAGGTATTTCTTTGGGCCTAACTTGGCGTGGTACATACGGTTCATGATGGAATCATAGGTGACGCGGCCGCCCCAGATGCCCTCGGCAATCTGGATGTTGAAACGGTCGGTCTTGGTGGTCGAGAGGATGTCGGTGCGCAGTTTGGCGTCCTTGTGGCCCCAAGCCCCGTCCATCACCTTGATGGGGTGGTTGGCGTCTTTGGCGCCGGCCATGAGGGCGCCGCTGTAGGTCTTGGGGTCCATCATCATCTGCCACATGTTGAGCGAGGCAGGCATGCCCGTCTCGTGGTACAGCAGCTGTCGGAAGGTGATGCCCTCCTTGTCGCCGTCGCGCAGGCCGGGGATGTACTTGCTGGCGGGGTCGTCAAGGTCAAAGCGCCCGTCGTCATAGGCTTTCATCACGGCGCTGATGGTGCCGGTGGCCTTGGATACCGATGCCAGCCCGAACAGGGTATAGTTGTCCACCTTGTTGGGGTTGCCATAGTCGATGGCGCCGAATGCGCCCTGATAAACAACCTTGCCGTGGCGTGCCACAATCACCTGGCAGCCGGGGAAGGCGTGCTGGGCAACGCCCAGGCGGCACACCGAGTCAATCTGTGCCGTGAGCCTGTTGTCAAGGCCCACCTCGGCGGGGATGCCGTAACCCAGGCGCGTGGCGTCGTAGTGGATGCCGTGGCCCGCAGCATATTGCGTCTGCTTGCCTTTGAACTTGAGCGACACGGGCAGGTTGCCGCCGGCGGCGTTGCCGCCAAAGATGGTTTGGGCGGCATAGTCCTCGGCGAGGGTGCTGTTTTGGTAGGTGAGCACCACGCCCTTGACGTGCTTGTTGGTGATGGCGTTGCCAAAGTTTTGGATTTCGTAGGGCTTGCAGGTGAGCACGACGATGACATTGTTACACTGCTTGGCCACCTCGTTGAGGGCTGCGCGGTTGGCGGTATTGTCCTCGCCCACCTCGACGATGACTGTGTTGAAGCCCCTGCTCATGTGCTGCGCCATCGCGCTGGCGCTGCCCGACTGGGCCAGGTCAAAGCGCTTGACCTCGGCATAGTCGGCGCAGCGGCGAGTGAACTTGGACGCTGTGCCGTCGGCGTTGCCGATGGTGGCCACGGCAATGTGGCGGCTCTGCAGGTTGTGGATGGGCAGGATGTTGTCGTTGTTCTTGATGACGGTGATGCTGCCTGCCGTGAGCTGATTCCTCAGCGCGTCGGCGTGCTGCGAATTGATGTCGCTCTGCAAATGGGCGGTGTTGACATGCTGGCGGCTGGTGAGGCCCAGCATATACTTGGTGCGCAGTATCTTCTTGCAGCGCTCGTCGATGACGCTCTGGCTGAGCGTACCGTTGGCAACCGCAGCTTTGATGGCTGCGATTTCGCCGCCGATGTCACTGGGCATGAGCAGCACGTCGTTTCCTGCCAGCAAGGCGTTGACGCATGGCGAACCGTTGAGCATCTGGGTCGCCCCCTTCATGCCCAGGCCGTCGGTGAAGATGAGGCCGTTGAAGTGCAGCCCGTCTTGCAGCAGGCGGGTGACGCATTGATTGGACAGGCTTGTCGGGGCCTTGCCGTTGTCCACGGCGGGCACGAGCAGGTGGGCGGTGAGTATGCCGCCCAGGCCGGCATCGATGTATTTGCGGAAGGGCACCAGTTCGCAGGTGTTGATTTCCTGCATCGACTTGTTGATGACGGGGAGCGTCTTGTGCGAGTCCTCGCTCGAAGAGCCGTGGCCGGGGAAATGCTTGCCCACCGACAGCACGCCGCCGTCTTCCAGGCCGCGCGCAAAGGCGATGGCATGCCTCGACACCAGGTCGGGGTTCTCGCCAAAGGAGCGGTCGCCAATGACGGGGTTGAGCGGGTTGTCGTTCACGTCAAGCACCGGGGCAAAGTTGACCTGGATGCCCATGCGGCGGCACTGGCGGGCGACCTCGCGGCCGTAGTTATACAGCAGTTTGTCGTCGTCAACGGCGCCCAGGATGAGGTTGCGGGGAAAGTTGGGCACTTCCTTGAGGCGCATGCCCAGGCCCCATTCGCCGTCGATGGTAATCATCAGGGGCACGGCGGCGAGCGACTGGGCAAGGTTGGTGACCTCGACCTGCTCGGACATGGCGCTACCCTCGTAGATGAGTCCGCCCACGAGGTGCTCGCTCACGAGTTTCTTTACCAGGTCGCGCGTGGCTTCGTCTTGGGCGGGCGACACGCCGGCGACCATGAGCTGGCCGATGCGGCCCTCGGCCGACAGGGTGTTGAACACGCTGTCCACCCATGCGTCCATGGCGGTGCGGTCAACGTTGTTATACATGTTGGGCAGTTTGCCGTCTGCCGCGCGTGCCACGGCACACAGGGCGAGCAACGCTGCCAGTATGGAGAGGAAAATTCTCTTGAGTGTGGTCATTTTTATGGTGAGGAGTTAGGGGTTGGGAGTTTGCTCCTGAAGTGGGATGGTTATTTCAATTGCATGCGCACCTCGTCGGTGGCTTCGATGAGTTTGCCTGCGGCCTGCAGCTCCTTCACATAGTTGAGCAGGTGCATGCCATACTTCTCCCCGTCAACATACAGGCGCTTGCAGGGCATCATGGCGTCCATGTAGTCGCCGCCGTTGGCCAGATAGTCGATGGTGGCGACGATGTAGGTCTTGTCGGGGCTGATGTTCTTGCCCTTGAGCTTGGCGCTGGTGACCTCGCCGTTGGCGTTGAATGTCACGCGCAGGTCCTTGCTCACGGCATCGCCCTTGCGGCCCGCCATGGCCTTGATGCAGTCCAGCAGCGCGCTGCCGGGCATCTCAAGCACGACATAGCGGTTGTCAAACGGGAACATCGAGCCGAGGACGCCCTCGGACACTGCGCCTTGGGGCATGTCCACGCGGATGCCTCCCTTGTTCATGATAGCGCAGTCAATGTTCTTGATGCCCGACAGTTTTTTCACGATGTCAAGCGAGGCGTCGCTCACCCAGTTCTGCAGGGCGGCGCCTGATTTTTTCATCGCCCGCTTGCTGATGCCTGCTGGGGCGTTCATGATGGAGTCCACGCCCACGCGGTATTCGGCAATCCACTCGTTCATTGCCGTGTAGCGGCTGGCGGCCTCGTCCCAAGCGGCGTCAACGTTGATGTAACCGTAATTGATGTCGCCGGTAGCCAGGTCGAGGTCATAGGTGGCAATCTGCTTGCCTGCGTTGCCGGCTTGGCCCACGGGGATGAGGCGGCCGTCGGCGTTGGCATGGCGGGCCATGTCGCTGCCGGGCTTGATGACTGTGTGGGAATGCCCGCCGATCACCAGGTCGATGTAATGGCTGTTGGCAATGATTGATGTGTCGCTGGCGCCGCCCGGTTCATAACTGTCGTAGCCGATGTGCGACACCATGATGGCGTAGTCGGCTTTTTGCACCTCTTTCAGGTACTTGGCGGTGGCGTCGGCCACATCGCGCGGGTCAAGGTAACGCATGCCCGTGCAGTTGGCTTGCGAGATCAGTCCGGCAGGGTTGACATTGATGCCAAAGAAGGCCACGTGCTTGTCGCCAACGGCTTTAATCCAGTAGGGCTGGAACAGGTCGGCCAGCGGGGTGCCGCTCATATCGTAGTTGGCGGTGAGCTTGTGGGCCTTGACGTTGCTGTAGTGCTGCAGCAGGCTCTCAACGCCGTTGTCGAGCTCGTGGTTGCCCATGATGATGGCGTCATATCCCAGGCTGTCGAGCAGCGCGTACTCGACATCGCCCTTGTAGAGTGAGAAGTAGAGCGTGCCTTGCACGGCATCGCCGGCGTGGATGAATGCGGTGTTCTCGTTCTCGTCCCTCAACTTGTCGTAGATGGCGCGGATGCGGGCCATGCCGCCCTTGCCGTCGCTGGCGGGGTCAATCTGGCTGTGGGTGTCGTTGACCGAAGTGATTAAGAGGTGCTGCGCATCGGCCCGGGGCACTGCAAACATGGCGCACAGGCACATGAGCGTGAAGATTTTGCTGAACTGTTTCATGATTTGTTGGTTGTATTGTGGTTGCTGTTAGACTTTTATGTTATTTATTCTTGGCAGGCGCCTTTTTCTTGGGCACCGGTGCGGCTTTCTTTTTGGCAGGCGCCTTCTTCTTGGGCGCTGCCTTTTTCTTCACAGCGGGCTGCTCTTCGACGGGGAAGTCGCCAGTGGTGTCCTTGACGATGTTGTTGCGCATCATGTCCACCTCGCGGCGCAGTTTCTCAATTTCCATCTCCTGGTTGCGGATGGTGAGCAGCAGCGGGTTGAGCTCCTCGTTGTCGATGCTTGACGGATACTGCTCCTCGACGCGGGCCATGAAGTCGCTAAAGATGTTCATGTAGTTGGTGAACGCCGTGTAGGGCGAGTCATAGGGGCTGTAGTGGGAGTGCACCGACCCGTCGTTGCTGTGCTTGGTGCACATGTAGAAGAAGTGGTCGCTGGCCTGCAGGTAGTTCCAGTCCTGTTTGATGCGGCGGTCGGAACACAGGCGCACGCGCTCGCCGATGCTGTACAGTTTTTTTACAGCCTCCTGCTGCATGGTGTTGCCCAGCCACGCGCTGGTGTCGCGCGCCTCGTCGGTCCATGACATGGGGTAGGGCACGGCGAGTTCGGCCACGGGCTTGAATTTGGAAATGACTTCACTGGGGGTCCAGAACTGCACGTCGTGCATCGCCGCGAAGCGTGGCAGCGCCTTGATGAACTCAAAGATGCCGCTCTCGCGGGGCTGCAGTTCGCCGATGGTGTCATAGTTCATGAACAGGTTCACCAGTTGCTCCTCTTGGGGCAGTTCGGCAATCCAATTGATGTATTTGTCGGCGGTGAGGGGATAGGAAGGCCAGTCGGTATTGCTAAAGCGGAAGGCGATGTCGTCGCTGAGTTTGCCGTTCTTGAGCAGCAGCTTGAGCTTGGGCGCCGATGCGGCCTGATAGACGAAATTGGGCGAGCGCCAGCCCAGCACGTGCTTGGCGTCGGCGGTAAGGGCCGCCTTGAATCCCATGGCGTGCACCCTCGACGCGATGTCATCGTCATAGATGAGCTCGGTGTTGCGGAACACCTTGGGCTTTTGCCCGAAGAGCTCATAAATCTTCTGGTCGTGCGCCTTGACCTGTGCCTCAAACTCCTCGGGGTCGGCCAGCGACGACAGGCTGTGGGCATAGGTCTCGCTCAGGAACTCGACGCATCCGGTCGCGGCCAGTTCCTTCATCGAGTCGATGAACTCGGGCACATACTGTTCCAGCTGCTCGAGCGCCGTGCCGCTGATGGAGAACGCCACCTTGAATTTCTTGCCGTTGGCGTTGATCATGTCGAGCAGCATCTCGTTGGCGGGCAGGTAAGACCGCTGGGCGATGCGCGTGATGATGTCGTCGTTGGCAAAGTCATCGTAGTAATAGTGGTCGTTGCCGATGTCAAAGAAGCGGTAGTGCTTCAGGCGGAACGGTTGGTGAATCTGAAAATAAAAACAAATCGCTTTCATGTTTCCTTGTATGTTGTTGTTATGTTATCGGTTGGTAAGGCGACGGTAGATGTCGATGACTTTGGCGCCCGCTTTGTCCCATGTGATCTGGTTGACCTCGGCCAGCCCCTTCTCGCGCAGTTCGTTGTACATCGCGGGATACTGGATGACGCTGTAGATGGCGTCGGCCATGGCGTTGGTGTCCCAGTAGTCAATCTTGATGACATTGTCCAGAATTTCGGCGCAGCCGCTCTGCTTGCTGATGATGGAGGGCACGCCCATCTGCATCGCCTCGAGGGGCGAGATGCCAAAGGGCTCGCTCACCGACGGCATGATATAGACGTCGCTGGCCTTGAGCATCTCATACACCTGACGGCCCTTGAGAAAGCCCGTGAAGTGGAAGCGGTCGGCGATGTCGCGCTTGGCGACCAGGCGCACCATCTTGTCCATCATGTCGCCGCTGCCGGCCATCACAAAGCGCACGTCGTGCACCTTGTGCAGCACTTGTGCGGCGGCCTCGACAAAGTATTCGGGCCCCTTTTGCATGGTGATGCGGCCCAGAAAGGTGACCACTTTGCTGGTCTTGCCGCGGGGCGCCTCAATCTTGAGAAATTCCTCGCTCAAGGGGTCCACGGCGTTGTGCACGGTGGTGACCTTGTCGGGGCTGATGCCGTATTTCTCGATGACCGTGCGGCGGGTGAGGTTGCTCACCGTGATGATGTGGTCGGCGTGGTTCATGCCGTCCTTTTCGATGCTGAACACGGTGGGATTGACATTGCCGCGGCTGCGGTCATAGTCGGTGGCGTGCACGTGGATGACCAGCGGCTTGCCCGTCACTTGCTTGGCGTGGATGCCGGCGGGGTAGGTGAGCCAGTCGTGACTGTGGATGATGTCGCAGTCCACCGTGCGCGCAATCACGCCGGCGACGATGCTGTAGTTGTTGATTTCTTCCAGCAGGTTGTCGGGGTAGCGGCCCGAGAACTCGATGCAGCCCAGGTCGTTGGTGCCCAGATAACTGAAATCGCCGTAGATGTGGTCGCGCAGGTTGTAGTAGAGTTGCGGGTCCATCACGTTGCCGATGCGGTTTTCCACATAGTCCCACTGCACGTCGCGCCAGGCGACGGGGGTGGCGTTGGCGCCGATGATGTGGGCAAAGTCCTTGGGTTCATCGCCCCAAGGCTTGGGGATGACAAAGGTGATGTCCATCCCGCCGTTTTGCCACATGCCCTTGGTCAGGCCGTAGCTCGCGGTTCCCAGTCCGCCCAGAATGTGGGGGGGAAACTCCCAACCAAACATTAATGCTTTCATATCGCGTTGTTTGTTTTTTGTTTCGTTTTCTGTCTGCGCCGCACTAATCTGTTATCTGCATGTTCCTGAAGATGCGCAGTACGCGCAGGATGCCGCCCACGTTGGGAGCGAAGCTGACGGCGCCGCGGCCGGTGAACGGCGGGTTGCCGTCATAGAGCTCGCTCAGCGAGCCGATGCAGCCTTCCTTCATCTCGTCTTCAAAGCCAATCATCATGCGCTCAATGAACGAGATGCTGTTGATGCCGAACACGCGGATGTAGGCCTTGCTGTAAAAGTCCATCAGCCACGGGCGGGCGCTGCCGGCATAGTAGGCCGTCTGGCGCTCCTGGGGCGTGCCCAGGTACCAGGGAATGTAGCCGTAGCTGTTGGGCGACAGGGTGCGCAGGCCCTTGGGCGTGAGCAACTCGCGGGTGGCGATGTCGAGCACGCGCTTGCGCTGGCGGCGGTCGAGGGGGCTGTGGTCCATGCCCACGGCAATGACCATGCTGGGACGCACGCTCAGGTCGGTGTAGGTGCCGTTGACGTAGTCATACAGGTAGCCGTAGTCGGTCATGAAGGTGTTGATGAATGCGGGCTTGCACTTGTCGGCGATGTCGCGGCAGCGGTCAACAAATTCTTTTTCTTCCTGCTCGTGGCCGGCAAACAGTTCTTCGACGGCAAATCGCAGCGCGTTGTACCACAGCGCTTCAAATTCCACGAGATATCCGGTGCGCGGGATGAGCGGCGTGCCGTTGGGGTTGGTGCTGTTCATCCACGATACGGGCGACAGTGTGCCGTCGGTGCTCACCATGCCGTTGGGCTCCAGCTTGAGGTTGGGGTGGCGGCCGTCGGCGATGAAGTTGATGAGGTCCTTGACCAGCTGGCCGTAGCGCGTGCGGGCGTTGTCCATGTTGTTGTCCTGGTCGTGGGCATAGCGCTGCACGGCCCAGATGGCCCACAGCGGCACGTCGGGCAGCTCCAGCCCGTCGAGGTGCTTGTCGAGGGTGCCGTCGCCCATCCAGTCGTTGAAGGCGCGCATGGCGGTGTCCATGATGAGCTCAAAGTCCTGGCGGTGGTGGACCGACAGCGTGCAGCCCGGCAGGGCGATGAACTCGTCGCGGGCGCGGATTTTGAACCACGGGTAGCCCGCCAGCAGGTAGTTGCCCTCCTGGTTGGTGATGTAGAACTGCTTGGCGCTGTTCTTCATGCAGTGGTAGAAACTCTTGCGCGGCGTGCGCGGCTTGATTTCGTCCTCATACATCCTGTTCAGCGTGCGGGTGTTTACTTCCTCGATGCCGGCCGAGAAGATGAGCGGTTCGCCCTTCTTGACTTCCACCTCAAAGTAGCCCGGCACAAACAGGTCCTCGCTGTAGGGGATGCCGCGCTCCAGGTCCTTGACATATTCGATGTTCTTGTACCAGTGGGGGTCAAAGACGAACCTGGGCTTGTGGTTCATCTGCATGAACAGGGTGGGGTATCCGCTGTACATGCAGGTGGCGATGCCGTTTGCCACCTCGTGCCAGTCGCGGCTGGCGGCAGCGTTCTCCACGCACAGGTCGTTGGCGTTGCGGAAGGCCAGGAATGGCCTGAACTGCAAGGTCGTCTTGGAGTGCGCGTCAACCAGGGTGTAACGGATGAGGATGCGGTTCTCGTGGGTGATGAATATCTTTTCCTTCTTGAGGATGACGCCGCCCACGCGGAAGGTGGTGGTGGGCACGCGTTCGCAGTCATACTCGCGGATGTACTTGTGCCCGTTGGGGCTGTAGGTGCCGCCCTTGTAGCGGTGCAGGCCCAGGTTGAACGGTGCGCCGTGCTGTATCAGCGTCTCGTCGAGCGACGACAGCAGCACGTGGCTGTTGTCGTCGAGTTCGGGCACAGGAATCACGAGCAGTCCGTGCTGTTTGCGGGTATTGCATCCCACGATGGTGGTGCAGTGATAGGCCCCCGACTGGTTGGTGCGCAACATCTCCTTGGGCAGGGACTGCTCAAGGTTAATCATCAGGTTTTTATCAAATTTCAGATAACTCATCGTTATACGCTTTGGCTTATGGTGTCTTGTTATTTTTTTGTTTCGTCGGCATTGTCACACGTCGTCGCCCATCGATGGCGGCACGAGGATGTTGATGCCGCCGGGCACGTTCTCGATTTCAACCCTTGCGGGCATTTCAAGCGGCTCGCCGTCGATGTGCATGATGCCGGGCCGGTCGCGCTCTATCACCACGCGCCTGCCGCGGTAAACGGTCACATGGCGGTCCTCAAGCAGTGTGCGGGAAAACAGCCGCACGCCCAGCAACGGGCCGTCAACAAAGTTGAACTCGTGCATCACGGTGATGTCTATCAGCCCGTCTTGCATGGTGGCGCGCGGGGCGATAAAGGCGTTGTTGCCATATTGGGCCGCATTGCAGCACGCCACCACAAAGGCCTTCTCGTCCATCTCATAGCCGTCGATGTTGATGCGGTAGTGCTGGGGCTTGTACTTCATGTACTCGGCGATGGCGGTCTTGATGTAGGTGATGAAACCGCGCGTGCCCTCGTTGGCAAACTTCTGGCTCACGGTGGCGTCAAAGCCCATGCCGCACACACAGAAGAACGGCCTGCCGTTGGCGGTGCAGTAGTCGAGTTTGAGCAGCCTGCCGTTGTCAAGCACTTGCAGGGCGCGGCTGGCATTGGCGGGAACACGCAGGTGTCGCGCCAGACCGTTGCCCGAGCCGTTGGGCACGATGGCGAGTGCCGTGGCCGTGCCGCACAATGCGCTCGCCGTCTCGTTGACCGTGCCGTCGCCGCCGATGGCTACCACGATGTCGATGCCCGCCGCCGTGGCCTTGCTGGCCAGTTCCCTGGCATGGCCGGGATACTGGGTGAACTCGATGTGAACGTCATACCTGTCACGGTCAACCACGGCGTCGATGAGGCGGGGCATCCTGTCCTTGTTGCCCGTCCCCGATATGGGATTGATGATGGTGAGTATGCGCTTGCGGTCGATGTCCATATTTCTCCTTGCAATAGTGCCAAAAACGGGGGTGTGGGTTACACGAACAACAACGACATTTTCGATATCGTTGCGTTGTTTTCCGTTTTCAGGGCAAAGATACAAAATTTTGTGTAATATTGTTTTGCGCATCGTGGAATTTGCGATATTTTTGCCGTTGAAATTCATGATAACACATTTTTTAACACAATAGACAATGAATAAACTTAGTGTCAATCTGCTAACCAACTTGGTGCTGTTGCTTGCAGGCATCGGCCTGATCATGTTTTACAGCGTTCCCGACCTGCTGGTTTGGGTGGCGCGCTTGCTGGGGCTGTTGTTCTTGCTGCCTGCTTTGGCCTACCTGATTGTGGTGGCTGTGCGCCATGCCGGCAAGCGCAGCGCTACCGACTATCTGGGCATGCTGCCCGCATTGGGCGGCGTGTGCTTTGGCGTCATCATGCTCATTCGTCCCGCCAAGTTCAACGAGGTGCTGCAACTGCTCATGGGCGTGCTGATGGTGGTGCTGGGCCTGTATCACATTGTTTATCTGCCACTCTCGTGCCACACGCTCAAGGTCAAGGGGTGGTACTATTTTGCCCCGCTGCTTGTCGCGCTTGGCGGCATCTTGTCGTTGACGTGGCTGCGCGACAAGGACCAGGTCCAGGTGCTCATCACGGGCATCGGGCTGTTGCTTTTCAATTTCACCAGTTTGCAGGAGTATCTTATTGAACGCCGCGTGCTGCGTGCCAGTGCCGATAATCATGACGGCGGCGCTGCGTCCGTCGCGCCTCAACCCGCCGCAATCGTGGGAGGGGACGACGATGTGATGCCGATGGACGAAGAGGCATAATAAATAATAAAGGCACGGTAAATTGAAATGACAAGCGGCGCGTCTCCCGATGGGGAACGCGTCGCTCGTTGTCTTGTGGCCCAAAGCCTGCCGCCCGTGCACAGGCAGCGGTGCTTTGTCGTGTCTTACTTCTTCTTGCGGTTGCCGTAGCGCTGCATGAACTTGTCCACGCGACCTGCGGTGTCGACGAGCTTCTGCTTGCCGGTGAAGAAGGGGTGGGAGGTGTTGGTGATCTCGAGCTTGACCAGGGGATAGGTGGTGCCGTCGATTTCGATGGTCTCCTTGGTGTTAACAGTGCTGCGAGTGATGAAAACCTCCTCGTTAGACATGTCCTTGAACGCAACCTCGCGATAGTTGCTGGGATGGATATCTTTCTTCATTTTGTCAGATATATCTTTAAATGTTAAACTTACAATTATTGTGGCGGTGGTAAACGCCTTTTTTGTAATGGCGTGCAAAGGTACGCAGTTTTTTTGGACTGCGAAAATTTTTTCTGAATTTTTTATTAAAATTCGTTGATTGAAAGTCCTTTCACTCGCAAATCCCTGTCATTTCTGCCTTCTTTCCTGAATCGCATGGTCGATTCGGCCGATTTTAACAGGATTTAGGTGCGTTTTTTGATGATTTTCGGCATTTTGTGTCAGCCATTTGTCGGAAAAATAGTAACTTTGCAAGTCGCAAACTAAAACGAAGTTACAGAATATATGTTTGGCAAACTTTTTGGAAGGAAAAAGGAGCAAATGAAGCTCTTTTACAATACAGATGTGCATTGCCACATCCTGCCTGGCGTGGACCACGGTTCGCGTTCGGTGGAGCAGTCGTTGGAACTGCTCGAGGCTCAGATGGAGATGGGCATTCACCGCGTCATCCTCACCTCGCACGTGACGGCAGTGACGTTTGAAAACACCCGGGAGAGCCTGACATCGGCTTTTGAGGTCCTCAAGCAGGCGGTGGCCGAGGCCGGGCTTGACATGGAACTGCACCTGAGCGCCGAGTACCGCATGGACGAATACTTTGACAAGGAGTACAAGGCCGGCCATCTGATTGCGATGCCGGGCAACCACATTCTTCTCGAGAACTCGTTCCAGCAGGAACTGCTCAATCTCGACGAGTTGCTGTTCGACATGCAGGTGCAGGGCTATAAGACCATTCTGGCTCACCCCGAGCGTTACACCTACTATTCGCGCCGCCGCAAGCGCTACGAGGCCTTGCACAATGCCGGCGCACGATTCCAGGTCAACCTGCTGTCGTTTACCGGCTATTTTGGCGAGGAGGCGCGTGAGAGTGCCTTGTGGTTTGCCCGCAACGGCATGATCGACTATTTGGGAACCGATATGCACAACATCAAGCAGGCCCACATTATCATGGATTACCTCAATTCCAAGGAGTGGCGCAAGATGGCGCCAGGGCTCCAAGAAACGGTCAAGAACGACATGATTGGCTAAGCCATAATGCGAGATATAATAACACAAGGAGTGCGATTGTAAAATCGCACTCCTGTTTTTTGCCATGTAAACCATGCCTTAGTCTCGCATCGGCTCGGGCAGGTCTTGCTGGATAATGGCGCGGCAGGCGCTGCTCACCTGGACGATGTCGTTGCCGTCGCCGGTGTGCTCGATGGGCTGGTGCAGCGTCATCGTGATGGTGCCCGGCGTGACATTGAACGTGTGGCGGTTCATCACTTGGTAGCTGCCGTCAATGGTGATGGGGACAACGGGCAGGCCGAACTCAAGGGCGAGCTTGAAGGCTCCGTTCTTGAACGGGCCCATCTTGCCGGTGTCGGTGCGGCGTCCCTCGGGAAAGACGACAATCGACATGCCGCCGTTCAGTTTCTTCTTGGCCTCGGCCATGGTGCGGCGCAGGCCCTCGGCGCTGTGCGTGTCCACCATGATGTGGCCGGCGGCGCGGCAGGCTGTGCCGATAATCGGGATGTTGGTCAGGCCCTTGCGCATCATCCACTTGAAGTTGTGGCCCAGAAAACCGTATATCGAGAAGATGTCGTAAGCGCCCTGATGGTTGGCGACAAACACATAGCTGGTCTCGTGGTCAATGAACTCGCGGCCCTCGACCTTGATGCGCACCAGGTGTATCCAGCACCACACGCGTGACCACCATTTGGCGGGATAATAACCCCAAAAGTCCTGATTGAACGGGCTGCCAATCATCGTTATCAATGCGGTGACGATGGAATAGACCACCATTATGGGAGTGGCGATGCACCATTGGTATATGCGGTATAAATAAATCATAAGGCATCGTTGTTTGCTGCCGCAAAGTTAGTGGAAAAATTATAATGATGCAAGCGCATGCCGCAAAACCATCGCTTGGAACCTCAAAAAATAACAACCGCGGCCCGACCGTTGGGTAGGCGGACCGCGGGATTGCCGTTGCCGTTGCGAGGGGCGCTTACTTGGCCTCGGCGTCGGGGGCGATGAGCTTGTAGCCCTTGCCGTGGATGTTGATGATTTCGATGCTGGGATCGTCTTTCAGCTTCTTGCGCAGCTTGGTGATGTAAACGTCCATCGAGCGTGCGTTGAAGTAGTTGTCGTCAATCCAGATGGTCTTGAGGGCGAAGTTGCGCTCCAGTATCTCGTTCATGTGGGCGCACAGCAGGCTCAGCAGTTCGCTCTCCTTGGTGGTGAGGTTGTCGCTGGCGTCATCGGTGAACAGCACCTGGCGCTGGGTGTCGAAGGTGAACTTGCCGATGCGGTAAACGGTGACCTCTTTGCCTTTCTTGCCCTTGACGCGGCGCAGGATGGCCTCGATGCGCAGCACCAGTTCCTCCATCGAGAAGGGCTTGGTGATGTAGTCGTCGGCGCCAATCTTGAAGCCTTCCAGGATGTCCTCTTTCAATGCCTTGGCGGTGAGGAAGATGATGGGCACGTCGCTGTTCACGGTGCGAATCTCCTGTGCGAGCTGGTAGCCGTCCTTCTTGGGCATCATCACGTCAAGCAGGCAGATGTCGTATTTGCCTTTGAGGAAAGCCTTGTAACCGGCTTCACCGTCGGCAAACAGTTCGGCCTTGTAGCCTTTGTCCTCGAGATACTCGCGGGTGAGGGTTCCCAGGTTCTCGTCATCTTCGCATAACAGAATTCTCAGTTTTTCTTCCATAATGGTTTTTATTTATAAAGTGGTAATGTGATAATAAATTTCGAACCTTTGTTCAGCTCGCTGTCGGCATGGATTGAGCCGCCAAAGAGCGTGATCATTTTGTGCACATACGCCAGCCCCAGGCCAAAGCCCTTGACGTCGTGGCGGTTGCCCGTCGATACGCGGTAGAATTTCTCAAAGATGCGTTTCAGGTCCTCGCGTTTCATGCCGATGCCGTTGTCGCTGACGGTAATCTGGATGTGGTCCTCGTCGGGGTTGACGGTGCTGACCTCAAGCTCCAGGGGCACGTCTTCGCGACGGTACTTGATGGCGTTGTCCAGCAGGTTGAAAATCACGTTGGTGAAGTGCATCCTGTCCACCTTGATGATGGGATCCTCGGCGTCGAGCTTATCGGTGATGTGGCCGCCGTATTTCTCGACCTTGAGTTTGAATGTGTTGACCACGCTGTAGATGCTCGCGTTGGCGTCTTCTTCCTCGAGGCGCATCGTGGCGTTCTTGCGGTCAAACAGCGACAGCTGCAGCACTTTTTCGACTTGAAATCGCAGGCGCTTGGTCTCGTCGTTGATGACTGTGGACACGTGTTTGAGCATCGACGGGCTCTTGCGCACGCTGTCGTCGTTGAGCATCTGCGCCGCAATCGAAATGGACGATATGGGCGTCTTGAACTCGTGCGTCATGTTGTTGATGAAGTCGTTCTTGATTTCGCTCAGCTTCTTCTGGCGGAACGCCAGCGTGATGGTGTACAGGAACACGCCCAGCAGCAGGAATGTGAATGCCAGCGAGGGCACCAGGAACTTTACCGACGAGAAGATGTAGTCGCTCTTGTTGGGGAAGATGACATTGAGCGTGTTTTGCTTGCTTTTCGGGTCATTGGGGAAGAGCACCTGGCTGTAAACGTCCTCTTGGGTGATGGGCGAATACCCCGCGCTCTTGTACACGATGCCTGACGAACGGTTGACGATGGCGTACTCAAACGGCAGTGTCAGCCCGTTGAACTCAAGTTCCGACTTCAGGTATCCCGCCACGGTGGTGCTGTCGGCGCGTTCTTGGATTGGGCGGTCGCTCGATTGGTTCAGGATGGTGAGAATCACCTCATTCAGCAGGCTTTTTTCGTACAGATACTGGTTCTTGAGCATCTCCTGCTTGTGCTGGTAACTGGTGCTCATGTCATTGAGCTTTTCGCGGTTGGCGGGTCTCAGGTCGGCGGGGTCACTGGCGTTGAGGGTCGTGTCGATATCGGCGGGATTGCGGTCGTCAAAGTCAAAGCTGTTCTGCCCCATGTCTTGATAGCCGTAGGCCGCCTCGGCCTCGGCGAGGTCCATGTCCAGATAGTATTTTGTCTCGTTTTGCTCCAGCATCGTGGACACGCTGTACATGCTGCGCATCACGATTTCGCTGAACTGGCTGTTGCGCATGGCCACCATACGTTCCATATACACGATTTGCATGGCGAGCAGTCCCAGCAGGGCTATCGCCATCACTATTGCCAATATCCAGATTGTTGAGCGTTTCATCTCTTGATATTCCTTATCCGAATTGTTGTTTTAACAATCAACGGCAAAATTAACACTTAATTGTGAAAATCCAAAATTTTTGCGCGTTTTTTAATCAAAATGTGACCTCAAGTGTTAATAAATGGGTTATTGCAGCCTGTTTTTCTCGTTGGAACAGATGTGTGCGGCTGGCGTGTCAACTGTGCTGGGGCAGATAAACAAGCAGTGCCCCCGCCGCAATGGCGAAGGCACTGGATGATACTATTATAATAATGTGTAAAGTGCCGGAACGGATTAATCCTCTTCCTGCTTGCTCTCCTCGTACTCCTTGAGCAGCTGAGCCTGAACATCGGTCGGAACGAGTTCGTAGCTCGAGAACTTCATGTTGAACGAAGCGCGGCCGCCCGATATCGAGCTGAGTGCAGTGCTGTAGCTGGCCATCTCCTTGAGGGGGATGCGGGCCTTGACGCACTCCATGCCGTTGGCGCTGGACATGTCCATCATGATGCCGCGGCGACCCTGCAGGTCACTCTGGACACCACCCATGCAGTCGCCGGGCAACAGGATCTCGACGTCATAGACGGGCTCGAGGACCTTGGGGTTGGCATCGCGGAAGGCAGTCGAGAAGGCGTTGCGCGCAGCGAGGCGGAACGAGATTTCGTTACTGTCAACCGGGTGCATCTTACCGTCGTAAATGCAGACGCGGACGTCGCGGGCATAGCTACCGGTGAGGGGACCCTGCTCCATGCGGTCCATGATACCCTTGACGATAGCGGGGATGAAGCGGGCGTCGATGGCACCGCCGACGATGCAGTTGTAGATGACAAGCTTGCCGCCCCATTCCATGGGGATTTCCTGCTTGTCCTTGATGTTCATCTTGTACTCCTGGTTGCCGAACTTGTAGGTGTCGGGCTCGGGCATGCCGTCGCGATAGGGCTCGACGATCAGGTGAACCTCACCAAACTGGCCGGAACCGCCGGACTGCTTCTTGTGACGGTAGTCGGCACGGGCAGCCTTGGTAATGGTCTCGCGGTAGGGGATACGGGGCTCCTGGTACTCGACCTGGATCTTGTCGTTGTTCTCGACGTTCCACTTCAGGGTGCGCAGGTGGAATTCGCCCTGGCCGCTGATGATGGTCTGGCGCAGCTCCTTGCTCTGCTCGATGAGCAGCGTGGGATCCTCCTCGTGCAGGCGGTTGAGCACGGCACCGAGTTTCTCGGTCTCGCTCTCGTTGAGGGCGCGGATGGCGCGCTGGAACTTGGGAGCGGGATAGGGGATGAAGTCAAACACGTGCTCGCAGCCCTTCTCGTTGAGGGTGTTGCCGCAGCGCACGTCCTTGAGCTTAACGGCAGCGCCGATGTCACCGGCGTGCAGCTCGTCGATCGGGGTCTTGTTCTGGCCGCAAACCACGTTAATCTGGGCAAGGCGCTCCTTGCTGCCGCGGCTCATGTTATTGAGGTCGGCGCCGGTCTTGAGGGTGCCGCTCATTACCTTGAAGTAGGAAACCTCACCGATGTGGGTCTCGACAGAGGTCTTGAAGAAGAAGATGCTCACGGGGCCGTTCTCGTCATACTTCACCTCGTCGCCGTTGGTGTTCTTTACGGCGGGCATCTCGGTCACGTCGGGAACGATGGTGGCGAAGATCTCGAGCATGCGGTCGGTGCCGATGTTCTTCTCGGCGCTCACGCACATCACGGGGAAGATGCTGCGGTCAATCATGCCCAGGCGGACGCCCTTCATGGCCTCCTCCTCGGTCAGTGTCATCTCGTCGAGGAACTTCATCATCAGTTCTTCGTCGTTCTCGGCAGCCATCTCGAGCAGTGCCATGCGGTACTCCTCGGCCTTGTCGGCGAGTGCGCCGTCGATGTCGGCAACGGTGGCCTTGCCGCCGTCCTTGGGCCAGGTGTACTGCTTCATGGCCAGCACGTCAACCACGCTGTTGAAGCCGGGGCCGCACTGCACGGGGAACTGGAAGGCAACCACCTTGTTGCCGTAGGTCTCGCGCAGTTGGTTATATACGTTGTCAAAGTCACACTTCTCGTCCTCGACGCGGTTGATGACGAACATCAGGGGCTTGCCCTGGCGCTCAACGGTGCGGAAGTTGTTCTGGGTGCCGACGTCAACGCCGTTGCGTCCGTCGATCACCAGAGCAGCAGCATCGGTCACGCTCAAAGCGGTCACGGTGTTGCCCACAAAGTCATCACTGCCCGGGCAGTCAAAGAAGTTGAGCTTCTTGCCGTTCTTCTCGGCATAGAAGATGGTAGAGGATACGGAGTAGCCGTACTCTTTCTCAACGGGGGTGTTGTCGCTCACGGTGTTGCCACCGTCTACGGTGCCCCTGCGGCTGATGGTGCCGCCCTCAAGGAGGATAGACTCGGTGAGAGTGGTCTTGCCAGCGCCCTTGCCACCGACGAGAGAGATGTTCTTGATCTCGTTTGTTTTGTAAACCTTCATTACTGATTTTTGTTTGTTAAATTGTTGTTATATAGTGAATTGTTGTTATGCTCGCTAAACAGCCTGCAAAATTACGAATTTTTGGCGGTTATCACAACATTATTTATAAGAAAAATTTATCAACATGGGCTGTTTTTGGAGATGATGCATTTTTTCGACGAAAATGATTACCTTTGCGCTGTGTTATGGCGGGAATTTATGTACATATCCCTTTCTGCGCGAGCCGGTGCTCCTACTGCGACTTTTTCTCGACTTTGAAGTTGGGCGAGTGCGGTGAGCGCTATGTCGAGGCGGTGCTGGCCGAGGCTGGCATGCGCCGCGCTGAGCTGGGCAGTGAACCTGTGCGCACGCTATATCTGGGCGGCGGCACGCCGTCACAGCTTCCTTCCGGTTTGATGGCGTGTCTCATAGGCGGCTTGCGGGAATCTGTTGACCTGTCTGGCGTCAAGGAGTTTACGGTCGAGGCTAATCCTGACGATGTGACACCCGAGTGGTGCGCTGCCGTGGCGGCGCTGGGCGTGAACCGCGTGAGCATGGGCGTGCAGTCGCTTGAGGACGGCATCCTGCAGTTTATCGGGCGCCGCCACACGGCGCGACAGGCGGCCGATGCTGTTGTCAACTTGCGGGCAGCGGGCGTCAATAATGTGAGCATCGACCTCATTTACGGCTTGCCGGGGCAGACTGTGGCATCGTGGACCGATACGGTGGAGCGCGCCATCGCCATGCGCCCCCAGCATTTGTCGGCTTACGGGCTTACCTATGAGGAGGGCACGCGCCTGTGGCGGCAGCGCAAATGCGGCGAGGTGACCGAGGTGGCCGAAGACTGCTGCCTGGAGATGTATCGCGTTATTGTGAATAGGCTCAAAGCGGCTGGCTTTGAGCATTATGAGATTTCCAACTTTGCTCTGCCTGGCTACCATTCAAGGCACAATTCATCCTACTGGAACGACACGCCCTATTTGGGCCTGGGTGCTGCGGCGCACAGCTACGACGGCCGCATACGGCGCGCCAATCCTTGTGACTTGAATGACTACATCAGCAAGATTATGGCAGGGGAGTTGCCCTGTGACGCTGAAGAAATGACCAAGTGGGAACGATTTGACGAGCGCGTGATGCTGGGGCTGAGGACCTCTCGCGGCGTGGATTCCGAGCGCCTGCGTTCAGACTTTGGAGATGAGGCATGGCGGCATTTCATCCGCGAGGCCCAGCGCTACATCGCCAGCGGCCACATGAAGCATGAGGGCAGCCGATACACGTTGACCGAAAGCGGCATCATGCTCAGCGACAGCATCATCCGCGACTTGATGTGGGACGAGTGACGCAGTTAAGCGCCCAATTCTTCCAGGATGTCTCGCAGGAGTGCCGCGAGGGGCGGCTGTGCGCTGTTGAGGTTGTCCTCAACGGTGGCGCGCAATGCGGGCGTTGCCTGAACCTTGCCAAGCATCAGCAGATTGTTGAGCAGACGGAATCCGGTGTACTTGGCCATCGGTTCCTCGCAGGCGATGAGCGCCTGGAACAGCCGCTCGCCGTCGGGCAAGCGGCGCAGCAGCTTGTGGCACAGGTTGTCTGCCACCTCCACGCTCTCAACCGTCGTGCACCATTGCAGCGCGGTTTCCAAGGGCATTATTTCGGCCGGAAAAATCATCGGCGCTGCCAGACGGCATTCGCGTGAGCGGGTGTCGTCCCACAGTGCCTCTGCGACGGCGGCCCGCGTGTCGTTGTCGGTGATTTCGGCACGGTAGCGCTGTGCAATGGCAACGATGTCGGCGAGCAGGCAGCCCATTATCATGCTGTGCGGGTCGCCTGCGGCGCGCAGCCGCTCGGCCACGATGCCGTTGCGGTAGGCAAAAAACTCTTTGCGGATGCCCCTCAGGGTGTCGATGATATTTTCCATTGGTCAGTTTTGGTTGAGTTTCTCGGCAAGGAAGCGACCGGTGTGGCTTCCCTTGCACCGGGCCACTTCCTCGGGCGTGCCGCAGATGACGACATTGCCGCCGCGGTCGCCGCCCTCGGGACCCAGGTCAATGATGTGGTCGGCGCACTTGATGACCTCGAGGTTGTGCTCGATGATGATGACCGTGTTGCCGCGGTTGATGAGCTGGTCAAACGACTTCATCAGCGTGTTGATGTCGTGGAAGTGCAGGCCCGTCGTGGGTTCGTCAAAGATGAACAGGGTGTTGCCCTGATGCTCGTTGGCCAGGTAGTAGGCAAGTTTGACGCGTTGGTTCTCGCCGCCCGAGAGGGTCGATGATGACTGGCCCAGCTTGATGTATCCCAGCCCCACGTCCTGCAACGGCTTGAGGCGCTTGACGATGCGTTTCTCGTTATAGGTGTCGCTCTCGCCGAAAAATTCGATGGCCTGGTTGACGGTCATGTCGAGCACGTCGCTCACGGTGCGGCCGCGGTAGGTCACATCCAGCGCATTGCGCCCAAAGCGCTTGCCGTGGCATGCCTCGCAGGTGAGGGTGATGTCGGCCATGAACTGCATCTCGATGGTGATGGTGCCTTCGCCCTTGCATTCCTCGCATCGGCCGCCCGGCGAGTTGAACGAGAAGAAGCCGGCGTTGTAGCCCATCTGCTTGGACAGCTGTTGCTGGGCAAACAGTTGGCGGATTTCGTCAAAGGCTTTGAGGTAGGTGGCGGGGTTGCTGCGGGAGCTCTTGCCGATGGCGCCCTGGTCGATAAATTCGACGCCTGTCAGGCGGCTCAGGTCGCCCCCAATGCCGTTGTGGCTGCCCGGGACATCGGCCGTTTGGTCATACTGGCGCGCGAGGGCGGGGTAGAGTATCTTGCCCACGAGCGTTGATTTGCCCGAGCCGCTGACGCCGGTGACTACCGTCATCACGCCCAGCGGAAACCTGACGGTGATGTCCTTGAGGTTGTTGTGCGTGGCGCCTTTCACCTCGATGTACTGGCTCGACTGGCGGCGGTGTTTGGGCACGGGGATAGACAGGCTGCCGGTGAGGTAGCGGGCGGTGTAGCTGTCGTGGGCCTCGGGCAGTTCGGCGATGCTGCCTTGAAATGTGATGCGGCCGCCGTTGCGCCCAGCCTCGGGACCGACGTCGATGAGGTAATCGGCGCTGCGCATGATGTCCTCGTCATGCTCGACCACAACCACGGTGTTGCCCTGTTGCTGCAGCATGCGCAGCACGTTGATGAGGCGGTGGGTGTCGCGGGGATGCAGGCCGATGGAGGGCTCGTCGAGGATATACACCGAGCCGACAAGCGAACTGCCCAAAGCGGTGGCCAGGTTGATGCGCTGGCTCTCGCCGCCCGACAGCGTCGCTGACAGGCGGTCGAGGGTGAGGTAGCCCACGCCCACCTCGCACAGGTAGCTCAGGCGGGCGTTGATTTCGGTCAGCAGGCGCTTGGCGATGGCGGCGTCGGTCTCGTCGAGGCGCAGCTCCTGGAACCATTGCGCCAGTTGGGCCACGGGCATCCGCACCATGTCGCTGATGGACAGGCCGCCCACCTTGACATATCCGGCCTGGGGCTTGAGCCTTGAGCCGCGGCACACGGGGCACACGGTCTTGCCGCGGTAGCGTGCCAGCAGCACGCGGTACTGGATGGCGTAGGACTTGCTCTGTATCCACTCAAAGTAGCCGTCGATGCCGCTCCACGCGCCGTCGCCGCTGCCGTGCCACAGCAGGTCGCGCTGCTCCTGGGTGAGCTGGTTGTAGGGCTTGTGGATGGGGAAACCGTATTGCGATGCCAGGCGGATGAATTCATTTTTCCATTCGCTCATGACCTGGCCGCGCCAGCAGATGACGGCGTCGTCATACACCGAGCGGCCGCGGTCGGGCACTACCAGGTTCTCGTCGATGCCGATGACGCTGCCAAAGCCCTCGCACTTGGGGCATGCCCCAAGCGGGTTGTTGAAGTTGAACATTAGGTCGCTGGGCTCTTCGAATGTGATGCCGTCGAGTTCAAACCGCTTGGAGAAGCGGTGCTCGGCGGTGGTGCCGTCTTCGTTCCACACGACCATGATGCACTCGTCCTTGCCTTCATAGAATGCGGTCTGCAGCGAGTCGAGCAGGCGCATCTCGTCGTCGCGGCTGTGGGTCACCGCCAGGCGGTCGATGAGCAGCCGGTAGTCAGATGCCTTGAGGTGCCCTTGCATGGCGGCGACGTCTGCGATGTCAACAAATGTGTTGTCCCTGGTCACCAGGCGCGAGTATCCGCCCTTGGCCAGCACGTCGAGCTGGGTGCGCAGGTCGCGGTCCTTGGGCACGATGACTTCGGTGAGCAGCGCCAGTCGCGTGCCGTCGGGGTAGCCGTTGATGGTGTCAATGACATCGTTACTGGTGTGCTTCTTGACCAGATTGCCCGACACGGGCGAGAAGGTCTTGCCGACGCGTGCAAACAGCAGCCGCAGGTAGTCATACACCTCGGTGCTGGTGCCCACCGTGCTGCGCGAGTTGCGCGTGACGGTGCGCTGCTCGACGGCGATGGCGGGCGGCAGGCCGCGAATGAAGTCGCAGTCGGGCTTGGTCATGCGGCCCATGAATTGGCGGGCATAGGACGACAGGCTCTCAACATAGCGGCGCTGGCCCTCGGCATACAGGGTGTCGAAGGCGAGCGACGACTTGCCCGAGCCCGACAAACCTGTGATTACCACAAATTTACCGCGCGGGATGGTGGCGTCGACGTTCTTGAGGTTGTTGACGCGCGCCCCCTTGATGATGATGTCGCCTTGATTGCTTGCCATGTGCTTGCCCTTCGATTTGGGCGGCAAAGGTACGAATTTTGGCGCACATAGGCAAGTAAACCGATGTTTGTTTTTCCGCTTTTGCCGCAATGGCCATTCTCGTTTTCCATTCGTCTGCATTGCCAAAATTTATTGAAAAATGGCGATTATTTCATCAAAAATTTGCCCATGTCGAAAATAATGAGTAATTTTATTGCCCAAATCCTGCAACCACGCCCTCTTGTACAACGTGGCTTGGATAAAATATGTTAGCGTAAAACATCATTAACTATTTAAAGCATAGATAGATATGAAACCTGTTAATATTATTATGGCAGTAGTTGGCGGTGCCATCGCAGGTGCCGCGGTGGGTCTTTTGTTTGCTCCCGACAAGGGCGATGCAACCCGTCAGCGCATTGCTGATGTGCTGCGTGAGCACGGTGTGAAGCTCAAAGGCTCAAAACTCGACAATCTGGTGGACGACATCGCCGACGAGATTGATGATCTCAAGGACTGACTAATCAATTAATACGAAGATAAAATGAAAGGACTGAGTTTATTGTACGCATTTCTTGGCGGTGCGGTGGTGGGATGTGCTGCCGCTATCCTGTTCGCGCCCGAGAAAGGTTCTGACCTGCGCGCGCGCATCAAGGAGCTGCTCAAGAAGAACGGCATCGACTTCAGCGATGACGAGGTGGAGCAGCTGGTGAGGCAAATCAGCGCCCAGATCGAGGACTGACATCATAACACCCCTGCTGCAGGCGGCGCCTCCCAACGCCGGGGCGTCGCATCATGCGGGGCGTCTATAGATAGAGATGAACGAAATCGACTATAAAAAACTTTTTGCCGAGGCACGCAAGTTTTTCTCGCTGGAGTGGGACTATGCCAAGCTCACGGCGGTCGAGAAGCTGGCGGTGCTGTTGTCTGCTATCGCCTTTGTGGTGGTTGTCATCATCATTGCCACCTTTATCTTGCATTACCTGTTCTCGGCGCTCATCAGCGTGCTGGCGTCGGCGCTCGGTTGTGCCTGGGGCGCCCATCTGATAGCGGCCGGCGTGCTGGCGCTGCTGTTGCTGCTGGTGTTTGCCTTCAAGAAGCAGCTCATCGTCAACCCCGTGGCGCGCTTTGTGAGCAAGTTGTTCCTAAAACCCGATGACAATGACTGACAGCACGACCCATAGAACCGATAAGCCCCTGGTGACGGGTGACGACTCCAGGGAGTGGCGCGGCATGACGCTCGACGACCTGCGCCGCGCCAGGGCCAAGGCGCTCATCCGCCGTGAGGTGGGGCGCGCGAGCTTGCAGTACAATGTTGAGGGCGTGAGGAGCAATGTCGCCAATAACGGCTGGCGTGCCCTGATGTTCTCGCCATCGACTATCGGACGCCTCAAGACTGCCGACTATGTGCTGCTGGGCTTCAAGGCCTTCCGCTGGTTCATGTCGGTGCGCCGCGGTTTGGGGCGCCGCAGGTGACCTCAAACGGGCATCCGCTACGCAAAAAGGCGAAAAAAATTGTCCAAATAGCGTTTTTTTTTTGAAAAAAAATTGCTGTCGTTACAATTTTGCCTATATTTGCACCCGGAATTCCGCAAGATTTCCAACTGATTTTATTCACATTTAATGATTTTCATCAACTAAACACATAACGCCTATCGACAAACATTACTCTTATTGACCAATACATAAAAGGTAATGAACAACTACAAGGACAAGAGCGATGAACAACTGATATCGCTGTATGTCGATGGCAAGAATGAGGCCTTTGATACGCTTCTTGAGCGTCACAAAGACCGAATTTACACATATATATATCATTCGGTAAAGAACGATGAACTTGCCGACGATATCTTTCAGGACACTTTTGTCAAGGCCATCATGACCATCAAGCAGGGCCGTTATACCGAGAACGGCCACTTCCCGGCATGGATTACACGCATTGCACACAACCTCGTGATCGACTACTTTCGCCAGACCAAGGCCGAGAACCTGCAGTCCACCGACGACGAGGACAGCAATGTCTTGAACCGCAAGGAACTGTCCGAGCGCAACATCGAGGACGACTTGGTCACTTTTCAGATTCACAACGATGTGCGCCGCCTCATCCGCGCCCTGCCCGGCAACCAGCGCGAGGTGCTCGTGATGCGTTACTACAAGAACATGAGCTTCAAGGAGATTGCCGATGCCACCAACGTGAGCATCAACACCGCCCTGGGCCGCATGCGCTACGCCATCCTCAACATGCGCCGCCTCGCCGACGAGCACAACATCGTCCTGACCATGTAACCACCTGGTGCGCCCCTCATCCCCCATCACCCCGTGCGGCTGCCCGAACCGTTGCCGCACGAAGATAAAGAAGTCTATACTATGCTCAAGGAACCAGAGCACGATTTTGCTGTATATTGAGAACGGAGGGTTATCAATGACAATGCAGCCGTCTGGATAATCGCACTCAGTGAAGTCGGCACCTGGCCAGAAAGGGCGGACGATGTGTCGCCCATCAAGCGGAGTGATGCCATTGACGTACTCGAGCACGACATCATAGACCGCTTTGGGGGTATAGCAATCGTCGGTGGTCTTTTTCGGTTTGAACTTCTCAACAAATTCGTCGTAATCTTGTGATGCCATGACTGTCAGTCTTTATTGTGTGATGTGGAAAATGCCGCTGATGATGAATACGAGGAAGCAGACGGCAGCAATAAGGGTCGTTGACAGGAAAAGGATGATGCCTGTCTTTGTCCTTATCCTGGCACGGCGCACTTGCCGGTTGATTTTCTCGTCAATGCAGTAGCGTTTTTTATTTTTTTGTCCATGATGGTTGCTAATTGAAAAAATGGTGTTACCTTTGCAGCGGTCAGTCAGGCTCTATCGTGAGGTTTAGCTGGCGGCGAGGAGTTCTGCTCCCCGCCTTCATACTGACCAGCCGCCTTCGGGCGGTTTTTTTATATATCAAATTTGATGATGTCATTGGCTCCATTCACTACGCAATAAATATGTTTGATGCGTTGTGTCGTACCCATTTCAATAACATTCTGTTTGTACCATTCGATGTCGTTAATCATCTTCTCTTGCGAGAAGAGTACAGCATCATGAAAATAAAGGCAGACGCTATCGCCTTCAAATCCAGTCTTGCGTTTTACATTACCAAGTTGCTTGTTTTTTGCCATTAGGGCATTGCCATAGTATCCTGACCCTGTAATTGAGCGGATATCCATGATAACGCCATCCAAATCTAAATCAAGGGATGGAAGTCGTTGCTCAACTCTTGAGCCGCTGCCTTCATCGCGAAGAATTGCACGGTGCCCCCATTTGAATAGCAAGTCTTGACAGAGTTGCTCTAAATCAGACGATGTCAGTGTTCCGCCAAAGAACCTCTCATCAGTGTCTCTGTTGTGTATGGTGTGGCCTCTATGAATGGCTTTAACTCCACCGTTGGCTTCGTTGTATTCTACACTATGATAGTCTGGGTCACTTTTCAGACGGTTGTATTCAGCTCTGTTTTGACAATTCATTGAGCGCACAATGCGGCATGCTGCACAAAGGTCGTTGTCGGGGATGTGAGCCAGGTTGGTCTTGCCCTGGGCGATGTCGCAGTCGCGGGGATTTTTTTCCCCTGCGGGGCTATTGCGCGCAATAGCCCCGCAGGGCCTTCATCAAGCCGCCGGTGATGAAAAAAGTGGCGCGATATGTTGCGTGTGTACATAATTATAAGTACCTTTGCACCCGCAAAAAACGGAATTAAAATCAATTAAAAGAATATCAACCGAGTAATGAACGTAAGTTACGAACAAATCGATGCCGTTAACGGCAAGTTGACCGTTGACCTGAAGAGAGAAGATTTCCAGGGCGAAGTGAATAAGAAAGTCGCCGAGTTGGGCGTGCGCCATCCCCTCAAGGGCTTCCGCCCCGGCAAGGCCCCCAAGGCGTTGCTGATGAAGTTCTACGGCGGCAGTGCCACCAGTGACGTGGTTGACCGCATGGTGGGCAAGGCGATGTATGACTACATCCGCGAGAACAAGCTGGCCGTGCTGGGCGAGCCCCTGCTCGACGAGACCACCAAGGTGGACTTGATGAAGGACGAGGAGATTAGCTTCAAGTTTGACCTGGGTCTGGCTCCCGCCATCGAACTTAAGCTCAACAAGCGCATCGTGATGCCTTACTACACCATCGAGGTCACCGACCAGATGGTTGACGACGCCATTGCCCACGACCGCAAGCGCCTGGGCACGCTGGTTGACGGCGAGGTGAGCGACAAGGAGTCGTTGCTGCGCGGCTCGATGGTTGAGCTCGACGCCGAGGGCAACGACAAGGCCGACGGCATCAAGGTGGATCACACCGTGATTTCGCCGCGCTACCTCACCGACGAGGACGAGGCTGCCAAGTTTGTGGGCGTCAAGGTGGGCGACACTTTTGTGTTCAATCCCCACAAGGCCAACGGCGGCAACGTGGCTGAGCTGGCGGCAATGCTCAACATTGACCGCAACGATGCCGGCGAGATGAAGAGCGACTTCCGCGTGACCATCGAGGAGGTGAAGGTGAACCAGGAGGCCGAGATGAACGAGGAGTTCTTCAAGGGCGTGCTGGGCGTCGAGACCGAGGTCAAAGACGAGGCCGCCTTCCGCGATGCCGTGCGCGAACTCATTGCCCGCGCCAATGTGCCCGAGAGCAACTACCGCTTCACCGTTGACGCACAGCGCATCCTCACCGACAAGGCCGGCGAACTGGCCTTGCCCGAGGAGTTCCTGAAGCGCTTTATGAAGATGCGCCGCACCGAGGAGCAGCTCGACGAGAACGGCGAAATCAGCGATGAGGAGGCCCAGAAGATGTTCAAGCAGCTGCGCTGGCAGCTCGTCAAGGACCATCTGTCCAAGGAACTCGGCATCCAGCTCGAGCAGGCCGACGTTGACGCCGCCGCCATGGCATTTGCCCAGCAGCAGCTGTCGCAGTACGGCATGTACAACCTGCCCGAGGATGTGCTCAAGCAGCAGGCCGACCGCTTCATGCAGGATGAGAAGGCGCGCGAGATGATTGTCGAGCACGCCCACGACAACAAGTTCTTTGCCGCCGTCAAGGAGGCCGTCAAGGTCAACGAGAAGGCCATCAGCGTCGAGGACTTCCGCAAGCTCTACGAGAAGGACAAGGACTAACCCGATTGTCCGTGAAGGAATAATGCAGGGCGGGATTTTTCGAGAATCCCGCCCTGCATGTTTTAATTAATAGATAATCAATGGCTTGTGGCTGAAAATCGGCTTGGCCTGCAAAAAATAAATGTATAAAAGTTTGACGGTTTCCAAAAAAAGCATTATCTTTGATAACAGAAATATTAACCAACACATTAATTTATTCGCCAGATTATGGAAAACGACTTCAGAAAATTTGCTGTTCATCACTTGGGGATGAACGGATTGGCGCTCGACCAATTTGCCGCAGGCGTGTCTAACAACTATATCAGCCCCACCATTATGGAGGAGCGCAAGCTCAATGTCACCCAGCTCGACGTGTTCTCGCGCCTGATGATGGACCGCATCATCTTCTTGGGCACCCAGGTGGACGACTACACCGCCAATGTCATCCAGGCCCAGCTGCTCTACCTCGACAGCAGCGACCCCGGCAAGGACATCTCCCTGTACATCAACTCCCCCGGCGGCTCGGTGTATGCCGGCCTGGGCATCTATGACACCATGCAGTACATCCAGAGCGATGTTTCCACCATCTGCACCGGCATGGCCGCATCGATGGCCGCCGTGCTGCTGGTGGCGGGCCAAAAGGACAAGCGCTTTGCCCTGCGCCACAGCCGCGTGATGATTCACCAGCCCATGGGCGGCATCAGCGGACAGGCGTCCGAGATTGAGATTACCGCCCGCGAGATTCTCAAGCTCAAGGAGGAACTGTACACCATCATCAGCGAACACTCGGGCCAGCCTTATGACAAGGTGTATGCCGACAGCGACCGCGACTACTGGATGATTGCTCAGGAGGCCAAGGAGTATGGCATGATTGACCGCGTGCTCGTCAAGGAGAATGACAAGCTCGCCGAGACCAAGTGATTCAATGGCAAGAAAGAAAGACAATAACGAACTGTATTGCAGTTTCTGCGGGCGCAGCAGCAAGGAAGTTGACCTGATGCTGCCGGGATTGAACGGGTGCATCTGCAACGAGTGTGCCGAGCGCGCCGTGGAATTGTCGCACGAGTATCTCAAGAAGATGTCGGACATGCAGTTGTCCGACATCGACTTGGAGTCGCTGCCCAGCCCTGTCGAAATCAAGGAATACCTCGACCAGTATGTCATCGGGCAGGACACCGCCAAGCGGTATCTGGCGGTGGCGGTGTATAACCATTACAAGCGATTGGCGCAGAAGCGCGACGACGACATCGACATCGAGAAGAGCAATATCATCATCGTGGGCCCCACCGGCACGGGTAAGACCTTGCTGGCCAAGACCATCGCCCGCATGCTCAAGGTGCCCTTTGCCATCGTCGATGCCACGGTGCTCACCGAGGCCGGCTATGTGGGCGAGGACATCGAGAGCCTGCTGACGAGGCTGCTGGCCGCCTGTGACTACAATGTCGCCGAGGCCGAGCGCGGCATCGTCTTCATCGACGAGATTGACAAGATTGCCCGCAAGGGCGACAACCCCAGCATCACGCGCGACGTGAGCGGCGAGGGTGTCCAGCAGGGACTGCTCAAGCTGCTCGAGGGCTCGGTTGTCAACGTGCCCCCGCAAGGTGGGCGCAAGCATCCCGAGCAAAAGATGATTGCCGTCGATACCAAGAACATACTGTTCATCTGCGGCGGCGCCTTTGAGGGCATCGAGCGCACCATCGCCCAGCGTCTCAACACCCATGTGGTGGGATTTGGCGCCGGCGGCCATGTCCAAAAGGAGGACCGCGACAAGCTCTTGCATTTTGTCGCTCCCCAGGACCTGCGCGCCTACGGCCTCATCCCCGAAATCATTGGCCGTCTGCCCATCCTCACCAATCTGGAGCCGCTTGACCGCGACGCGTTGAAGCGCATCCTCACCGAGCCCAAGAACGCCATCGTGCGACAGTACAAAAAGCTGTTGGAGATGGACGGCGTGGAACTGGTCATCAACGACGATGTGCTTGACTTTGTCGTTGACAAATCCATCGAGTACAAACTGGGCGCGCGCGGCTTGCGCAGCCTGTTCGAGACCATCATGATCGACGTGATGTATGAGGCCCCGACGCTCAAAAAGAAACGCTATGTGCTCACGCTTGACTTTGCACAGCGCCAACTGGCCAAGTCAAACTTTGAAATATTGAGCCAACTGAAATAAATGGGGCAAAAACTTGCATGATTAAAAGAAAGGTGCTAAATTTGTCTAATTCTTAGGCGCGAGAGTGCCAACAAAAACACCTGAATTATGGCGAAAGACAGACAATTGACATCGGCACTGAAGGAATATTTTGGCTTCGACTCGTTCAAGGGCAACCAAGAGGCGATTATCGCCAATGTGCTCAATGAAAACGATACCTTTGTCCTCATGCCCACCGGCGGCGGCAAATCGCTGTGCTACCAGCTGCCCGCGCGCCTGATGGAAGGCACTGCCATTGTTATATCCCCTCTCATCTCGCTGATGAAGAACCAGGTGGATGCCATGCGCAGCTACAGTGAGGAGGACCACATCGCCCACTTTCTCAACTCCTCGTTGACCAAGCAGGCCATTGAGCAGGTCAAGGATGACGTGCGCAGCGGACACACCAAACTGCTGTATGTGGCACCCGAGTCGCTCACCAAGGATGAGAATGTCGAATTTCTGCGTGATGTCAAGATTTCGTTTTACGCCATTGACGAGGCACACTGCATCTCGGAGTGGGGACATGACTTCCGCCCCGAGTACCGCAATATCCGTCCGATTATTGATCGTCTGGGCACCAGACCGATAATTGCCCTCACGGCAACCGCCACCCCCAAGGTTCAACACGACATCCAAAAGAACCTGGGCATGACCGAGGCCCAAGTTTTCAAATCGTCGTTCAACCGTCACAACCTCTACTATGAGGTGCGCCCCAAGACCAAGGACGTGGACAAGGAAATCATCAAGTTCATCAAGGCCAATCCGGGCAAGTCGGGCATTATCTATTGCCTGAGCCGCAAAAAGGTTGAGGACCTGGCCGAGGTGTTGAGGCTTAACGGTATCAACGCGTTGCCCTATCATGCCGGCATGGACAGCCAGCTGCGCAGCAACAACCAGGACGCTTTCCTCAGCGAGCAGGTAGATGTGATTGTGGCGACCATCGCCTTTGGAATGGGCATTGACAAGCCCGATGTGAGGTTTGTCATCCACTACGACATTCCCAAGAGCCTGGAGGGGTATTATCAGGAGACCGGGCGCGCCGGGCGCGATGGCGGCGAGGGCAAGTGCATCACCTTCTACTCGCGCAAGGATCTGGATAAGTTGGAAAAATTCCAGCAGGGCAAACCACAAAACGAGCAGGAAATCGGCAAGCAGTTGCTGCACGAGACGCGCGACTATGCCGAGTCGTCGGTGTGCCGTCGCCGGTCGCTGCTGCACTACTTTGGTGAATCCTTTGACGAGGATAACTGCGGCAACTGCGATAACTGCCGCAAGCCCAGACACCGGGTCGAGGCCAGTGAGGAGATGCGCGCGGCCATTGAAACGATTCTGGTGCTGCGCGAACGCTTCAAGCCTTCCTACATCGCTCACATGATGATGGGTGACCCCATCCAAGAGATACAGGATTATAAGCACAACGAACTTGATGTGTTTGGCTGTGTGCCTGATCGTGACGAGACATTCCTGTTGTCGCTGCTCCGCCAGGGTGTGTTTGCCAATTACCTGCGCAAGGACATCGAGAACTATGGCGTGCTCAAGGTGACTGATGCCGGAAAGGAATTCCTCAACAGCAAGGAAAAGTTCTGGATTGTCGAGGATGCCGAGTATGTGGAAATGCTTGACGAGGAAATGCCTGCAGGCGGCACGGGAGCGGTTGACCCGCAACTGTTCAGCATCCTCAAGGACCTGCGCAAAACTGTGGCCGCCAAGAATGGTTTGCCGCCCTATGTCATCTTTCTGGACCTGTCGCTCGACGCCATGGCGACTACCTATCCCATCACGCTCGAGGAATTGCAGAACATTCCGGGCGTCGGTGGGGGCAAAGCCAAACGATACGGGAAAGAGTTCGTGCAACTCATCAAGAAGTATGTCGATGAAAATGAGATTGAGCGCCCCGAGGACATGCGCGTGCGCACGGTCGCCAACAAGAGCAAGCACAAGATCGAAATCATCACTGCCATCGACCGCAAGGTGTCGCTCGACGCGCTTGCCGAGTCCAAGAACTTGACTTTTGATGAACTGCTTGATGAACTTGATGCGATTGTTTACAGCGGCACCAAAATTAATATATCATACTTTATCGACGAGTACATCACCGACCAGGACATCCAGGACGACATCTATGAATATTTCAAGGAGAGCGATACCGACGACATCGCCACTGCCATGGAAGAACTGGGCGACGATTACAAGGAGGAAGAAATCCGCCTCGTGCGCATCAAGTTCCTGAGCGAGATGGGCAACTGATATCGCGTCCTGCTTGCCAGGCAACGAACAACTCCCTAGCGGTGCCGCAATGCACCGTCAGGGGGACTTTTTTATTGTGGCATTGCCCGCCTGGATCCTATTTTAACACCCCCCGCATCGAAAAAATGACTGTCCTCACATAATTTTTGCCCGCGCGTTGCGTTCATTATAGTATAGAGAAATGAAAAATCGTCAAATATAAGACATCAAATCCATTCAATGATGAAAGCTAAATTATTGATCTGCTCGTTATTGATGGGAACGGCGCTCCTGGCTATCGCAGCCAAGGACCCTGTTCTTATGACCATCAACGGCAAAGACATCAAACTCTCGGAGTTTGAGTACCTCTATCACAAGAACAATCAGCAGCAAATCGAGAAAGAGACCCTCGAGCAGTATGTTGACCGCTTTGTGCTTTACAAGCAGAAGGTGGCCGACGCCGAGGCGGCAGGCATCGACACGACAGATGTGTTCAGGCGTGAATTCGATGGCTACTGCAGCGAACTTGCAGAGCCTTTTATGGCCGACGACACCACCTATCGCTGGCAGTTCATCACCGAGGCCTATGACCGTGCACACCATGAAGTTGACATTGACCACATGATGCTTCCCCTTGGCAATACTCCCGCCGAGACGCAGTCCAGCATTGAGCGCATGGACAGCATTCGCAATTGCATCCTGGCCGGACAGCCGTGGGAGGAACTGGCCGATGAACTCTCGAGTGACCCTTCCAAGGTGCGCAACCACGGTAAGTATGGATTTATCGGAGTCAATACCTTCCCCTATGGATTTGAGAATGTGGTTTACACTACTCCCGTCGGTGAGGTTTCTCAGCCGTTCAAGACCCAGTTCGGCGTTCACATGGTGCGCGTCAACGGCACCCGTCCCTATGACGCTGTGCATGCCGAGCACATTCTTGTGCTCTTCCCGCGTGGCGCTAAGCTCACGCCCGAGCAGCAGGCGGTCACAAAGGCCAAGGCCGACTCGATTTACAATTTGCTGATGGAGGGTGCCAATTTCGAAGAAACGGCCCGCACGCTCAGCGAGGACCCCGGTTCGGCAAAGCGTGGCGGTGAACTCGGCTGGTTTGGCCGCGGCCGCATGGTAAAGCCCTTTGAGGATGCCGCCTTCAGCCTTGCCGACGGCGAGGTCAGCAAACCCGTAGCAAGCCAATACGGCTTCCACATCATCAAGAAACTGGGCCACGGCGTTCCTTCGCTGGACGAGATGCGCCCCGCTATCGAAAAGATGATTGAGCGTGATGAGCGCTCCGGGCTCATCAAGGAGCGTCGTCTTGCCGACCTCAAGTCAAAATACGGCTTCAAGCTCAACCCCGATGCCGAGGCATTGTTGCGCAAGGAACTGGAGGCTAACGGGGGCTATGACTCGGCGTTCATTGCCCAGACGCTCAGCACTTCACAGGCGCCGCTGTTTACCTATGGCGGCAAGCACTCTGTTCCTGTTTCGCAACTCATGACTGTAGTCAACAAAAAAGCCAAGTTTGTCGATATTAATTCGGCCCATGCCTACCTCATGTCACAGGTGGACCCTGTTGCCGAGAGACTTCTCACGGAATATAACGGCCAGCAATTGATGTTGACCAACGACGAATACCGCAACCTCATCAACGAGTACCGTGACGGCATGCTGCTGTTTGAAATCAGCAACCGCCGCGTTTGGAAGGCTGCCAGCAAGGACACCGTTGGCCTGGAGCAGCACTTTGCCCAGAACCGCGGCAAATACAACTGGAATGAACCCCACTTCAAGGGCATCATACTCAGCGCCAAAAATGACAGCGTGCTGAATGCCGTCAAGGAAGACATGAAGGTATTTGACGCCGCAACGCTGACCGATGAGCTGCACAAGAAGTATGGTAACGACATCCGCATGGAGCGCATGGTGGTCAAGCAGGGCGAGAACCCCTATGCCGACTACCTCGCTTTCAACGTGCCCGGCAAGCCTGAGCGCAAGGCTTATCCCGAGTTTATGATTCTCGAGGGCAGTGTGATTGACAATCCCGAGGAAATGTCCGATGTGCGCGGTGCCGTCGCCAGCGACTATCAGGACGTGCTCGAGAAGCAGTGGATTGAGGAACTTGCAGCGAAGTATCCTGCCAATATCAACAACAAGGTGCTCAAAAAAGTGAAGTAATCAATATCACCGCAATAATTCAGCGCAGGCCACCCGCAATGGGGTGGCCTGTGTTGTTTTTGTTGTGACAGGTGCGTTGCCGTTTTGGCGACTATGTTCATTATATATACAATGTGAAATGTGCAACGGCACTACCGAAAACAATAAAATGCGTAAAAAATACGCAAAAAATGGTCAGTTCAAAAATAGGCATTATCTTTGCAGTGTAAAAAATACACAAAGCATATTTGATATGAAATTTGATAAGGCAAATATGATGTGGCAATCACCATACTGGCATCCGGCGGTAACCACCGATGCCGTGGTGCTGGGTTTTGACGGCGAAGCGTTAAACGTGCTCCTCATCAGGCGCGGCCTGGAACCTTTCAAGGGAAGGTGGGCGCTCCCCGGCGGCTTTTTTCGCGAGGATGACCAGTGTGCCAAGGAGTGCGTCATGCGCGAGTTGCAAGAGGAGACCAACATCAAGGTAAGTTATCTTGAGGAGTTGGGCACATACTCCGACATCGGCCGCGACCCGCGCGAGCGCGTCATCACCATAGCGTTCTTTGCGTTGGTCAAGCAGAGCGATTACCGGGTGACGGGCGGCGACGATGCAGTCGAGGCGCGATGGTTTTCGGTCAAGGATCTGCCCCAGCTGGCGTTCGACCACGATAAGATCATCGACGCTGCGCTCGATGCCCTGCGCCGGCAGATTCATTTCGAGCCCATCGGGTTCCGCCTGCTGGACGAGATGTTCACGATGCCTGAGTTGCAGAACATTTACATTGCAATCCTTGACCCGCCTGCCGATGACATGAAACTGCGCGACCGCCGCAACTTTCCCAAAAAGATGCTCAAGCTTGGCTACATCCGCGACACGGGAAAGAAGCAGACGGGAAACCCGCACCGCTCACCCAAGCTCTATGCCTTTGACCCCGAGGCCTATGCCAACGCCAAGAAGGTGGGGATGAGACTCGAGTTCTAAACAAGTATTGTTTTACTTTAACTGCCCCTTGCGGGTAGTTATTTCGCACCAAATTTTCATTGTGTAAAAAATACAATAACAAACTGATTAAAATAGCATTTATTCATCATTAAAAAAATGCATTACGATTATGAAGAACAATCAATCAACCAACAACGCTCCTGAGCAGAATTCGTCAAGCCGCAAGGCCCAGATTTACAACCTGATTATCGTTGACGAGAGCGGCTCGATGGGCTGTCTGCGCACAGCAACGCTCAAGGGCATCAACGAGACCATCGACACCATTCGCACAGCCCAGCGCGACTTTGGCGACAAGCAGGAACATTTCCTCACGCTGGTGTCCTTTGACTCTGGTTACCGCAAGGCGTCGGTGCGCACCGTTATCGACACGATGCCCATCGACAAGGTCGAGAACTTTGCGGACTACAGCCCTTGCGGCGGCACTCCGCTGTACGATGCCATCGGTCTCTCGCTCACGGCACTGCATGAGCGCATCAAGGACAATGAAGACGCCACGGCCGTGGTGACCATCTTGAGTGACGGCATGGAGAACTCGTCGGTAGAATGGAGCGGTCCCGCCGTCAAGCAGCTCATTGAACAGTTGACCGAGGAAGGCTGGTCATTATCCTACATGGGCTCGGCACACGATGTCAAGGACGTGACAATCAACCTGTCCATCAATAACTTCATTGAGTTCAGCCATGACGACATGGGCACATCCAGTACCTGGGGCCGCGAGATGGCCTCAAAGCGCGCCTATTACCAGAAGATGAACAACGGCTATTGCGGCAGCGACAGCCTCGAGAAAAAGCGCGCCATGCGCCGCAAGTTTGCCAGCGAGTATTACAGCCAGCGAGTGACTCCTGAGCCCGTCACCGCGCTGCAGCCCAACGAGGTCTTTGTATTTGGCAGCAATCCCCAAGGCAGGCATGAAGGCGGCGCCGCCGCGTTTGCGCTGAAGCACTTTGGAGCCCAGATGGGCGTGGGCGAGGGCCCGCAGGGACAGTCCTATGCCATTCCCACCACAGGCGGGTTTGATCTGCTGCGCCAGGCCGTTGGGCGCTTTATCGACTTCGCCCGTAACAATCCTGACAAGCGCTTCCTAGTCACCGCCGTTGGATGTGGCACTGCAGGACTCGACCCCCGCATGGTGGCGATGCTTTTTGTCGATGCCGTCAAGGTCGAGAACATCGCATTGCCTAAGGTGCTCTGGGAATATTTGGGTTTGAATATGCAATGAAAAACACGCAACCGAGCAAATAAACATTTAGTGTAGAGTTAATTAAGTTAGTTGTTGATTTATAAATTTGAATGATTATGTATAGTGTAAATGATCTGCTCCATGGCGCAAGAGTGATGGCCCAGAGCGTGTTTGGACGCCGCAGTGAGTACACCTTGCAGTTCAACCACGAGGACGATGGCAAGTGGTATGTGGACTTCCCCGGCTGGCCCTTTGACCACCACAACCTGATGATGGTGGCTGGCGCAGACGAGCTGTGTGATTTCCTCAGCGAGGATGGCAGGTTTGCCTATGTGGATGTGATGCCCAGCAACCGGCTCCTCGACAAGCTGGGATATGCTCGGCTTGAGCAGGGCGCAAACTCGCTCACGGGCGGTTCCATCTACACGGTAAAGGAACTGCCGGGCTTTGAGTGGGAAATATGGCTCTGCCCCCGTCACGCTGTTTGTGCTGGTCCACTATCCCAAGTACCTGTACATCCGCAAGTCAGCAAGCCGCACGTCCTCGGCCAACGGCAGCGATGATTAACGTCCTGCCGTGGTGATGCGGCGACAGCGCTAATCCCGATAACTCTGCCTCAGGGCTGCCCGCAACCCGGCAGCCCTGTGTCTTTAGCGTGTTGCCGGGTTTTGTTTTAACAAACATTTTGGGAATTGATTTTGCCAAGTCAATAAAAATGGGGAAATTTGCAGGTTGAAACAAGCAAAAACAAGAATATAACGTGAAACAGAGATTTTTTACCGCATTGGCGTTTGCCGTAGTGGCGCTCATGTCGCTGGCGCAGAACAACATCGCCGAGGAAGTGGCATGGGTGGTCGGTGACGAACCCATCTTCAAGAGTGACATCGAGGAGCAGTATCAGCAGGCGCTGTATGAGCGTGCCGCTATCGACGGCAACCCCTATTGTGTCATTCCTGAGCAGATGGCGCTGGACAAACTTTTTCTTGACCAGGCCCGCATCGACACCGTCGAAGTCCAGCGTTCGGCCATCTCGTCGGAGGTCGAGAGCCGCATCAACTTCTTTATTGCCAACCTGGGTTCCAAGGAGAAGGTCGAGGAATACTTCCGCATGCCCCTGCCGCGCCTGCGCGAGAAACTCAATGAGGTCTATAGCGACCAATACATGATTCAGCAGGTGCAGAGCGACTTGACCAAGAACGTCAAGGCCACTCCTGCCGATGTGCGCAAGTACTACAATAGCCTGTCCAAGGACTCGCTGCCTTACATTCCCTTGCAGGTCGAGGTGCAGATTATCACCATCAACCCCGTCATACCGCAGCAGGAGATTGACGAGGTGAAATCGCGCCTGCGCGACTATGCCCAGCAGGTCAACAGCGGCGAGCGTGAGTTCTCCACACTGGCCATCCTTTACAGCCAGGACCAAAACACCGCCGTGTATGGCGGCGAGACCGGTTTCCAGAGCCGTTCGGTGCTGTTGCCGGAGTATGCCACGGCGGCCTTTAACCTCAGCGACAGCAAGCGTGTGTCCAACATTGTTGAGACCGACGACGGTTTCCACATCATCCAACTCATCGAGAAACGCGGCGACCGCATCAACACCCGCCACATTCTGCTCCGTCCCAAGGTGAGCGACAAGGACCTCACCGACGCTATCGTGCGCCTTGATTCCGTACGCTCCGACATTGTTGCCGGCAAGAAGACTTTCGACGACATGGCGCTCTACATCTCCCAGGACAAGGACTCGCGCAACAACAACGGCAACATGCTCAACGAGAAGACCCACAGCAGCCAGTTTGAGATGGCCGACCTGCCCGCCGAGGTGGGCAAGAAGGTGGCCACGATGCAGGCTGGCGACATCAGCGAGCCCTTTGTGATGCTCAACCCCAAGACACGCCGTGAGCAGGTGGCCATCGTGCGCCTTGTCAAGCGCCTCGACGGCCACAAGGCTGACTTGGCCGACGATTACATGATTATTAAGGACATGTGCGAGGCCGACGCCAAGCAGAAGATTATCCACGACTGGGTGGTCCAGAAGCAAAAGAGCGTCTATGTCTATATCGAGGAGGGCTGGCGCAACTGTGACTTCAAGTACGACTGGCTCAAGACCTCAAAAACCGAGGAATAACAACCGTTCACCGTTCGCGATGCCTGTATTCAACGACCATCAGTCCTGCCATGGCTGTGGCGACAGCGCTAAAATGCGCCGCCGCCACCTCTTAATGGTGTGTTGCCTGATGGCTCTGCTGTTTGCTCCCGTTCTGTTGGCACAGCAGCCCGTTCACCGTGCTACGCGTCAGCGCACCGCCGCGCCGGCCAAGCGCGAGCGTTCGCCGCTGCCCAAGAATCCGCAGCCCGCCAAGGCGGCCAAGTCGGGCGCCAAGGCCAAGCCCGTGAGCCGCATCACGCCGCAGATTCCCAAGGCCAACCGCAACCAGACCAACAAGGTCTTTCTGGAGAATGCCGATATCCTGAGCGCCAACGAGTTGATAAGCAAGGACTATCAGGTGCTCAAGGGCAATGTGCGTTTTCGCCGCGGCGAGATGTATATGTTCTGCGACAGCGCCTATTTCTATGCCGAGACGAGTTCGCTGGATGCCTTTGGCAATGTGCGCATGACACAGGGCGACACGCTGTGGGTGTATAGCGACGTGTTGCATTACTATGGCGACCAGGGCATCGCCGAACTGCGCAACAATGTGCGTCTCGAGAACCGCAGCACCACGCTGCTGACCGATGCGTTGGACTATGAAATCAACAGCAACGTCGGCTATTACTTCGACGGCGGCACCATCGTCGATAACCGCAACCACACCGAGTTGAGTTCGCAGTTCGGCAAATATGAACTGGATACCAAGCAGGCAGAGTTCTCGCGCAATGTGCACCTGATCAATGACCGGTACGAGATGTTCACCGACTTGCTTGACTACAACACGATGACCCACATCGCCCAGATTTCGAGCCATACGGTCATTGTGAGCGACAGCAACAGCATCACCACGTCAAGCGGCTGGTACAACACCAGTGCCGACGACGCGACGCTTTACCAGCGTTCGATGGTTACCGCCAAGGACGGCAAGACGCTCGAGGGCGACACGCTGTACTACAACCGCTCGCTCAACTATGGAGAGGCGCGCGGCAACGTCATTATCACCGACCCCGGCCACAAGGTGATTCTTGACGGTGACTACGGCTACCACGATGACAATGCCCACTACAGTTTTGTGACGCGCCATGCCCGTGCCCGCGAGTTCTCGCAAGAGGACACCATCTACCTGCATGCCGACACGCTGCTCACACTCATCAACCCCGTCGTCAGCGACTCGGTCAACGACTCGGTGCGCGTGCTGCGCGCGTTTAACCAGGTGCGCTTTTACCGCAACGACGTGCAGGGCATCTGCGACTCGTTGCAGATGAGCGAGAGCGACACCATCATCAACATGTACCGCCACGCTGTGGTGTGGAACCTTGAACGCCAAATTTTTGGCGACGAAATCAATGTCCATCTCAATGACAGCGCCGCCGACTGGGCGACGATGCCCACGGGAGGCTTTATGGCCGACCACTTGGGCGAAATATACTATGACCAGTTGAGTGGCAAGAAGATGAAGGCTTTCTTTGAGGAAAAGGAATTGCGCCGCTTGGAGGTGGACGGCAATGTGCAAGTCATCATGTTCCCCGAGGAGAAGGACAGCACCTATAACAAGATGGTGACGGCCGAGTCAAGCTATATGCGGCTCAACCTCAAGCCCAAGCAGGAGGTTGACCGAGTGACCATGTGGCCCGATGTGACGGGAAAGGTCATCCCCTTGTACCTGGCCAAAAAGAGCGACCTGTACCTGCCGCAGTTCATGTGGTATGACGCTCTGCGCCCCAAGTCGCCCGACGACATCTATGACGTGAGCGATGAACTCAAGCAGATGATTCAGGGCATCCAGGGCGGCACGCGCCGCCGCTCGGGAAGCAATGCCGCCAATAGTCAAACCGCTGCGGACGCTGCTGCGCCCGCTCAAGACAGCCCCGTGAACCCATGAGCGATGTAATCAAACTGTTGCCAGACTCGGTGTCCAACCAGATTGCCGCGGGCGAGGTGATTCAGCGCCCCGCTTCGGTCATCAAAGAACTGGTTGAGAATGCCGTCGATGCCGGTGCCACCCAGGTGCAGATTATCCTCAAGGACGCGGGCCGCACTCTCATCCAGGTCATTGACGACGGGGTGGGGATGAGCGAGACCGATGCCCGCCTGGCCTTTGAGCGCCACAGTACAAGCAAAATACGCAACGCCGAAGACCTGTTTTCGCTGCGCACCATGGGATTCCGCGGCGAGGCTTTGGCATCCATTGCCGCTATATCGCAGCTTGAATTGCGCACCCGCCGCGCCGATTCCCAGTTGGGCACTCGGCTTGTCATCAATGCGACGAGGTGCGAGAGCCAGGAACCCGATATGTGTCCCGTGGGCAGCAATTTCATGGTCAAGAATTTGTTCTTCAATGTGCCGGCGCGCCGCAAGTTCTTGAAATCCAATCAAGTGGAATTGAGTAACATCGTCAAGGAGTTTGAACGCCTGGCGCTGGTTGACAACGATGTCGAGTTCACGCTCATCCACAACGGAAATGTGATGTACAAGTTGATGAAAGGCACATTCCGCCAGCGCATTGCCGCATTGATGGGCAACAGTCTGGACCAGCAACTGCTGCCGGTCAATATTGACACTTCGCTGGTCAAGATTCAGGGCTACATCGGCAAGCCCGAGAACGCCCGCAAGCGCAACGCGCTGCAATTTATGTTCGTCAACGAGCGCTACATGCGTCATCCCTATTTCCACAAGGCGGTGATGTCGGCCTATGAGCAACTCATTCCCGAGGGCGAGCAGCCCAACTATTTCCTGCGCTTTACCGTTGACCCGCAGACCATCGATGTGAACATCCACCCCACCAAAACCGAAATCAAGTTTGAGGACGAGATGCCCATTTGGCAGATTCTTGCTGCCGGCGTCAAAGAGTCGCTTGGGCGCTTCAGCGAGGTGCCGACGATTGACTTCGACACCCAGGACGCCCCTGCCATCCCAGCCTACAAGGGCAATGTGGAAGTGCACACTCCCGACATGGACGTGGACACGTCATATAACCCGTTCAACGATAAAGCCCAAGCCCCGCAGCGCCGTCTGCACGCTGGCGGCAATGCGGTGATGGGCAACTGGGACGAACTGTTTGCCAACTTTGAGCGCAAGAAGCGCGCGTCGCAGGAGCAGGCAGGCCGGCAAGACACCGATGTTCCTGCCAGTGCGCCTCAACTGCAGCCAGTCTTGCCGCTGGAACCGGTGCAATCGATGTACCTCCAGCTCAAGGGCCGCTACATTCTGTCGCCCGTGAAGTCGGGTTTGATGATTATCGACCAGCATCGGGCGCATGTGCGCATCCTGTTTGACCGCTATATCGGCCGCATCAGCACTGGCAACATGTCCTCGCAGGCCGTGCTGTTTCCCGAGGTCATCAACCTGGGTCCGGCCCAGAGCGTGACCTTGCAGAGCGTGTTGCCCGATATGGAGAAATTGGGATTTTCGCTGTCGCCCCTCAGCGGCAACGACTGGACGGTCAATTCCATCCCGTCGGGCCTTGATGGTGCTGACATCCAAGCTGTCGTTCACGGCATTATCGAGTCGGTAGATAATGGCGGCATGCCCTTGAAGAAGCGCATCCTCGAGCACCTGGCGCTCACTGTCGCCCATTCGGCGGCCATTCCCGCCGGGCGCCAACTGATGCAGGAGGAGATGGATATCCTTGTCGCCGACTTGCTCAAACTCTCCCAGCCCAACTACACGCCCGACGGAAAGACAATTATCAACGTCGTCCCGATAGAGCAGATTTCAAAATTGTTTTAGACCAAATGCCATCACGACATGATGTGTGATTTTGAGAAAATAACCCGCTCGACGGACCGGTATAACCTGCACACCCACACCCAGTTTTGCGACGGCCACGCCACGATGGAGGAATTTGTGACCGAGGCATTGGAGCATGGTTTCGTTCATCTGGGATTCACGCCTCATTCCCCCGTTTCGATTGAGAGCCCCTGCAACATGACGCGTGAGCAGGTGCCTGAGTTTCTCGCCGAGATGGATCGCCTGCGCGGTGCCTATGGCGACCGCATCAGCCTATATACGGGCATGGAGATTGACTATGTGGGGCGGGGTGACGGCCCCGCCGACGATTACTTCAAGTCGTTGCCGCTCGACTACCGCATCGGTTCGGTGCATTTCATCCCCGCCATCAACGATGCCGGCGTGATGGTTGACATCGACGGCAAGTTTGCCGGTTTCGAGCAGCGCATGGGCGAGCACTTTGGGCGCGACATCGAGTATGTGGTCAGGACTTTTTTCTCGCAGATGATGGCGATGGTGGAGGAGGGCGGCTTTGACATTGTCGGCCATCTCGACAAGATTGGCTTCAATGCCAGCCAGTACCGCCCCGGCATCGATGAGGAGCCGTGGTATGACAAACTGGTGACCGACTTGCTTGACAATGTCATGGACCATCACCTCACTGTCGAAATCAACACCAAGGCGTGGCGGCAGGGCGGCCGTTACTATCCCAATGCCAGGTACTTTGGCGCCCTCAAGCGCTACGGTGCCCCTGTCGTGGTCAACAGCGACACGCACTACCCGGCGTTGCTCAACAGCGGGCGCCTTGAGGCCCTCAAGCTGTACAACTTGCATTAAAACATGTTTAACCTATAATACTTTTCACCCGATGAGATTCAACAAGACGATAGTATCCTTATGCCTGTTGGCTTGGGCCGCATTGATGCCGGTCGTGGCCAGCGCCCAGGACTTTACCAATGCCGATTCGCTGCGTTATGTCGATGCGATGCAGTACAGGATGGTGAACTATGCCTTTGACCGCACGATGGAGTCGCGCATTCCGCTGGCGATGAAGGACAGCGTGCGCCCCACGTTGTGGGATCGTGCCAGCTGCACCAGCGGCAAGGCGTTCCGCTTTGCGACCAATTCGACCGCAGTGGCCGTGCGTTACAACCTGCTGACCAACATGCACATGATGCACATGGCCGACACCGGCATCAAGGGCACCGACTTGTACATCTGGGACGAGGATACCCACAGTTGGCAGTTCGTGAACTGCAACCGGCCCGTGTGCAAGGATACGCCCGTCCGTCCACGCGAGGACTCCATCCAGAGCAAAATCTATGTGGACCGCCTCGACGGCAAGATGCACGAGTATATGATATACTTGCCGCTGTACGACGGAGTGCGCTGGCTTGAGATTGGCGTGGACAGCAGCGCGGTCATCACCCAGCCTGTGCTGAACTCTCCCCGCCAGGGCAAGAAGTTTGTGTTCTACGGAACGAGCATTTTGCAGGGCGGATGCGCCTGCCGTCCCGGCATGGTGGCCACCAGCATCATTCAGCGCGACATGGACGTGGAGTGCGTGAACCTGGGCTTCAGCGGCGAGGGCAAGATGGACAACTGCATGGCGCGTGCCATGGCGTCGATACCCGATGTGTATGCCTACATTCTGGACCCGATTCCCAACTGCACCAAGGACATGTGCGACACGCTGACTTATGATTTTGTCAACATCTTGCGCCAGTTGCGCCCCGATGTGCCCATCTTCATGGTCGAGGGCGAGATGTACAGCTACACCAAGTACAGCTCGTTTTACAGAGAATATCTGCCGCAGAAGAATGACGCGTTCCACAAGAACTATCTGCGTCTCAAGCAGGACAACCCCCGCAACCTGTATTATATCACCTGCAAGAACCTCTATGGCCCCAACAACGAGGGCACGGTTGACGGCATCCACCTGACCGACATCGGTTTCTGGTGGTATGCTCAGAAACTTGAGCCTTACCTGCGCGCCGTCTTGGACGGCACCAGCGTGCCTCAAGAGCCCGGCGTTGACAACCCCAGGTGAAAATCGCATTGTTGCCGCAATTCAATCACCCGATGAAGAGCCATTATATCCAAGACCTCATTGCCGAGGGCGAACACGAGCATCAGGACTTCAAGTACCAGATTACCGATGCGCGCAAGATAGCGCGCTCGATTGCCGCGTTTGCCAACCACAGCGGGGGGCGCCTGCTTATCGGCGTGAAGGACAACGGCAATATCGCTGGGGTGCGCAGCGATGAGGAAATCTACATGATAGAGACCGCGGCGCAGATGTATTGCCGCCCCGAGCAGCAGGTGTCGTTCAAGGTCTTTACCATCAATGGCAAGTCGGTGGTCAAGGCCGATATTGCCGAGGCCGATGTCAAGCCTGTGCAGGCGCAGGACGATAACGGCGTGTGGCATGCCTATTACCGCGTCGCCGACGAGAATGTGCTGGCGAGCCGCTTGCAAGAACGCATCTTGAAGGCTCATACCCATAGCGGGGACGTCCCTCACGAGGGCACCATTGTCTATAGAGAGCGTGAGCAGGCGTTGCTCGACTACCTGCGTGAGCACGGGGGCATCACGCTTGAGGGTTATATGCGCCTGGCGCATGTCACCGAGCAGACGGCCATGCAGACGGTGGTCACCCTGTACGGCATGGGTGTGGTCGATGTTGAGTATCACGATGGCGACTGCCTGATTGTGGGCGTTTGATGCCGCGAAACAGTGAAACAACAATGCCGCCAGAACCTCAATGGCTCTGGCGGCATTGTTATGGCGTATATTGCGCCAGTGTGGGTCAGAAGGGAAGGTCGTCGGTGCCGCCACCGCCCTCAAACGAGGTTGGAGTCTCTGGCGCGGGAGCGGGGCCGCTGGCGGGCACGGTGGGAGACGGCTGGCTGCCGGCTGCGGGCTGGGCGTTGGGATCGGTCTTCTCGGCCTTCCATCCGCGGATGTCGGTGTACCAGCGCTGGTTGAACTCGCGGCTCTCGATGTCGTAGCTCAGCGTGATGGTGTCACCCACCTCAAGGGGATATTGGTCGGCGCGCTCGCCAAAGAAGTCGAACTTCACCTTCTTGGGGTAACTGTCGAAAGTCTCGAGTACATATTCTTGTTTTTTCCAGGCATTGCCTGCTTTGGATGTGCCGCTCTGCGGGGCAAGTTTTTGAATGATTTTTCCAGTGATTTCCATTGTGTTCTCGATTAAAAATTTCTTGCTACAAAAGTAATGCATCATTTTTACATTACCAAACAACTTTTCAATAATTCTTTTGGCTTGTCAATAAAAAAACAAGGGCCGGCATCGCCGCCGACCCTTGGATAGGTATGAGGGATGTGTTGTTACTTGCTTTCCTCGGCAACGGCCTTGATGACTGCCTGCACATACTTCCAGCCCTTTTCAACGGCGGGAATGTGGCAGCGCTCGGCGGGCGAGTGCACGTCGAGCAGGGTGGGACCGTAGGAAATCATCTCCATGTCGGGACGGGCCTTGAGGAACAGGCCGCACTCCAGGCCGGCGTGGATGGCCTCGACGCGCGGGCGCACTCCAAATAGTTTCTCCCACTGGTTGGCAGCCAGGGTCAGGAAGTGGCTGTCGGCGATGGGCTCCCAGCCTTGGTAACCGCCCTCGCTGACGATTTTGTTGGCGCCAGCCATGCGGAAGACGGTCTCGCACACGTGGGTGAGGTCATACTTGCGGCTCTCCAGCGACGAGCGGTGGAACATCTCGACAACAATTGTGTTGCCCTCGCGCATCTTGACGCTGGCGAGGTTGGTCGAGGTCTCAACGAGGCCGGGAATCTCCATGCTCATCGAGGCGATGCCGTGAGGCGCAGCATAAACGGCGTCGACAACGCGCTTGGCGGTGTCGTTGTCGATGATGGTCTCGGGCGTGTCCACGCTCTGGCAGGTGATTTCCATCTTGGGCTCGGTGCGCTTGTACTCGTTCTTGACCTCGGCGATGAAGGTGTTGAGGACAACCGAGAATTTCTCCTTGTCTTCGGGCTTGATGCCGACAACGGCGGTTGCGGCATGGGCGATGGCGTTGTGCAGGTTGCCGGCGTCAATCTTGGCAAGCACATAGTCCATCTCGGCACCCACGTTCCACAGCAGGCGGGTTACCAGCTTGGTGGTGGTGGCATAGCCCAGATGGATGTCGGCACCGCTGTGACCGCCGTGGAAGTGCTCAAAGTCAACCTGGAAATATACGCGGTCCTTGGGAGCGGCCTCGGCCTTGTAGTCAAAGGTGAAGATGCTCACCAGGCCACCGGCGCAGCCCATGGTGATAACACCGTCCTCCTCATTGTCGAGGTTGAACAGGTAGTCGCCCACGAGCATGTCGGCCTCGATGTTGCTGGCTCCGGTCAGGCCGGTCTCCTCGTCAACGGTGGCAAGCACCTCGAGGGGGCCGCACTGCAGCGTCGGCTCGATGATGGCGGCAAGCGCCAGAGCCAGGCCCATGCCGTCGTCGGCACCCAGCGTGGTGTTGTTGGCGCGCACCCACTCGCCGTCAACGATGGTCTCGATGGGGTCGGTGTCAAAGTTGTGGGTCGAGCCGGGACCTTTCTCGGCTACCATATCCATGTGGCCTTGCAGCACCATGCCCTTGGCGTTCTCATAGCCGGGAGCTGCGGGCTTGAAGATGGCCACGTTGCCGGTCTTGTCAACCTTATATTCCAGATTGTGCTTCTTGGCGAAGTCCACGAGCCAGGCGCGGATTTTGTCCAATTTGCCTTCGTCGTTGCCCGAGGGGCGGGGAACCTTGGTCATCTCGTCAAAGATTGACCACACTGCTTTGGGATTCAGATCTTTTACTTGCATTGTAAAATGAGATTAAAGTGTTAGTTAATATTTATGTCAATGAATTTTTGTTAACGTATGTCCGTTTTCATCCGCTAATTTACACATTATTTCTGAAACAGCGCCCAAAATTGCCAAAAATCTGCCCTTTGCAGGATAAAAAGCCTTTCAAGGGCAATGCTTCCGCCCCTAGCGGGCAAAGCTAGATTACATCATGCGTCCCTGATATAATTGTTACCTAATATTTAGTTGACTGAATTTTTGTTAAATCAAGGCGCTTTGACAGCGATTGTTGAAAATTATTGCCCAAATAACACCCCTAAACTCGCAAACAATCATTACCTTTGCAACCTGTTTTCGCACAAACGGATATGGCTGTTTTACTTTTGACATTGGCAATCGTGTGCCTGGCTGTGCTGCTGCTGGGTGTCAAAGTGTTTTTTGTCAAGGGCGGCCGCTTCCCCAACACGCACATCCATGACAACAAGGAGATGCGCAAGCGGGGTATCACTTGTGCCAAGGACAAGGAATTTTTCAACAAATAAAATAAATATCAAACCCAAAACACTGTTTGAAATGAACGTAAGAAACTTCACCAAGGTTGCCCTGTTTGCCGCTGTTGTGGCGATGGCAATGTGCTCATGCCAAGAAGACAAGAAGGCCGAGGCCCCCAAGACTTCTGGCACCGCCATGGAGAACCTCAACATCCGCTACATTGACGAGGACTCGATCATGGCTAACTATAACCTGGCTAAGGACATCAACGAAGCAATGCTCCGCAGGCAGAACCAGTATGACGCTGCACAAAAGCAGCGCGGTACCGAAATCAACAAGTTTGGCAACGCCATGCAGCAGAAGTACAAGAATAACCAATACCTGACCGAGGAGGCCTTCAATGCCGACCAGGCCAAGTTGCAGAAGATGCAGGCCGATGCTGAGAATTATCTCGCCAACCTGCAGCAGAGCATTCAGAACGAACTTAACCAGAGCCAGATTCAGTTGCTCGACTCTATCGACAACTTCCTGAAGGACTATGCCAAGAAGAAAGGCTATGACATGGTGCTGCGCAAGAGCGCCACGCTTTATATCAATGAGAAGTACGACATCACCGAGGACGTGATTGAAGGCTTGAACAAGCGTTACAACAAGGTGGGTGGCGCGAGCGCCGCTCCCGCAAAGGCTCCCGAGGCCCCCAAGGCCGAAGCCCCCAAGCTGGAGAAACCCGCTACCCCCGGCAAGGTTGACCTGAAGAAATAAGTCGCCACATTATTGCGATAGCATAGCGCTGCCTGCGGCATTAGCTGTGGGCAGCGTTGTTTTGTATGGCAGCAGCGGGCGCCCGTGTGGAGTGGGGCGCCCGCTGCAGTTGCGGTGACGGTAAATCCCGCCCGGGGATTATCCGAAGTTGTCGTAGTGGATGCTCGACGGGTCCACGCCCAGCGAGTCGAGCACCTCGTTGACGGTCTTGCTCATCATGGCAGGGCCGCACATGTAGTACTCGCAATCCTCGGGAGCCTCGTGCTGGCCCAGATAGGTGTCGCGCATCACGGGAGCGACAAAGCCTGCCGTGTACTTGATGCCCTTCTCATCGGCAATGGGGTCGGGGCGGTCCAGCGCCAGGTGGAAGTGGAAGTTGGGGAAGTCCTTCTCGATGGCCAGGAAGTCCTCAAGGTAGAATACCTCGCTCAGCGAGCGGGCACCGTAGAAGTAGTGCATCTCGCGGTCACGCGTGTTGAGCGTGCGCGTCATGTGCATGATCTGGGCGCGCAGGGGGGCCATGCCGGCGCCGCCGCCCACCCAAATCATCTCCTTCTTGCTGTCGAAGATGGGGTGGAAGTCGCCGTAAGGGCCGCTCATGATGACCTTGTCGCCGGGCTTCAAGGTGAAGATGTAACTCGACGCGATGCCGGGCATCACGTCCTGGAAACCGACCTGGGGCTTGGGCTTGAAGGGCGGGGTGGCGATGCGCACGGTGAGCATGAAGCGGTCACCCTCGGCGGGATAGTTGGCCATCGAGTAGGCGCGCACCGTGGGCTCGTCGTTGCGGCACTTGAGCGAGAACATATTGTATTGCTCCCACGTGGGCAGGTATTCGCCCAGCGACTCCTTGTCGATGTCCTTGTCGTAGTCCATCTCATAGGTCGGAATCTGGATTTGCGCATAGCTGCCGGGGATGAAGTCCATGTGCTCGCCCGGCGGCAGCGCAACGATGAACTCCTTGATGAATGAGGACACCAGGTTGTTGCTCACCACGGTGCATTCATATTCCTTGACCGAGAGCACGCTGTCGGGCACTTGGATGGACATGCTGTCCTTGACCTTGACCTGGCAGCCCAGGCGCCAGTGGTCTTGCTGCTCCTTGCGGGAGAAGTGCACGACCTCGGTGGGCAGGATTTGGCCGCCGCCCTCAGTCACTTGCACCTTGCACTGGCCGCAGCTGCCCTTGCCGCCGCACGCGCTCGAGAGCATCACGCCGTTCTCGTGCAGGGTGTTCAGCAAGGTGTTGCCGCTGTCAACCTCCAGTTCCTTTGAGCCGTTGTTGATGTTGATTTTCACTTTGCCCGAGGGCACCAGGTAGTGCCTGGCCACAAGCAGTATGACGACAAGCAGCAGGGTGAGCGACAGGAACACCAGTGCGCTTGCCAATACCGTGATTGTTGAGCTTGATAACATGAATATCATAGTCGTGTGATTATCCTAATTTAATGCCCAGGAAACTCATGAAAGCGATGCCCATGAGCCCCGTAATGATAAATGCAATGCCCACGCCGCGCAGGGGCTTGGGAATGTCACTGTAAGCGAGTTTCTCGCGGATGGCGGCAATGCCCACGATGGCAAGCAGCCAGCCGATGCCCGAACCGGCGCCATAGACGGTGGCGGTCCATGCCGAACCAAAGTCTTTCTGCTGCAGGAACAGTGCGGCGCCCAGGATAGCGCAGTTCACGGCAATCAGCGGCAGGAAGATGCCCAGCGAGGCATACAGCGACGGCGAGAACTTCTCCACAGCCATCTCGACCAACTGTGTGGCCGAAGCGATGACGGCGATGAACAGAATCAGGCCCAGGAAACTCAGGTCCACGCCGCCCAGCGACTGGCTGAGCCACGTGAGCGCGCCCTCCTGCAGCACATACTTGTCGAGCAGGTAGTTGATGGGCAGGGTCACCACCAGCATGAAGGTGACCGCAATGCCCAGGCCAAAGGCGGTCTTGACGTTCTTGGAAACGGCAAGGAACGAGCACATGCCCAGAAAGTAGGCAAATATCATGTTGTCGATGAATATCGACTTGACGAACAGATTAAGTTCTTCCATTGTTTTGCTTCTTGATTAATGGTTTAACATGCCCGTTAGTTGTTCTCCTGCAGGTCCTTGTTGCGAGCGCGGTGTGCCCAGATGATGCACCCCACGGTGATCAGCGCCATTGGGGCAAGAATCATCAGGCCGTTGTTCTCATAGCCGTGGTCGTAGCACCACTGTGGTATTACCTGGAAACCAAACAGTGTGCCCGAGCCCAGCAGCTCGCGGATGAAGGCCACAATCACCAGGATGATGGTGTAGCCCAGTCCGTTGCCAATGCCGTCAAGAAACGACGGCCAGGGACTGTTGTGCATGGCGTATGCCTCGAGGCGGCCCATCAGGATGCAGTTGGTGATAATCAGGCCGATGAACACCGACAACTGCTTGCTCACGTCATAACTGTAAGCCTTGAGGAACTGTTGCACGATAATCACGAGCGCAGCCACGACCACCAGCTGCACGATGATGCGGATGTTGGTGGGGATGGTCTTGCGCATGAACGATATAATCACGTTGCTGAACGCCAGCACGACAATCACCGAGATGCCCATCACAATGGCGGGCTTGAGGCTGGCCGTGACAGCAAGCGTCGAGCAGATACCCAAAATCTGCACCAGCACGGGATTGTCCTGGGACAGCGGGTTGAATAATGCTTCTTTGTTTTTCTTTGATAACATAGCAGTGTGAGGTTATTTCGGTTGATTGTTGTTGGCCTCTTCTTGTGTTGCAGGCTCGGCGGTTGCCTGGCCTTGAAGCTTCATGAGGAAATTCTTGTACGGGGTGACGCACGCGTCTATCATGTCGCTCACGCCGCGGCTGGTAATGGTCGCACCCGACAGGGCGTCGATATAGTCGGCGCCGTTTGTGGGCTTGATGCCTTTCTTGAGCACGGCCACGCTCTTGAATTCCCCGTCCTTGAGGAACTGCTTGTTCTCAAACTCTTTCTGGAACGGCTCTTCGGCGATGCGGGCTCCCAGTCCCGGGGTCTCGCCCTCGTGCGAGAAGTTGGCGCCATACACGGTGCTGCCGTCGCTGTTCACGGCCATGTAGCCCCAAATGGGACCCCACAGGCCGGCGCCGTACATCGGAATCACATATTTCACGCTGCCGTCGTCGAGGGTGCACACCAGCACGGGATATTTGCGGTCGGCCGACTTCATGTTTTTCTTCATCTCCAACGCCACGTTAAAGGCGACACCCTTGGCCGTGTCAACAACGTTGCCGGCTGTGTCGATGAGCATTTCGCCGGTAATGTATTTCTCGTAGGTGGCTTTGATGCTGTCGCCGTTGGCGGGGGCGATGTGCAGCGCACTCAGGATTTGGTTGCGCGTGTCGTTGGCCACGTTCTCGTCCTGGGTGGGCTTGAGCTGCATGTACACAAATGCCAGTGCAACGCCCACCACCAGCACCATCACGCCGGCATACAGGATATGGTAAATGTTACTGTTTTTGTTCATCGTTTATCCCTCCTGACTTTTAGCGGCGGCGCGGCGGGCGCGACGCTTGATGTTGAACGATACCACACAGTGGTCGATGAGGGGCGCAAAGGCGTTCATGAGCAGGATGGCGAGCATCATGCCCTCGGGATAACCGCTGTTGTAGGTCCTGATTAAGATGGCAAAGATGCCGATGAGCAGGCCGTAGATGTACTGGCCCGTCTTGGTGCGGGCGCCCGTGACGGGGTCGGTGGCCATAAACACGGCGCCAAAAGCGAAGCCGCCCAGGCACAGCTGTGTCACGGGGTCGAGCATCGATGCGGCATAGGTGGGGCTGGGCAACGCGTGCACCAGGGCCGCCATGCCCAGGCCGCCGACAAAGACACTGCCCATGATGCGCCACGAGGCGATGCCCGTGAGCAGCAGGATGGCGGCGCCAATGAGGATGGCAATCATCGAGGTCTCGCCCGGCGAGCCGGCAATCCAGCCCGCAAAAGCATCCCATGTGGTGATGGCATTGCCGGTGATGTCGGTCATCTGCAACTGGTCGCCCACGTTCGTGGCAACCTGGCCCAGCGGGGTGGCTCCGGTAAAGGCGTCAATTACTGTGCCGTTGCCCATGCCCAGGGCGCTGTCCACCTTGACAAACGCTTCGTCGCCGCTCATTTTTGACGGGTAGGAGAAGAAGAGGAACGCGCGGGTGATGAGGGCGACATTGAAGATGTTCATGCCCGTGCCGCCAAACACCTCCTTGGCAAAGATGACGGCAAAGGCGGTGGCCACAGCGGTCATCCATAGCGGGGTGTTGATGGGCACGATGAGGGGGATGAGGATGCCTGTCACGAGGAATCCTTCCTGTATTTCCTTGTGGTGAATCTGGGCGCTGATAAATTCGATGCCCAGACCGACGACGTAGCTCACGACAATCACGGGCAGCAGGGCCAGTAGGCCATAGAGCCACATTGTGAACCACGAGGTGTTTGCGGCTTGGCCGATGGCCAGGTAGTGCTGGTAGCCGATGTTGTACATGCCGAACAGCAATGCCGGAATCAAGGCGACCACCACGGTGATCATGGTGCGCTTGAGGTCGTTGCCGTCATGGATGTGGACGCCCGAGCGCGACGTGGCGTTGGGCGTGAACAAGAAAGTCTCCATGCCGTCATACACCGACTGCAGCTTGGCAAGCTTGCCGCCGGGACGGAACGCGGGCTCTATCTTGTTCATGAATTTCCTTAATGCTTTCATTTCAATATGGTTGTTGAATGACGGATTTTCGGGTTAATAATATCTGTGAGGTTCAGCACATCTCGGCGCGCAGTTTGTCGAGGCCTTCGCGCACGATGCGCTGCAGCTCCAGTTTTGATGTGTCGGCAAACTCGGCAAGGGCAAAGTCCTCGGGCGCGATTTCATACACGCCCAGCTGCTCCATCTTGTCGATGTCGCCGCTGATGATGGCCTTGATGAGGAACTCGCCGTAGATGTCCATGGGCAGCATGCGGTCATACTCGCCGCAGCGCACGATGGCCCTCTCGCCGCCCTTGATGCGGCAGTCCATGCTCGTGGGTTTCTTGAGCCCGCACAGCCATGTGGTGAACGTGCGGTAAATCGAGAAACGCCTGGGGTTGAGCGATGCCCATCCCATAAACTCGTCGGGCTTGCTGTTCTCGGGGATGACGGTGATGTGGCGGTAGGGGGCACGCAGCCATTGGTCGATGGCGGTCTGTTTGCCTGTGAGCACGTTGCCGCAGATGATGCGGTTCTCGCAGGCATTGGCCTTGATGTTGCCCTCGAGGATGCATGTCAGATCGGCGCCCATGACGGTGGCGACATAGCGCGGCAGCTCTACCTGCTCGCCTGTCACGGCGACAACGGTGTCGTGGCTCACGCGGCCCGTGGTAAACAACTCGCCGATGCGTGCCAGCGTGACGATGTCAAGCGTCCACACCACGTCGCCCTTGTTGACGGGGACGGTGTTGGCGGCTTGCACGCCAGCGTTGCCGGCGGGGTGGGGACCCACAAACTCGGTTAACGTGGCGGCGGGGGCATCAATGCTCTGGCCGGGACGCATGCCGATATATACCTTGCCGTCGGTCATCTGTGACAGCACCTCGGCGCCCTTGGGGATGTATTGTCGCTTGTTGCCCATCACCACGTCGAGGTCGGGAGCAAGCGGAGCCGAGTCAAAGGCGGTTACAAATACGTCCCTTGGGCGCACTGCCGGGTCGGGCACTACATCGTAGGGGCGTTGCCTCAGCAGCGGCCACAGGCCCGAGGCGCACAGCACGTCGAGGGCAGGCTGGTTGAGGTCATGGGTCGCTGCATCTTCCTTGCCGTCGGGCTCGATGACGATGGCGTCGATGTGGCGCCGTTGGCCGCGGCGCACTTCCTTGACGGTGCCGCTCACGGGCGACACGGCTTTGACGGACTCACAGTTTTTGTCATGATAGAGGGGCTCGCCGGCAGCGACGTGCTCGCCCTCTTTTTTCTCCATGCGGGGGATGACCCCGTGGAAGTCGTCGGGAACAACGGCCACGCTGCGCGGCTTGACGGTGGCGGCTATTGTGCTGCCGTCAATCGCGCCCTGCAAGTGGATGTCGAGTCCCTTTTTGAGTTTTACTGTTGTCATGTGATATGTGGTGGATAAACTTTGATTGATTCTCTTGCGGATGCAGTCATATTATATAATGTGGGGACAAAGATACAAAAAAATGTCAAAATTTCACGAAACTGTCAATAAAAAGTGTTGTGAATCCTGTTGCGTTCGGCATGGCAAAAGGACATTGTTAATAAAAAAACTCGAAAAAAAGTCTCGCATTTTGGTGCTCTTTCAAATATTTGTGATAAATTTGCGTTAATTTTTTGGGCAAAGTGGCAACTTGTGCATAAAACAGAGGTCGTTAACTGCCATAAAATGAATTGTGTTTCAATTACTTGCGAAGAAATTGCGCGAGTTGGTTGGTGTGCAAATCAAGTTATATTGACAACTAAATTTTTATCATTAAATAACTATTTTATTAATTCATTTTTAAAACCAATTTTAATTATGGCTGAACAAACAAACATTCAGAAGCCACAGGCACCTGCTGCCAAGAAAGACGTCAGCAGCAACATCGGTGGTATCAAGAGCGCATCTGTAGTCGTTCTCATCTGCTTAATTCTCGCAATCTGCATCTACCTTTTTGTTCTGGGTGCTCCCGGCAACTTTAAGGATGCCGTTGCCAAGGAAGGTCCCCTTAACCTCCTCGGTACCGTGTACAAGGGCGGTGTTGTTGTGCCGGTGCTGATCACCTGCTTCCTCACCGTTATCGTTCTCTGCGTTGAGCGCTGGATTGCTCTGGGCAAGGCCAAGGGCAAAGGCAACACCACCAAGTTCGTCGCTAATGTCAAGGATGCGCTCCGCAACCACGACATCGCAAAGGCCGAGGACCTCTGCCGCAAGCAGAAGGGCACCGTTGGCGCTGTTGTATATGCAACCCTGCAGAAGTACAAAGAGATGGAGAAGGACACCGTCCTGAGCAAGGAGCAGAAGCTCGCTGCCATCCAGAGCACCCTCGAGGAGGCTACCTCGCTGGAGATGCCCGCCCTGCAGCAGAATCTCCCCGTGCTGGCAACCCTGACCACCCTGGGTACCCTGATCGGTCTGTTCGGTACTGTGCTCGGTATGATCAAGTCGTTCCAGGCTCTGTCCGCCTCGGGTGCTCCCGACTCGACCGAGCTGTCCACCGGTATTTCGGAGGCACTTGTTAATACCGCCCTCGGTATTGCAACCGCTGCCCTCGCTCTGATCGGCTACAACTTCTACACCAGCAAGATCGATAACATGACCTATGCTATCGATGAGCTCGGTTTCTCGATGGTTTCTACCTTCTCCGCTTCTCACTAATTGACAAGCAACTGTTTATTAATCTAACTTAAACAAACAGATTAAGGTAAAGAAATATGGGAAAAGTCAAAATTAAAAAGAAAGAGACACGCATCGACATGACGGCGATGAGTGATGTCACTGTTCTTCTGCTGACTTTCTTCATGTTGACTTCTACATTCCTTCAGAAGGAGCCCGTACAGGTAATTACCCCTCCCTCGGTTGCCGAGGAGAAGGTGCCTGATGCCAACCTGTTGTCTGTTCTTGTAAGCCCCGACGGCAAGGTCTTCCTTGAGGTGCTGGGTAGCAAGGACTCGACGATGAAGAGCGAGACGGTCCGCGCCGACTTGCTCAAGAACATGGCTGCTGAGTACAAGAGGACTCATCCAAGTGCTAACCTCTCGTTTACCAATACGGAAATCGAGACGTTCTCTAAGATTAACGCCTTCGGTGTACCCATCACCAAGATGAAAGAATGGTTGAACCTGGAACCTGAAGAGAGGGACAAAGCCCTCAAGACTGCAGGTATTCCTATCAACATGAACGAAGATCCAAACAACCCCAACGAGTTCCAGATGTGGGTTCGTGCAGCCTACAACTCGGTTAACGAGGAGCTCAAGGATGCTATTGTTAGTGGACGCGGTATCGCTATTAAGGCTGACCAAACCACACCTTACAGCGTCGTTAACGTGGTCATGGACAACCTCCAGACCATGAAGATGAATAAGTTCACTTTGATGACAGCACTTAAAACTGAGGAGGAATAAGATATGGCAATTAAAAGTAAAAGTCGTCAGAAAAAGTTCGATACCCGTATCGACTTCACTCCTATGGTTGACATGAACATGCTTCTGATCACCTTCTTTATGTTGTGTACCACCATGATCAAGAGCCAGACGCTCTCGATTGCACTGCCTACCAACGAGAAGGTTGACAAGGAGCAGCAGAACAAGGTAAAGCAGTCCGAGGCTGTGACCGTCATCATCGACGGCAAGCTCACCGAGAACGGTCTCTCAGACCCCAACGAGGGCAAGCTTTACTACTACGACGGTATGCCCGAAACCGCCAATCTCGCTCAGGGCGAAAGCAACATGAAGCAGGTTGAGTTCGGCGCAAAGACCGGCGGTGCATATCCCGCTATCCGCGAGATTCTTCAAGAGCGCAACAAGGAAGTCGTCCTCAAGATTGCCGACCTCAAGAAGGAATGGAAGGAGCACAAGTTCTCTAACGATGACGAGAAAAATGACTCCATCTATCAGGCTAAGGCCAAGGTGATCCGCAACGATGACAAACTCAAGCGCCCGGTTGTGATTATTAAGGCTACGCCCAACGCCAGCTACGCCCACGTGGTGAGCGTGCTCGACGAGATGCAGATCAACAACATCAGCCGCTACCAGATCGACCGCATCAACGAGGTCGACTCGGCTATGATGATCATGCTGCAGGGCAAGGAACTTAAGAAGTGATGACATTGTCAAGTGATTGTTTAATTTTTAAGAAAGATTCAAGAAATTATGGCAAAAGAAGTTGATCTGTCATCGCGTGAATGGTGTGACCTCGTGTTTGAAGGCAAGAATAAGGACTTCGGTGCTTATGTCATTCGCACAGACTCCACCAAGCGTCACAATAAGGCTATGCTCTGGACCATCATCGGTGCCCTCGTTCTGGGCGGTCTTGTATTCGGTGCAATGAAGGCCAACCAGTACTTCGAGGAACAGCGCCTCAAGGACCAGGCCGAGCAGGAAGAAGTGCTCATCGACATGAGTGCCGATGAGGAGCCCGAACCCGAGCAGGAGCGCCTTGAGCAGCCCAAGCCCGAGGTTCTGCCCGAGGAAGTGCTGAAGTCTGTGAAGGTTACCGAGCTCGCCATCGTCGAGGACGATAAGGTGAAGAAGGAAGACGAGATCAAGACTCAGGACGAGCTTAAGGAGACCGAGACCGCTTTCGGTCAGAAGGATAATGACAAAGGTACCGAGGACCGCAACGTCACCCGCACCCTCAAGGAAGAGGTAGTCGTTGAGAAGAAGGTTGAAGCACCCAAGGAGACCAAGAAGGAGGAAATCTTCCGCTCGGTAGAGCAGATGCCTCAGTTCCCCGGTGGTGAAGCCGCTCTGATGAAGTACCTGAGCTCGCACATCCAATACCCGGCAATGGCCGCCGAGAATAATATTCAAGGCCGTGTCGTTGTACAGTTCGTTGTTGACAAGACCGGTAAGGTCGGTGAAGTTAAGGTTGTCCGCTCTGTGGACAAGGACCTTGACAAGGAGGCCGTTCGCGTCTGCAAGTCGCTGCCCAAGTTCACCCCGGGCCGTCAGAATGGTCAGGCTGTATCGGTATGGTACACCCTCCCCGTTAGCTTCAAGCTGCAGGGCACCAACTAATCGAACAAATCGGTTATAACCCCATTGATAAATCGGCGCCGCTCATCACGGGCGACGCCGATTGCTTTATGCCCTCGTGCCGCTTAGTGCGTCGCGGGTAGCAGTGGGGCTGGACTGGAACATAAACAGCAAGCCCGCCGTCCCAAACGGGGCAGCGGGCTTGAATTAATGTCTGTAGTGTGGGGCCTTACTTGTTCACCTGGAAGCGGTTGAAACCGTCCTTCAAGTGAGCGACAACCTGGTTGGCTGCGGCAAGACCTGCGTTGATGTTAGCCTCGGCGGTCTGGGCACCCATCTTCTTGGGGGTGAACAGCACGCGCTCGGGATATTTGGCCTCGAGCTCGTCGCCGTTGGCGGGCTTGACGTCGGCGATGTAGCGGAAGTCGGGACGGCTCTCCATGGCCTCTGCCAGGCCGGCCTCGTCAATGACCTCCTTGCGGGCGGCATTGATGAGCACGCCGTTCTTGGGCAGGAGCTCGATGAGCTTCTTGCCTACCGAGCCGCGGGTCTCGTCGGTTGCGGGGATGTGCAGGCTCACGTACTGGTTCTGGCTGTACAGTTCCTCGACGCTGTGCACGGGGTGGATGCCGTCGGCTTCCATCACCTCGTCCTTCACCCAGGGGTCGAGGGCGCTGATCTTCATGCCGAAGCCCTTGGCGATGCGTGCTACGCAGCGGCCAACGGCGCCATAGGCATGGATGCCCAGCGTCTTGCCCAGCAGCTCGGTGCCCGATGTGCCGTTGTAACGGTTGCGGATCAGAGTCACCATCATGCCCATCACCAGCTCGGCAACGGCGTTGCTGTTCTGGCCCGGGGTGTTCATCACGCACACGCCGTGGGCGGTTGCCTCGGCCAGGTCGATGTTGTCATAGCCTGCGCCTGCGCGCACAACCACCTTGAGCTGGGGAGCGGCGTCAAACACTTCCTTGTCCACCTTGTCGCTGCGGACAATTAGGCCGGCGGCGTCGCCGATGGCGTTGATCATGTCCTCGCGGGTTCCCTTCTCAACCAGCACCAGCTCGTGGCCGGCGCCTTCAATCACCTCACGGATGCCCTGCACTGCTACGGGAGCAAAGGGCTTCTCGGTTGCAACTAAAATCTTCATGTTATTTAGTTATTGTTGTTGGTATCGTTATGATTAATGCTTGTTCTCAAACTCGTGCATGGCGTCAACGAGCACCTTCACGCTCTCGAGGGGCAGTGCGTTGTACAGCGATGCGCGGAAGCCGCCCACCGAGCGGTGGCCCTTGATGCCCACGATGCCCTTGGTGCCGGCGAAGTCGATGAAGTCCTTCTCCAGTTCCTTGTACTCGGGCTTCATCACGAAGCACACGTTCATGATCGAGCGGTCCTTGGGGTCGGTAACGGTGCCGACAAACATCTTGCTGCTGTCGATGGCGTCATACAGGCATGCGGCCTTCTCCTCGTCGATGCGCTGGAGCTCCTTCACGCCGCCCAGCTGCTTGTACCACTTGAGGGTCTGCAGGGCTGCATAGATGGGGAACACGGGAGGAGTGTTGAACATCGAGCCCTTCTCAACGTGGGTCTGGTAGTTGAGCATGGTGGGAATCACGCGGTCAACCTTGCCCAGCACGTCTTCCTTGACGATGACGAAGGTAACGCCTGCGGGCGATACGTTCTTCTGTGCGCCGCCGTAGATGAGGTCATACTTGGAGACGTCAACGGGACGGGTGAAGATGTCGCTCGACATGTCGGCAACCATGCGCACGGGGAGGTCATAGTCCTCGCGGATCTCGGTGCCGTAGATGGTATTGTTGGTGGTGATGTGGAAGTAGTCAACATCGGTGGGCACCTGGTAGCCCTTGGGGATGAAGGTGTAGTTGTCATCCTTGGACGAAGCAACGACGTCAACCTCGCCGAACAGCTTGGCCTCCTTGATGGCCTTGTTGGCCCACGTGCCGGTGTTCAGGTAAGCAGCCTTGGTGCGCAGCAGGTTCATGGGAACCATGCAGAATTGCAGGCTTGCGCCGCCGCCCAGGAACAGCACCTTGTAGCCCTCGGGGATATCAAGCAACTCCTTGAACAGTTGCTCAGCCTCGTCAACGACAGCGGTGAACTCCTTGCTGCGGTGCGAGATTTCGAGAATCGACAGGCCGGTGCCGGCAAAGTCGCGGATGGCGTCAACACAGTTGTCCAATGTGTACTGGCTCATGATAGACGGTCCAGCATAGAAATTGTGCTTCTTCATAATGCTAATTTTGATTTTAGAAGTTATAGTTTAAATAAAAAATGATTTCGGTTCTTGCCCAAGTGCACTCCACTTGGCAGTGACAAAGTTAGAACATTTTTTTCATTGCCGCAATACCCGCAAAATTTACCAAAATTTAGCATTTTGTCAATTTGCCACACTTGTGGCGATTTTGCCGATTGACAAATAGTTAAATCATGCTTTTGGTTCCAAAATGTACCTTTTCGGTGGTTTTGGCGACAAAAGTTTTTTTGTGCTTTTTTGTATTTTTTGAACTTGTTGAAAAAACCTTCCGAAAAATGTTTCCTGTTTGGAAAATTCAGCCTATATTTGTGACCGTTTTAAGAGAGACAACCAAATTTTTAGTTTTAACTAATTAACAACTTTAATCGATAAAATTTATCATGAACGTTGAGAAAATTTTAGCAAACCTGGAGGCTAAACACCCCGGTGAGTCTGAGTATCTGCAGGCTGTACGCGAAGTCCTCGAATCCATCGAGGAGGTTTATAACCAGCATCCCGAATTTGAGAAGGCCAAGATCGTTGAGCGCATGGTAGAACCCGAGCGCATCTTCACCTTCCGTGTTACCTGGATTGACGATAATGGTGAGGTTCAGACCAACCTCGGTTATCGTGTACAGTTCAACAGCGCCATTGGCCCGTACAAGGGCGGTCTGCGCTTCCACAAGGCAGTTACTCCTTCAATGCTGAAGTTCCTCGGTTTCGAGCAGACTTTCAAGAATGCACTCACCACTCTGCCCATGGGCGGTGGCAAGGGCGGCTCTGACTTCGACCCCGTTGGCAAGAGCGACGCTGAAATCATGCGTTTCTGCCAGGCCTTCATGCTTGAGCTCCGTCACAACATTGGTCCCGATCAGGACATCCCCGCTGGTGACGTTGGCGTTGGCGGCCGTGAAATTGGCTTCCTCAATGGTATGTATCAGAAACTCGCTCGTCAATATCATACTGGCGTCCTCACCGGTAAGGGCATGACCTGGGGCGGTTCTATCCTTCGTCCCGAGGCAACCGGTTTCGGTGCTCTCTACTTCACCGAGCACGTGCTCCACGCTGCCGGCAAGGACATCAAGGGCAAGAAGATCGCTCTCTCGGGCTTCGGTAACGTGGCTTGGGGTGCTGCCACCAAGGCTTGTGAGCTCGGCGCTAAGGTCGTTGCCATCTCTGGCCCCGACGGCGTTTGCGAGATCCCCGAGGGCATCACTCCCGAGATGATCGACTACATGCTTGAGATGCGTGCTTCCAACCGCAACAAGGTTGAGGACATGGCAACCAAGTTCCCCGGCCAGGCCAAGTTCACCGCCGGCAAGAAGGCTTGGAGCGTGCCCGTTGACATCGCTCTCCCCTGCGCATTCCAGAATGAGCTGAGCGAGGACGACGCTAAGGAGCTGCTCGCTAACGGCTGCTGGTGCTGCTGCGAGGTTTCGAACATGGGTTGCCAGCCCGGCGCTATCCACTTCTTCCAGAAGAACGGCGTGCTCTTTGCCCCCGGCAAGGCTGTCAACGCTGGTGGCGTAGCTACCTCTGGCCTTGAGATGACTCAGAACGCTGCTCACATCAGCTGGTCCGCACAGGAGGTTGACGACAAGCTGCACTGGATCATGCAGAACATCCACGAGCAGTGCGTTAAGTTCGGCACCCAGGCCGACGGCACCATCGACTACGTGAAGGGCGCTAACATCGCCGGCTTCATGAAGGTCGCTCAGGCTATGCTCGAACAGGGCGTCATCTAATTTGACAAAGATTTTTGAAAGCGTCTGCATTGTCCAGATCGTTTAATACCTGACAGAAGGCAGGCTACCCCCGTGGGGCGCCTGCTTTCTCTTTTTGTGCCGATGGCCACAAATGCCTTTTTGGTGACAGTATAGTTAAATTCCGTTTATCATCATCCAAATCCCGAAATTTTCACTATCTTTGCAAGTTAGAATATTATCAAATTTTTATATGAGCGAAAACAAGGATTTAATTCAAACCATCATCGAAGCGATTCAGGAAAAGAAGGGTCGCGACATTGTCCATGTGGACCTTTCGGGCATCGAGACTGCCGCTGCGCAGGGGTTCGTTATTGCAACAGGCAACACGCCCATGCAGGTGACAGCCGTTGCCGACAGCGTGCGCGAGTATGTCGAGAAACATGCGGGCCAGCGCCCGTTCAACTACGACGGATACCAGAATGCCCAGTGGGTAATCATTGATTACGGCAACATCTTTGTCCACGTCTTCGTGCCCGACTTCCGTGAGCGATACAATCTCGAGCAGCTCTGGGCCGACGCAACCATCAACACTATACCTAACCTGGATTAAACAATGGCAATTAAGAACAATAAAGGCAAGTCCCCCAAGATCTTCGGCATCTTTTGGATGTACGGAATCGTGATTTTGATACTGGTGGGCTTGTACTACATGAATAGCGACAGCGCTCCATCTCAGCAAGTGGACTGGTCAAAGTTCCAGAGCATTGTCGCCAAGGGTGGGGTGGAGTCGATAACGGTTTATTCCAACAAAGACATTGTCGAGGCCACTGTCACCGATAAGATGGCCAAGGAACTGGCTGCCGAGCAACAGCAATCCCAGGGAAGAGGCATGCCGCCAATGGGCCGAGGCAAGGTGTCTTCAACCGTCACGACGCGCATTCCCAGCGCCGACAAGTTTGACGATTATGTCCAGGCTTGGCGTGAAAGCGGCTATTTTAAGGGCAGCCTGAAGTATGACACCAAGAGCGATTTCTCGATGGCCTTCTGGACCTTCGGACCCATCGTGCTGTTCGTCCTCTTGTGGGTGCTGATGTTCCGCCATGTCGGTCGTGGTTCCGGTGGCGGCATCTTCAGCGTCGGCAAGTCTAAGGCGCGCCTGTTCGACAAGGACAAGGACAGCAAGGTGACATTTAAAGACGTCGCTGGCCTTGCCGAGGCCAAGGTGGAGATTGCCGAGATTGTGGACTTCCTCAAGAATCCCAAGCATTACACCCAGTTGGGCGGCAAAATTCCCAAGGGCGCGTTGCTCGTGGGGCCTCCGGGAACGGGCAAGACCCTCCTTGCTAAGGCTGTGGCCGGCGAGGCTGAGGTGCCTTTCTTCTCCATGTCGGGTTCCGACTTCGTCGAGATGTTTGTCGGCGTCGGCGCCTCGCGCGTGCGCGACCTGTTCCGGCAGGCCAAGGAGAAGGCGCCCTGCATCGTGTTTATCGACGAGATCGATGCCGTGGGACGTGCCCGTGGCAACAAGTCCAACCTGGGTGGCAACGATGAGCGCGAGAGCACTCTCAACCAACTCCTCACCGAGATGGACGGCTTCGGCACCAACAGCGGTGTCATCATCCTTGCTGCGACCAACCGTGCCGACATCCTGGACAAGGCGCTGCTGCGTGCCGGCCGTTTCGACCGCCAGATTTATGTCGAGCTTCCCGAACTCAGCGACCGCAAAGAAATCTTTCAGGTTCACCTGCGCGACGTCAAGACCGACGGCTCGGTTGACTTGGACCTGTTGTCAAGGCAGACCCCGGGATTCTCGGGCGCCGATATCGCCAACGTCTGCAACGAGGCCGCCCTCATTGCTGCCCGCCACAAAAAGCAGGCCGTGCAACGCCAAGACTTCATGGATGCCATCGACCGCATTGTCGGTGGACTTGAAAAGCGCTCCAAGGTCATTACCGACGAGGAGCGCCGCTCCATTGCCGTTCACGAGGCTGGTCATGCCACTGTCAGCTGGCACCTCAAGTATGCCGACCCGCTCATCAAGGTCACTATCGTCCCCCGCGGCAAGGCACTCGGTGCCGCCTGGTACCTTCCCGAGGAACGCCAGATTGAGCCCAAGCAGGCCCTGCTTGACAAGATTTGTTCGCTCATGGCAGGACGCGTGGCCGAGGATATGTTCTTGGGCTTTATCGACACCGGCGCACTCAACGACCTCGAGCGTGCCACCAAGATTGCTTACGCCATGGTCACCTATTACGGCATGAGCAGCAAACTGCCCAACATATCTTATTATGACTCCTCAAACGAAGCCTATGGCTTCACCAAGCCCTATAGCGAGGACCGCGCCCAGACCATTGATGACGAGGTGCAGCAGATTATCGATAGCCAATATGAACGCGCGCGCGCGATACTTACTCAGTATGAGTATGGCCACCACGAGTTGGCCGACTTGTTGCAGAAACGCGAAGTCATCTATACCGAGGACGCCGAGCGCATCTTCGGACCGCGCCAGTGGAAGTCGCGTACCGATGAAATTGTCAGGGACGACAATGCCGATGGCACGATTTCGGTGACACCGCCCCCGTTTGAACAACCCGAATAAATAGTAATTATGCCCGATACCCAATTTACCGAGACGCAGAAAGCGGCTGTTGTCAGTCTGCTCATCGAGATGATGAATGTCGACGGCGATGTCGATCCCCGCGAGCGCGATGAGTTCAACTTCATCTGTGCCGAATATGCCATCAGTGATGATGTCTATAGGATAGGACGTGCCCTCAATTGCATCATTGCGCTCGACATCATGAAGCGCATGAGCGATGTCCAGAAGATTGTAGTTGCCCGTTTGCTCACGCGCATGATTGATGCCGATGCCAAAGATGACGACAACGAGATCAACCTTTTTAATATTATATGTGATCAAACTGGAGTCAGCGCCATCATCAGCGCTATGGAAACCGGGGATGCTCAAGGCGGCCAGTAGTCCAATGAACCCCGCGTTTGCGCATTTTTTGACAATTATGCTCAATAGATGTGCTGAATAGCATAAAATTTTTCTCGCTGAAAATCAGTTGATTGAAATTTTTGTTGAAAAAAAGTCGCGAAAATATTTGGTGGGTATTATAATTGGCAGTACTTTTGCATCGCTTTTCGCTCAAAACTGGTGCTGAAAAGCAAATAGAACATGAGTTCTTTGACATGTTTGCAACGATTGAGTAGTACAAGAGAACAGGGACAATATCTGTCCCCGTTGATTCTAAAACATAGTACAACACAATAAGCAGGAATTCATCAAGAGGCCAGACTTTGACCTTCGGTCGGCGTTGCGTCTTTCAATTTAGTTTTTCTGAAAAGGAAAAAGACGAGATACAACAACGAAGAGTTTGATCCTGGCTCAGGATGAACGCTAGCGACAGGCTTAACACATGCAAGTCGAGGGGCAGCGCGGGGGTAGCAATACTCCTGGCGGCGACCGGCGCACTGGTGAGTAACACGTATGCGACCTGCCCCGGACAGGGGGATAAACCCGGGAAACTGGGCCTAATACCCCATATGTTGCTGCGGCGCATGCCTCGGCAATGAAAGATCCGTCGGTCCGGGATGGGCATGCGGCGCATTAGCTGGTTGGCGGGGCAACGGCCCACCAAGGCGACGATGCGTAGGGGTTCTGAGAGGAAGGTCCCCCACATTGGTACTGAGACACGGACCAAACTCCTACGGGAGGCAGCAGTGAGGAATATTGGTCAATGGACGGGAGTCTGAACCAGCCAAGTCGCGTGCGGGACGAAGGCCCTACGGGTCGTAAACCGCTTTAGCCGGGGAGTAACGTGCGGGACGCGTCCCGCAGTGAGAGTACCCGGAGAATAAGCATCGGCTAACTCCGTGCCAGCAGCCGCGGTAATACGGAGGATGCGAGCGTTATCCGGATTTATTGGGTTTAAAGGGTGCGCAGGCGGCGCGTCAAGTCAGCGGTCAAAATGCGGCGCTCAACGCCGTACCGCCGTTGAAACTGGCGTGCTCGAGTGCGTGCGAGGGAGGCGGAATGCGCAGTGTAGCGGTGAAATGCATAGATATTGCGCAGAACTCCGATTGCGAAGGCAGCTTTCCAGCACGCCACTGACGCTCATGCACGAAAGCGTGGGTATCGAACAGGATTAGATACCCTGGTAGTCCACGCGGTAAACGATGATAACTAGTTATTCGCCGAGATTGGTCGGTGAGTGACCGAGCGAAAGCGTTAAGTTATCCACCTGGGGAGTACGCCGGCAACGGTGAAACTCAAAGGAATTGACGGGGGCCCG
>CALEJB010000038.1 GCA_937898675.1 uncultured Prevotellaceae bacterium
GCGAGCTGGGTTCAGAACGTCGTGAGACAGTTCGGTCTCTATCTGTTGTGGGCGCTGGAGATTTGCGGGGACCTGACACTAGTACGAGAGGACCGTGTTGGACTGACCTCCGGCCAGCCGGTTGTCCCGCCAGGGGCACGGCCGGGTAGCCGCGTCAGGTACGGATAAGTGCTGAAAGCATCTAAGCACGAAGCCAACCTCAAGATAAGATCTCCCTTAGGGTCGTTGAAGACTACGACGTCGATAGGCTGCAGGTGCACGGGCGGCAACGTCCTCAGCCGAGCAGTACTAATCACCCGAAAGCTTTCTGCGCGCGAATTGCGCGCGACAAGACTACAAGCATGAGGCGCGCTCTTCCTGAGTAGGTCGTCTCGGCGTAATCCGCGTGTTTTTCCTCGCGAGCGTTCCCCCCGATGGTTTCTTTTTCCACCACAGCCGCGGGCCTCGAGCCCGTCCGGGCTGCAGAAACGGACTAAGGCGGCCATAGCGTGAGGGTCCCACCTCTTCCCATTCCGAACAGAGAAGTTAAGCCTCACCACGCCGATGGTACTGCGAAAGTGGGAGAGTAGGTAACCGCCCCCTACGGGAGAGCCGGACAACGCGTCCGGCTCTCCTTTTTTTTGTATGTGCCGCGCTGCCGCGCACTCTGGCTTGCGGCACGGGACAATGTTTTATGGTCTTTGGCAGGGATTTAGCGTCGGTCCTTGGCATCGGTGGCGAGCAGGCGGTGGCCCAGGCGGCAATAGATGCATTTGCGTGCTTCGCAGTAGGCGCGCCGCAGTTGGATGAGGGCTTGGGATGTGAGTGCGTCGTTGCACTTGATGCCCGCGTGGCTAAACATCGTCACGATGGCGTTTTGCTCGGGCCGGATGTCCTCGAGCAGCGACACGGCTCGTTCGCCCATGGTGTAGTCGTCGGTGAGTTCGCCGTAGGCATAGTAGAGCGGGGCAACGGTGTTGATGAGCACGATGTCGATGCTGCTGTTGCTCAATGCGCGTCCGGCGCTGGGCGATGGCTTGCCGAAGCTGAAGTGTGTAGTCCAGTAGCCGCTCAACTCGCGGTCAAACAGTTGCCGCAGCTGCTTGGTGTCGCTGGTCTTGAGGATGTCGTTCATCAGGCTGAAGCCGTCCTTGACAAACTGCGCCAGCAGGGCGATGCGGCGGTATGGGAAATTCTGCGGCCGGCTGCGGAACAGTTTCCATGCGGTGCCCTCGATGGGGCGCAGCGAGAATTTGTTGGCCAGGAAGGAATATTCCCTCTTGAGTTGCTGGACATAGGGGTCGCTGTTGTCGGTGCAGTTGAGCAGGCCTGACTGGCCGAACAGCAGGGCCTCGATCTGCATGATGCTGTCGCTGTGCTTGTGCTGCAACCGCAGCGGCGTGGCGCGCGCCAGGCGTTCAAAGGCGTCGTTGTTGATGCCAAAGCCCAATGTCCTCGCCAACAGCACGTAGCAGATGTCTTCCCAACTGCCATGGTAGATTTCATAGAATTGCTGCACCCGCTCCACCTTGCTGTGCAGGCGCTCAAATGCCAGGGCTTCAATCCATTCGGTGATGGTGAGCTGCGGCACTTCCTTGAGGCGGGCGGCGCAGGGCAGTTCCACGCGGGCATTGACCAGTTGGTCATAACTCTCGTTGAATCGGGCCGACACCTTGAGCACCACCTGAGGGATGGGTTCGCCGTTGATGCGATAGACTGGTGCGTCATCCTTTTCAACGACATGCAGGATGACGCTGTCATAGGCTGGGTCCTCGTGGTGGCCGTGCCGTTTCCAGTCGGTGGCGCGCACATGTATTTCCACGTTGCCCACCCAGGTGTGGCCGTCAATTTCCACCTTGGCATTGAAAAAGTCGGGACCCGCATCGGTATTGAGTATCCCGGGGTCGATGACGCGCACCTTGCGGCCGTCGTTGGTCACCATGTCCTCGCTCAGCCACAGCCGGTGTTGCCATATATATTGCATCAGTCGTTCCATGCCGGTTGGTAGAGGACGAAATATTTGTCTTGGTATGTCATGCGGTAGCCGTGCCGCTTGAGGAAATTGTGGAGCACCGTGAGTTTTTTGCTGTCATGGTAGGCGGTTTGCTCGTTATAGGCGGTCAAGTATTCATTGGTCGGCTCGCTCCAGACGGGGCCGATGTTGTTGAACTTTTGTTGCAGCACGGGCGGCAGTTCTTGTCGGGCGGCTTCGTCCAGTTTCTTCTCAAGCATCGACGCGCTCAGTTGCTCCACCCACGAACAGCCCAGATAGGGCCGCGTGCGCGTCAGGTAGTTGACCAGCGGCGCGCTGCCGTATGCCATTAGCGTGGCGCCGGGTTTTATGCGAGGGGCGATGCCGGTGAGCATCGTGTTGATGGCGTCGGCGCGCTCGCGCGTGGTGTAGATGTGCGCCACGCGGTCGTTGTTGACGGTATATTGCTTTTGCCACAGCGGCCCGCCGTCAAAGTACGCTCCGCTGGTGACCATGCGGACAGCGCACACGGCGATGAGCACCAGCGGGAATGCCGCGCGGCTGCGGCTCAGCCACCACTGGGCGGCAACAGGGGCGAGCGCCCAGGCGATGATGGTGCCGTTGTTGTAGGCACCGTCGCTGCCCAGGGGCATCACCAGCATCATGCCGATGCCCAGCACCGCCATCATGGCGAGTCCCGAGGGCTTGCGCCAGTGCTCAACGAGGACCATGATGCCGCCCGCCAGGCACATCACCCACACGGGCTCGAGCGGGTTCATGCGATAGGTAAACCACACAAATGCGGCGAGGGCGGCTGCCTTGGCCAGCCATTGCAACGGCTTGTTGGATGCTTTGTTATGGGCCAGCCAATAGACCGCCACAGGCACGGCTAACTTGACGGCCGTCCAGAGTCCTGTGGCATAGAATTGGAGTTGCACGGCTATCAGGCGGCCCGTCGAGTGCGACGCCGTGCCGCTGTCGTCGTCGGCGATGGCGCGCAGGTCGTTCATGACATTGGCCAGCGCCTTGAAGTGGGCGGCGGGCATGAGCCACAGCACGGCTCCTGCCGCCACGGCGGCGCCAACCAGGAACATGGCACTGTGCCGGGCGGCGCGTTTCCATCCCCATGCTTTGCATTCAACGAGTTTGATGAACGGCGCCAACGCCAGCAGCAGGCCCAGCACGTTGGGGATGCGCACAAGGATATTCAGCCCCGCCATGATGCCCGCCACGGCCGTCAGCCACAATGTGTCTTTTTCCAGCCCGCGCCACATCAATGTGATAGCGAGCATATAAAAGACGATGGTGCACAGGTCATAGCACAGTGTGTAGGGCGGGGCGATAAACGAGCCGACAACCAGCGCGCAGCCCAGCGTGAGGGCGCGCTCGTCAACCTTGCGGCGCAACGCAAGGTACAATATCACGGCGCACAGCGTGTTGAACGCCACACCCAGCAGCCTCATGCCGCACATGCCCATCGACGGGAACGCCGTCTGGAACATGCCGCCAATCACGCCGCTCAGGTAGTACATGAAGTTGTATTCAACACTCTCGGGGTGAGTGAAGATGTTGTCATAGAAGGTGAGGTAGAAGCCCGCGTCGGCAATGTCCATGCCATAGAACACGCCCAGCATCTGGTACAGCACCAGCATGCCCAGCACGCACCAGAACAGCACGCCCCGGTGGCGGCGGGTGAACGGCAGATGCTCTATGGTGGTGTCAAAACTGCGCAGGTAGGCCTTGTGGGCGCGGGCAAGCATCGCCTTGTCACCGCGGCTGTCCCCGTAGGCCGTCAGCGGGCGCCCGTCGATGTCGGGAACGGCGCTTGCGATGCGCCGCCATTTCTCCTCGCCGTTGCAGTTGGGCGTGGCAAAGCGGCCCGTGAGGTTGCCGTCACCGTCAACTTGCATCTCGGTCGCCAGCACCGTCACATCCCGGTTGCTGAACCACGGCTCTACCCACTCGCGCACGCTGGCGGTGACCACCAGCACCTGCTCTCCTGCCGCCAGCGCCGTGTCCATGGCGCGGCGGGCGGCGGGGCGTTCCAGCCACTCCTTTTCGTCGGACGCAAAGGCCTCGCACAGTTGCGCGAACCGCTCGCGCGGCATCCCTTTGACAAAATGCCCCAGCAGGCGTTCCTTGGCCTTGCCGCCGTCAATGCCGCCGAGTTTGTAAAGGGCAATCCAGGGCAGGCACATCACCAGCCCCCACAGATATCCCCATGTGCCGAAGGCGTGTTTCAAGAATCGCGGCAGCGTGTCGTGCAGCGTGTAGGTGCCGTCGAAATCAAATGCCGTGATGCCTCTCATTGCTTAATGGCAATAGATAATCAAACAGAATGCTGCAATCCATCCCAGCACGCACAGCTGGATGAAATGGTCGCGCAGCAGCACCTTGGTGGGACTGCCGCTGTGGTTGTCGACGACCGAAATCTGCATATAGCGCAGGATGCCCGCGAGCACGAACACCGAGGTGCCGTACACATAGTCGCTGCCCAACCGCGCCGTCACCTCCTCGCTCATGGTGTACATCATGTAGGCGACAACGGTCACGGTGGCCACCAGCGTCAAGGCGATGTTGACAAACTGCAGGTTATAGCCTGTGGCGCCGCGCCTCACTACCTTGCCCTGCTCGGCCTGCAGCACAACATCGTCGCGCCGCTTGCCCAATACCAGGAACAAAGCCAGCAAGAAGGTCATCACCACAATCCACTGCGTTGCCACGATGCTGCATGCCAGCGCTCCGGCCACCACGCGCATCACATAGAACAGCGCCACCACCAGCATGTCTATCAGGTTGATGTGCTTGAGCCACGTGCTGTAGACGATGTTCAGCACCAGGTAGGCTGGCACAATCCACAAGCATTGCGGTATCAGCCACCACGTGAGGGCGACGGCTGCCGCCGCGCAAACCACCGCCAATGCCCATCCGGTGCCCACGCTCACCGCGCCCGAAGCGATGGGGCGCTTGCACTTTTCGGGATGCTGGGCATCGGCCTTGCGGTCCAGAATGTCATTCAGGCAGTAGCCTGCGCTCGCCGCCAGCGAGAACACCGCGACGCACACCAGCGACAAGCCCAACAGGGGCATGTCGGTGAACTTTTTGTCAAAAAACAGCGGCATCAGCACGAATGCGTTCTTGACCCACTGCTGGGGGCGAAGCAATTGGATGACGGGTGGCAGCATATCCTCATTTTGTTTTGGTTGATAGTAATGCGGCTGTCGGCACAGGCTGGCAGAAGCCAAAGGCAAAAGTAATAAAAATAGTTGGATTATCGCATAATGCCGTTGCCTATTTTCGGCATGGCGCAAAAATGGCTATGAACATATGTGCTGCAAAATGTTGTCAAGCAACCGGATGCGTATTGTTGAAACAAGAGAAGCAAAAGAAAATCTGATTTTTTTCCTCGAAAAATTTGGTCAGGTCAAAACTTTGGTATAATTTTGCACTCGCTTTTGCAAGGTACCTTAGCTCAGTGGTAGAGCAGTGGACTGAAAATCCGCGTGTCCCTGGTTCGATCCCCGGAGGTACCACAATAGCAAGCACCAACTGATTGATTGTCAATCGGTTGGTGCTTTTTTGTGCGTTTTGGACTGTATTGAATTAAATGCTGTGGCGATTCAGGGTGTTGCCAAGATGTGGTGTTTTTGGCAACTTTCTTGCATACTTCAAGAATTTTGGCTAAATTTGCGATACTCCAATTGTGTGATTTCTTTACAAACCAACCCATCTGGCCGATGGGATAAAAACATTTTTTTGATATGAGAATCAAGACGTTACTAATGGCAGTCCTTGCCGCAACTGTCGCGCTGTGCTGCGGCGCCGAGTCCTTTAAATCGGGCAAGTTTTACTATGAAGTGGTCGGCGGCAACCAAGTCCAGATCGTCGCAGGCCCGAGCGCTTATTCCAACATCACTACTTCAGACTTTGTGACGACCGTGACCAACGGCGGCACGGAGTACACCGTGGTTGGCGTGGGTATCGGAGCATTCAAGTCGGCGACGACGACAAGCCTCTGTAAACTCCCCGAGGGTTACCTCTATATCGACAGTTGCGCATTTGCCGGAGCCATTGGCGCCAGCGGCGGGATCAGGGTGCCTGCTTCGATGGTCTATGTCGCCCCCGACGCGTTCGAGGGCAACCGTCTGGGATTTATTACTGCCGCCGCGGGAAGCGAGACTTATGCTTCGCTGAGCACTACCCAGGACGGCGCTACCTACTACTTCCTGTGCAACAAGGAGCAGACCAAGATTATCGCTGTGCCGGGCGAGAAACTCAAGACCATATCGGGCGGTGTTGAATATTATGTGTCGAGCATTGTGATTCCTTCACAAATCACCGAGATTGGTGAATACGCCTTCAGTGGCAACCTCAACCTCAAGAGCCTCACCCTGCACAACGGCATTACCAAGTATGGCAAAGCCGCATTCTATGGTTGCAAGAATCTGACGTCAGTTAACCTGCCCAATCCCGACGCCGAGTACGGCACGATGCTGTTTTGCGACTGCAGCGCGCTATCGCGTGTCACTTTGCCGACAGGCATCAAGTCGTTGCCCGGCCACATGTTCTTTTGCTGCACCTCGCTGACCAGCATCAATCTGCCCGAGGGCCTCAAGGAGATGCACATCATGTGCCTGTCATCGACAGGTTTGACCAGCGTGAACCTACCCAGCACCCTTGAGTTGCTGGACACCTGTGCGTTGCAGAATACCGGAATCAGCGCCATCGACCTCAAGAATGTCAAGGTGATTGGCAATCAGTGCTTCAGCAGCTGCGCCAATCTCAAGACCATTACCGGCGGCAGTCAGGTAGAAGAAATCCAGAATGCCGCGTTCACGGGATGCAACTTGATTACCGCCGCGCCTTATTTTCCCAGCCTCAAGCGCATAATTGGCTCGCCATACTTCCGCCTCCCCAACCTGGTTGACTTTACCGTTCCCGCCAGCACCGAGTACATTCAGCGCAACCCGGTTTCGTGCTGCCCGTCGTTGAAGGAAATCAAGGTGGAAGAAGGCTGCGCCAACTTTGCCGCCTGTGACAGCTGCCTCTATGAACTTAATGACGGCAAGCCTTACCGCCTGCTTGCATGTCCGGGTGGCCGCCTCAACACCGTGCTGGTGCTGCGCCCCGGCACCGTGGAGATGGCCGAGCAGGCCATCCGCGAGGTGCCCTTGACGGGCCTGTATGGCAACGCCGAACTCAGAGAGATAGGCGTTACCGGCACCAAGTTCAGCGCCGCTCTGGCCACGGTGCAGATGCTGGCCAGTGTCCCCCCCACGGGCGGAACCATGTTTGCCGACGAGACCTATGCCAACGTCCCCCTCTATGTGCCCCGCGGCAGCGTCGAGGCCTATCAGACTGCCGAAGGCTGGTGCAAGTTCCAGAACATCATTGGCATTGATGTCGAAGAACCCTTCTTGCGCGGTGACGCTAACGGCGACGGACAACTGGACCCCGCCGACATATCGGCTTTGATTGACCACATACTCAACGGCAGCTATGTCACTCCCGGTGCTGATGTCGATGAAAATGGCGAAATCGACCCCGCCGACATATCTGCCTTGATTGACTTGCTGCTCAACGCAAACTAATCGGCGGGCGTTATCCCGGTTTCATAAGCAAATATCCCTCATGCCGGCGCCGGCATGAGGGATATGGCTATAAGAAGGCGTGATGTGTTACTGCCCTCGGTACTTTGCCGGGTCGAGCACGACATCAACCTCCTTGTTTACGTCGCCAACGTTGACTTCCTGGTCATCGTTGACGTCAAATTTTTGCAGCGGGTAGGGCGACGGGTCGGCGGCTGGCCTGGACATGACGACATAGTCGCCGTTGATTTGATCAAGGGTGAATCCCTTGGCTGCCAGTATGTTCATCACCTCTCCTAAGCCCAGCCGCTCGTCCCACGAGTAATAGGCCCTCTTGACTCCCGCGGGCACGTCGCCGTTCAGATACATGGTCACATATCGTCCGTAATTCTCGTTGTTGCCGTCGTTGTTGCTGGTGCCGATGTAGATGGTTACATAACTCCTTTGCTCGGCCGCTGCGTTCATGATGCCCAGCAGGGCGACCAGGCATAGCAATAGTTTCTTCATGTCTTTGTTTGTCGATGGTTGGTGTTGAAAAAATGCAGGCCGTCACAGGGGAGGGGCTGCATTGTTTTTATGCGGGTTCTTTACTTGTTTTTGCTTCCCCCGCGGGCGCGTTCTTCCCAGGAGTAGGGCGCTTCGCCCTCGTGCTGGATATAGACGGGCATGCCCACATAGGCGTAGTTCTCCTTGAGCGTGATGATGTCCTTGTCGCGCAGGCGAATGCATCCCTCGCTGGCGCGGCCGGGAACGCTTTTCTCGTTGTTGGTGCTGCCGTGGATGCCGATGCCGCTGTGGCCAGGAGTGAGCAGGCGCAAGAACCAGTTGCCGTAAGCCTTGATTTTGCCGCGCCCGTCCTTGAAATCGTGGGTCCAGCCTGTGGAATTCTGTATCTGGGTGATTTTGAACGGCTTGTTCGCGGGAGACTCGGGCGTGCGCATGTCGCCCGTCTTTTGCTTATTGCCCTTGTTCTTGCTCAGGCAGCAGGGGAACTGGGCCACCATCACGGTGTCGCCGGCGCCGTTGCGGTCATACACGCTGACCACGAGGTCGCGCTTCGAAATGACGATAAAGCCCGTGCGGCTGGCTTTGGCCGCCTTGGTGGGGGCTGCGCTCGCGGTCTTGGCGGGGGCGATGTTCTTTTGTGGCTTGTTCACCTTGGCCGCCGGGGTTGCCTTGACTGACTTTTTGCCGCTTGCGGCCTTGGTGGTTTGGGCGGTTGCGGGTTTGGCGGTTTTGCCCTTCTGCTGGCCGATGGAAGCACACGGAACCAGCGCGAGCATGAGGATAATGATGATTTTGTTGAGCATTTTTGTTGTAATTTAGGTTATCGTTGATGGCGCAAAATTATAGAAAAAGATCGAGTTAAGCAAAGCCGCGTATAAAAAACGATTTGCTGTCTTCCCAGACAACAAATCGACCGTGTGTTCTAAAAAATAAACTTGTGGTTATGAAAATGTAACTGATGTTTCAATTCTTTGCTTTTTATTTTCAAGTTTACCCATGCCAATTGGATGATCCATTGACTTGAGTATCAAAATTCTAATGAATCTTATTTGCGATAATTGCGTATAAAATCTTTTGAATTTTAACTTGAATTCCAGTATTGGTTATGCAAAAGTATGTATATTTTTTGAATTTGCCAAATTTTCCCCAAAAAAATCCTGCCTTTATCGGCCCAATCGGCTAATCTGGACCCCGCGAAACTCTATTTAACTATTGTATATTTTGCCATACGCCTAAAAATCACTATTTTTGCACCCGCTAAATGATTTTATTAACATAATAACAAGAATTTAATCAACAATATTTTTGATTATGTACATCGAAGAAGTTCATGCAAGAGAAATTCTGGATTCGCGTGGCAATCCTACTGTAGAAGTTGAAGTTTTGCTTGAGAGCGGCGACATGGGCCGCGCATCGGTCCCCAGCGGCGCATCCACCGGTGAGAACGAGGCACTTGAGCTCCGCGACGGCGACAAGGGCCGTTATGGCGGCAAGGGCGTGTTGAAGGCCGTTGAGAATGTCAACAAGGTGATCGCCCCCGAGATTGAGGGCATGGATGCCTTTGACCAGCGCGCCATCGACCAGCGCATGATTGAGCTGGACGGCACTCCCACCAAGAGCAAGCTGGGCGCCAACGCCATCCTGGGCGTATCGCTCGCCGTGGCTCACGCTGCAGCCAACTACTTTGGCGTGCCCCTGTATCGCTACATCGGCGGCACCAATGCCCACGTGCTCCCCGTGCCCATGATGAATATCATCAACGGCGGCGCGCACAGCGACGCTCCCATCGCTTTCCAGGAGTTCATGATTCGCCCCGTCGGCGCCAAGACCGAGCGCGAGGCCGTACGCATGGGCGCTGAGGTGTTCCACGCTCTGGCCAAACTGCTCAAGAAGCGCGGCCTGAGCACTGCCGTGGGCGACGAGGGCGGTTTCGCTCCCGCGCTCAACGGCATCGAGGATGCACTCGACAGCATCGTTCAAGCCATCAAGGACGCCGGCTACGAGCCCGGCAAGGACGTGACCATCGCCATGGACTGCGCGGCCAGCGAGTTTGCAGTGGTAGAGGACGGCAAGTACTACTACGACTACAAGCAGCTCAAGGGCGGCCAGCCCAAGGATCCCAACGGCAAGAAGCTCACCCTCGACGAGCAAATCAAGTTCCTCGAGGAACTCATCACCAAGTATCCCATCGACTCCATCGAGGACGGCCTTGACGAGAATGACTGGGAAGGCTGGGTGGCACTGACCAAGGCCATCGGCGACCGCTGCCAGCTCGTGGGCGACGACCTGTTTGTGACCAATGTGAAGTTCCTGGAGAAGGGCATCAAGATGGGCGCTGCCAACTCGATTCTGATTAAGGTGAACCAGATTGGCTCGCTCACCGAGACCCTCGACGCCATCGAGATGGCACACCGCCACGGCTACACCACCGTGACCTCGCACCGCAGCGGCGAGACCGAGGACACCACCATCGCCGACATCGCCGTGGCCACCAACAGCGGCCAGATCAAGACCGGCTCGCTGTCGCGCACCGACCGCATGGCCAAGTACAACCAGCTCATGCGCATCGAGGAGGAACTCGAGGGCGCAGCCGAGTATGGCTACAAGAAACTCATCTGATTCGCATTTAGGGAGTCATCAACCGTCGGGGCCGTCTGAGCGATGGCCCCGATTTTTTTGCCGGTATGATTAAACCAAGGGGGCGTTAGATGTGTCAAAGTGTTGCAAATTTGATTTTTTTGGTTGCTCAAGCGTCATAATCCAATAAATCAATGTAAATTTGTCGCGTTAATTAATTCAATAATATTGTTATGAAGAAGATTTTATTTTCACTCATCGCCCTGATTTCGGTCATGACCGTGCAGGCTCAGTCCATCTGCGCCTCGTGGCGCACGATGCAGCCCATTGTAGAAACTGACGAGCAAGGCAACTTCTCGGCACAGAGCCTTCTCTACACCTTTAACGAGGACGGCACCTTTGCCATGTCCGACGAACTCACCATGTCCAGCGAGCCTGCCCCCACCATGGCACTCGAAATTGCGGTCAATGTTGAGTTGAAAGGCACTTACACCCTCGACGGCGACGTGCTGACGCTCACCCCCGACACGGAAACCTTAAAGCCCGAGTTGCTCAGCGTTTCGGTCAATGGCCACGTGAGTGAGGACCCCGCCATCAAGGCCAATGTTGAATCGATGTTCGCCAGCAATGAATTCAAGGCACAGTTTGCCGGCGAGGACCAGTACACCGGTGTCAAGGTCAGCGACCAGATGCTCCAGATGAGCAAAGACGGCCAGCAACTGATGCTCGTGCGCTTCGCCACCGTCAAGAACTAAGCATTGTCCAATAAGCAGAAAAGAACAATCCCGCTGGGCTTGACCCCAGCGGGATTGTTTTTGTTCCTAAAGATGCAGGAGATTGCGTCCCAACCACCAGACAAAGAAAAGGACGACATAAGCCTTAAGGGTAATGGGGTGGAACACAATGCGCTTGAGACCATCAAGCCGGTAGCCGAAATTGTACCACGATACAAGCACGGCAAGCATAGCAAACGGTATTGAGAAAATAAAGAAATAGTTATAACTCAATGCTTGTCCGGGATGGCCATGCACCAGCGCGCTCAGCGCACGCTGAGTGCCACACGCAGGACACAAAGTGCCCGTGAGCAACCGCCAAGGGCACTGGATGGGGAAATGCTGCACCAGTGGATTGACAAAATAATAGGTCAAACCTATCAAAATCAAAATGGCAGGAAATGCATACGCCATTATTTTGTCAACCCTGCTGCGCATATATTACATGAAGGCACCAGAAGAACCTAAGATGCCTAAGCCTACTATAAAGACGAAATATATTATCCAGATGATTACGCTAGAAATAGCGCCCCACATAGCATAATTCTTTGCACTGTTTGCAGCATTTTGTGCACCCGTATAGTCTCCGTCGTTGTACAGTTTGTCAACCTTGGAAGAATATATGATAGAAACAATGCCTAAAGGCAGACAGCATAAGATAGTGCATAAGATTGCCCAGACTAAGTAATTGTCCGGTCTGCGAGGAGGCCGGCCCTGAGCATAATTAGGCTGCTGATATGCCATCTGCTGATAAGGGGGCTGCTGATAAGGGGGCTGCTGGTACGGCTGTTGATGAGGAGGCTGCTGATACTGTGGCTGCTCGCTCTGTGGATAATTCGAATCATCCATAAGATAAATAGTATAAAAAATGAGACAAAATTAATTACTAACGCTCGCCAATGAATATATTACCATCGACTATTGTCGGCAAAATTATTAAAATTTAGTGACAATCAAAAGGAAAAATGAGAAAATATAAGATTTGCCTTGATTTTTACCGCCTCTCCGAAATACGAAGTGCCGTTTGCCCAGTTATTGGGACCGCTTGTGGATGAGCGTCAGTCCGTCGCGCAGGGGGATGATGACGCACTCCACGCGCGGGTCGCTGGCGACCAGGTCGTTAAAGGCCATCACGCCGCGGGTCTGGGCCTCGCGCTGTGACTTGGGGTCGACGACCTTGCCTGCCCACAGGGTGTTGTCGGCGATGATGTAGCCGCCGTCGCTGAGGTATTGCATCACCAGGTTGTAGTACTCAACATACTGGCGCTTGTTGGCGTCGATGAATACTAAGTCGAAGCGTTTGCCCAGCGTGGGCACAATGTCGCGCGCGTCGCCAATGTGCAAGTGCACGCGCTTGCCCAGCGGCGACAGCGCCAGATGCTCGTTGATGAAGTCCTCTTGCTCGTCGTCAATCTCGATGGTATCGACGATGCAGTCGTCGTCGGCCAACCCTTCGGCCAGGCACAGCGCCGAGTAACCGCTGAAAGTCCCCAACTCCAGCACATGCCGCGGCGCAATCATCTGCGTCAGCATCTTGATCAGGCGCCCCTGCAGGTGGCCCGAGCACATGTGCCAATAGTAGTTCTGCACATGCGTGTCGTGGTCAATCTTGGCCAGAGCTTCTGGTTCGGCCTCGATATGAGACAAGATATATTCTTCTAATTCTTCGGTCATAATCAAAAAATTGACAACAGGTATTGGTGTTTGTCAAACAACTTGAACAACTTGTTTTTATTTTATTCCGTTTGGTGGCTCCAATATCATCATAAATGTACTCCCTTAGTCAGATTGTAATAATCATAAAAGAGAGTTGTTGATGTTGTTCAAAGTTGTTTCTGTTGTTTGATAAAGGTGTTGAGCAAGGCTTCGATGGCGAGGCGGTAACTGTCCAGGCCAAAGCCGGCGATGACGCCAGCGCACACGGGCGACAGCAACGACTTGTGCCTGAATGGTTCGCGGCTGTACACGTTGCTGATGTGCACCTCGGCCACTGGGGCAGTGATGGCCGCCACCGCATCGGCGATGGCAACCGAGGTGTGGGTGTAGCCGCCGGCGTTGAGCACGATGGCGCAGTCGTCAAAGCCTACCGCCTGCAGTTTGTCCACAATCTCGCCCTCGATGTTGCTCTGATAGATATCGAACTGGTGCTGCGGGTAACGGGCCGCCAACTCTTGCAGGTACTGGTCGAGCGAGCGGTTGCCGTAAACCTCGGGCTCGCGCACGCCCACCAGGTTGAGGTTAGGGCCATTGATGATGCAGATTTTCATAATGTTGTCTTTATTTTATCGTGGATGCCAAGCGCCGGCGCATAATCAAGGCGGTGACGAGGCTCGTGAGCAGGCCCACAACGGCCACCAGGGCAAAGGTGACGAGCACATCGGTCCACTCTACCGCCACGGGATAGGCATCGATAATCATCGTTGCCGGGTCTCCATTGAGTTTGAGCCATCCGTAGTGCTGCTGGCACAGGCACAGGATGAGTCCGATGACAACGCCGGTAGCAGCGCCCACGAGGGTGATGAGCCAGCCTTGCAGGACAAAAATCTTGGAAATCTGCCGGTCGCTGGCTCCCAGGGCGCGCAGCGTGGCGATGCTGCTGTCCTTCTCAATGATGAGCAGCGACAAGGTGCTGATGACATTGAATGTGGCGATAACCAGGATGAACGCCAGCAGCAGGAATCCCATCCATTTCTCGATATTCACTAGGCGGTAGGCCTCGCGTTGCTGCATCAGGCGGTTTTTCACTTGATAAGAGCCGCCCAACGCCTCGTGGATGCCGTCCATGACTTGCCGCTCGTCGGCCCCCGGGGCCAGGCGCACCTCAATCTGGGTGGCTTGGGTGTCATAGTCAAATAATGCGCGCGCCACATCGAGCGGTACATAGATGAGGTCGGCGTCGTAACTGTTTTGCTGCAACTGGAAAATGCCCGACACAAACAATGAGTCGCCCCTAAAGGCTCCCATGGGATTGGCCAGGTTGACGCGGCCCTGACGCTGGGGTGCGTAAAAACGCACCATGCCCAGAAAGTCGGGCCTGACGCACAGGCGGATAGCCGGTCCCGCGCCCGAGACGGCAAAGCGCGACACATCGTCGCGCAGGCACCACTGGCCGTCAACCATGAGCGAGTCAATGTCGTTCATCGTGTTGTAGTCGTCGGGGACGCCTTTGAGCCGTACGGGCATTTGGTATTGGCCATACACGGCCAGGGCCTGGTCGATGACCACGGCAATGGCGCGCTCGACGCCCGGGACGGCGCTCACGGCGTCAATCACGCTGTCGGCATCGTTGACGGTCTTGCCCATCGAGGGGGTCACGGCCACGTCGGGGTCCAGCATCGCCAGGCGGCCCATGATGAGTCCGCTGAATCCGTTGAACACGCTCATCACGCAGATGAGCGCCGCGGTGGCCACCACCACGCCGCACACGGCGACAATCGAGATGATGTTCACGGCCTGGTGCCCCTTTTTGGACACCAGGTAGCGCCACGCTATTTTCAACGGAAGTGGCATCGCTCTTTAGTCGTCAGACTCTTTATGGGCGGACTTGTCGCCGGCCAGCAGTTCGTCGATGTGTTCGATGTAGTCCAGCGAGTCGTCGAGGTGGAACTTGAGTTCGGGGCAGCGGCGCAGCTGGTGGCGCACCTGTTGCGACAACTCATAGCGGATGCCTTTCTCGCTGGCATTGATGTTGTCGATGATGGCCTGGGCATTCTCGCTGGGGAAGATGCTCAGGCGCACGTTGGCCACGCTCAGGTCGGGTGACACGCGCACGCTGCTCACGCTCACGAGGGTGCCGCGCGTCTTGGCTGTCTCGCGGCGGAATATCTCGCTCAGTTCCTTCTGCACGAGGCGGTTGATTTTTTGCAGTCTTGTGGATTCCATTCAATTCTTGTTATGTGTTGTTTTGTGGCTGCAAAGGTACTAAAAAAGTTGCAATCCACCTCATTGCATGATGAAATGGATTGCGTGGTTAATGTATATGTTGCCTGTCGGGCTATTGCTCAAGTTCCTTGAGCAGCCTGGTGGCCCGGGTGACGAGTTCTTGGGTGTGACCTGTGTCTCTCAATGCAGTCAGCTCGCTGGTGGCGGCGCCCTTGTCGCCTGCCTTGAGCAGCGCGAGGGCTTTGTACCAGTGGGCACAGTCGTTGTAGAGTTCGTGCGCCTCTTTGACGGCCTCGCCGTCTTCGGCGCCCTTAGCGGTTGCGACGGCATTGTCTTGGGCTTCGACGATGCTGTTGGCCAAGGCCGTCATCGTTTCCTTGTCTCCGCCTTGCCTGATTTGGTTGGCCAGTTCTGCCATTTCATCCGACGACCCGGGAACGGGCTTGTTGTATTTGTCGGCCAGTTGGGCCAGTGTGGGCTTGACGGGTGCGGCAGCCTTGGGGGCTTTTTGGACTTTCGCCTTGGGCGCTTGTGTCACCACGGGGGCCGAAGTGTTGACGGGTTTGTTGAAAATGGGGATAACAAGGGCGATGACGATTGCAGCGGCAATGGCGGCTACCCACAATCTGGTTTTTTTCATCCAGCCAGGTGCCGTTGCCTTTTCTGCTTCTTTAGCCTTTGCGGCTTGTAAAAATTCCTCCTTGCTCATGTGCCTGATGGCATCGATTTGGGCCTGGCCCTCCCGCCGGTTTCCGGCTTGGGCAATGCCTGTGGCGAGCAATGAGGCGGCAACAAGCCGCTTGCGCAGTTCGTCATCATTATTGACGTCATGCTCAAAGGCCGTGCGCTCGTCCCCGTCCATCCTTTTGTGCAGGTAGCGGTCGATGCGCTCGTCGTATTCCTGATATTTTATTTCCCGGTCTGTCATCAGTTCAGAATTTTATAATTGTTCTCCAATGCTGTTTTCACCTTTGTCATGCAGCGGCTCTTTTGTGTTTTGGCGACATCGGCGTTTTTTAGTCCCGAGCGTTCGGCAATGTCCGCCATGCTCAGGCTGTCCCAATAGAATCCCCACAGAATGGTTTTGCAAGGCTCACCCATGCCGGATATGAGTTCCCTGAGTGCTTCCCATCGCTCCTGGGCGTCGGCTTCGCTGTCGGTGTTCGACCAATCGGTAACGACCTGTTCGGCGAGGCCGATGTCCACGGGGTCGATTTCGTCATCGTCGCTCTGCCCGCCGACGAAGGGCTTGCCGATGAATTTTGCATTGTGCTCATATTGTTTCAGGGCAATATTTTTCATGATGCCGATGATATAAGTGCTTAGGCTGCATGACAGCTCGGTGAGTTTCCCGTTATGGATGTTCTCATAGAGCTTTAACATTGCTTCCTGGACGAGGTCCTGGCAGTCTTGGGGCGACGCCCAGGCCGAGAAGCGGTTCTCGGCATAGCGCAGGGCGGCCTGATAAGCTTCCTGGATGAATTTGCCGTCTGTTGTGAATGGTACTATTGACATTGTTGTTGTCACAAATGTTGTTGCCGATGGCAAAAGTACCATTTTTTTTTGTTCTCATTGCAGTGTTGCTTGAAAAACTTGTGTTGCCGCCCGCTATGGACTATTCCCTTATGTTTATGCTGTTTTTCCAGGCAAGGTAAACAGGGGCGGATGAACTTTCATGCCGTCAATGTCCCAAAAAAACAATGAGCCGGGAACTCATTGCTGAATTTCCGGCTCATGGATGATGTGGGTTTGTCTCAATTACTCGGCGGGGAGCATGACAATCTCAACCTTGTTGTTGGTGTCGAGGAGTTGCTTGGCAAATGCTGCGATGCTCTCGGGAGTCTGGGCATTGACAATCTGCTCATAGGTGCTGTGGGTGTCGATGCCGCGGTCCACATAGCGGCAAATCGTGCTCAGCCAGTAGTCGTTCTCCTTGAGCTCGGTGCCATGGTCCTTGAGCAGGAGTTCCTTGATTTCCTTGAGGGTGGTGGCGTCAATCTCGCTGCAAGCCTTCTCGATTTCGTCCTGCATGATGTTGAGGCAGATGTCCGCCTTCTCGGGCTTAATCGGGCAGTAGGCAATGATGCCGGTGAAGGGACGGCTGCCCCTGATTGAACTGAAGCCCTGCGCGCTGGCGCTGTAGGCTGCGCTCTCGTCCTCGCGAATCTTCTGCAAATAAATCTTGGCAAGCACCTGGCCCAGGATGTCGGCCTTGACGCTGTTCTCAAGGCTGAAGGGCGTCTGGTCGTCAAACCAGTAAATCTGTGCGATGGCCTTGGGGGTCTCGCTCTTGTGCTCAAAGTGCTCGATGGTCTGGCCGTGGGGATGCTCGTCGTTGTCAACCCAACTGCTCTGCTTGCCCTTCTTGCCGGGCAGGCTGGCGATGTACTGCTCGATGAGGGGACGGATGGCAGCCTCATCAAAGTTGCCGATGAAGTAGAACGTGTAGTTGGCGGCGTTGGCGGTGCGCTCCTTGGCAATCTCGAGGCAGCGGTCATAGTCGAGCATCTGGAGTTCTTCGACGCCGAACGGGCGGTTGCGCCACGTGCGGTTGTTGACGATGTAGTTCACCGAGTCATTGAATACCGACTCGGGGGTGAGGTCCTTGTTCTTGAGGCTGGTCTCAAGCATGCTGTAAATCTGGTTGAAGCTCTTCTCGTCCTTGCTGATGGCGGTGAAGTTGAGGTAGGTGAGCTGGAACATGGTCTCCAGGTCCTTGACGGTTGACTGGCCGTTCACCACATCCTGGTATTCATCCATGATCATGCCCACATGCACCTGCTTGCCGGCCAGGGCCTTCTCGAGTTCGGTCTTGCTGAAGTTGCCCAGACCGGTACCCATCAGAGTCACGGCGCTCAACAGGTTGGTGTTGGCCCAGTCCTTCTCGCCATAGACCGATGCGCCGCCGCGCTGGCGTGCAGTCATCTTAATCTCGTCTTCCTTGAAGTCGGTCTTCTTGAGGATGACGCGCGCGCCGTTGCTCAGGGTGAGTTCCTTGTAGCCCAGCAGGGTGTTCTCGGTTTCTTTGACAATCTTGCCGGCCTTGGGCAGCGTGGCAATGAGGGGCTCTTGCTTCACGTTGTCAACATAGGCCTCGATGGGAGCGCTCTCGGCAGCCTTGACAGCGCCCAGCAGCGTCTCGCTGGTGGGATATACGGCACCGTCCTTCTCCTGGTTGAAGTTGAGCACGACAAGGTTCTTGCCGTCGGTGTTGATGAGTTCGGGCAACAACTGGTTGACGAGGTCAACGGGGAGGTTGGGAACCAGCATCTGCATGACTTGGTATTCCTGCTCAATCGAGGGGATGGGCTCGTTGTCGAGGAAGTTGCGGTAGTACTGCATGGCCAGGCTCTCGTTGGAGATTTGGTTGCGGTTGTTGTACTGCTTCTCCAGGCGGCTCATGTATTCCTCGCGGGCACGGATGTACTCGGTCTCGGTGAAACCGAACTTGGCAGCGCGCAGGGCCTCGGTAACGACAGCCTGCACAGCCTCGTTGGTCTTGCCCTCCTTGGGCATGGCGCTCAGGGTAAAGGCGTCCTTGGTGTTGGCAAACAGGTACTGGCCGTCATAGCCACCGGCCTGAACATAGGGGCAGTCGGCATCCTGGCCCATCTCGTCGAGGCGGGCATTCAGCATCTGGGCCATCATGCTCTTGGCATAGTCCACAATCATGTACATCATTGAGCCTTTTTCCTCCTTGGGCATGGCGTCGTGCTTGAACATCACCTCAACGATGCTGTACTGCTGTTCCTTGTCCTTGTCCACGCAGATGATGGGCTCCTCGTTGTCGGGAACGGGCTCGTCAACAATGGGGGCTGCGTTCTCGAGCAGGGGCACGTCGGCGAACAGGCTCTTGAGCTCGGCCTCGATGTGGTCAACATCAATGTCGCCCACGATGACCAGGGCCTGGTTGCCGGGATGGTACCACTTGTGGTAGTAGTCGCGCAGCTCGCTGTACTTGAAGTTGTCCACCACCTCCATGAGGCCGATGGGCATGCGGCTGCCAAACTTGGAGCCGGGGTAGAGCTTGGGCAGCTGGTTCTCGATCATGCGCTGAGAACCGCTGTTGCGCATGCGCCACTCCTCGTGGATGACGCCGCGCTCCTTGTCAATCTCCTCGTCGGTGAGCAGCAGGCCGCAGCTCCAGTCCTTGAGGATGAGCAGGCACGAGTCGATGGCACTCTGGCGGGTGCTGGGCACGTCGTTGATGTTGTAAACGGTCTCGGCAATGCTGGTGTAGGCATTCAGGTCCTTGCCAAAGGCCACACCCAGCGAGCGGGTGTAGTCGATGATGCTGTTGCCCTCGCCGTTGAAGTGCTTGCTGCCGTTAAAGGCCATGTGCTCCAGGAAGTGGGCGAGGCCGCGCTGGCTCTCTTCCTCCTGGATGGAACCTACTCGCTGGGCGATGTAGAAATTCACACGGTGTTCGGGATAATCGTTGTGACGGATGTAGTAGGTCAATCCGTTGTCAAGGTGGCCAATGCGAACGGCGTCGTCCACGGGGATGGGCGGCATCTGTTCCATTTGGGCACTTGCGCCGAATGTCATGAGCATCATGAACATTACGGCAAAAATTTTGCGAATTTTCATTGAAAAAACTGTTTTTGAAAAGTTTATACTAAGTGTTTTTTGTGTTGCTTATGTTCGTTTTTTTTAGACTTGTGTCGTTGGCCGAAGTGTTCCTTCTAACCGACAAAGATAGTCCTTTTTTAAATATGAGGTCCAAAAATGGCCCGAAAAATCATATTTTACCCATTAGACGCACAGTCCTGGGCAAGAACTACACCGGAATGCCAAAAAATGAAAAAAACTTTGGCGGCTAAAAACTCTGCATTTCCACCAGGTGCTTGTAGGCGCCTTGCTTGGCGATGAGCTGGTCGTGGGTGCCGCGCTCAATGATGCGGCCATCCTGCATCACGCATATCAGGTCGGCGCCCTTGATGGTGCTCAGGCGGTGCGCAATCACGAGCGTGGTGCGGTTCTGCATCAGTTTGTCCAGGGCGTCCTGCACCAGGTGCTCGCTCTCGGTGTCGAGGGCGCTCGTGGCCTCGTCGAGGATGAGGATGGGCGGGTTCTTGAGGATGGCGCGGGCGATGCTGATGCGCTGGCGCTGGCCGCCCGACAGCTTGCAGCCGCGGTCGCCGATGTTGGTGTCAAAGCCGTCCTCGCTTGCCATAATGAAGTCATAGGCGTTGGCGATACGGGCCGCCTCTTCAACCTGCTCGCGGGTGGCGTTTTCCACACCGAAGGTGATGTTGTTGTAGAACGAGTCGTTGAACAGGATGGCCTCCTGGTTCACGTTGCCCATCAGCCCGCGCAGGTCGGCAACGCTGAACTGGCGGATGTCGGTGCCGTCGATGCTGATGCTGCCCTGCTGCACGTCATAGAATCGCGGCAGCAGGTCGGCGAGCGTGGTCTTGCCTGAGCCGCTCTGGCCCACGAGGGCCACCGTCTGGCCGCGCTTGATGTCGAGCGTCACGTCGTCGATGACCCAGGCGTCGCCGTAGCGGAACTTCACGCCGCGGTACTGGATGCCCTCGTTCATCTGTGTGAGTGCCACGGGGTTGTTTGGGCTCTTGATGGGGTTGTCGGCAGCCAGGATTTTATCGATGCGCACCATCGACGCCATGCCGCGCTGGATGCTGTAGGCGGCTTTGGACAGGTCCTTGGCGGGATTGATGATGTTGTAGAAGATGACCATGTAGTAAATAAACGACGGTGCCGTGATGCTGCTGTGGCCGCCCAGGATGAGCGTGCCGCCAAACCACAGCACGATGGCGATGGTCACGGTGCCCAGAAACTCGCTCATGGGGTGGGCGAGCACCTGGCGCTGGTTCATGCGGGTGATGATGTTGCGGTATTTCTCGTTCTCGCCCTCAAAGCGCCGGCGCACCTTGTCCTCGGCGTTGAACGCCTTGACGATGCGCAGCCCGCCGATGGTCTCCTCGATGTTGCTCAGCAGCACGCCCCACTGGTTTTGGCCCTCAAGCGACACGCGCTTGAGGCGCTTGCCCACGCGGCCCATAATCCAGCCTGCGACGGGCAGCAGCACCAGCACAAACAGCGTGAGCTGCCAGCTGATGACAATCATCATTACCAGGCAGGCGATGATCATGATGGGGTTCTTGAACAGCATGTCCAGCGAGGTGATGACCGAGTTCTCCACCTCGGTGACATCGCCGCTCATGCGCGCCATCACGTCGCCCTTGCGCTCGTTGCTGTAAAAACCGATGGGCAACGACAGCATCTTGGCGTAAATCTGGTTGCGGATGTCGCGCACCACGCCCGTGCGGATGGGAATCATGAAAAAGTAACTCAGGTAGGTCGCTCCCGTCTTCAATGCCGTCATTACCACCAGGGCGGCGGCGATGCACGCCAGCGCAGTGGACTGGCCGTAACGCTCGATGATGCACTGCACATAGTAGTAAAAGTCGTTGACAATCACATCCTTGATGCCCGCACTGCCCACCGTCATGTACTCATAGTGGTTAGCGTTCATGCCAAAGAGCATCTCCAGGATGGGGATGATGAGGGCAAACGAGAACAGCGTGAGGAACGCAGCCAGCAGGTTGAACAGGATGTTCAACGCCAAATATTTCTTGTAGGGCGGCACAAACCGCTTTAATAGTCCAAAGAATCCTTTCATAATCGCCTGCAAAATTAGCAAAAATATGTCGCATTTGTGTAATTTTTGAGTTATCTTTGGCGTCAAATTGACAAAACTCCAACCCTATGTCAACAGAAGAAAACACGACATCTCTCCCCGACGCGTCTGAAAAAACTGCTGAATCCAGCAATGTGTGGCGCAAGTTCAGGGCGTGGACTGTACAGATGGACAAACGCCAACAGGTCGATAGATATCTGCCTGAACGCGACGACACCCGGCACACCTGTCTCCATTGCGGCACCGCCTACACGGGCCGCTCATGCCCCCAGTGCGGCATGGCGGCGCGCTGGAAACGTTTTACCTGGAGGCTGCTCATCCTCAATTTTTTGGACATCTGGGGCCTGGGCAACCGTCCCATGTTCAGGACCATACGCGACTTATTCTGGCGTCCGGGCTACATGATGCGGGATTATCTGCAGGGGCATCATTTGTCCTATTTCCCGCCGTTCAAGATGCTCGCGCTGCTCACCGTTGGCATGATTTTTCTGGGCTATATGTTCAACCTGCAACTGGCACAGTCTCAATTGATGGGCGACATCATTGAGTCGACGCTGGTCAAGGGCGAGAGCCGCGCGCAGCAGCCCGCACAGCCCGTCGCGCCCGACTCGACGGTCAACGGCAACGCCCGGCAGGTGCACTTGAGCCCGCAGGCCATCGGCTATTTCAAGCAGTTTGAGCAGTACATCAACGGTCACATCCTGTACCGCATTTTGCTGCAGAATGCGGTTGTGATTTTTGCCGTGTGGCTGGTTTTTCGCCGCAAGAGCAGGCTCAACCTTGTCGAAACGGCGTTCGCGCAGATTTACATCAGTTGCCAATTCTTGATCATAGGAATCGTGATGATGCTGCTAATGCGGTGCTTTTCAATGGGCGCTTTCTCGCCCGATGTGCCGCCCGGCGGGTGCGATTTCTCGTTGGGCATGTTGTTCCCCTATGTGCTGCCCTCAGGCGCCTTCTCGGCGGTGCTGATAGTGGCCGTGCATGCCTATGATTATCATCAGTTGTACGGGTTGCGGTGGTGGCCCGCGATATGGCGCACATTGCTTGTCGCCTTGCTGGTGCTTTCCGCATTCCTGGTGATGCTGTGCGGCGCGATGCTCATGTTTATCAGCCCCGCCCCCACGATGCTGTTCTTCTCGATGCTGGCGGTCATGGCGGTTGCAGGAGTGTGGCTGCCGCGCCGCCGCATCATCCGCAACAAGGCGTTGCTGCCCAAGTCGGTCTATCGCGCCAGCCTGTGGTCGTTGGGTCTGACCATCATGATGCAACCCATTTGGATTTCGGCCTATGAGCAGGGCAAGAACATGATTCTGGCCGTGTTGCTGTCACTCTTGATCATGGCCACGATGTCGGGCATGAGCCTGCTCGTGGTGTGGCTTTACAAGAGGCATCGCTTGAAATGGCCATGTTTTGTGACGCTGGCGATGATGCTGCCTGTCGCTTTGGCCGAGACCGCGCTGTTTTGGGAGCTGCTGTGACGCGTCAACGGCGCGATGGCTTGAATTTCGTTCCTGAAATGTGATTTTCCCCCTCAAAACAATGAAAAATGACGCTTGGGAAAGAAAAAAAGAACCATTTTTTTGGTGGGTTTTGAAATTATTCATACCTTTGCAGCGGATGAATAGTACCTATCACAATAGTTAGCAATTCAATTAAAAGTTATCAGGAATAGTCGGCTTGAGAAAGTGGACTATTTTTTTTGATTGTGCCTTGGGGAATATTTCGCAATGCCATCCGAGAAAAAAACACGGCCGCGGGCTTGTTTGCCGGCGGCCGTGAGTGGTGTTGACGGGGGTGCCCGATGCTTACTTGATGATGCCCATCTGCTTGCCAATCTTGACGAAGGCATTGATGCACTTGTCGAGGTGCTCACGCTCGTGGCCGGCCGAAACCTGCACGCGGATGCGGGCCTGGCCCTTGGGCACTACGGGATAGTAGAAACCGGTGACATAGATGCCCTCCTTTTGCAGCTCGGCGGCAAAGTCCTGCGACAGCTTGGCGTCATAGAGCATGACGGCGCAAATGGCGCTCTGGGTGGGCTTGATGTCAAAGCCGGCGGCAATCATCTTGTCGCGGAAGTAGTTCACATTCTCGACCAGCTTGTCATGGATGGCGTTGCTCTCCTTGAGCATCTTGAACATCTCGATGCTGGCGCCCACGATGCCCGGGGCGATGCTGTTGCTGAACAGGTAGGGACGCGAGCGCTGGCGCAGCATGTCGATGATTTCCTTGCGGCCGGTGGTGAAACCGCCCATGGCGCCGCCAAAGGCCTTGCCCAGCGTGCCGGTGAACACGTCGATGCGGCCCTTGAGGCCAAACTGCTCGGCCACGCCGTGGCCCGTGGGGCCTACAACGCCTGCCGAGTGCGACTCATCGACCATGACCATGGCGTCATACTTCTCGGCCAGGTCACAGATTTTGTCCATGGGGGCCACATTGCCGTCCATCGAGAACACGCCGTCGGTGGCGATGATGCGGAAGCGCTGCTCCTGGGCCTGCTTCAGGCACTCCTCAAGTTCGGCCATGTCGGCGTTGGCATAGCGGTAGCGCTTGGCCTTGCACAGGCGCACGCCGTCGATGATCGACGCGTGGTTGAGCGAGTCGCTGATGATGGCGTCCTCGTCGGTCAGCAGGGCCTCAAACAGGCCGCCGTTGGCGTCAAAGCATGAGCCGTACAGGATGGCGTCCTCGGTGCCAAAGTAGTCGGCGATGGCTGCCTCAAGCTCCTTGTGGATGTCGCTGGTGCCGCAGATGAAGCGCACCGACGACATGCCGTAGCCGTGGTGAGACATGGTCTCGGTGGCAGCCTTGATGAGGCGGGCATTGTCGCTCAAGCCCAGATAGTTGTTGGCGCAAAAGTTCAGCACCCCGTCGTTGGGCTGGACACGGATGTCGGCGCGCTGCGGCGTCGTGATGATGCGTTCGTTCTTGTACAGACCGGCAGCCTGGATGTCGGCGAGTTCCTTCTGGAGGTGTTCCTGGAATTTTCCAAACATGATGTGATAAGTGTTATAAAAGGTTTGACATTAATGTGGTTTCGTTATTAATCTGCAAAGTTCACAAAAAATCCCGAGAAATGGAACGATTTCCCGAGATTTTTTTGCATTAAGTTGCATTTGGCCGCGTGCCGTTAATCGTTGTCGGCGCTGGACTGGACTTTGCCGTTGCGGATGGGTGCTCTGGGGCGCTGCTCAACGGGGCATTGGCTGGCGCTTGCCTGTGGCTTTGGGGCCGGCTGTTCTTGGGCAGCAGTGCGGCCAATGGCGGGCATGGCGCCGCTGAGGCGGTGGCCTCCGTCGATGGCGTAGAGTTCATACTGCTCGATGAGGGCGATGAGCTTGGCGGGATAGTTCGCGTCCTCGGCATAGCCGCAGTCGCGCAGCCCTTGGGCCCAGCTGCGATAGTCCATGACGTCAAATTGGGCGAGGATGCTGTAACGCGGGCCTTTCAGAAACTTGGCGTGGTCCAGAAATGAGTCCTCTGGCGCTCCGTACTTGCGGTAGCAGATGTGCTTCAAGGTGTCGTCCCACTCGACGTGTTCGCCCTTCCAGTGGTAGCACTTGATGCCAAAGTGGTTGTTGCCCGCTGTGGCCACATAGCTGCTGCCGGCGTTGCTCTCCAGCAGCCCCTGGGCAAGGGTGATGCTGGCGGGGATGCCCAACTCTCGCTCATACTGGAGCGCCACCTGCTTGTAGCGCGCGATATAGTCCAAATATCGCTGGTGCTTGGGCTGTGCAGAGGCCGAAATGCCGCAAAACAGTCCAAAAAGCAAGCAAAAAACGAAAAAATGCTTGGAGTTTGGAAAATATGCTATAAATTTGCATACTGCTACGGTGGGCGCTGCCTGGGCAATGCCTGTACATGCAGGCCTTTGTGCTTGGCCGACGCCACTGTTGCCGCTCAAGTTGAAAATTATTCTGTTATTCATGACCGAAAAGAAAATCACCGCAAAGATAAGAATTTATTCTTACTCTGAACTTACCGAGGAGCAAAAAATGCTGGTGGACATGGCCCGCGATGCCACTCGCAACAGTTACGCTCCTTATAGCAACTTCCATGTTGGCGCGGCCTTGAAGTTGGACAATGGCGAAATTTTCATCGGTGCCAATCAGGAGAATGCCGCATTCCCGGCTGGCATCTGTGGCGAGCGCAGCGCGCTGTTTGCCGCTGGCGCCAAGTTCCCCGGTGTGCCGGTCAAGTCAGTCGCCATCACTGCCGAGCAGCATGGTGATTTTGTCCTTGAGCCCGCTGCGCCGTGCGGAGTCTGCCGCCAGGCGTTTCTGGAGTTTGAGAAGAACGGACACGACATTGAACTCATCCTCGCAGGCAAGGACGAGATTTATGTAATCGACAGTTTCCGTGACATCATGCCGCTGTCGTTTACCGAGTTTTAAGGGATTTCACAAGCACAATATTGTTGGCGGGAGCCGCACCGGTTTTGTATGAAAACTTGTGCGGCCCTCGTTTTTTTTGCCGTCTGAGGATATTTGTGATTAAAATAATGTATCTTTGTAAGTTCAAACAGCAAAATCTTAAAAACCTCGATAATGGACAAGAAAGCATTAGACAAAAGATTGGTCGGGTCGTTGACGCTTGGCGACGTGGCCCGCTTTGTGATTGCGGTGATTGTGTTTGCCGCCATCTCGTGGATTTATTTCTATCCCAATGATGTGAACGGCGACGTGCTGCGCCAAAACGACACCATGCAGGGCATTGCCAACGGCCAGGAGGCCAAGGTCTGGGCCGAGCAGCACGACGGCGAGAAACCGCTGTGGACCGACGCTTTGTTTGGCGGCATGCCCACGTTCCAGATTTCGCCCTCCTATGAGGGTACCAGCCTTCTCAAGCCGGCCGAGGGGCTGTTCGGGCTGTTTTTCCCGCAGCCCGTGAGCTGGATTTTTGTACTCATGCTGGGCTTCTTCCTGCTCATGCTGGCGTTCAAGGTCAAGTGGTACTACGCCGTGCTGGGCGCCATCGGGTATGCATTCTCCAGTTACTTTTTCATCCTGATGGGTGCCGGCCACATCTGGAAGCTCATGACGCTGGCCTACATCCCGCCCACCATCGCGGGCATCGTGTGGTGCTACCGCGGCAAGTATCTGGGCGGCATGGCCGTTGCAGCGTTCTTTGCGGCATTGCAGCTGATGAGCAACCATGTGCAGATGACCTATTACTCGATGTTCCTCATCGTGCCGCTGGTTGTCGCGTTTCTTGTCAAGGCTGTCAAGGATAAGCAGATGGGCCGCTGGTGCTTGGCCACAGGGGCACTTGTCGTCGCCGCTGCGCTGGCGCTGCTCGCCAACTCGCCCAACTTGTATCTGACCCAAAAATATACCCAGGAAACCATCCGCGGCGGGCACAGCGAGCTCACTCCGACGGGTCCCGACGCTGCCAAGCCCACCAGCGATGGACTGGACAAGGACTACATCACCCAGTGGAGTTACGGCAAGGGCGAGACCTTTACCCTGCTCATCCCCAACGTCAAGGGCGGCGCCAGCATCAAGCCGGAGCATGGCGACAACACCATGCTGTCGCTTTCGGCCACCGGCAAGGCCGAGAAGATGGCCGCTAATGGCGAGTTGGGCCAGATGGAGATGCAGGCCCTGAGCCAGTTCACGCAATACTTTGGCGACCAGCCCATGACCAACGGCCCCGTCTATGTCGGCGCGCTCATCTGTGCCCTGTTCCTGCTGGGTTGCCTCATCGTCAAGGGGCCCGTCAAGTGGGCGCTGCTCATTGCCACCATCATCAGCATCTTGCTCTCGTGGGGCCACAACATGATGTGGCTCACCGACTGGATGATTGACTACTTCCCGATGTACAACAAGTTCCGGACGGTGGCTTCGACGCTGGTCATTGCCGAGATTGCGATGCCCATCCTGGCCGTGCTGGCGCTGCGTGAACTGTTCAAGGACCCCGACGGCTGGCGCAACTACCGCACGCCGCTGTTCATCTCCTTTGGCCTGTGCGCCCTGGTTTGCCTGGTTTCGGCCATCGCTCCGGGCATCTACGGCCACTTCTCGGCCACTGAGAATGAACAACTTGTGGCAACGGGCCAAATTCAGCAATATCCCGCTCTCGATGCCGCCATTGCCGCCGTGCGCGGCGCACTGGTGCGCGGCGACGCCTGGCGCAGCCTCTTCATCCTCGTCATCGGCTTTGCGGTGATGTTCGCTTACTTGAAGGGCAAGCTCAATGAACTGGCTGCCACGCTGCTTGTGGCAGGCATCGTGCTGGTGGACATGTATGCCGTGAACAAGCGCTACATCGATGCCGATACGTTCACTTCGAGCTACGATGTGAGTGACCAGCCGTTTGCCCAGCGTCCTGCCGATGCCCAAATCCTGCAGGACAAGGACATGAACTATCGCGTGATGGATATCCAGCACTTTGGCGAGGCGATGCCCAGCTACTTCCACAAGACCGTGGGCGGATACCATGCCGCCAAGCTGTCGCGCTACAACGACCTGATTAACGAGCAGATTGCCAATAACAATATGCAGGTGCTCAATATGCTCAACACGCGCTATATCATCGCCGACGACCAGACTGTCCAGCGCAATCCCGACGCGTTGGGCAATGCCTGGTTTGTGGATTCGCTCACCTATGTGGACAATGCCGATCAGGAGATGGCGTTCCTGAATGCCTTCAACCCCGCCGTCAGCGCCGTGGCCGACGCCAAGTTCAAGCCGCAGTTGGGCGATGCCAAGGCCAAGCAGCCCGGCGACACCATCTATGAGACCAGTTACGCCCCCGACCACCTGACCTACAAGAGCCACAGCGCTGGCGGCGGACTGGCGGTGTTCAGCGAGGTTTACTTCCCGTGGGGCTGGAAGGTGAATGTTGACGGCAAACCCGTGGAGATGGGACGCGTGAACTATGTGCTGCGCGCTCTGCAACTGCCTGCCGGCGACCATGAGATTGACTTCAAGTTCGCCCCCGACGAGGTCAGCACGACGCAGACTGCCGCCACGGTTGCTGTCATTGCCATCTACATTTTGCTCCTGCTCGCTGTCAACTGGGCCATCTTTGGCGGCAAGTTCAGGAAGGAGCCTGCAGCAGCCGGCCACGATGAAGGCAAGGCCGATAAAGCCTGACCGTTAGCATTGTGAACAAGACTCAACGATATTTGTCAGCCTGGAGCCGTCACCATCGCAGTGGCGGCTTCGGCATACATTCGCCGCATGCCTATGAGTTTGTCCGCACGGTGTTGCGCGGGCGGCTGCCTTACTATGCCTATGACGATATCGGCAAATTGATTGACGCCGTCAAGTCGTGTACCACTGCGCCCCAGCGCCGTGCAACGGGGCTCATTGGCAACAGGGCGGCGCGCCTGCTGTTTCGCGTGACCAATTATGTGACGCCGCGCCGCATCTTCCAGGCCGGCGCCGCTTCGGGTGTCGAGAGCGTGGTAATGCTCAGCGTGAACAGTGAGTGCCGCCTATGGCTTTATGACCCATGCCTTGACGCAAACCCTGTGGCGGGGCGTGTGCTCGGCGACTGCCTCAACCGCATTGCGTGCTATGACGATGAGGCTGTGGCCGGCGAGGATTTTCTTGCGGCAAGCGGCGAGCCGGCGATGGCGCTGCTCAACATGCCCATTGGCGAGGCTGTGGCCTTCGGCCTGCTCGACGCCCATGCAGTGGTGGTGCTGAACCAGATGCATCGCAACAAGGCGATGGCTGGCCTGTATGATGCCTGCTGTGGGTACATGACGGCGGGACAGACCTTCACCAACGGCAAGACGGCCATCCTGATTCCCAATCCCAAGTTGCAGCGCGAGGACTTTGAACTGTGGTTGTAAACAGCCCTGCTCTGCACCTTTATCAAACAACATCAACAACTATGAACAACATCAACAACTTTCTTTTATGATTGATACAATCTGACTAAGGGAGTACATTTATGATGATATTGGAACCGCCAAACGGAGTGAAATAAAAACAAGTTGTTTACTGTTGTTCAAGTTATTTGACTAATATCTATTTATAATATAAAGACAACCGCCCTGGCATGTGCCCCGGCGGTTGTCGTGTGTGATGTGGCTTTATGGCCTTGCGATTACTTCTTGTTCTTGATCATGGCCTTGGCAGCCTCGGCGTTCTTGGCGGGGAGGGGCTTGGAGCCAACCTTTGCGCTGGGCTTAACGGGCTTCTGGGGCATGCCTGCCTGCTTGCCGTCGTCAACGCCAAGGGTCTCGAGGTCAAAAATCAGCGTCTCGTTGGGGTCGATGCCGCGGTTGCCCTGTGCGCCGTAGGCCAGCTCACCGGGGATGACAACGGTCACCTTCTCACCGGGCTTCATCAGCTTGATCATCTCCCTGAAACCGGGGATAACACCCTGCAGGTTGAACACTGCGGGCTGGCCCTCGGGGCTCTGGTCAAAGATTTCGCCGTTGATGTGCTTGCCCACATAGTTAACCTTGACGGTAGCGCTGTCGGCAAAGGTCTTGCCCTGACCCTCGTTGAGGACCTTGTAGGCGATTTCGCCCTTGATGGCCTTGCCAGCCTGGTCGGTGGCGCTAACGGCCTTGACGGTGTAGCTCTTGTCAGCCTTGATTTTGGCCATGTACTCCTCGCCGGCCTTCTTGTTGGCAACGGCCTTGGGCGAAGCAGCCATCACGCGGTCCAGCAGGGGCTGGATTTGCTGCTGCAGCTGCATCATCTCTTCCTGGCTCTTGGGGGCCTTGCTCATCAAGGCAGCCTTGAGGTGCTCCATGAACAGGTTCTTGTTGATGGGCATGCCGCACTGCTGCTCCAGGCCCATATAGAGCTGGGCAACCTGCATACCGGCCTGCATGCCGGCGGCAAAAGACTTGCTGGTGTCGGCACCGGCAATGAACTTGATGCCCTCAAGCACCTCGTTGATGTTGAGGGTGGAATCCATGCCGAATTGCTGGCTCATGCCAGCGCCGTAGAGGTCACCAAATACCATGCTCAGCGAGTCCATGGTCTCGCTTGCCTCAGCGTTGCTGCTGCCGTTGCCGCAGCTGCTGCTGCTCAATGTGCCGACCAACATCAGGCCTGCAAATGCGAGTGCAAAAATCTTCTTCATAATAATAAAAACGTGAAATTTTTAAATTGAATAATGTTGATATAAAAATGTTTTGTTGCTTACTTTTTCTCCACCTTGATCAGTTGCACGTCAAAGATGAGCGTGCTGTTGGGCTGGATGGGGCCGGTGCCGTGGGGACCGTATGCCAGATTGGACGGGATGAACAGGCGGTAGGCGGCGCCTTCCTTCATCAGCTGCAGGCCCTCGACCCACCCGGGGATGACCTGGCCGACGGCAAAGGTGGCGGGCTCGCCGCGCTCCTCGCTGCTGTCAAACACGGTGCCGTCAATCAGTTTGCCGGTGTAGTGCACCGTGACCACATCGTTGGGACCGGGCTGCGCGCCGGTGCCTTCCTTGACCACAAGGTACTGCAGGCCGCTCGCGGTGACCTTCACGCCCTCGGTGTTCTTGTTTTGCTCCAGGTATTCGCGGCCCAGGCGCTCGTTGTCGTCGGCAGCCTGTTGCTGGAGATTGGTGAAAAACTCGGTGACGGTCTGCTTGGCCTCGTCAAAGGTCATTTGCTGCTCTGCGCCCTCGTAAACGGCGCGAAGGCCATTGGCAAAGTCGTTGATGTTGAGCTCCTTGACGCCCGAACCGATAAAATTGCCGGCCATGCTCAGGCCTAATGCGTAACTTAACTTATCCATTAAAAATTGTATGTTCTTGAAAAATCTGTGCAAAGATAGTGCAAATCGAGCGCAGAACAAACAAACTTGTTTGTTTTTATGCCGAGATGCCGCCTATCTTCGCTAAAACCTTGGCAAAGATAGTGCAAAATATGGTGCGGGTGTACGATTTTGCATTTTTTTTACTATTTTTGCATGCGGCAATCATTAAAAACGGTAAGCAACAAAATTAACAGATAAAGCTATGAAGAAGAAATTAGTGATATCGTCGGGTGCCGGCATCAGCGCCGAGAGCGGCATCAAGACCTTTCGTGACTCGGACGGGCTGTGGGAAAACTACAATGTGATGGATGTGGCCAGTGACGAGGGCTTTGCCCGCAACCCCGCGCTGATTCACAGGTTCTACAACGAGCGCCGTGCTCAGGTCATCAACGCTCAGCCCAATGCGGCCCACCTGGGGCTGGTGGAACTGGAAAAGGACTTTGACGTGCGCATCATCACCCAGAATGTCGACGACCTGCATGAGCGTGCCGGCAGCACCAATGTGCTGCACCTGCACGGTGAGTTGATGAAGGTGCGCTCGATGCGCCGCGAGGACCGCCTCTACACGCTGCCCTGCGACCAGTTGAGCGACAAGGGGCTGGAAACCACGGTGGACACGCTGGACCCCTATGGCGACCATGTGCGCCCCCACATCGTTTTCTTTGGCGAGGCGGTGCCCAACATGGAGCCCGCTGCCCAGTTGGCCCACGACGCCGACATCTTTGTCGTCATTGGCACCACGCTGGTGGTCTATCCCGCCGCCGCGCTCATCCAGTATGTCAAGAGCGGCGTGCCCATCTACTACATTGACCCCTGGCCCGCCCAGGTGCCTGAATGGGTGAATGTGATTGCCAAGCCCGCCACCCAGGGCGTCGCCGACCTTATCGAAATCTTAAGGAAGGGCTAATCGCCTGGCAAGACAACAGTTACGGCCGCCTCTGCGTTAGCATGGGCGGCCGTAGCTGTTGTGGCTGCAAGTTTTTTAGTCTTTGAATTTGATGATGGTGTTCTCACCGGCTTGGATGGTGACGATGTCCTGGAAGAGCAGGCGCTCGTCCTTTTGTCTAACCATTACGCGGCGGGTGCCCTGCTGGGCGCCATATTTCATGCCCTTGACCTCACCGTCGTCAAGCACCTCGGCAGTCGAGGCGAGGAATGTCTTGTCCAGGCCCGAAATGTTGACCCACAGGTCGTCATAGTGCTGCCCCGACTCGCTCACAAAGACGAGGAACCCGAAGGTGTCGGTGGTCGCATAGCTCTTGTCGAGCTTGTAACTGTTGCCCGAGCATCCGCCCAGCATCACCAGGCAGCAGGCACAGCACAAGGCATATATGAACCGTTTCACCATCGTCGAAAATTAAAGGCCGAACTTGACGCGCAGTTTCTCAATCATGTCCTTGGTCATGGCGTCCAGGTCATACTCGGGCTTCCAGTCCCACTCCATGCGGGCGCAGGTGTCGTCCAGCTTGTTGGGCCAGGAGTCGGCGATGCCTTGGCGCAGGGGGTCCACCTGGTACTCCATCTCAAAGCCGGGGATGTACTCCTTGATTTTCTGGTAGATGACCTCGGGGTCAAAACTCATCGACGCGATGTTGAACGAGTTGCGGTGAACCAGGCGCGAGGGGTCGGCCTCCATGATCTCGATGGCGGCGCGCAGGGCGTCGGGCATGTACATCATGTCCATGAGGGTGCCGGCAGCGATGGGGCAGGTGAATTTCTTGCCCTGCACGGCGCTATAGTAGATGTCCACGGCATAGTCGGTGGTGCCGCCGCCGGGAGGGGTGACATAGCTGATGAGGCCCGGGAAGCGCACCGAGCGGGTGTCAACGCCGAACTTCAGCGCATAGTAGTTGCTGAGCAACTCGCCGGTGACCTTGGTCACGCCGTACATGGTGCGGGGCTGCTGGATGGTGTCCTGGGGCGTGCCGTCCTTGGGGGCGTTGGGGCCAAAGGAGCCGATGCTGCTGGGAGTGAAGACGGCGCATTTTTTCTCGCGCGACACTTCGAGCACGTTCATCAGGCCGTCGATGCCGATGTGCCATGCCAGCTGGGGCTTGTTCTCGGCAACGGCGCTCAGCAGGGCGGCCAGGTTATAGATGGTGTCGATGTTGTACTTGTCAACGACGGCGCCAATTTGGGCGGCATTGGTGATGTCGACAACCTCCGAGGGACCGCTCTCGAGCAGTGCGCCTTTGGGTTCTGCGCCGGGGATGTAACCGGCCACGACGTTGCCTGTGTAGATTCCTCTCAATTTCATGGTCAGCTCGGAACCGATTTGTCCCGTCGAGCCGATGATCAGAATATTCTTCATTGGTTTATAATTTGGTTTTTGGTTTTATCGTTAATGATGCCACAAAAATACTCCTTTTTATATTAGTGTGCAATAATGATTGGATTTTTTTTCTTGCAGGATAACTTTTCATTTAGTAAATTTGTGACCTGAAAAGGTATCTAAAAACACAGTAATAAGATGGAAAAGCAATTGATTACCGACTGCATCAAACTCGGTTTCGGGTTGATGAGGCTGCCCAAGGCCGAGTGCAGTGACAAAATCGATGTGGAGCATGTGTCCCGCATGGTGGACGCTTTTCTTGCCGCCGGAGGCAAGTATTTTGACACGGCATTTGTCTATGAAGGCTCGGAGGAGGCTACCCGCAAGGCGCTGGTCGAGCGCCACCCGCGAGAGGGCTATTACCTCGCTTCCAAAATCAATGCGTCCGAGGTGACCGCCAAGACTGCCGAGGAGGCCAAGGCCGAGTTCAAGACCAGCCTGGAGCGCACCGGCGCGGGCTACTTTGACTTTTACCTGCTGCACGCCATCAGCCGCGACAATGTGGACAGGTATGAGGACTTCGGCATTTGGGACTATGTCAAGGGCTTGAAGGATGAGGGCCTGGTCAAGCATTTCGGTTTCTCGTTCCACGACACGCCCGAACTGCTCGACGAGGTGCTGACCAAGCACCCCGAGGCGGAGTTTGTGCAGCTGCAGGTCAATTACTCCGATTGGGAGGACCCGCTCATTGAGTCGCGCCGCTGCTATGAGGTGGCGGTCAAGCACGGCAAGCCCGTGGTGGTGATGGAGCCCGTCAAGGGCGGCACCCTGGCCAGTCCGCCCGAGGCGGTGAAGGCGGTGTTCCGCAATGCCGACCCCCAGGCGTCGTGCGCGTCGTGGGCGGTGCGCTTTGCCGCCTCCCTGCCCGGGGTGATGGTGGTGCTGAGCGGCATGTCCAACGACGAGCAGATGCGCGACAACTTGTCCTATATGAGCGACTTCAAGCCCCTGACCGATGCCGAGCAGGAGGTCATCGGGCACGCCCGCGACACGCTGATGTCGTTTGACCGCATTGCCTGCACCTCGTGCGCCTACTGCACGCCCGGCTGCCCCCAGGGCATCAACATCCCTGGCGTGTTCTCGGTGATGAATGTCTATAAGATGTACGGCGTGCTCGAGGAGTCCCGCAAGGACTACAAGTGGCGCCACCGCGGCGCCAAGGCGTCGCAGTGCATCCAGTGCGGCCAGTGCGAGAGCGTCTGCCCCCAGCACCTGCCCATCATCACCCTGCTGGAAGAGGTGGTTGACACATTGGAGAAATAATAACCTGGTAAAACGACTATACAATGAAAACGACTAACAACACTATCGCGTTGCAGTGGCTGGGCGTGCGCGACGCCAAGGCCTACCTGATGGCATCGCTGTTCGTTGCTGCGGGCATTGCGTTGCCGCAGTTGTGCCACTTGATGCCGCAGGGCGGATTCATCTTCCTGCCCATCTATTTCTTTACGCTGATTGCGGCCTATCGTTACGGTCCCGCCGTGGGCTTGCTCACCGCGGTGCTGACGCCTGTGGCCAACAGCGCCTTGTTTGGCATGCCTGCCGCCGCCATGTTGCCGGTCATCATGGCCAAGGGCTCGATTCTCGCTCTGGCGGCTTCGTTGGTGGCACATCGGGCTGGCAAAGTGGCCCTGTGGGCCGTGGCGCTCGCCGTGGTGGTGAGCCAGGCGCTGGGTTTGGTGTTTGGCATACAGGACATCATGCTGGGCTGGCCGGGCGTCCTGCTGCAAATCTTTGGCGGATGGGCCGTGCTCAAGGCTTGGAAATGACCGAATTGATTGAGATTTTGCATCGCGAGGACTGCTCGCTGGTGCTGCGTGACGCGCAGGGCCATGTGAGGACGTTCTTCAAGCAGGGCGTGCGTGACCTCGAAGACCTGCTCGACCATGAGCCCGAGACCCTGCGCGGCGCGGCGGTGGCCGACAAGGTGGTCGGCAAGGCTGCTGCGGCGATGATGGCCCACGGCGGCGTGCGCGAGGTGTACGGCGAGGTGATGAGCCGCAAGGCCTTGCCCATGCTGGAGCAGGGCGGCATAGCCTTCTCGTGGGGTGAATTGATTGACGCCGTTGTCATTCCCGAGGGGGACGCGCGTTGCCCGCTGGAGACGATTGTCGGGCCCGCCGGCACGCCCGGGCAGGCCGTCAGCCTGCTGCGCGAGCACTGGGCCGAGATGCGGCGCAAAAATGAGAAATCGAGTTAAAAACCGGGCGGGCTGATGGCTTTTAGGCGAAAATGTTGTATCTTTGCAAGTAAAACGAATCATCGCTATGAGTGAAAAATATATCGTATCGGCGCGCAAGTACAGGCCCTCGACGTTCAGGAGCGTGGTTGGCCAGCAGTCGTTGACCCACACGTTGAAGACCGCCATCGCCAGCGGCCGTCTGGCGCATGCCTACCTGTTCTGCGGCCCGCGCGGTGTGGGCAAGACCACATGCGCCCGCATTTTTGCCAAGACCATCAACTGTGAGCATCCCACCGACCAGGGCGAGGCCTGCAACGAGTGCCCCTCGTGCCAGGCGTTCAACGAGCAGCGCTCCTACAGCGTCATCGAGCTGGATGCCGCCTCCAACAACAGCGTGGACAACATCCGCGACCTCACCGAGCAGGTGCGCATCCCGCCTCAGACGGGCCGTTACCGCGTGTTCATCATCGACGAGGTGCACATGCTCTCGCAGGCGGCGTTCAACGCTTTCCTCAAGACGCTCGAGGAACCGCCCGAGTATGCCATCTTCATCCTTGCCACCACCGAGAAGCAAAAGGTGATTCCCACCATCCTGTCGCGTTGCCAAATTTATGACTTCGCCCGCATCACCGTGCCCGACATCGTGCAGCAGTTGCAATATGTGTGCGAGCACGAGGGCATCGAGGCCGAGCCCGCCGCGCTCAATGTCATTGCCCAAAAGGCCGACGGAGCCATGCGCGACGCGCTGTCCATCTTTGACCAGGTGGCCGCCTCCACCGAGGGGCACATCACCTACCAGAGCACCCTCGACAACTTGAATGTGCTGGACTATGACTACTACTTCCGCCTGGTGGACACCTTCCTGGCAGGCGATGTGATGCAGGCCTTGCTCATCTACAAGGAGATACGCGACAAGGGGTTTGACTCGCAGTTCTTTGTCAACGGACTGGCGCAGCACCTGCGCGACCTGATGGTGGCCAGCACCCCCGAGACCCGCAAGTTGCTTGAGATGAACGACGAGGTGGCGGCGCAATATGGCGTGCAGTCCGCACGGCTGTCGCCCGCATTCTTCTACCGCGCGCTGGACCTGTGCAACGCGTGCGACCTCAATTACCGCAACGCCAGCAGCAAGCAGTTGCTGGTGGAACTCACGCTCATCAAGCTGTGCCAGATTGTCCAGCCACAGCAGCCACAGCCTCAACAGCCCGCATTAAAGAAAGTGGCGACCGCCGCTGCCACACCAGCGCCAGCGCCCACGCCGGCCCCGCAGCCCCAGGCTGCCGCACCGGCTCCCGTTCCCGCGCCCCAGGCAACGGCTCAACAGGCACCGCCACCCGCCGCTCCTCATCCGGCCCAGGCGCACGCCGCCCCGGCAGCCCGCCCCGTGGCCAGCAGCATGCCGCGCATCATGGTGAACGTGGCACAGCCCAAGGCCGAGGCGCCCAAGGCAGGCCCGGCCGCAGCCAAGCGCGAGCAGGCGTTCACCGCCGGGCAACTGCAGGCAGCGTGGACCGAATGTGCAAAGCATTACTCCCAAGAAAAGGCCTTGCAGACCACCATGGGATATGCCGTGCCCCAGCCCGGCAGCGACGGCGTGCACTATGTCGTCACCGTGGGCAGCGCCAACGAGCAGCGCAACATCGAGGAACACAAGGCAGCCTTGCTGGCCAGCCTGCGCAATGCCGTGAACAACGATAACCTGGAACTGGATGTCGTGGTGACCGACACGCCCATCGACACGCCCAAAATCCTCTCGCCGCGCGAAGTGGTGGAGCAAATCAGGTCGCACAATCCCGACTTCGACAAGTTTATCAAAGACTTCGACCTGGGCCTGGCGTGAGCGGTGCCGAGGCATCGCCCCACTGGCTGTTGAGCCATTCGGCCTTCATGTGGAACGACGGGCGGGCGAACTGGTTGAGCCGCGCGGTGTTATTGTCGCTGGAATACTGCGGCCATCGCGCATAGTCGGCTGCGCACGCCTGTTCAATCCGTGCGGCAAAGGCGTCCATATAGGCATCCATTGTGGGGTAAACCTCATCGTAGAACCGCTTCCAGTGATATCGCACACGCTCCTGGAAATGAGGGAATCTGGCGATTTCGCCTATCCACCGCGAGCGGCAGTAGCTTGGCATGTTCTCATAGATGAAGTCGTCGAAAGCGTAGGTATTGCTCCAGCGGTGGAACGAGGTGCCGCAGTCCCACAGGGGGCCGAAGATGAGCTTGGTGCCGTTGCCCTGTTGCTTGTGCATGTAACAGCTGCCCGAGAACGCCTCGGGGTTGTCAACCACTTCCTGCACAATATAATATATGGCGAGAGAGTCGATGTCAATATACTGCTCCCACAGGCGGCTATCCTTGTCCTGGGTGTAGATTGCCGCATCGGCGCTGAGCAGGAACGACGTGATGTAGTCGCGCTGCGCGCCGCTCAACACTTCGGGCGAATGCGGGGTGACCCAAAACGGCATGCCGTTGCCCTCGGTGAACGTGATGTTGTCAGGCTCGACGTAATTGTCGATTTCTAGCAGCCAGCCGCCGGTGACCTTAGCCGGGTCGGTCTCGTTGTCCTGCTGTTCTGCGATGTTGACGCGGTCCTTGGCAACGCGTATTTTCTCGGCGAGGAAATACAGCCCGATGTACTCGCCGTTGAGCACTACCTCGACAGGCTCAAGCCGGGGGTTCCACGCCATGCCCATGCGGCGGCCTATCTCAAACGGCAGCGCGTCGTTCATCTTGCCCATCCAGTACTCGGCGTTGGCCAGCAGCACCCAGTGCTTGCTCTTGGGCATGCCCAGCAGGTTGCGCTTGTTGTTGAGCTTGAGGCGGTAAGGTTTCTTCTCCAGATTGGTCCAGGTGGCATTGCCGTGACCCTTGATAAGCATGGTGTCGGGTTCCCGAGACGAACCGATGGACTCATAGCCTTCCAAGCCAAGCGCGTCAATCCACCAGAGGGCTTGAATGTATTCCTCCTTGCTCACTATCTTGCTGCCGCCGGCGGTGTTGATGTGCAGCACAGGCAAAGTTCCTGAATATGTTACTGGATTGCGGTCATGCGCCTGGGGTCTGTTTGAACCGCCCTCGGGCTCATAGACAGACCGCTCACTGCACGCTGCCAGCAACAATGACATTACGGCCAATGCCGCCCAGGCGGCCTTGCGGCCTGCCAGGGGGTGGCAAATATTTCTGTTACTCATACAAATTAGTGAAGACATTATTCTTGTGTATGGTGCGCATCGCGCTCTGCAGATAGGTGTACATTGACGAATTGGTAAGGTTGTCGAAAATGTTATCGCAGCAGATGAGTTTCATCGACTGGATGTTGTTCCCGCTACCCGATGTGCCTGTGAAATAGATGTGTCCATAGGCCGTCGTGTGATGCGAACATCCGATTCATTGACATGTGCAGAATTGACGGTGTGTTGAATTGCGCCATCCCCGTTGTCTGTTGCAGCCTTTTTATTTTAATTGGCGTACGAAAAAACTCAATTTTTTACTTGTCGTGCACCGGGCGGATGGACATGTGGAAGGCCCTCACGTGGTCGCGAAAGGCGCAACTTCCATCTGCCCCGCCCCATATTACGCACCACGAGGTCACTACTCCGGGATTGATGTCATAGCCTCGTAGGCTACTCTTCTTCCAACTCACGTCTGCTGTCCAGTAAAAGGCATAGCTGTTAACATGGGCAGGGCCTCCGAGAAACCTGTTGTGCTTATCATCTGTGGGGTCGGTGTATAATCCTGCGATTGGAATGGCGGTGCTGTTGCCATTGGGGCCTGTCACCTCATACCAGCTGTGGCCGCCTTGTTCCAGCATGGTCCAATGGCACTTTGTCGCCAGCTCCAACATTTCGTTATAGGAGGGCATGCGCCACCCGTCACCCCAGTGGACGGCCACGACATCCAGATCAGTGCCGCCGATATTGTTCGGGGGAATCTTGCCGCCGTAGTTGTCGGTGTTCCAGGTATAGCCATTTTCGTTATAGCCGATGCCCTCTCCCGACCACAACGCGCCCGTCGGGTCGCCCCAGGCGAAATAGCCGCCGTAATCCGTGGGCGAGTTGGCGCCCAGGTTGCAGCTCGACCACAGCACCGACAGGCCCAGGTCCACAGCCTCGACGGCGTCAGACTTTTGAAGATTATACACAGGCGGTTCGGTGATGACATCGGGTTCGTCATCGTTGCCGCATCCGGTCGCCGTTATCAGGAGGGCAGCCATTGCGAATAAATAATTGAAAGTTTTCATCATTTTCATTTTTTTATTGGTTCGGTTGATTGTCTTCTGGTTTGATGCGCACCGGGCGGATGGACATGTGGAAGGCTCGCAGGTGTTCATTAAATATGTTCAGGCCCGTCAAGTCGCCTCGTCCAGCAGCACACACAAACATCCATGCGGTAGCCACCCCCTGATGAATGCCATAGCCCCTGGTTGTTGAGGTGCCCGGATATTTGCAAATGGTTGATGTCCAATACCATCCCGAGGAGTTGGTGTTATAGGGACCATCCATCAAATAGGAGTAGGTTTTATGAGAGGTTATGGAGTAAAGCCCGGACAGCGGAATAATGATGCTGTTGCCGTTGGGACCGATGACCTCATACCAGTTGCGGCCATCCTGTGAACGCAGTTTCCACTCGCAATTTTGGCTCAATTCCAATGCTTCGGCAGCGCTTGGAGTGCGCCATTCATTTCCCCAATGCTGTGTCACAACGTCAAGGTTGGTGCCGCCAATATTTTCCGGGGGATTGATGCCGCCGTAGTGGTTGGTTTCCCACATGAAAGCGCCCGCCTGCATGTAAATGCCGCTTCCGTCCCATAGCGTGCCCGACGGGTCGCCCCAACCGAAGTAGCCGCCATAGTCCCCGGGTTTGGAGGCGCCCAGGTTGCAGTTGGCCCACAGCACCGACAGGCCCAGGTCCACAGCTTCGAGCCCTTCGGGCTTATCAAGCGAGAAGGTGGGCGACGCGGGTGCGTCCGGGTCATCTGGCTCGATGTCCTTGAGGGTGCGGAACTGGTAGGTCTTGAGTATCGTGCTTTCCTTGGAAACACCGTTCTCCATCTTACTGCGGACAATCTGCACAAAGCACACTGTCTGGCCTGAATATTGAGTATGGGACGACGCGTAATCATTATATATGCTGTCGCATTTCCAAAGCAGTGACGCCTCGATGTCCGTAGAGTTTTGCTGCGGATCATAAGCCCCCACAACGGCCTGAATGCGTTTGACCGTCGTTGATATCACACTCTCTGACCCGCTTGCAATAGCGCCTTCGGCCTCAGCGTTGTCGGACAACTCAAGCGGCACCTGGGACTGAATCAGCATATAGTACTTGTATGTCGCCGCAGGCTCATCGTCACTCCCGCACGAGGCGGCCAGCAATAACAACATGGCGAAAAAAGAAATATACCAAAGATGTTTCATGACTTCTAAAAAATTAATTATTGAGCACAAAATTATGCGCCTTGAAAACATGTTGAGATTCTTCAAACATTCATTGACAAAGTATTGTCTCACTTATACAAATTTGCGAATCTTCGCATCCATTGCTTTGCTGACAGATTTCACCTTTCGACTCTTGGCATATATCAATAGATAATGGATGAGTAATACAACACTTGGTGTCTATATTGCCTGAAGCCTCGCAACATTGATCGTTATCTGATTGAGTTTCTGGACAGACATTAGTGCACAAGCATGTATTGTCTCCTGTTAATAGGCACAGGTCTCCAGTACCTGGGTCTGCGCTTGTATTACAATCAGGAAATGTTGGGGGGCAATGATCTGATACCTCTCTGCCACCATTCTGGCTGCCAGTTAGATTTGTCACCACTTTTGGGGACAGCAATAAATCCTTTTTGTCTAATTTTTTCATATTGTTATAAGTTTAAGTATTTGTGATATAAGACTTTGTTAAAAAAAGCTAAATGGAGCCCAAGCCCTTCATAGGAGCACCATAGCTGCATATATCAGACATTACCATTTATATTTCAGCTTTTTTAACCTCCTTTCTATAATGACGACAGTGTAGTCACCAACGGGCAAATTTGATACGTTAATACTGTCACCATAGCCTTCCACCTGAGTTGAGATGAGAGGCGTTGTGTATCCCGTCAGGTAAAAATCCACATAATAATCCAGCAAAGCCGTCAGCAACAATAATGATTTCGTTACAATCACTATCATAATACATTTCGGGCATATCTGCTGGTAAATAATACTCAGAATGAGCACCTCCATGACGCTTTACCGAGATAGCAATTTGCTCATTGCCTGCAAAAAGTAACAACGATGTATAAATAAATAATAGTATAGAGGAAATAATGCGTTTCATGTTGAGATTGTTTATTTGTACATTTTTGTTACGGTGCAAAGTTATCTTGAATAATGTAAACACCCAAATTTTTGGGTGTAACATTATCAAGTATCACAAAATGTTTTCTATTGATTTTCAACAAGTTACAAATATTACATGTAACGTTTGCCCAAATGGGTGTAAATGCACCATTTTTGGGCATCAATTTGTCTCATTTATTCACTTTTCTTTACTAATTTTGCAGTATGATACACTTGAAAAAAACATCCGCAGCACTGTCCATGTTCGTGATTCTGGTGTCCCTGTTGTTGTATGGATGCCGCCATGTCTATCAGGATTATGACGTCCGCCTTGTGGCTGCCGACAGCATTATGCACGATGACGCAGCCATGGCACTTGACATGCTGGACGGCATCAAGGCGCAATCGCTCAAGGGTGACTGCAATGCGGCCTATTATGCCTTGCTGTTGAGCCAGGCACGCTACCGCAATTATGTGGTCGCCACGAGTGACAGCCTGATCGATGTGGCGCTCAATTACTACAAGCGCCACAATGATGAGCGGGAGAAACTCACGCGCGCCCACATCTACAAGGGTGCGGTGATGGAGGAACTTGGCGACAATCGGCAGGCAATGATTCATTACAAGGATGCGCTGTCGGCGGTTGCCAACGACGATCATTTCAACCAGGGGTATGCCCGGCTGAGGCTGGGATATCTCTACCGTGTCAATGTCTTGGCCGACAGTGATGAGATTTCATTGTACAAAGAAGCGTTGCGCTACTTTAAACAAGTGCCCGACAGTTTCTATATCGCCGTTTGCATGAATGAAATCGGCACAAGTTACATTAAGGCCAACAAGGACAGCGTGCTTCCATACCTGGAGCAGGGGCTGGTTGTGGCAAGGTCAATCGGCGCCAAACGGTCGGAATGGGAGAACCTAAGGACCACGGCCGAATTTAAAATGTACAGCACAAAACCGTCTGATGTCGAATCCGCCAAGCAAATCGCCATGTCACTCCTCAGCGATAACTATATGCCCGATGACGCGGAGTGGCTGAGTATGATAGCGGCTTACTCGCTTGCCCGGCAGGACAAGCCAGACTCGGCGAATCTTTACCTTAACAAGGTCTCAAGTGCGCAGACCTCGGTAGAGTCGCAAGTGTTCTACGACGTTTGCCGCGCCGAAGTGGCAAGGAGCCAGGGCAATCTGGATGAGTGCATGCGCTTCTTTAAGCATGCCGATGAGCTGTCGGACTCGTTGGTTAGAGACACGAGCCAGCACCAGTTGCGTGAAATTGAGGCCAAATATGACAATGAGGCGTTGAAATACGATAACTTGCGATACAAGATGGTCCTCATCGCGTCAATATTGGGCAGTATGCTGCTCATCAGTTGTTTGGCCCTTGCCTTCCTGGTTATCCGGCACCGATTGGGCCGCAACAGGCAACTCCTCAAAGAGAACGAGATGACCATCGAGCAGCTGCGCAACGAAGCCGAGCGGCTGTCACACCAACTTGACGACAACAAGGCGATGAGCGATAGCCTGAAGGAAACCATCAAGTGCCAGATAGACACCTTTACCCAACTGGTCGCCATGCACCATAAGCAATTCATCAAAGATCCCAAATCCTTCAGCGCGATGTTTAGACAGAGTTATGTAATCAGTCAGCCTGACACTTCGTTCTGGACAGGCATACGCACCTATGTGAACAGCACACACGACCGCATCATTGACCGTCTGGAGGAGATGCACCCGTCGGCGTTGATAGATAGCGACATCCATTATTTGTGCCTGTATTGCTGTGACCTGCCATCGTCAGTGGTAATGCTCTGTATGGGGTATAATGGCATCCATTCGCTGTATAACAAAAAACGGCGCATTCTCAACAAACTGGGCCTCTCGTTTGACGACAACATGACAAGGGATGTCCTGAATGAATACTTGGACTCGCTCGGTGAAGGCAACAAAAACCAGCAACAATCATAGGTTGCAAGAGCGGGCTGAAGGATGCCGCCAAGATGGCGGGCGGCGATAAAGATTCATGGGCTGCTATATCATTGCCAATATTTAAGGCAAAAAAATCTCATATAATTTTATTAGACAATTCAAGAGGGTCGCGCCTCGCCTTGTCGGTCATTATCTCACGCCGTTGATGCTTGATGCCTTGATGGTGAAAAAGTTGTCGGTGTTGTCGAGCAGGCGATATTCGCTGTGGTTGCCCCAGCTGGCGGGTTTGTCCTCGAGGCGGGTGTCCTCGCCGGTGTCGTTGTCGATGTATTGGGCAATGCGGGCCTGCCATGAGCGGATGCGGGCCTGTGCCGAGCGCTTGTCCATGAGGGCGTTGCCTTCCTTTACCAGTTGCTTGAGATGCGCCACATAGGTGGCCTTGAAGTCGTCGAACTTGAGCAGGCGGGCGATGAGCGGGTTGTCGCTGCGTCCCCACTTCAGGGGGTCCTGGCGGGCGGCGTCGCTCTGGTTGCCGCAGTCCATGCTGGTGCCCAGCGTGTTGTCGTAGTCGTAGGGAATGAAGTAGAACTTGTAGTCGTGCAGGTGGGTGCTGTTGAAGTAGATGTAGTAGTTGTTGGCGTTGTTCCAGTAGTCGTCCCACATGCCCACAGCTACATTCACGGCGTAGGTCTTGAGCAGCAGGTTTACATCGGTGACCTGCTGAATCCAAGTGTAGAACTCGCTGTCGCCGAGGCGCGTGAGCTTGTCCATGAAGTCGCGCAGCTGGACGCGCGCCGAGTCAAACTCATCGGTCTGCGTCTCGAGGGTGTAGGCGTGGCGGTTGTCGCTGTCGTCGTCATACCAGATGTCGCCATTGGGGTTGTTGAGCCCTGCGGCGGCGTTGCGGCACTTCCACAGGTAGCCGTTGCTGGCGCCAAACTGGCTCTTGCGGTCCTTGAGGTAGCGCTTGTCGATGGGCTCCAGCATCTCATACACGCCGTAGTAGGCCTCATCGGGGTCGCCCTGCACATGTATCCACAGGCGGCAGTACTCGTCGCGCACGGCGGTCCACACCCCGGCGCGGCGGAAGAGCTCGTAGCAAAACAGCTCGCGCACATACATCGCGTCGTCCTTGAACCACTTGAGGTGCAGTTTGCGCACGTCCTGGATGCTGTGGCTGTCGTCGTCCACATATTTGCGCATGTTCACCCCAAAGTGGGCATGGTGCCAGTCGGCGTTGCCGCGCTTGTGGGTCTCGCCGGAGTGGCCCTCGGGGCGGCGCCGCGAGGTGTTGCCCTTGAGGCGCAGCCCAACGCTGTCGATGACCGTGGTCTCGCCTGCCTTGACAAACGACAAGGTGCCCATCACATACTGCGTGGTGTAGGCGTTGGCGTCGTACAGCGCCAGCAACCTGTTCCACTCGGCCAGCGGCACCTCGAGGTGGATTTCGGGCACAGCGGTGTTGTCCCACACATAGTCGTAGCCCATGCGCACGCGCTCAGGCAAATCGTCGCCCAGCAGATAGGCGACGAGCGACGAGATGTCCGATATGTTGGCCTCGTCGTCATAGTTCACGTCGGCGCGTTGCCGCGTGTCGTAGTTGGCAAAACCGCCCAGCACGATGTTGACCAGGCCCGATACATCGCCGATGTTGATTTCGCCGTCGCCGTTCACGTCGCCCACCTCCAGCGCGAAGGGGTCGGGCAGGGGAGGCTCCACGCGCTCGTCGATGCGGAAGGTGCGCATCGGCTCGTTGAAGGTGAAGGTGTACTCCTTGCCGTTGCCGATAAATTTGTAGGAGTGGTCGTTGTTTTGCTTGCTGGTGGCATAGTTGGTGCCCGTGGTCACCTCCTGGCTGCTGTTGCCCAGCGGGCCGTAGCGGTGGTTGGTGTTGAAGTCGTTCCAGTCGCTGGTGAGCGCGTCGGCAAATACAAACCACACAGTGCCGCTGATGCTGATGTTGAGGGTATAGACCCCGTTGCCCTGCGGCGCCATCTCCACGCCGGCGGCGGGGTTCCAGTCGCCAAAGGGCGTGTTGCCCACGATGTAGATGGCAGCCCGTGCGGGCAGTGCCGACAGCATGAGCACCAGGGCGGCAATGCAGATTTGTCTCATGGTGAATGAATCAGTCTTGGTCGTACCAGGTGGAGTACATCAGGTAGTTCTTGGCGATTTTTACATTGATTTCGCTGGCCTGTGCGGGGTCCACCATTTTCTTGAACTTGGCGGGGCTGCCGGCCCACAGCTCGTGCGGCCCGATGACGGTGCCGCCTTTCACGACGCTGCCAGCGGCCACGATGGCTCCCTCGCCAATCACGGCATGGTCAAGGATGACGCTGCCCATGCCGATGAGTGCCATGTCGCCGATTTTTGCGCCATGCACCACCACATTGTGGCCAATGGAGACATCGTTGCCAATTTCGGTCACCGATTTCTCGTAGAGCGTGTGTATCACGCTGTTGTCCTGGATGTTGACGCGGTTGCCGATGGTGATGGTGTTGACATCGCCGCGCAGCACGGCGCCAAACCAGATGCTGCAGTCGTTGCCCATGGTCACGTCACCAATGACGGCGGCATTGTCGGCCAGGAAGCAGTTTTCTCCAATCTTGGGCTCAAAGCCCCTAACTTTCTTGATGATAGCCATATTGCGGAATGTTGTTTACAATGCTTGTGTCTTGTCGTTGAGCCATGCTGCCTCGTCGGCGTTGAGCAGCGGGGTGAGGCGCTCGCGCACCATCGCATGGTAGTCGTTGATTTGCTTGACCTCCACGGGCGAGAGCATCGAGCGGTCCACCAGGCGCAGGTCGTAGGGGAACAGCGTCAGCGGCTCAAAGGCGAGGAAATTGCCGAAGTCGTCGGTCTTGTCGGCCTCGATGGTGAGCAGCAGGTTCTCGGTGCGGATGCCATATTGGCCGGTCTTGTACAGGCCGGGCTCGTTGCTGGTGACCATGCCGGGCATGAGTCGCGTGTTGTTGAGGTCGGTGCGGATGCTCTGCGGTCCCTCGTGGCAGCCCAGGAAGTGGCCCACGCCGTGCCCCGTGCCGTGGCCATAGGTCATCGACTCCTGCCACAGCGGCATGCGTGCCAGGGCGTCGAGCTGCACGCCGGTGGTGCCCACGGGGAACTTGGCGCGCTGCAGGGCAAGGTGACCCTGCAGCACGAGGGTGAAGTCGTGCTTTTCCTGCGGGGTGGGGTTGCCCAGTGTGACGGTGCGGGTGATGTCGGTGGTGCCGTCGAGGTACTGCGCGCCGCTGTCCACCAGCAGGATGCCGTCGTCGTGCAGTGTCGAGGCTGTCTCGTCGGTGGCCTCGTAGTGAACGATGGCGCCGTGCTCCTTGTAGCCGCATATCATCGCAAAGCTGTCCTCGCGGTACAGGTCAAAGCGGGCGCGCTCTTCCATGCCCTTGTTCCACACGTCCACCTCGTTGATGGTGCCTGCGGGCGCCATCTTTTCAATCCACATGAACAGGCGCACCAGCGCGGCACCGTCACACTCCATGGCGTGGCGGATGCCCTGGATTTGCGTCTCGTTCTTGATGCACTTGAGGTCGGTGACGGGGGAGCGGAAGTACACCTTTTGGCACATCAGCGCGTTGGCCAGGGTGTCGCTCACGCGGCTGGGATCGATGAGCACCACCTCATGTTCGCTCACGCGCTCCAGGAAGTGGACGATGTCGTCATATTTGCGCACGCGCACGCCGCAGTCGTTCAAGTGCTTGCGCACCTCGTCGGTTATCTTGGCGTCATCAACGAAGAGTTCCTTTTGGTTGCGCGAAATGTAGGCATAGGCGATGACCACCGGGGTGAACGCCACGTCGTTGCCGCGCAGGTTGAGCAGCCACGCGATGTCGTCGAGCGCGGTGACGAGCATGGCGGTGGCGTCGTTTTGCTCCAGCACATCGAGCAGGCGCTCAATCTTGTTGTTGGCCGACTCGCCGGCATATTCCACATCGTGGACATAGGCGGGCTCGCTGGGGCGCGCGGGGCGGTCCTCCCAGATGGTGTCGGCGGGGCAGAACTCGGTGGCGAGCATGAAGCCGTTTTCGCCGCAGAAGCGCTCCAGCTGGTTGGCGGCCTGGGCGTTATAGAGGCGGCCGTCGATGGCGATGACCGAGTCTTCCTCGAGGTTTTCCTGCAGCCACTGGTGGATGTCGGGGTCGTCGCCCATGTTCTCCTTCATCATCACAAAACCACTGTCCTCCAGCTCGATGCCGGCTTGCAGGAAGTAGCGTGAGTCGGTCCACAGGGCGGCCTTGTCGAGGGTGACGACGGCGGTGCCGTTGCTGCCGGTGAAGCCGCTCACCCAGTCGCGGAATTTCCAGTGGTCACAGATGTATTCGCTCTGGTGCGGGTCGGTGCCGGGGATGATGACGGCATCTACATTGACGCGGCGCATGGCTTCGCGCAGCGCTTCGAGGTGTGAATAGGTTGCTTTGCTCATGTTGATTTGTCTTTTTTGATGTTTGTTGAATGATGCAAAGTTACGCATTTTTTATTGTAACAATGCCATTGGGCGATGTTTTTTGTGTTGTGGCGGCGGTGCGCAAGAAAACAAAAACGGACCATGATGGCCCGTTTTGTTCGATGAACCCGAGATTTTTTATCTAAACACCGACTCGCCGATGCAGCCGTTGGGGGCCTGGATGTGCAGCAGGGCGCACACCGTGGCGGCGATGTCGGTCATGTGGGTGAGGCGGGCGGTTTCGCCGGGGGTGACGTGCCAGCCCATGAAAATCAAGGGGATGTGTGAGTCGCCCTGGCTCCAGGTGCCGTGGTTGGAGCCCTTGCCGCCGATGCTGCCGGCGCACAGGCCCGTGGCGGGAATGACGCAGATTTCGCCGCTGCGGCCCGGGTAATAGCCCAGCTTGATGCGCTCCTTGAGGATGGTGGGGATGGGGTAGGAGTCAATCTTGGTGACATCCACCGCCCATTCGATGACGTTGGACTGTTGCAGCGACTTGCAGGCGGCCTTGGCCACCTCGTCGCGGTCGAGACGCGCCGAGTCGATGGCGTTGTTGTTGAGGTAGAACCAGTAGCCCGTGTCGTAGTTGATGAGGTTGTCCACGCCGAATTGGCGGTACAGGTCCTCGTTGGCGGTGTTGTGGGCACCGCTCGAGCTCCAGGCGGCATTGGGCAGCCCGTGCTCGGCCAGGCGGCTGTTGCTGTGGGTGCCGCCGTGGTCGGCGGTGACAAACAGCAGGTAGCCGTCACGGCCGTAGCGCTGGTCCAAAACGTCGATGAAATGGGCGATTTCGCTGTCAAGCTGCTTGTAGATGGCATCCACCTCGGGCGAGTGCGAGCCATAGCCGTGGGCACACTGGTCGGTGTTCGAAACGCTCACCGTCAGCATGTCGGTGGTGCCGTTCATGCCCAGGTTCTCGTTGATGAGGGCGGCCTCGGCCATGGCAAAGGTCATCGATGTGCCGGTGGGCAGGTTGCCCAGGTCGGTGCTGAGTTCGGGGCGGTGGGTGGCATTGAAGTTCCTCACCCATTCAGGCAGTTCCACCATGTAGTAGGAACTGGTGATGAATCCCTTGCTGCCGCTGTCATACCAGTAGGCGCCGATGGGGTGGTGTCCCGCTGGCAGGATGGCGGCGCGGTCCTTGATGGCGATGCCCACGCAGCGGCTCTTGAAGTCGGTGGCGAGATAGAGCTGGTCGCTGATGGTGGTGGTGATGAGGTTGCGCGGCGACTTGCCGCTGGCCTGGGTGCTGTCGCCAATGGCCTGGACGCTCGGGTCCGTTACGCTGGCCACAGCCTTGCCGTTGAGCAGGAAACTGTTGCCGGCTATGCCGTGAAAGGCGGGCGTTGTGCCGGTGAACAGCGACGCGTGGCCCACGGCGGTGATGGTGGGCACATAGTCGATGATGGTGTTGTTGCAGCGGTAGCCGTCACTGAGCAGGGTCTTGAAACCGCCCTCGCCCCACTGGTAGGTGTAGAGGTAGTCCCACCTCATCTGGTCCACAACGATGCCCACTACCAGTTTGGGCATGGCGGGCTGTGCCACAGCCACTCCGCCCATTAGGGCCAAGAGTAAAAACAATTTCGTTTTTAGATTACTGATTTTCATGTTTTTATGTGATATTATGATGATGTTTTCGTTTACAGTTGCTTGGTGGTGCCTCGCACCACCAGGCGGGTTTTGACGATGCGCTTCACGGCGTGGTCGGCGGGGAGCGTGCCCTCGACCAGGCCGATGAGGATGTCGGCGCTTTCCTTGCCCACCTGGGTGCCGCGCTGCTCGACGGTCGTCAGCATGGGGTCGCACACCGTGGCGCGAAAGCCGTTGGTGAATCCGCAGATGCTCACCTGCTCGGGCACCTTGAAGCCCATGCGCTTGACGGTGTACAGGATGCCGATGGCGGTCTCGTCGTTGACGGCGAAAAAGGCGTCGGGCCTGTCCTCGATGAGCATCATGGCATGGGTGATGCGCTCGGCGTCGGCGCGGTTGTCACAGATGCGCACCAGGCGCTCGTCCAGTTCCAGCCCGTGCTTGTACAGCGCGTCACGGTAACCGTTGAAGCGGTTTTTGCCGATTTCCATGTTCATCGACGTGCCGTAGTAGGCCACCCGCTGGCACCCCGTGCCGATGAGGTAAGACACGGCATTCATGGTGCCCATGTAGTCGTCCACCACGACGCGGCTGGCATCGATGGCGGGGCAGATGCGGTCATAGAAGACCAGCGGCACGCCCGCGGCGGCCAGGTGCTCGAAGTGTTCGTAGCGCTCTGTGTCCTTGGCCTGTGAGACGATGATGCCGCACGCCTTGTTGCGCAACATTGCCTCGCAGATGTCCACCTCGCGCTCATAACTCTCGTTGCTCTTGGCGACCATGACCTGATAGCCGCGCGCCGAGGCCTCGGACTCGATGCCGTCGAGAATTGACGAAAAATAGTAATGCACCAGCTCGGGGACAATCACGCCGATGGCCCGCGAGGGGTTGCGGCGGCTGTGGCGCAGCTGCTCGGCGATGACGTTGGGGAAGTAGTTGTGCTCGCGCGCAAACTGCTGGATGGCCATGCGGCGCTCGCGCGAAATGCTGGGGCTGTCGCTCAGGGCGCGCGACACCGTTGCTACCGACACGCCCAGCTCGCGGGCAATGTCTTTCATCGTCATGTGTTGTCGCTCATTCATAGTGAGTTCATGTTTAGGGAGAGATAATAAACCGTGGCGCTGCCCGTGGCGGGCTGTAACCCTTCGGACTGCGAAGTTAGGGCGAAAAAATGAATTGTGCAAACGATTGCACGCAATTTTAAGAAAAAATCTTAAATATATAAGGTGTATTTAACTTTTATAAAGTAATTTTGCTCGCTCCACAATGTGGCCAATCGCGTCATGCGTGCCGCGGCACGTGCGCCACGCGATGCGACAATTCAAGTAGGCAAGGATATAACCATTTAATTATCAATATAATATTAACTTTAAAGATTAAAAGATGAAGCAGGTAAACATTAGAATTCCTTTGAGGATTCTCGCCCTTGTGATGGGACTTTTCCTGTCACTGGGAGCCTATGCACAGATTACTGTGAACGGCAATGTTAAGGATGCTACTGGCGAGCCTGTCATCGGCGCGACCATTCGCGTTGCTGGCACGCAACTGGGCACTGCTACCGACTTTGACGGTAACTTCACCCTGTCGGGTGTGCCCGAGGGCGCCAAGCTCCAAATCTCGTCTGTTGGCTATGATGCCCAAGAGGTCACCGCAGCCAGCAATGTAGTAGTCACCCTCACCGAGGGCAGCCACATGCTCGACCAGGTGGTTGTCATCGGTTACGGTGTCGTCAAGAAAAACGACTTGACCGGTAGCGTGACTGCGCTCAAGCCCGATGCCAAGAACAAGGGTGTGGTTGTGAGCGCTCAGGACATGCTGGGCGGCAAGATCGCCGGTGTGAGCGTCACCAATAACAGCGGTGAGCCCGGCGGCGGCGCCACCATCCGCATTCGCGGCGGCTCGTCGCTCAACGCCAGCAACACCCCCCTCATCGTGATTGACGGTATTGCCATGGACAACAACGGCATCAGCGGTGTCGCTAACCCCCTGTCGCTGCTCAACCCCCAGGACATCGAGAGCTTCAACGTGCTCAAGGATGCTTCGGCCACTGCCATCTACGGCAGCCGCGGCAGCAACGGCGTTATCATCATCACCACCAAGAAGGGCCGCATTGGCCAGCGCCCCAGCGTGTCCTACAACGGCAGCGTGACCTGGAGCAAGAAGAACAAGACCATCGAGGTGATGGACGGCGATGAGTACCGCGCCTTTGTCAAGGAAATCTTTGCCGGCGACTCTCGCGAGGACAACGCCCTCAAGCTGCTGGGCAACGCCAACACCGACTGGCAGGAAGAGATTTACCGCACGGCTTTGAGCCACGACCACAACCTCACCGTCAGCGGCTCGGTGGGCAACCTCCTTCCTTACCGCGTGTCGCTGGGCTTTACCGACCAGCAGGGTATCCTCAAGACCTCGGACTACAAGCGCTACACCGTGGCCCTGAACCTGAATCCCTCGCTGCTGGAGGACCACTTGACCTTTAACCTCAACGGCAAGTTTGCATGGACCAAGTCCCGCTTTGTGGACACCGGCGCCGTGGGCAATGCCGTGCGCATGGACCCCACCCAGCCCGTGTGGGTCACCTCGCAGTATGCACAGGGCCTGGAGAATGCCGAAATGATTAACTCCCTGGGCCAGACGATTACCAGGACCATCCGTCCCGAGGTCTATAACGGCGTGGGCGGCTACTTCGACTGGCTGCAGGTCAACAACGCCGACCCCGCTTGGCCCTACACCAAGAACACCAACGCGCCCTACAACCCCGTGGCCATGCTCGACAACCACGACAATGTGGGCCGCACCCACTCGTTTGTGGGCAGCGCCGACATCGACTACAAGATTCACGGCTTTGAGGACTTGCGCCTGCACCTGACCCTGGGCGGCGACTTCACCAGCGGCCACGGCTACAACATCAGCAAGAACATCTCCAACACCTCCAACTACTATGGCAACAACAGCTGGTACACCCAGACCAAGGAGAACATGCAGCTGAGTGCCTATGCCCAGTACTACAAGGACTTTGACGAGAAGAACCACTTCGACATCATGGGCGGCTACGAGTGGTCGCACAACTGGCGCAAGGAGTACAACGAGTCGTGGGGCACCTATCCCGGCAACTCGGCGCTCGTGTTTGGCGCCACCGACGGCCTGGTTGTAACTCCCGGCCAGTGGATTCCCGGCGCCACCTACAACGTGGGCGACAGCAAGGCCGGTGCCATCCGTGCCGAGGGCGTTTACCGCCAGAGCAACGGCCTGGGCTACCGCACCGAGAACTACCTGGTATCGTTCTTTGGCCGTGCCAACTACAGCTATGACAACCGCTACTATCTCACCTTCACCATGCGTGACGACGGCAGCTCGCGCTTCAAGAAGCACTGGGCCCTGTTCCCCTCGGCAGCGTTTGCCTGGAAAATCAGCGGCGAGGACTTCATGCAGGACGGCGCTTTCAGCGACCTCAAGCTGCGCCTGGGCTGGGGTAAGACCGGCCAGCAGGAAGGCATTGGCGACTACAACTACTTTGCCAGCTATGTGATGAGCAACGGCAGCCAGGGTTCCTACTACGACATCACCGGCGACGGCTCCAAGGCCAAGCCCAACGTCTATAACCCCGAACTGAAGTGGGAGACCACTACCACCACCAACATCGGTCTGGACTGGGGCATCATGAACCAGCGCCTGAGCGGTAGCATCGACTGGTACTACCGCAAGACCACCGACCTGTTGAACTGGTCAACCTTCTCGGCCATGACCAACTTCAAGAACGCCTTCTACAAGAACATCGGCTCGCTGCGCAACACCGGCATCGAGTTCTCCTTGAACTGGAAGGCCATCTCCACCACCGACCTGTTGTGGACCATCGACTATAACCTCACCTGCAACAGCAACAAGATTACCGAGCTCGTGAACAGCGACCCCGACTACTATGTGACCACCGGCAGCATCGGCATCAACGGCACGGTGCAGGCCCACATGGTAGGGCATCCCGCCAGCAGCTTCTTTGTTTACCAGCAGGTTTACGACCAGGCCGGCAAGCCCATCGAGGGCCAGGTGGTTGACCGCAACGGTGACGGTGTCATCAGCGACGGTGACAAGTACATCTACAAGTCGCCCAACGCCCCCGTGACCATGGGACTGGGTTCGCGCCTCGACTGGAAGAACTGGGACTTTGGCTTCAACCTGCGCGCCAGCATCGGCAACTACCTGTTCAACAATGTGCAGCAGGGCTACCACAACGTGAGCAAGGCTGCCGTGTTTGAGGAGGTGTCGGGCTTCTACCTGAACAACCGTCCCGTCAGCTCGGTTGAACTGGGCTGGCAGACCTATGACAACATCGCTATCATGAGCGACTACTGGGTACAGAACGCCTCGTTCCTCAAGTGTGACAACATCACGCTGGGCTACAGCTTCGCCAACCTGCTCAAGAGCGGCGGTTACAGCGGTTTGAACGGCCGTGTCTATGCCACCGCGTCCAATGTGTTCTGCATCACTAAGTATGACGGCATCGACCCCGAGGTGTTTGGCGGCATCGGCGGCGACATCTATCCGCGCCCCATCTCGTTCATCCTGGGCCTGAGCCTGAACTTCTAATTTAGTTGCCACATTCATTTTTTAAGCAATATATCACTATGACAAAGTTTTATAAGTATATACAATGTGCAGCAGCGGCAGTGCTCGTGTGTGCCGGCCTGGCCTCGTGCGTCAACGACCTTGATGTCGAGCCCATCGACCCCGCTCTGCAGAGCGACGTGACCCCCGAGCAGCTCTTCAACAAGTGCTACTCGATGTTCGCCACCTCGGGCAACAACGGCGGTGACGACAATGTTGATGTTGACGGCATCGACGGCGGTTTCCAGCACAAGTACCGCCAGATGTGGAACTCCAACGAGCTCACCAGCGACGAGGCCATCTGCGGCTGGGGCGATGAGGGCATCCCCTCCTACTGCCACAACAGCTACGATGCCAGCCATCCCATGCTCGCCGGCTACTACAGCGGCCTGTGCATTGGCGTGACCTTCTGCAACCAGTACCTGGAGGCGTTTGCCGACTACGACGCCACCATGACGGCCGAGGTGCGCTTCCTGCGCGCTTTCCAGTTCTACCTGCTCACCGACGCCTTTGGCAACATCCCCTTTGCCACCGAAATCTCGGGTGAGAATCCCCCGCAAAAGAGCCGCGCCGAGGTGTGCGCATTCATTGAGAGCGAGCTCAAGGCCATCACGGGCGAGGACCCCAGCGACAACGCCACCATCCTCAACAACCCTGCACCCAAGAAGTACGGCACCGCTGGCTATGGCCGCATCGACAAGGCCGCAGCCTGGCTGCTGCTTGCCCGCCTCTACCTCAACAGCGAGGTTTATACCGGCCAGGCCAAGTGGGCCGAGGCCCGTGACTATGCCAAGAAGGTGATGGACAGCAACTACAAGCTGCACACCCAGGGCTACGCCGGCACCGGCGCTGACGGCGTGTACCGCGAGTTCACCGCCTACCAGATGCTCTTCATGGGCGATAACGGCACCACCGACGCTGCCTACGAGGCTGTGTTCCCCGTCATCCAGGACGGCCTGCGCACCACCTCCTATGGCGGCAGCAACTTCCTGATTGCCTCCACCTTTGACAGCGACATGCACCCCTATCCCTACGACGAGAGCGAGGTGAACGGCCTGTACAACAACAACACCTGGGGCGGCAACCGCGCCCGTCCCGAGCTGGTGCGCCTGTTCTTCCCCAACGACGATGCCCCCGTGGGCCATGCTTACTCTGTGTCGATGGCAGCCGAGGACGACCGCGCACTGTTTGAGACCGAGGGCCGCATCCTCAATGTCGAGAACGAGACCGACTTCAAGAACGGCTTTGCTGTTGCCAAGTTCACCAACTTCAAGTGCGACGGCTCCAAGGGCAGCGACAACACCTTCCCCGACTCGCACCTGTTCTACATGCGCACCGCCGAGGCTTACCTGACCTATGCCGAGGCACTTACCCGCCTGGCAGGCGGCACCGCCCCCGACGAGGCCGTGGCAGCCATCAACGCCATTCGCGCACGTGCCCATGCCAAGGAGCGCACGAGCTACACCTTGAACCAAATCCTCGACGAGTGGGGCCGTGAGTTCTACTTCGAGGCACGCCGCCGCGTCGATTTGATTCGTTTCGGCAAGTTTGGCGGTCCCACCGATTATCAGTGGCAATGGAAGGGCGGCACCTACGAGGGCCGTGACTTTGAGGCCTTCCGCAATGTGTTTGCACTGCCCACCACCGACCTAATCGTGAACAGCAACCTGGTACAGAACCCCGGTTATTGATGCATCAATGTCAAACATTAACGACAAAAAGACCAAAAGACAATGAAAAAAATCATTTTATCATCACTGATGCTGCTGTGCATGGCCGCCATGTTCACGGCGTGTGACGATGACAATAATTCCAATCCCACGCTTGTCCAGCCCTCCACGTTTGTGCTGAACGAGCCGCAGAACAAGATGGTGGACCTGGCCTATTCAGGCTACATCCCCATGACCTGGAATCAGCCTGATTATGGCGGCTGGCCTGCTGCTGTCGAGTATCAAATGGCTGTGTCGCTCACGGGTAACTACACCGTGTCCACCGCACAGGCCGAGGCCGACAAGACCGGCGCCACTGTTGCCGACTATAGCATGCTGCCCACCATTTACAAGTCGTGCAGCGGCGACATCGCTGCTACCGACCTGGCAACGGCACTGCAAAAGATTGCCCAGTGGCAAATGGGCGAAGTGCCCGAGAAGGTTACCGTGTATGTCGTGTGCTATGCCAACACGGCAGGCGCCCAGCAGGTGGCATCCAATGTGGTCACCTTTGAGGTCAATCCTTACTATGTAGAGCTCGTGCCCGCTCCCATCGAGCTGTGGTACCTTGTTGGTTCTGAGATTGGCTCTGCCGCTTGGGACAACGGCGCCGGCAGCGTTGGCAGCGGCGGTCTGGTGCCCATGTACCCCATCGCCGGCAACGAGTATGACATGAGCACCGGCCACGGCGAGATTCAGTATGCAGGCTACTTCAACGCCGGCAGCCAGTTCAAGCTCGTGCGCGTGCCCGGCGACTGGAACGACCAGTTGAACTATACCAATGTGTCGAGTCCCGGCGCGTTCCTCGAGGACCTGGACGGCGACAACCACAACATCGGCATTGCCGAGGCCGGCTATTACATCCTGCGCCTCAACACAGCCACCAGGACTCTCGTTATCGAGAAGTATGACAAGGCTGTGGGCGTTTACAGCCAGATTGCCATGCCCGGCAGCTATCAGGAGTGGGATGTGACCAAGAACCTCATGAATCCCATGAGCACGATGACCGAGAACCACGACTGGTATGTCAAGACCCTGGTGCTCGATGCCGACTGCACGCTCAAGTTTGCTGCCAACGGCGCTTGGGACTACAACTGGGGCGCTCTGGACTTCCCCTATGGCCTGGGTACAAACGGCGGCAAGGACATCCCTGTCACTGCAGGCACCTACAATGTGTATTTCAACGACATCCTGGGAGCATACAACTTTGTTGCTCAGTAAGAATTAATAATCAGTCAGCGCTGCGGGCGAGCGTCCCGCGACCATCGCCCGCCGGCGTTGATACCAATATAGACAAACAGTTATTATGAAGAAGTTTTTATGTTTTGCCGCAACCGCGCTGTTGCTGGCAAGTTGTACCGAAGACTTTAAGGACTGGGCCGACCCGCAGAGCAATCCTCAGGGCGATATCGTTGCTTTTGGCAACGGTTCGGTATCTCCTGTTGGCGTGATTGACTTTGCCACGGTCGAGACCGAGATGGTGAAGGTGGTGGACATCACTGCCCCCACCACTACCGACGAGGCCTACACGCCCTCCTATAGCATCATCCTCAACGGCGAGACCCTGCCGCTGGAGGCCGACGGCACCATGCTGGCCGAGATGCTGGAGAACTTTGTGCTCATGAACTACGGCCAGGCTCCTGTGCAGCGTGACATCGATGCCCGCGTGCGTTGCGTGATGAGCAACGGCGGCACGGCCACCAGCATCGTGAGCGAGCCCTTTGTGCTGAGCGTGATTCCCGATGCTCCCGTGATTTCGAGCGCTTACTACTATGTGGGCACGAGCAACAACTGGACGCCCTGTGACGGCGGCTTCAAGCTGGACAACGGCGGCGGCGATGTATATGCCAACCCCGTGTTCAGCGTTACCGTTCCCGCCATCTATGGCGAGGACGGCGTGCGCCAGGACAACTGGTTCAAGCTCTATTCCCAGGAGACGATGGACCTGGGCGCCGACGGTTTCTGGAGCGGCGACTTTGTGGGCTATAGCGTCAATGGCGGCAACGACCTGAGCGGCACCTTTGTCGAGGGCGCCAACGACCAGGTGGCATTTGCCTTCATGATCCCCGGCACCATCGAGGCCGACAGGTATCGCCTGACCTTTAACATGCTCACCCGTGAGTTCTCCATCGAGCCCGTGATTGACCTGGGCACCCCCGACCTGTGGTATCTCGTCGGCGCATGCATCGGTGACGGCTCGTGGGGCAACAACGCCGGCGGCGAGGGCGTTTCGCTCACCCCGCTCTATCCCGACCCCGACAACTACTCGATGCTGACCTATGTGGGCTACTTCCCCGCCGGACAGGGCTTCAAGCTCATCCACACCCCGGGCAGCTGGGGCGAGCAGTGGGGCATGGGCTCCAACGGCCTCGTGAAGAATGACGGCGGCAGCAGCGACATCAAGGTGGATGCCGACGGCTACTACAAGATTACCTACGACCTGGTGGCCGACGCCGTGATTATCGAGAAATATACCGGCGCTGTCGGTGTTTACGCCTCGATTAACATGCCCGGCGACTATCAGGGCTGGAATGCTGGCGGCGATGCCATGAATCCCATGACCACCATCGTGGAGAACCACGACTGGATGCTCAAGGGCGTGACCTATGCCGGCACTGCCCTCAAGTTTGCAGCCAACGGCGGTTGGGACGTGAACTGGGGCGCCGAGGCCTTCCCCGTGGGCGTTGGTGTGCAGAACGGCTCCAACATCACTGTCGAGGCAGGCACCTATGACATCATGTTCAACGACATCCTGGGCAAGTACTATTTCATGGCCAAGTGATGCCTGACTAAGCCCTGCGGGGCTGATGCACAAGCCGCATTGGCCCCGCAGGTTTTTTTATGACTAATTTCTGTTAACCAATAAACAATTTGACGCATGAAGAAAATTTTTACTACTCTTGCAATGGCCATGACGCTTGTTTTTGCGTCACAGGCAAGTGTTTACCTTGTGGGCAGCGCCCCCTTTGGTGATTGGAACCCCGCCGTGGGCACCGAGATGACCGACAACGGCAATGGCGTTTACACCTACACCGCCCACCTGAGCGGCACCATCTGGTTCGTCTTTGCCGACGGCCTCGACGGCAGCTGGGATGTGTTCAACGGCACCTATCGCATCGGCCCGTCGGGCGGCAGCGACCAGACCGTGAATGTTGACAACTGGGTAACCACCCAGCGCCAGGGCAACGGCAACGGCGCCTACAAGTTCACCGCTTCGAGCACCGGCGACGACTACACCTTCACCCTCGACATGAACACCATGCAGTTCAAAATCGAAGGCTATGTGGCTCCTATCACCGAGACCGTTTACAGTGTTGCAGGCACCCCCGCCGCCTTGTTTGGCGACACCGAGTGGGACCAGACCAACCCCGCCACCGAGATGGCCAAGCAGGACGACGGCACCTATGCCTACACCGCCAAGAATGTGTTCCTCGCCGAGGGCACCCTCATCGAGTTCAAGGTGGTGGTGAACCACGACTGGGGCGAGGCCTATCCCGCGTCTAATTTCCAGTACACCATGGCCGAGACCGGCGAGTTTGACGTGACCTTCACGTTCAACCCCGAGACCCAGGAGGTGGGCATCGAACCCACCCGCGTGGCTGAACTGGACCCCCGCACCGGCGAGCTCTACATCATGGGCGAGGCCAACGGCAACCTGTGGGCTCCCAATGTGGGCGTGAAGATGGACACCGAGGACCAGAATGTGTTCACGGCATCTTTTGAGGCCACCGGCACCAACGAGTTTGACGGCGTGAACTACAGCTACCTGTCATTCACCACCAAGCTCGCCGACAACGATGTGGACTGGGAGAGCATCGCTCCCTACCGCTGCGGCGCGTTGGAAAACGACACGCAGGTAACCGACGACCTGCTGGGCACCGAGATTCCCTTGAGCGGCTTTTGCCAGAGCAAGAGCTTTATGGTTCCCGCCGGCAAGTATGACATCGTCATCAACCTGGACAACAAGACCATGGCGCTCACCAAGAGCGCAAGTGTCGATGAGGTTAACGCAGGCGGCAACGCTGCTCCCGTCGCTTACTACGACATCACCGGCCGCCAGCTCAGCGGCTTGCAGCAGGGTGTGAACATCGTGAAGATGAGCGACGGCAGCACCATGAAGGTGCTCGTGAAGTAATCGCGACATCACATTTGATTATTCAGGGCGGTCTGAGTCAATGGCTCGGGCCGCCATTTTTGCGGCTGAAAGGTTTGCATCGCAGTGAGATATTGACTAATTTTGTAGCGTTTAATGAGAAACTTAATCAACGACAACCACGACGATGAAGAGATTTTTAGTAGCCATGCTGCTGGCGCTCAGCCTGCCGGCATTGCCTGCCCATGCGCAGCAGCCCGAACCGAATAGATTTGACGTGAACTGCGACGGAAAAGTCGCACCCGATGACATCTCATGCCTGATAGACTACCTGCTGAACGGTGCCGGCGAGGAGTCGTCGGCCGGCAACTATGACGTGAACCGCGACGGAAAAGTCGCGCCCGATGACATCTCATGCCTGATAGACTACCTGCTGAATGGCCCCCGGGGCCAGGAATATACCGTGAATGGCGTGACTTTCTTGATGGTGGATGTGAAAGGCGGCACGTTCACGATGGGCGCGACCGAGGAGCAGACGGGCGACGCGTCGGACACCGAACTGCCGACGCACGAGGTGACACTGAGCGATTACAGCATAGGCGAGACCGAGGTCACGCAAGAACTGTGGCTGGCCGTGATGGGCACTTACAACCCCAGCGGTTTCTCGGGCGACCTGCAGCGCCCCGTGGAGCAGGTGTCGTGGTCGAATTGCCAAACATTTATCACCAAGCTGAACCAGCTCACGGGCCTGACCTTTAGACTGCCGACCGAGGCTGAGTGGGAATATGCCGCCCGCGGCGGCAGCAAGAGCCGCGGCTACAAGTATGCCGGCAGCGACGATGTCGATGCCGTGGCATGGTACAGGAGCAACAGCGACAATGCGACGCATCGCGTTGGCACCAAAGCGCCCAACGAGCTTGGATTGTATGACATGAGCGGCAATGTGTGGGAGTGGTGCCAGGACTGGTATGACAGCTACGGCAGCGCGCCGCAGACCAACCCCCAGGGCCCCTCGACGGGCACGCGCCGCGTGATGCGCGGCGGCAGCTGGGCCAACAACGACGCCGCACGATGCCGCGTGTCTTACCGCCTGGAATACTATCCGTCGCTGCAGGAAAACTGCAACGGCCTGCGCCTGGCGCTATAGCGTTTGAGCCGGCGATAGGGACCGAGTCACAGGCGCCATTGCGTGGGAGAAAACCCAAACAGAGCCGTCAGGCGCGTGCCACAACGGCTCTGTTGCCATGACGACAGCGGACCTGTCCCTGCAATCGTTTGCATGCTTTTTTGGGAATATAATCTCAAGGTAGCATGATAATTGCCGACAAATCACTAATTTTGTGGAAAATATAGCATTAGATTCACCATAACACAGAATAACGGTAATGAAAAAGTCATTGATTAGCGCACTGGCGGCCATGCTGCCGTTGCTCATGCTGGCACAGGGCTGGCCCGCACAGTACAAGGGCGTGATGCTGCAGGGATTCTATTGGGACTCCTTTAGCGAGACACGCTGGCCCAAGTTGGAAAGCCAGGCCGACGAACTGGCCGAATTTTTCAAACTCGTGTGGATTCCGCAGAGCGCCTCGACGGGCGGCGGCACCTCGATGGGCTATGACGACCTGTACTGGTTCACCAACTACAATAGCTCGTTTGGCTCCGAGGCCCAGCTGCGGTCGCTCATCAACACCTTCAAGGCCAAGGGCATCGGCACCATCGCCGACGTGGTCATCAACCACCGCTCCACCATCAACGACTGGGTGACATTCCCCGTCGAGACCTACAAGGGCGTGACCTACAAGATGCTGCCCACCGACATCTGCCACAACGATGACGGCGGCAGCACGCTCACCTGGGCCAACGCCAACGGCGTGAGCCTGAGCGCCAACAACGACACCGGCGAGGACTGGGGCGGCATGCGCGACCTGGACCACAAGAGCGCCAACGTGCAGAATATCGTCAAGGCCTACCTGGGCATGCTGCTCAACGACCTGGGCTATGTGGGCATGCGCTACGACATGACCAAGGGCTACTCGGCATCGTTCACGGGCATGTACAATAGTGCTGTCAACCCCGCCTACTCGGTGGGCGAGTACTGGGACGGTAACCAGACAGCGGTCAAGAACTGGCTCGACGGCACCAAGGTGGGCGGCGCCATCCAGAGCGCGGCGTTTGACTTCCCCTTCCGCTATGTGATTCGCGACGCCGCTAACGGCAACAGCTGGACCAAGCTGGGCACGAGCACCAACAAGGGCCTGTGCCAGGAAACCAACTACAAGCGCTATGCCGTCACCTTTGTCGAGAACCACGACACCGAATACCGCAGCGCCGACTACCAGCAGGACCCCATACGCAACAACATCGAGGCTGCCAACGCCTATCTGCTCATGATGCCCGGCACGCCCTGTGTGTTCCTCAAGCACTGGATTGACTGCAAGGAGAGCATCAAGCAGATGATTTATGTGCGCCAGTTGGCGGGCATCAGCAACTCCAGCACGTCGTTCAACCAGGCCAGCAACGCGTCGAGCAACTACTATGTGCAGCGCACCATGGGCGACCGCGGCTCGGTGCTGGCGGCCATGGGCACCACGGCCTACACGATTCCCGACTCCTATGTCGTGGTGTGCAGCGGCACCAACTACCGCCTGGCGTTGAGCAAGAGCACCGAGACGGCATGGGCCAGCAAACCCAGCGGTGAGTATGAGGGCGCGTTTGCCGTGACGCTCACCGCCGTGAGCAATACACCCAGCGCGCAGATTGTCTATACCACCGACGGCAGCGAGCCCACCGCCAGCAACGGCACACGAGTGCCCAACGGCAGCAGCGTGAACATCGGTGCCACCACCACGCTCAAGGCGGGCATCCTGGTCAACGGCGCCGTGTCGGGCTTGATTACGCGCACCTACACCATCGACAATTCGACATTTGAGCCCTACGAGATTACTGTTTACCTCAAGGACCCGACGGCGGCGCCCAACAACTGGCCCCGTGTCAACTTCTACTGCTGGGACAGCGGCGACGTGCAGCAGTGCGGCAACTGGCCCGGCGAGACCATTACCGCCACCCAGACCATCAACGGCGTGAAGTTCTATTACAAGAAGTTTAACATCACCGCCCGCGACTACTATGTGAACTTTGTGTTCAGCCAGGGCGGCGCCGATGCCGGCAGCCACCAGACGGTGGATGTGACCTATGTGAACAAGACGTCGTTCTTTGAGGTGACCAGCCAAACCAACAAATACAGCGTTGCCGATGTGACCGACACCTGGCTGCCCTATCTCGACGGTGGCACCACGGGCGACGTGAACGGTGACGGCGAGGTGAATATCGGCGACGTGAACGCCCTCATCGCCCTCATCCTGAACGGTGCTTCCAGACCTGACGCCGATGTGAACGGCGACGGCGAGGTGAATATCGCCGACGTGAATGCGGTGATTGACATTATTTTGGGATGATGGTGCGAATGGGCGGGCACCGGCTTTTGATATTGGCGCTTGCGCTGCTCGCCTGCGGCGCTGCGCATGCCTCGGCAACCGATGTGAACGGCGACGGTGAGGTAAACATCGCCGACGTGAATGCGGTCATCGAGATGATACTGGACGCCCATGCCGCCCAGGCGGGCGACGTGAATGGTGACGGCGAGGTCAATATTGCCGACGTCAACGCGCTCATCGACATTATCCTGGACGGCGGCCAGTCGCTGGACGGCGGCCGCATCGTGGGCGGCGACATCTCCATGCTCACCACCTACGAGGCCCACCAGCTCATGGCCAAGCGCATGGGCATCACCAGCGCCTACTACCGCGACGCCGCCAACCAGCGCATCGACGATGTCATCACCTGGGTGAAGCAGCAGGGCTGGAACGCCGCGCGCGTGCGCCTGTTTGTCAACCCCGAGAATGCCACGGCGCAGGCACGCGGCGAGGGCGTGCTGCAAAACCTTGACACCGTGAAGGTGCTGGGCGCCCGCATCAAGGCCGCTGGCATGAAGTTTATGCTCGACTTTCACTACAGCGACACCTGGGCCGACCCCTCGGCGCAATACACGCCTGCGGCATGGGCAGGCCTCGACGACGAGGCGCTTGCCCAGCGGGTCTATGAATACACCCGCGACTGCCTCGCCGCCCTCAAGGCAGCCGGCGCCACGCCCGACTACATACAGACGGGCAACGAAATCAGTTACGGCATGCTGTGGGGACCCGTGGGCACCCCCGACAGCCAACTCAAGAAATGCTACTCGACCAGCGACGACAACTGGCCGCGGCTGGCCAGCCTGCTCAAGGCGGCTCTCCGCGCCTGCCGCGAGGAGTGCCCGCGCGCCAGGGTTGTGCTGCACACCGAGCGCGTGCCCAAGCCCAGCGTGCTCAACAACTTCTACAGCCACATGCGCAGCAAGGGCGTGGACTACGACATCATCGGCCTGAGTTATTACCCCTATTACCACGGTCTGCTGCCCGCGCTGGGCACGGCGCTCAGCACCGTCACCGCCAATTTCCCCGACAAGCAGGTGATGATTGTCGAGACGGGCTACAGCTATCACTACAAGGTGGGCACCTATGACTATTCCTCGACTTGGCCGTTGACTTACGCGGGGCAGCAGCAGTTCACCGCCGACCTGGTCAATTACCTGAAAAACTACAGCCAGGTAAACGGGCTGTTCTGGTGGTTCCCCGAGGCCAACGAGTACGGCTTTGGCGGCAGCCAGTGGAGCGCCCTCCATGTCACCAACGCCTGGTACAACGCCGGCCTGTGGGACCACGAGACCGGCCGCGCCACCCCCGCCCTGCAGGAACTCAAGGCGTTTGTGGAAGAGTGAACACGCTCCGCAATTTGAGCGGTTGTAGCCGCCCAAGCAGTCCATTTTTGTCGATTATGCATCACCCCAATTGGTAGTATGTTTTCAGAATTGATAAAATATTAGTATTGGTGTCCGCTAAACTTTTTTGCGGCTGGAAAAAATCAGGCTGAATCCCGTTGCCGAGATTCAGCCCTTTTCGTTACTTTTGTCTCTGCGAAAAAACTCAAGTAACATGAACAAAGGTACACATTTTATCGGACAGCCGGTGTTTGGTCAGCTGATTAATTT
>CALEJB010000039.1 GCA_937898675.1 uncultured Prevotellaceae bacterium
AAAATAACTCATTGATTTTCAAATATTTAAATTAATTATTAACTAAGTATTGATGAATAATTGTTTACCTTTGTTGCACCGAATAACCAATAACCATTATTTCATAACGATTATGAGCAATCAACTACCTAAATCCCACAACCGTTATCGCAGCCTGCTGCTGGCGCTGGCCATTGCGCTGGGCGGCGGCGCGTTGACGGTGCAGGCGGCTCCTGTCCCGCAGGGCAGTGCAGCCGTGCGGCAACCGGTGCAAGGGCAGGTGCTTGACGAGAACGGTGAACCCGTCATTGGGGCGACTGTCAAGGTCAAGGGTGCCGCCGCCGCTGCCGTGACCGATGTTGACGGCCGTTTCTCAATCGATGCGTTACCCGGCGCCACCCTCACGGTGACCTTTCTGGGCTATGCGCCCAGCGAGGTCGTTGCCGACGGCTCGTCGCTCACGGTCCGCCTCCAGCAGGATTCCCGTCAACTGAACGAGGTCGTCGTGACCGCCCTGGGCATCAAGAAGGAGGCCAAGTCATTGTCCTACAACGTGCAGCAGGTGTCGGGCGACGCCTTGATGACCGTTCAGGACGCCAACTTTGTCAACTCGCTGGCCGGCAAGGTGGCGGGCGTGGCCATCAACGCCAGTTCATCGGGCGCGGGCGGCAGCAGCCGCGTGGTCATGCGCGGCGCCAAGAGCATCAACGGCAACAACAATGTGCTGTATGTCGTTGACGGCATCCCCATGCAGTCGCTGGGCAGCGAGCAGCCCGAGGGCATCTTTGCCGGCGCGGGCCAGACGGGTGACGCGCTCAGCAACATCAACCCCGCCGACATCGAGAGCATCAGTGCGCTGTCGGGACCCTCGGCAGCGGCACTCTATGGTGCCAACGCCGCTGGCGGTGTCATCATCATCACCACCAAGCGCGGCCGCGCGGGCAGGGTGGATGTGACCTACAACGGCAGTTTCCAGTTCTCGTCGCCGATTGTGTTGCCCCGGTTCCAGAACCAGTACGGCCCCAGCGACCCCGGCAGTTATTACAGCTGGGGGCAAAAAATGGCGACGCCCAGCGGCTACAGGCCTGCCGACTTCTTCCAGACCGGCACCAACTTTGCCAACACGGTGAGCGTGAGCACCGGCAATGACAAGAACCAGACCTACGTCTCGCTGGGCTCGACCAATGCGCGCGGCATCATCCACGGCAACAACTGGGACCGCTACAACGTGTCGGTGCGCAACACCACCAGCATGCTCGACAACCGCTTGACGCTCGACCTGGGCTATATGCTATCGTCGGTCAAGGAAACCAATATGATCAGCCAGGGCCAGTATCACAACCCGCTGGTGCCCGTTTATCTGTTCCCCGCGGGCGATGATTTCAGCAAGTTGGGCTACTTTGAGCGCTATGACACGGGCCGCAATTTCCCCGTGCAGTATTGGCCCTACAACTATGACATCTCGATGGAGAACCCCTACTGGGAGACCGAGCGCGAGCGCTTCATCAACCACAAGGAGCGCCACCAGGCCACCGTGTCGCTCAACTGGGTGGTCACGCCGTGGCTCGACGTCACGGGCCGCGTGAAGTATGACAAGAGCACCGACAAGTATGAGGAAAAGTTCTTTGCCTCGACCAACACGCTCTATGCCTCCAAGTACGGCCACTATGCCCTGCGCAACGTCAACAACCGCCAACTCTATGCCGAGGCGTTTGCCAAGTTCAACAAATACCTGCTTGACGGCCTCTGGAACGTGAGCGGCGTGCTGGGCACGAGCTTTGACCAGCGCGACAACGACATCAACGGCTTCTACGGCAACCTCAAGGGCACCGCCAACAAGTTCACCTATGCCAATGTCGAGACTTCCAACTCGACCTTCAAGCCCGTGCAGAGCGGCTACACCACGCGCCTCGAGAGCGTCTATGGCACCGCCCAGGCCGGCTACCGCGGAATGGCTTACATCGACCTCACCGCGCGCAACGACTGGTCGTCCAAACTGGAGGACAGTTACTTCTACTGGTCGGCGGGTGTTTCGGGCATTTGGACCGACATCATTCCCGCCATCAAGTCGCAGTGGGGACTCAGCTACTTCAAGACGCGCGTCTCCTACAGCGAGGTGGGCAATGAGCCCGGCGAGCCGTTCCTGACCCGCGAGACCTATGCCATCAACCCCTCGACGGGCCTGGCCGAGACTTCGACGCGCCTGCTCACCGACCTCAAGCCCGAGCGCACCCGCTCGTGGGAGGCCGGCATCGACGCGGTTCTGGTCAACAACCGCCTGCGCCTCAACGCCACGCTGTACAAGTCGCGCACCGACAACCAGTTCTTCTATCCCGCGCTGCCCGCCTCGTCGGGCTACACGAGCGCCGTGGTCAACGGCGGCCGCGTGGACAACAAGGGCGTGGAACTCACGGCGCGCTACACCCAGCCCATCGGTCCCGTCACCTGGGACACCTACCTCACCTGGACCCTCAACCGCAACAAGGTGAAGGAATTGCTCAAGAACTGGCGCAATCCCGTTGACGGCCAGATTTATAACCTTGACGAACTCTACATGGGCGGCACTCCGGGCTATCAGATTCGCCTGACCGAGGGCGGCACCCTGGCCGATGTCTATGTCTCGACGCTCAAGACCGATGAGCATGGCGCCATCTACATCAATCCCGAGAAGCAGACCGTCGAGGCTAATCCTAACACCAACGAGTATTACATCTATGCCGGCCAGGCGGCTCCGCGCTACAACCTGTCGTGGGGCAACTCGCTGCAGTTTGCCGGCGTGACGCTGTCGGCCCTGCTGACCTACCGCAACGGCGGCATCGTCGTGAGCGAGACGCAGGCCATCCTCGACTACTACGGCGCCAGCGAGGCCACCCAGGAGGCCCGCAACAACGGCGGCGCGGTGGTCAACGGCAAGACCATTCCCGCCCAGTCCTTCTATCAGACCATCGGCAACCCCAACGGCACGGTGGACTCGCGCTATGTCTATAGCGCGACCAACCTGCGCCTGGCCGAGTTGAGCATCGCGTGGGATGTGCCTGTCACCCGCTGGGTGAAGTGGATTAAGGGCCTGAATGTCGCCCTGGTGGCGCACAACCTGTGCATGCTCTACAACAAGGCGCCCTACGACCCCGAGGCGACGGCCAACACGGGCACCTATTACCAGGGCATCGACTATTTCATGCAGCCCAGTCTGCGTTCTATGGGATTTAACGTGAAGGTCAAATTCTAAACCATGGAGGAAATGACTATGAAAATTGCAAGATTATCACGATACGCTTTCGCGGCACTCCTGGGCGCTTTCTTGCTCACGGCGTGCACCGAGGGCTTTGACGACATCAACACCAACCATCACGAACTCACCGACGAGGAACTCGAGGGTGACTACCAGAATGTGGGCGCTTTCTTCTCGCAGATGGTTTCGCGCGTCGTGCTGTTTGACGACGGCTCGGGCAACTGCCTGTCGTCGGACTATCAGGTGGCACAGGGCTTGAGCGCCGACCCCTTCTCGGGCTATGTGGGCCTGACGGGCACTTGGCGCAACGGCATCCACAACGGCTCCTACAGTTTTGTCAGCGGATGGTATGACCAGATGTTTACACGCGCCTTCAGCGAGGTGATGCCCGCTTGGCAGCGCGTGACCTCCACGGCGGTCCGGATGGACCAGCCCGAGGTGGCAGCGCTGGCCACCATCGTCAAGGTGGAGGCGCTGCACCGCGTCACCGACATGTACGGCCCCATTCCTTACACCACCTACGGCAGCGGCACGCTGGGCTCGTCCTACGACCGCCAGCAGGAGGTGTACGCCAAGTTCTTTGCCGAGCTCGACGAGGCCATCGAGACGCTCACGCCGCTGGCGCAGTCTGGCGCCGTGCTGCTCACCGACTACGACAATGTCTATGGTGGCAATGTCGAGTCGTGGGTGCGCTTTGCCAACACCCTGCGCCTGCGCTTGGCGCTGCGCGTGGTCTATGCCGACGAGGCACTGGCGCGACAGGAGGCCGAGAAATCGGCGGCTTGCCCCGTGGGCTTCATCGAGATGGCTGCCCAGCGCGCCCAGTTGCAGCACAACCGCCTGACCTATTTCCATCCCAACTATGACATCGCCTACAACTTCAATGCGGGCGAGGTGCGCATGGGCGCGACCATCGACTGCTACATGAACGGCTACAACGACCCGCGGCTGCCGGCCTACTTTGTCCCTGCCAGCGACGGCAAGTACCACGGCGTGCGCTTGGGCGTTCACAACATGAATGCCTCGCGATATGCGGGCGCGGCCATCTCCAACCTCAATGTTGACCAGTCAACGACGCCCATCGTGTGGATGACGGCTGCCGAGGGGTTCTTCCTGCGTGCCGAGGCCGCCCTGCGCGGCTGGAACATGGGCGGAACGGCCAGGGCATTCTATGAGGCGGGCATCAAGGTGTCGTTTGACGAGAACGATGTGACGGGCGCCGACTCCTACATTGCCAACAGGACCGCCGTCCCCGCCAAGTACACCGACCGCACCAACGGCGGCAACGCTGCCAACGCGCCCAGCAACATCACCATCGCCTGGGTGGACGCGGCCGACTTTGAGACCAATCTGGAGCGCATCATCACCCAAAAGTGGATTGCGATGTATCCCGACGGCTGCGAGGGCTGGGCAGAGTTCCGCCGCACGGGATATCCGCGCCTGCTGCCCGTTGTGAACAACGACAGCGAGGGCACCGTCGATACCCAAATACAGGTGCGCCGCTGCCCCTTCCCGGTGCAGGAGTATAACACCAACGCCGATGCCGTGCAGGCTGCTGTCGGGGTTCTCGCTGCCGAGGCGCTCGGCGGCGGCCAGGACAACGGCGGCACGCGCCTGTGGTGGGACCGCAAAGAACATTAACCCAACAATACGGTAAATGCTATGAAACTAAGATATTTGATTCAATCGGCGGCACTGCTGGCGCTCATGGCGGCAGCATCTTGCGACACCGAGCCCGAGGCGCTCGACCTGCAGCCGCTCAACGAGTATAGCGAGGAGTATTACCAGGCCCTGCGCGACTACAAGCAGACCAGTCATGAGATATGCTATGTGTATTATGCCGACTGGGCGCCCATCGAGGGCGCCTCGGGCTACAAGGACCCGGCCTCGTGGGGAGAGCGCATCATCGGCCTGCCTGACAGCATCGACATCGTGAACCTGTGGATGGGCATTCCCGCGCCCGAGACGCATCCCGTGGCCTACAAGGACATGATGGAGACGCGTGAGAAGAAAGGCACCCGCTTTGTCTTCCACGCCGATGCCTCGAACTACAGCCACCGTTTCACGCTCACCGTGCGCGATGCGGCCTGGAACCCCACGGGCGAGAAGCGCTACTATGACCTCTCGACTGACCGCAGCGAGGAGGCCTTCCGCGCCTATGCGCAGTGGGTGTGCGACACGGTCATCAAGACGGGCCTCGACGGTGTGGACTTCGACTACGAGGGCTGGTCGGGCCAGCAAATGCTGTGGGTGGCCCAGCAGTGCGACAAGGTGTTCGGTCCCGGCGGCGTCTATCCTGACAAACTGTTCATCATCGACTATTTCTCGTCGTCGCCCCCCGTGGCGTGTGACCCCTATGTGGACTACTATGTCAAGCAGGCCTACAGCCAGCAGGGCGCCGGGGTGGGAGCCACTGGTCATCCCGACGAGAAGACCGTCTATTGCGAGTCCTTTGGCCAGCAACCCACCGGCGGCAAGATATTCGACTATGCCGCTTGGGAACCCGCCACGGGCCACAAGGGCGGATGCGGCGCCTACTATGTGGAGCGCAACTACTACAACACGGCCGACGGCGTGCCCTATGGCGCTATCCGCCGCGCCATACAGATTATGAATCCTGCCCGCAAACACTAACCCCTAACTCCTAACTGAAAATGAGATACTTTCCTTATATATTCATCATCACGGCGCTTGCCATGCTGGCGGGCTGCAACAGCGACGGCGATAATTTTGATTACGCCAAGTCGGGCTTGCTGATTGCCGGCACCGAGCAGGTGCCGGTGCAGAAGTTCACCGTCGACGAACTGCCCGCCACCTATGCCGTTACCGTCAAGGCCACGCGCAAGTGCGCCCAAGCCATGAAGGTGCGCCTTGCCATCGACCCCTCGCTGGTGACGAAGTACAACGAGGAGCACGGCACGGCCTATTATCCTGTGCCCCTGTCGAGCGTGAGGCTCGAGAACGACGAGGTGACCATCGAGCAGGGCGCCGCGCTGTCCGATGCCGCCCAAGTCAAGGTGGTCAGCACCGACGAGTTTGTTGAGGGATGCACCTATGTCATTCCGGTCACCATTACCCAGGTGACCGAGGGCGCAGGCGAGGTCATCGAGAGTTCCAGGACCATTTTCCTGCAGATTTCGCGCATCATCTCGTTCTATTCGCTCGAGAATAACCTGAACGCCTCGTCCAACTACATCTTCCCCGACGACAAGATGGTGAACCTGAGCAACTACACCATCGAGTTCAAGGTTTACAGTTACAAGTTTGGCAAGGTGGGCGACATCAAGCGCGTGCTCGCTATCGAGGGCAAGAACGAGGAGGAGGCCAACATGTTCCGCTTTGGCGAGAACGGCTCGGCGGGTGGCGACATCCTGCAATGGGTGCTGCCCGGTGGCCGGTGTTTCTCCACGACGCATTTCCAGACCAACCGCTGGTACCTGATCTCGTGCACCTACGACGGCTCGACCTTCCGCATGTATGTTGACGGTGTCGAGGATGCCCAGACGGGCGGCTCGGGCAAAGCTACGCCCTTCCAGCGCTTTGAGTTGGGCATGTCGTGGGGCGGATACCGCAGCAGCCAGTTCTTCTCGGGCCGCCTGTGCGAGGTGCGCGTGTGGGACAGGGCGCTCTCGGCCAACGAGATTGCTACCGGCATTGCGGGCGTGAATCCGCAGTCCAACGGCCTTGTCGCCTACTGGAAAATGAACGAGAGCGAGGGACACATCTTCCACGATGCCACGGGCCACGGCTATGACATGGACTGGACCGACACCTGGCGTGACGACAAGGAGAACGGCGTGCTCGTCGCCCACGACTACAGCCAGTACATCAAGTTCGTCAAGGACGACAACAACAAGGTGGTTGAGTAACCGCCCACGGTTGTGGCAAACTCTATATCAAGCGGGCTGTAAAAGGCCCGCTTTTTTTTCATCTTGCAGGCCGCGATGTTGTTTTCTGCCCTCATTTTATCTTGCAAAAGAAAAAATCACTATCTTTGTCGGTTACAAGGTTACCAAAATGCAGATATACAAGTTCAACGATATCCTCAAGCCCGTTGTGTGGGGCGGCAGCAAGCTGGCGGCATTCAAGCAGTTGGCACCTGGCAGCCGTGAGCCCATCGGCGAGAGTTGGGAACTGTCGGCGGTGCCCGGGCATGAGTCCGTTGTCGCCACCGATGGCGATGACTGCGGGCTGACGCTCACCCAACTGGTGCGGCGCCACGGCGCGGCGCTCGTGGGCGAGGAGGTGTATCGTGCATTCGGCGACCGTTTTCCGCTGCTCATCAAGTTCATCGATGCCAGGCAGGATCTGTCGGTGCAGGTGCACCCCGACGATGCCATGGCGGCCCGCCTGCACGGCAGCGCGGGCAAGACCGAGATGTGGTATGTCGTTGACAGCGATGACGATGCCGTCATCCGCACGGGCTTCAGCCGCGGCATCTCGCCCGATGAATATGAGCGCAGGGTGGGAGAGGGCACCATTCTTGATGTCGTCAACGCCACACCCTCCAAACCGGGTGACGCGTTCTTCATCCCTGCAGGCCAGATTCACTCCATCGGTGCGGGCAACCTGATTGCCGAGGTGCAGCAGTCCAGCGACATCACCTACCGCATCTATGACTACGGCCGCCTTGGTGCTGACGGAAAAGCACGCCCGCTGCACACCAGCCAGGCGCGCGAGGCACTCAACTTCGGCGCCGCTGCCGATGGCAAAGTGGACTTTGTCCCCGCCGCGGGTCCAGGCGTGACACCGCTGGTCAAGTGCCCCAAGTTTGACGTGGGCCGCCTGGACTATAACAGCGGCTACACCCTCGACCTGCCGCGGCCGCACAACTTCGTCGTGTTGATGTGCATCGGCGGCGAGACCAGTGTGACAGCCGACGAGGGTATCGGCAGCGCGGCCCTGGTGCGCGGCGTGACGGTGCTGGTGCCGGCGGCGGCAACCCGCCTCACGCTCACAGGCAAGGCACAGTTGCTGGTCGTCACGATGTGATTTAATGGAAATTTATTGATTGGAAAGATATGGAAATCAAGGACAAAATCAAAAAGTTAAAGGGTAACTACAAACTCATCGCCATTTTATCGGCCCTGATGGTAATGGTGCTGCTTGTGGCGTCGATTTTCTTCCCGGGCTCGCCCAAGGAAGGGTTGATTCAAGTGCCCGCCAACGCGACGATGCAGGCCGTGAGCGACAGCATCAAGGCCAAGACGGGTTCATCGTTTTACACCAAGCGCGTGACGCTGCTGCTGCGTCTGTTTGGAGCCGATATGGAGAAGCGTGAAGGCTCTTACCGTATCGATAAGGGCACTTCGCCTTTTAGCATCGCCCGCCGCATCAAGAACGGCTCGCAGAGCGGCATCCGATTCACCTTCAACAATATGCGCACACTCGATGAGTTTGCACAGCGCTGGGGTGACCTCTATGAGGGCACGCCCAACGACATGCGCCGCCTGCTCAAGGACAGCACCGCCTGCGCCAAGTATGGCAAGACACCGCAGACCATTGTCTGCATCCTCATCCCCGACACCTATGAGTTCTTCTGGGACGTGACGCCCGAGAAAACGCTCGACCGCATGTTTGAATACTACAACGACTTCTGGAATGGCAAGCGCATGCGCAAGGCTGCCAAACTGAACCTCACGCCCGACGAGGTGACCACCATCGCCTCGATTGTCGAGGAGGAGACCAGCAAGGCCGACGAGCGCGGCAAGGTGGCGCGCCTCTACATCAACCGTTTCCAGCAGGGCATGCGCTTGCAGGCCGACCCGACGGTCAAGTTCGCCATTGGCGACTTCTCCATCAAGCGTCTCACCGAACTCATGCTGCAGGTCAACTCGCCCTACAACACCTACCGCGTCAACGGCCTGCCTCCCGGACCCATCCGTCTGCCCGAGAAGTCGACCATCGACGCCGTGCTGGACGCGCCCGAGCACGACTACATGTACATGTGCGCCCGTTCTGACTTCAGCGGCTATCACGACTTCACCGTTGACTACAACGCCCACCTCGAGAACGCCCACCGCTATCAGGACGCCCTCGACGCCCGCGGCATCAAGTGACAATCGACAAGGGCCTGAGGGCCCGCATCAACACTCAATATCAATAAATAGCCTATGACCAACGAAGAAGAAAAACTGGTTGTATTCGGCAAGTACCCCAACCGCATCGACGCCGACATCATCAAGGGCGCCCTCGAGGCCAGCGGCATCATTGCCGGCACGATGAGCGACTCTGTCGCCAACGCGCTGCTCATGACGCCCATCAAGGTCATGGTGTTCCGCCGCGACCTGGAAGAGGCCATCAAGGCCATCTACACGCCCGACCTCGACTATGAGGACTACAAGGACGAGATGACGCGCGAGGAGTTTGACCGCCGCCAGCAGTGCACCGCCGCGTTCTGCAGGATTGCCCTCAAGTGGCATCCCGAGTTGCCGCACGACGACGACAAGCAGGCCCGCGACCTCTATGAGCAGGCCTATGATGCCCTCGAGGGCAACGACTTGGCCACCCTCACCGCCATCAGCGACAACTATGTCGCGGACTGATGGCCCGCGGCTGCCTTGCTGACATCTAAAAATCCCGCGCGCTATACTAAACGGCGGGATTTTTTCGTTATTTGGATAGACATCATACTTCAATCTACGACGACATGACAACCAATTTGCGTCACTTCATACTGCTCGTCGCCGCCGTCATGGCCCTCAACGCCACTGCCGACGACGCCACGACCACGGCCTACAACTTCCTTGACGTGCCCGTGTCGGCCCACGTTTACGGCCTGGGCGGACACAACCTCACCATCATCGACGACGACATCAACCTCGTGGAGCAAAACCCCGCCCTGCTGGGCCCCGAGTTTGACCACCAGGTGGGGCTCAACTACATGCGCTACATCGGCGAGACCAACTTCATGGGCGCCCGCTATGGCCAGGGCGTGAGCGAGCACGGCGCCATCGCGGCCGGCATCCAGTACTTTGGCTACGGCAACATCCAGGGCGCCGACCCCGACGGCACCAAGACGGGCACCTTCAGCGCAAGCGACATGGCCTTCAGCCTCACCTATAGCCACGACATCAGTGACCGCATCCGCGGCGGCATCACGCTCAAGTACCTGTATTCCAAGTATGAAGACTACACAGCCGGTGCCGTGGCAGCCGACCTGGGCGTCAACTACTATGACCCCGACCACGAGTTCTCGGCATCGCTGGTAGCTAAGAATCTGGGCGGACAGGTCAAGAAGTTCAACGAGTACAAGGACAAGTTGCCATGGGACATCCAGCTGGGCATGAGCAAGATGCTCAAGTCCGTTCCCGTGCGCCTGCACTTCACGGCCTACAACCTGCGTCACTGGCGACTGCCGTACTACACGCCCGACGACCCCAACAACCCCAACAGCGGCCTCGTCGAGAAGAATTCCTTTGGCAGCAACCTCATGCGACACATCGTCCTCGGCGCCGACTTCCTGCCCAAGGACAACGTCTGGTTCGGCCTCGGCTACAACTACAAGGTGCGCACCGACATGTCCACCTACAAGCGCGACTTCCTGTCGGGATTCTCGGTGGGCGGTGGCCTGAAGGTCCGCGCCTTTGGCTTCAGCGTCGCCCTGGCTCGTCCACACACAGGTGCCACCACATTCATGGCCAACTTCACCACCACTTTGGGCGAACTGCTCAAGTAACCCAGCATCAGGCCCGTAAGGAGCACCAAAGGAAAATTTTCAAAAAAAATCCCGAAAATTACTTGCAGAGTCAGAAAAATGTCCTACCTTTGCACTCGCTATTGAAAGCGCAACACAATTTCAGTATGCTCCCGGAGAGGTGGGTGAGTGGCTGAAACCAGCAGTTTGCTAAACTGCCGTAGGGGTAACCCTACCGCAAGTTCGAATCTTGTCCTCTCCGCAT
>CALEJB010000040.1 GCA_937898675.1 uncultured Prevotellaceae bacterium
ATCAGTGCTCCAGCACCACATCATGGAAGCCATCGGCTACCGCAACCTCGACCGCAGCAACTACTTCGGAAACATTTAGTAATCCCCAAATTTGACCGAATTTGGGGATTATAATCACTAAATTTGGTATAAATTTGGGGATTAGGGAGTGTTTCTCTACTTTTGCAATCGAAAATAACGATGTGAATATGATACATCGAATTGTGCAAAAAATCCCTATCTTTGCTCCATGACTGACAAAGCATTATATCCCCAACTGCTGGAGCAGTTGAAGGCCCTGATTGAGGGCGAGAGCAACCGTGTGGCGGTGCTGTCCAATGCGGCGGCGCTGCTGCACGATGTGATGGACTACTTTTGGGTGGGCTTCTACCTCGTCGATGGCGACGAACTTATCTTGGGTCCCTTCCAGGGCCCGATTGCGTGCTTCCACATCAAGCGGGGCCGCGGCGTGTGCGGCACGGCATGGGACCAGGCCCGCACGCTCGTCGTGCCCGACGTCGAGGCCTTCCCCGGCCACATTGCGTGCAGCAGCCTCTCGCGCTCCGAGATTGTGGTGCCTGTGTATGACGCCAGCCACAGCGCCATTGTGGGCGTCCTCGACATCGACAGCAAAGAATTGGCAGCGTTTGACGAAACCGACAAACGCTGCCTTGAGCAGATTGTTGAGGTTATATCAAGGGCCGTGTTTTAATAGGCCCCGGTATATTCTGAGTCGTCATAAATGACAATGAGCGCTTCGCCCACCTCGCGCAGCACCGAGTAGTGGATGCCCTCCATCGAGTTCCACACGGCATACAGTTCCAGTCCCTCTTGGGTACCCATGGCGCACATAATGCCGGGCAGGCGGTACCAGGTGTCGTCGATGTCGCTGCCCCAGTTCTTGTCCACCCAGCTCGGGCCATAGGCTTCGACGGGCGTTGACTCGGTCATTGTTGACGTCACTTCGCCCTCGGCGATGCACACCAGCGCGTTCACGCAGTAGCCGCCGCGCGGTTCAAACAGCACCTGGTAGAAGTGCCGCTCGGCAACTTCGATGTCCGCCAGCCATTGTATCTGGCGGATGCGTTCTCCCTTGAAATAGTTCTCGATGATGCGCCTCACGTCGGCATTGGCGCGGGTGATGGGTTCGCCCTGCTTCCAGCGTGAGTATTGAAGCGGGTTGTGGGTGGTCAGGAATTTGTCGGTCACTACCACGGGCCGTGCCTCGTTGTCATTGTAGCCGCGCAGCATTTTGGCGATGAAAGACGGATCTTCAAGCGAATAGACCAGCGCGTCATAGCCGATGTCGGTGCCGTCAAATATCTTCTCCACATACGTCTTGGTCACAAACTTGGCCTTGCCAACATGAGGCTTGAACACGATGTTGGTGTACTGGCTGCTGTTGTCCACTCTGGTGACGGTGGTGAAGCGGTTTTTGGCCTTTTCGGGCTTGACGAACAGCGGCGCGTCGCCCACGGTAATGTCATTTTTAAGTGACAAATTCATGGCCAGCCACTTGAGCGGATGGTTGCCCAGTTCTTTAGCCAGTTCATCGGTGTCCGGGATTGACGTCAGCGGGCGGTTGCCGGCAGTGACGTCATAGGCCTGGATTTTCTTGAGGCGCGTGTCGCCTATCACGATTTCGGGCATGCCATCGTTGTTCAGGTCCTTGAACAGGCAAAATGCGGGCACGCTGCCGTCTGCTGTGGGTTTAAGCACTTCGTTCATCGCCTTGTAGATTTTCAGCGAGGCCTCAGCGTCCTCCCACAGTCCCGTTTCTTGAGCCCCTGCCGCACCCATGGTCAAAGCCGCGGCAAGCAGGCATAACAGTTTTTTTGTCATCATATTGCGGTCAAAATATTGAGTCATGGGGCAAAGGTAAACAAACTTTCTTGTTCCTGGCCAGCCTGTGGCCGAAAAATCGTTACCAGTTGCTCTTGTAGTAGTTCACTTTGTAATTGTCTCCCGAGGCGTCGGGATAGACCAGCGTCTCGTCAAACAGGTATTGGCAGGTGCGCTCTAGCGCGGGAATCTGCTTGCTCGCAAAATTACTCACTCCGCTGCTCAGGTTAAACGGGTTCATGTCAAAGAACATCATCAGTCCAAAGCCCTTGCTGCGCAGGCTGCGGAGCTGGGTGGCTGTGGCATACTTGTTGAGCGCGCACTCCTGCGAGTAGATGCCCATATTCATCTTGTCCATGCCCGGGAAACTCTTGCTGCGGTCGGTGCTCACCAGATAGTCGTTGATGGCCATGTCCACATATTCGCCCGAAGGCACTTCGTCGATGGCAGGCAGCGACGAGAGGGTGCTGTAGGCATACACGATAGTGAGTTTGTCCTTAATGGCCTTCTTGGTTTCGAAGATGAGCCGCGCGGCGCGCTCCTTGGCGGTGCCCGCTGTGTAGGGTACAAAGTCCTGTCCCGTGAGGGGGTGCCCGCTGTAGTTGGCATATTCCTCGTCAAAGAACACACCGTCGAGATGATAGGCGTCGAGGGTGTTGCTAATCTGCTGAGCCAGGTAGCGGCAGCCCTCGTCCGACAGGTTGCACAGTCCCACGCCGTCGCCCTTGGGCAGTATGCTCAACACAATCTTCATGCCCATGTCCTGCAGGGGCTTGAGGTAGGTCATATAATTGTTGAGGGCTTGTGAAGCGCCTGGACTGTGGTAGATGCCGACACGCCCGGTGACGGGGTCAATCCTGATGTTGGACGAGAACAAGATGACCATGTCAAAGAACGGTTTGCCGCTCTCCTTGAGGGTAAACAGCGTGTGGTTGAGCGGGTTGGTGTGGCTGATGTCCATGCAGCTCACGATGCGTATGCCTGTGGACTTGGCGCAGTCGGGCGCGCGTGAGATGTCCTTGGCCAGCACGATGAGGCTGCCCGTGGTGTCGGACACGCGGACTGCATTGTTCGACTTGATGCTCAGCGGGATGGCATAGGTGGCCAGCGAGTCCAGCGCGGGACTGGTGATATAGGTGACCATGCAGCTGTCGCTATGCAGGGCGCCGCCCTTGACGGTGATGGCGGTGGGTATGCCCGTCAACTCTTGCGGCAGGGCCTGGTAACTCGTGCCGTGTGCGGCATTGAAGGCATCGAGGGCCGCCGCGTCATAGGTGAGCGTGAACGCCGCGTCGCTTGGCAGCGGCTTGGTGAGGGCAACCTTGACATTGATGGCGCCGCTGTCGCGGAATTGCACATTGGTCACCAGCGGGGTGCCCCAGGTGTCGGTAAGCATGGCGATGGCGTCGCTGCTGGTGCCGTAGTTTGTCTCTCTGACGGCAGGCATCTGCACATCATTGGGCGCGCAGGCGGCCAGCGCGCCTATCAATGCCAATGCGGATATATATTTGAATAGTTTCATAGTCATATTTCATTAATCATACATCTATACACATCATTTGCGTAAAAACCGTTTGGTCAGTTGCCCTTTGGCGGCAGTTCAACATCCACCCATTTGACCTTTTGGTCGGTGACGGCGTCGTTGCCGTTGTGCGAGTAGTCTTTGAAGGTGTTGTTTGAGCGGTCGTCCATCTTCCAGTAGCCCACCAGTCCCGGACTGTCGGGCTCCACATAATAGGGATTGTCAACGATTTCCTGTCGGGTGCGAATGATGTTCCACACGCGCACCTCACACATGTAACCGTTGAGCCAGCGGCTGTTGTTGTAGGAGCGGCCAATCTGGAACGGGTAGTTCTTGACAGGTGTGACGAAGTTCACCTCGTCCTGCGAGAGCGAGCCGTGGTAATATACCGAGTCGTTGACATAGCAGTAGAGTTCATGGGCGTCGGCGTCAAATGTCACGGCGATGTGGTACCAGCACTTGGTGTTGAGCAAGAACGGGGCGCTGCCGGCCGACTGGAAGTCCTGCGTCGTGCCCTCGCGTGCCGACACTTGAATCTGGTTAGGCGGGTAGGACGAATCGCCCAAACGGATGAGGAACTCCTGCTCACAGCCAAAGACGGTGTTGAGCGTGTTGTCAAATCCGTTGACATAGATGAGCGCCTCCATGGTGAGTTGGCGCATGTGGTTGAGTTCGTCGCTGTGTTTCCATTCGACGGTAGCAAAGTTCTGGTCCATGTTGGGCACCACATTGATGAGCGCGCCGCTGCGGAAGATGTAGTAATGCGTGCGAGCGCTCGCCAGCACGTCAATGTCGGGCGACGAGACGGTGACGGGCAGCACATAGGTGAGGTCGCGGTTCAGCCCGCTGATGTCAAATGTGACATTGACGGCGCTTGTCGATACGCTGCCGGCGGCGATGACTGCCTGGTTGGCCTCGAGGGTGTAGCAGCCCTCGGGCAGCAGAACGGCATCGCTGTAATAGGCCAGGTTGTAGGTGTCCACCATACTCTTGTCGATATTGAAATTAACAGTGATGTCGCGTGTGGCGGGGTGGGGGATGGCCGCTGTGAGGCTCTTGCTCGCCTGCAGCGTGTTGCCGCGGATAATGCTCTCGGTGACCATCGACGAACTGCTGAGGTACAACAGGTCGTCAAACTCCTCGTCGCTCGGCTGGCACGCTGTACACAGCAGCGACAGCGCGGCAAGCATGGGGACATATCGGAATAATATCTTTTTCATCATCAATTAGTGTTTGGTTGTTGGGTTCATGATGCCGATGGCTTGGCGCAAATTGGGATAGACGCGCTGGCTGTTGAAATAGTCGCGCTGGGCGTTGCAGATGCCCAGTCCCGCCACACGGGCTGCGCCGCTGTAGCCGGCAATCCATTGGGCGGTGGCGATGATGGCGCGCGTGCCGTCCTTGAAGTATCCCCCGGTTTCGTCGGGATTGAGGGGAACGGTCTCGACCAGCGGGATGTACTGGGCGTTTTCGCTGCCAAAAGTTGCTTGGTGGAGCAGTTTGTAGGCAATGCTTTCAACGCCCCATTCCCCTGTGCAGGGAATGACGATGAATCGTGCCGCATTCACCACGTCTTTGTCATAGATAACCTCGGGATACCCTTGCAGCACAAACGTCTTGCCGCCATGCGACGACAGCCACGACTTGACAGGGCCCAGCATTGCGTCTTCGAGGTCGGCATAGGCTTGGGCCTGCTGCTCATCGATGTTTTCGCGCCCGTGGCCGTCAAAGGCGACCACCACGCCGTCGTAGGCATACTTGTCGCACAATGCCAGGGCCAGGGCCACGGTGTCGCTCAGCCAGGCGTTGAAGTCGCCGTCACGGCCCGCATAGGATTCCTTGATGGCTGCATAGTCAATGTTATAGAGCACTTGTGTGCCCTTTTTCTCGCGCACCATCGCCATTTCGTCTTGGATGTCTTGGGTAAGGCCCGCGGGGTGCATCAGCACGGCATAGTCGATGCTGTCGGGCATGGCGGTCAGGTGGTCGCTCTGATTGTAGAAGGCATCGCTGCTGTTGTCCATCCAGGCGAGCGTTACCTTGTGCCCTGCGGCGGCTTTGTAGGCTCGCAGGTCACTCAGATACTGGGCATAGAGTTCGGGGTTTTGCTCCTCGATGCTGGGCAGGTCGATGCCGATGGACTCAACCTCGGTGTCGCACCCGGTGAGAGCCATAGCGGCCGCGGCGGCCATTGGTATGATATATTTTAATGGTTTCATGATTTGTCTCATTTATGGGTTATTCACTTCATCTTGCCCACCACACGTCGGTGCCCTGGGTGTCGGGACCGCCCAGGAGGTCACGCACCGCCTGGTTGTAGTTCTCGGTATTGTTCACGCGCTCGTTGTAGGGATAGACTACACGGCGGGCACCGCGCGCCACATCCACGCTGCCGCCGCTGTTGTTGACCAGAGCAGGCAGCAGGGCGGGATAACCCGTGCGACGGTATTCGCTCCAGGCCTCCAGGCCCAGCGGGAAGTTGGCGAGCCACTTTTGCGTGATGATGCGCTCCAGGTTCTGCTCCATCGTTGCGCCCTCGTCCCACTTGATGGTGATGCTGGAGGCGATGGGAGCGCTGAAGTCAGGATTTTCGGGGTCGTTGTAGGCGTCCGGCTGGCTGGTGCTGTTGTTGCAGTAGTCGTCGGCGCCCGTTGCGCCCCATTGGTCAAACGACAGGGCGATGCCGCGGTTATACCACTGCTGTGCCGTGCCGCCCATGTTCCAGCCGCGCAGGGCGCCTTCGGCCTTGAGAAAAGCCACCTCGGCGGCGTTCATCCACAGGTGTCCGTCGCCCACGCCCACTGCCATGTTGCTGTAGTCGTGAATGTTGCGCGCCTGGGAAATTTCGATGCCGCTGCGCAGGCCGATGTAACCGCCTGGTACATCGTCAAAGGAGGACGGCGTGAACATCTTCTCGCGGCGGGGGTCGTTGTAGCCGTTCATGTAGGCGAGGATTTCGGCGGCGATGCGCGAGTCGCCGTCATTGTACTCGTAGCACACGACGCGGAAGGCGTTCTTGGCGGTGACGGGCATCACGGCGTTGTCGGCGTTGTCGCTCATGGCGCCAATGGGATGGGCCGCCACCTCCTCGCAGTATTTCTTGGCGAGTTCGGGCTCGGGCTTGACCATGCGCATGGCCATGCGCAGTTTGAGCGAGTTGGCCAGTTTTACCCATCGCGCCACATTGCCGCCATAGACCTTGTCAATCTTGGGGCTGAAGTTGTCGGCGCTATGCTCGGTGAGGATGCTGATGGCAGTGTCCAGGTCGGCAATCATGTGGAGGTAGGCATCGCGCTGCGAGTCGTAGGGCGCCGTGATTTCGCCGCCTGCGCCCACTTGGGAGTAGGGCACGGGACCATAAATATCGGTGATGCGTTGCATGCCTGCCACCTTGATGACGCGCGCCACGCTGATGATGACCTGGTCGCTGGTGTTGCTCGTCACCTCGTTATAGCCGATGAAATACTTGGGGATGTAGTTGTCGAACGCCCAGCTCAGCCATCCCTCGACGGGGCAGAACTGCGCAAAATTCTTTCCCGCAAAGCCCGTGTTGGCATCGGCGAAATAGCCGCCGTAGGAACCGCCGAGAAGGCATTCGGTCATCTGGGTGCTGTTCACGTCAAGCGGAATTACCCAGCCCTGCATCGTGGTGACGGCGCTGCTCAGCAGGTAGCCGTCGCGCTGCATCTCGTCCTGGGTGGCGTCGCCGGGATTGGTGTTGTAGTCCAGGTAGTCGTCGGTACAAGCCGATGCCAGTGGCAGCAGGGCGGTTAATGCAATGTATAATAGTGTCCTTTTCATCGTCTTGTCAGAATTTGAGTTTAACATTGAAGCCGATATTCCTTGTGCCGGGGGTCATGAAGTTGTCGATGCCCTGGTAGTAGTTTCCGGTCGATGCTGTCTGCTCGGGGTCAAACGGTGCCTTGCAGTAGAACAGCAGCAGGTTGCGGCCCACTACCGAAATGGTGGCGTCGGCGATGCCCCACAGCAGTTTGCGCGGAATGGTGTAGCCGATGCTGGCTTCCTGCAAGCGCACGTTGGTGGCGCTGTAGGTATAGTATTGCGGGATGCCGTAGTTGTTGCCGATGGTCTGGTACCACATTTGCGGGTCAACGCGGTCGCCGCCGCCCGTGAGCACATAGCCTTGGTCGCGCGACGCCGCCGTGGCCTCGCTCACGCCATATTTGTCAAGCGTGGCTTGGGTGGCCGAGTAGCAGATGCCGCCAAACCTTGCGGTAATGAGAAATCCGATTCGCAGGCCGCGCCAACTCAATTCGTTGCTCCATCCCATGTTGCTCTTGGGCAGCACGCTGCCCAGCAGGATGCCGCTGGCGGTGGTGGTGTAGATTTTGCCGTTTTGGTCAATGTATATCTCGCCCTCGCTGTCGCGCTGCAGGTCCGTCACCGAGTAGAGGTCGCCCATTGTGCCGCCCTCGCGCAGGATAAAGTGGGCACTGCTCAATGCGCCCTTGTCGAGGCGGTCCATAGTGATGACGGCGCCAGTCTCGGGATGCACATAGTCGCGCACGAGTTCGTTGATGCGGTTGCGGTTCATGGCCAGGGTGTAGGTGGTGCTCCATCCTAGGTCGCCCCACTGGTTTTTATAGCCCAGCGAGAGTTCGATGCCCTTGTTCTCGACATTGCCGGTCTGCACATACAGTTTGCTGTAGGCCGACGATACCGATATGGCGGGGTCGAATGTCTGGTTGAATGTCTTGGCATAGTACAGCGTCAGGTCGAGGCTCACGTGGCCGAACAGTCTGGCGGTGATGCCCGCTTCCCATGAGTTGGTGCGCTCGGGCTTGAGGTCATAGAGGGGGTAGATGGTCTTGGTGCTCCACTGCTGCGCCGCAGCGTCCCACTCGTAGGTCGGGTTGGCGATAAACCGCGGGAACGGCAGGCCCACCGAGGCGTAGGAGCCGCGCAACTTGAGGTAGTCGATGGCAGCGGGCATGGCGATGGATTGCGACACCACCCACGACAGGCCGGCCGAGGAGTAGAAGAAACTCTTGGCGCTGGAGTTGACGCCGGCGAGCATCGAGGGCCAGTCGTTGCGGCCCGTCAGGGTGAGGTAGAGTTGGCCAGTCCACCCCAGTTCGGCGCTGGCAAACACCGACTGCGTCTGGTCGTGGTAACCTTCCTCGTACTCCTTCATCAGCGTTTTCTCGATTTGATGGATGCTGAATTTGTTGGAGATAAGGTCCTCGCGCAGGGGACCAGTGATGCCGACGCGCTTGAACTTTTTGTCACTGATGCTGGCGCCGATGTTGGCGTTGAGGGTCAGTTCGTCGGCAAGGAAGGCCTTGCTGATGTTGGCCATCACGTCGGCATAGGTCTGCTTCATGTCGTGGTCATACCAGCTGTAGAAGCCAAATGTGGAGCCCTCGGTGTGCAGGGTGTTGGTCGAGGCGTAGAATTTGCCCTCATATTTGTTCGTGGCATTGTCCATGCGCACTCGGCCCTGCAGGCTCAGCCACTCGGTGGCCTTGTAGGTGATGCCGCCGTTGAGCATGTAGCGGTGCTTGTTGTTGGTACGCGGGTTGCGGTAGTTGATCCAGTAGGGGTTGTCGCCAGCAAATTCGCTGATGCCCTGCGGCCAGTGCTGGACATAGATGTTGCGCTGCGGGTCAAAGCGTTCATACATGCGCGCATCTTGCCAGTCGTCGCCGCGCGGGAACAGGTAGGCGGTGAGCAGCGGGTTGCTGTAGGTGCCCTGGTTGAGCATGTTGGTGTCCTGCTGCTTCACATAACTTGCGCCCAGGTCGAGCGTGAGCCTTCCGCCCGACAGCGACGTGGTGTTGCGGATGGTGAAATTGTAGCGGGTGTATTTGTTGTTGGGCACGATGCCGTGGCTGTTGAGCATGGCCGCGCTGGCATAGGTCTGGTTGATGTCGTTGCCCGTCGACAAGGTCACGGTCTCGGTGGTAACGATGCCGGTCTTGAGGTAATCTTTCGCGGGGTCGTAGCCGCGCCAGTTGGCATCGTTGAGCCGCTGGCCCCAACTGTATTCCTGGTCGCTCGTGCTGTAACGGTTCTGGAACTCGGGAGTGCGCAGCGCGGTCAGCCACTCGGTGCTCTGCGACACGGTAATGCTGGTCTTGCCCGCTGTGCCCTTCTTGGTGGTGATGACAATGGCGCCGTTAGAGGCGCTGTTGCCATAGAGGGCCGCCGCCGCGGCGCCGGTGAGCACGCTCACGCTCTCGATGTCCTCGGGGTTGAGGTCGGCGATGGCTTCGGTCACGCCCTTGGAGCCAAAGTTGCCCGTCTCGGCGTCGCCGTCCATGTTCTCCATGGGAATGCCGTCGATGACATACAGCGCGTTGCTCGATTGCTCGATGGACTTGGTGCCGCGCATGACCACCTTGGACGCGCCGCCCACGCCCGACGAACTTACATTGATGTTAACGCCCGCCACCTTGCCCGACAGGGCGTTAATCAGGTTGGCGTCCTTGTTCATCGTCAGGTCGTCGCCGCTCACCTGTTGCACATTGTAACTCAGCGCCTTTTGCGCGCGCTTGATGCCCAGGGCGGTCACGACCACCTCGTTGAGTTCGCGGGTGCTCTCGGTCAGGGTGACGACGGCGGGCAATGCGGCCGCTGCGACCTCCAGCGGGTCGCAACCCACATAGGAGAACACCAGCACGCTGCTTGGCGCTGCCTTGATGCTGTAGTTGCCGTCAAGGTCGGTCACCGCGGTGGCACTTGTGCCTTTCACCTTCACGGTAGCGCCAATCAGCGGTTCGCCGTTGGCATCGGTGACTTGTCCGGTCAAGGTGTGCCCCTGGGCCTGTTCGGCGCGTGTCTGGGCGCCCGCAGGCGCTGCCGTAGCGTGCGGCATGGCCAGCAACAACGCCGCCGCTGCAGCCGCTATGGCGAGGGGTCTTGGTTTGAAGAGTTGGTTTCGCATGTGAATGGTATGTGTAGTTTTGTCTTGAATTGGCTTGATGATTATGAATCAGCAAAACTACAATTTTTTTTCGATATTCCAAAATCTGCGGCTTGTTTGTCGTCATAAATCGGGTGTTAGTCGGTCAGGGTTTGCTCGTTTGGGGCGAAAAGCGTAAATTTGCGGCAAAAAATTAGCGTTATATGATGAAAATAGCAAAGAAAATACTCTTGGCGTTGATGGTGGTGTTGACTGCGGTTGACGCTAACGCCGTGCTCAAGGAGAGCAATATGCAGCAGACGCTGGGTGTGCTGTGCGAGGAACTGAGCGACACCCACAAGGAGGAAAAGAAGCGTGCCGAGCGCTTTGAGCAGCGCAACAAGCAGTTCCGCCACACCATCGTGGCCGCGCTGGAGCAGTGCAACAGCATCGAACTGATGCTCTATAGCCAGAACAACCAGGACGTCTTTGACCTTGCCTATGCCTGCGGCCAGGCCACCGACCTGTACAAGCGCCTGTCGCGCACCCAGTCTTTCAGCCAGTTTGAAAAGATGCAGGACGAGCAGATTGCCCGCTACGAGAACCTGATTCATGCGCTGGAAAAGATTCCGCCCCATCTGCTCACGACCAAGGAGATGCAGATTAACCGCGACAGTTGCATCTTCCTTGCCACCGCCATCCAGCGCGACATCCGCCTCACGCGCGAGAGCATGAAGGACAATCACGAGCAGCGCCAGTTTGTCGCCGAGAAAGCCAAGACGCTCAACGACTATGCCGTCAAGATGTATGACCGCATCCGCAAGAGCGTGTTTGTCAACGGCGGTCAAAACTACTTTGAGATTTTGCAGCGCCTGGGTTCCAACATCTCAACCAGCAAGGAGGAGTTCAACGACAAATACACGCCGTCGCGCAAGACCCGCAGCGAGTGGCGCGGCCCGTTGATGCTGTTCCTGTTCGTCTTCATTGTCGTCTATGTCCTGCTCACCTTTGGCATCAGCTGGCTCATCCTGCGCTTTGCCGTGCCGGGCAGGTTCATCTCGCTGTCCTTCCGCAAGAAGCGCTCGTGCATCGTCATCTGTGTGGCGGCGGTGCTTTTTGCCATCATCACGCTGGTGATTTCCAATGTGCTCACCGCGCACAACTTCATGATCATGGCCACCCGGCTGCTCAGCGAGTATGCTTGGCTCATCGCCGCCATCACGCTGTCCATCATCATCCGTCTCGACGGCGACTCGGTCAAGAGCGGCGTCAAGCTCTATATTCCCGTGTTGGTGGTGGGATTTGTGGTGTTCTTCTTCCGCATCGTTTTCCTCCCCAATTCCATCGTCAACCTGTCGTTCCCGCTCATCTTGCTCGTCTGCACCGTGTGGCAGCTCGTCATCAACAAGCGGCATAACCAGAATGTGCCCCGCAGCGACCTGTTCTACTCCTGGATTTCGTTCATTGTCATGGCGGTGTCGTGCGTGATGGCGTGGATGGGCTACACGCTCATGAGCGTGCAGGTGCTCATCTGGTGGATTATGCAGCTCACGCTCATCCAGACCATTACGGTCATCTATGACATCCTGCACAAGTATGAGGACAAGTACATTCCTGCCGACGCCGATGTGCGCCGCACTTGGTTCTACGACATGGTGTATAAGACGATTATCCCCATCGCCGCCACCGTCAGTGTGGGCCTGTCCATCTACTGGGCGGCACAGGTGTTCGACCTCACCGAGTGGTGCAAGCGCATCTTCTTCACCCACTTTGTTGACAAGCCGGGCGTCATTGTGCTGTCGCTGGCCAGGATGCTGTTCTGTGTGGCCCTCGGTTTCATCTTCCACTACATCATCTATGTGTTCATCCAGGGCTATCAGCTGTGGCGCGAGCACAACACCAAGTCCAAGAAGGCTGTCTCCCTGTCGATGAGCCTCATCAAGTATGCCGGCTGGGGATTGTACATCTACATTGTCCTCGTCATCCTGCAGGTCAACCGTGCGGGCATCACGCTCATCCTCACCGGCCTCTCCACCGGTATCGGTTTTGCCATGAAGGATACCATCGAGAACCTCTTCTACGGCCTCTCGCTCATGAACGGGCGCGTCAAGATTGGCGATGTCATCGAGTGCGACGGCGTGCGCGGCAAGGTGTCCAACATCAACTACCAGAGCACACTCGTCGAGACCGTCGATGGCTCGGTGATTGCTTTCCTCAACAGCCAGTTGTTCACCAAGAACTTCAAGAACATGACGCGCAACCACGGCTACGAGATGGCGACAATCACCGTGGGCGTGGCCTACGGCTCCAACATCGACCAGGTGCGCCAGATGCTCATCGCGCGCATCGAGAGCCTGGACTGCTACCGCGAGAAGCGCGGCGTGCAGGTGCTGTTCCAGAACTTTGGCGACAGTAGCGTGGACCTGCAAGTCATCGTGTGGGTGCGCGTTTCCTCCAAGGTCGCCGACATTGCAGTCATCAAGGAAAATATCTACAACGTCCTCAACGAGAACGGCATAGAAATCCCCTTCCCCCAGACGGACATCCACGTCCGCACCGCCCCGCAGGGGTGAGGTCCAAGTCGTTTTGTCAGTTGTTCACTGTTGTTTTAGTTGTTTGGCCCCCCTTGTTCGCGGCACATTTTTTGGAATGCCGACGGCGTCAGGCCCACGATGTCCTTGAACACAGCGGCGAAATAACTGCGTGACCTGAAGCCCACGCTGTTGGCAATGCCCTCGATGGAGTAGCTGCCATAGCCCTCGCTGTCCATCAGGCGGTGGCATGCCTCCTTGATGCGGTACT
>CALEJB010000041.1 GCA_937898675.1 uncultured Prevotellaceae bacterium
AACAACGCCCATTGATTCATCCTAGCCCCTGTAACAGCATGCTCCGTTTTTTCCAGGGCGATTGGTTTTTGTTGGTTTTGCTGTTGTCGGGATTAGTTCAGCAGCATGTCGATGAGGGCGCTGATGTCCGACGGGTCGCTGGCGCCGTCGCCGTTGACGTCGGCGTGGGACTGGGTGCCGCTGCCGGGATTGCTGTTCAGTAGCATGTCGATGAGGGTGCTGATGTCCGACACGTCCACCATGCCGTCGCCGTTCACGTCGCCCGGCAGCCACGCGTACTGGTCGGTGACGTCGGCCACGGTGTACTTGTTGGTGGTGGAGGTGATTTCGAGGTAGATGTCCTTGCTGATGCCCGTCACATCCACGGTCTGGTGCGAGCCGTCGCCCTGGCTGAGCACGACATTGAAGGTGTAGTCCTCGCTGTTCACGTCAAAGGTGCGGCAGTAGAACCGCTGCCCGTTGACGGTGCGCGTCTGGGTGACGAGCGCGCCGGGCCAGCTGTCGTGGATGTCGCCGGTGCTGTCCCAGGCATAGACATAGACGCTGCTCCAGTTGTTGGGGGCGACGGTGGGGTCTTTGACATACACCGTGGCGGTGTAGGGCACAAAGCCGTGGAAGATGTACTGGCGCGACACCACGTTGCGCACGCGGCCGTCGTACAGAATGCCCGCGTTGAGCTTGGTGTTGTCGGTAAAGGTGAGGGTCACGCGGCCCGTGGCGCGGGGGCTGCCGGCGGTGGGCGTGGTGCCGTCGGTGGTATAGACGATCACTGCGTCGGGCTGGCTGGCGGTGATGTTGACGGTGAGGCTGCCCTGGTATTGGCCCGACTCCTTGTCGATGCTCACGGTGGGGGCGGGGTCGGTGTAGTTGGTCACGGTGTGGTCCAGCGTGCTGCCCTTGTAGTAGCCGTGGTTGTAATAGGTCAGGTCGCTGGTCTGTTGCCCGTCTTCCACAAAGATGATGTTGGTGGGCATCGTGGTCAGCGAGCCGCCGTAGGTCCACTTGAAGATTTTGCGCGTGCCGTCGGCCGTGGTGCCCATCAGCGTCATGCTCTGGCCGGGCCAGCTGCCGCCGGTGTAGTTGCTCTGGCTGTTCCACACCCATGTGGTCACCCGGCTGGTGCCCATGCCGGTCTCGAGGAACACGCTCAGGTCATCCTCCTCGACGGTGGGCTCGTATGGCTCGATGTCCTGGGGGTCGGGCGAGGTGCCGTTGCCCTCGCCGTTGTTGCTCGACAGCTCCTCCTGGGTGCCGTCGTAGCCCAGCACGGTGCCCGCGTTGGGGCTGCTGGTGTAGAGGTAGGGGCCGTCCTCGCCGATTTTGCCGGGGGCGGGGGTGAGGCTGGTGGAGAGCACATACACGCGCATGTTGCCCTTGCCGCTGCAGGCGGTGGTGGTGAGCGTGCCGTTGGTCACGGTCTTGACATCGCCCGTCACACAGTCGGTGTAGGTGCCGTTGAGCACGCCCGTGAAGGTGGCGGGGCCGTCGATGGTCACCAGCACATAGCTGTCGGTGGTGCCGTCGGTGTAGCGGCGCTTGAAGGCATAGCCCCCGCTGGCCGAGCAGCCGCTGGTGCTGTACTGGCCCTTGCGCAGGGCGGGCACGGCCTGGCGGATGCGGTTCAGGCGCTGCAGGTGCTTGACGAGGGGCTTGCTTAGCGTGGCCGCCATGTTGCCCGTGGCGTTGGCGGGCTGGCCGAAGTCGCTCACGCTCACATCGCCCTTGATGTAGCCGCCGTAGTAGGCGCGGCCGCTGTCCTTGAGCGGGCCGTTGCCGCCCGGGTCGATGGTCTTGCCCGCTTTGAACTCAATCTCGCTGCCGTAGTACAGGCACGGGATGCCGCGGAAGGTGAACATCAGGCTCAGGTTCTCGGCCCACTGGTCGGTGCCCTCGTTGAAGCGGATGTTGTCGTTGGGGCCGGGGCTGTAGTCATGGCTGTCCACATACACCACATTGTAGGTGGCGTCGTTGTAGTACTTGTCGCCGCCCGTGGCCAGGCCCCACACGCTGGCAATGTTGTGGAACGAGTAGTGCACCGGGAAGTCGATGACGCTCAGGCCCGAGGCGCGGCTGCGGTCGGGCGTGTGGTAGTTGTTGCCGTCGAGCACGGCGTTGCTCGAGGTGGGCATCGCCGCGGCGGTCTCGGTCTTGTTGTCGTTGTACATGAGTTCGCACGAACTGATGTTGTCCATCGACGTCAGCGGCGTGCTCTCAAACACCGCCTGGGTGTCCCAGTAGGCGGGATCGTCGTTCCACGGGTAGTCCGTGCTCTCGGCCCAGGTGTAGAAGTAGGGCGACAGCGCGGGCTGGTTGCGGTAGGTGACGCTGCCCTGGAAGCGCGCGCACACCTCGGTGTACATGAAGAACTCGCAGCCGTTCAGGCGCTTGCTCTTGTACTGCTCGCCCAGCGCCTTGAAGGCGGGGACATACACCTTGTTGAACGTGAGGCGGGCGATGTGGCCGCCGGTGTCGATGCGGAAGCCGTCAACGCCCATCTTGATGAACGAGCCGTAGCAGTCAATCAGGTACTCCGCCACGGCGGGATTCTCGGTGTTCAGGTCCACGCAGTCGCCGGCAATCTGCGCCCACCAGCGCGTGTCGTCGTCCCAGTTGAAGTGCCCGAAGTGGTGCCAGTAGTTGTGCGAGTCGTGGTTCTGGCCGTCGGTGTTCTTCATTTGTTTGAGGCGCGCGTCATACTGCTGTCCCGCGGGCAGGTCGCTGTAGTTGACCGGCAGTTTGCCCCCCACGCTGTCGGTGGTGTAGGGCAGCATGCACTCGTCGAGTTTGAACTGGTTGGCGTTGCGGTCGCGCGTGAAGAGCTTGCACAGGTGCTCCTCGCCAAAGTTGCCCGTGTGGTTGAGCACGATGTCCAGTATCACCTTCATGCCGCGGGCGTGCGCCTCGTCGATGAGGGTCTGGAATGTGGTGTCGCCGCTCTCGTAGCGATGGTCAACGCGGCCAAAGTTGCTCGCATGGTAGCCGTGGTAGTCCAGGCCGCTGGCGTTCTCGACCACGGGCGTCACCCAGATGGCGGTAAATCCCAGCGCCTTGATGTAGTCCAGCTTGTCAATCAGGCCCTTGAAGTCGCCGCGCCAGCACGGGTCGCCGCTGTTGGCCCCCGCGCCGTCCCAGCACTGGGCGTTGTTGCCCGGGTCGCCGTCATAGAAGCGCGTGGTCATTACAAAGTAGATGCTCTCGTCGCGGAAGTCGTTGCGCGGGCCCACAAAGGCCGCCAGCGCCTGTTCGCAGCCCAGCAGCGCCACCAGCACGGCGGCCGCCAAGCGCAGCATTGATGTCGTGGAATGTCTCATTAGGTCTATAGGTTTTGTGATTGTGATATTTGTTGGCTCAGCCAGTGATATGATTTGTCAAAGATACTATACATTCCCGCGACTCCCGCCCGTTGCGCCGCACAATCCGCCGCCAATTCAGTGCAAACGATTGCAGAATAAGCTTTTGGTGCCGTTTTTCTTCGATGGCCACAGGGCTGAAAAAAAACACATCACGCTGGCGACAAGCGCGCCCGGCGTGATGCGTTGTTGTTTATTTTTTGGTCAGTGTTATGGTCGTTAGCTTACCGCACTACGATTTTCTTGCCTTGGTGCACAAAGATGCCCGGCATGGTGGGGACATCACTGCCGCAGTCACAGCCCATGAGCAATAAATAGAGTATCTTTTTCATAATGAAATGTATTGTAGATATACATGAATCGTAATTTTGTCACCTGCTGAAAATGGCGTCAATCACCGTGTTGACATCGGCGATGTTGACCTCGCCGTCACCATTCACATCGCATTTCGTGTAATCGGGGTCAACCGAGGGGTCATCGGCATCGCCGACAATGGTAATGAATTGCCCCCAGCCCTCGTGTGCTTTATAGGCCCTTTCAGCGTTTGCCGGCACATGCAGTGGCGCATGGTTATAGACTTGGCCATAAACATGGACAGGTCGTACCATTGCGGCGGCGTCGCTGCCTTGCAGGTCACAGCTGCGATGGATGCCGCATTGATGAAAGCGTCTTTTCCGATGGCCGTGACTGCGCTGCCGATGGTGACGCTCTCCAGGCTCGAGCAGCCGTCAAAGGCACTACCCCCAATCTCGGTGACCGAGTTGGGTATCTCAATACCGGTCAAAGCCTCACAGCGTCTGAAGGCTGCGCCGCCAATGGTGGCAACGGAGTTGCCAAGTGACACGCTCGTGAGCGCTGTGCAGTCTTGGAACGCCCGGCTGCCGAGGGCCACGACCGAGTTGGGAATCTCGATGCTTTTCAAGCTCGCGCAGCCTGAAAATGCACTGTTTTGGATGTATTGGACCGCGTCACCGAGCCGCACATTGGTCAGGCTGGTACAGCCGTCAAAAGCGACTTCTCCAATCTGGGTGACGCTGTTGCCGATGGTCACGCTCTTCAGGCCGCCGCAGTCCTCGAACGCATTGTTGCCGATGGCCGTGACGGAGTTGCCAACAGTCACACTCGTCAGCCCGTCGCATTGGCCAAAGGCTTCGTTTCTGATGACTGTGACAGATTCGGGGATGACCAGGTCGGTCACTTCGGTGCCGTTCAGATAGAGATGGCGGGCATATCGCAGCGGATTGCTCCCGCAGGAGAGGTTGCACCATGCCGCAATATCCGTGATGTTGACGCGGGTGAGCCCCGTGCAATCGGTAAACGCATCCCATCTGACCTCGGTGACGGAGCTGGGAATCGTGACGCTTGTCACCGAGACGCGCTGATAAAACGCATGGTCTCCAATTCGGGTCACCGGATAGGTTGTGCCGTTGTAGGTGACAGCCGGCGGAATCACGATGTCGCCACTGTAATCACTCTCATAGTTTGCGGTGTGAGAATAGTAGGTGTATGTCTTGTAGGTGACACAAGCTTCGTTCTCAACGATTTTGTAATAGATGCCGTCCACCTCAAAGTCATAGGCATCTTCGGCAGCCGCACTCGCCGCCACAACAAGCAGCAGCCCAGCCAGCAGCATCCTCAAAGATAAATATGCGTGATTCATAATAATAACGGTTTTTGAAAAGTGAGGCTATGTTAACCAATCAACTATTATCTGTTTGTAATAAAACCAGTTGCAAAGATACAAACAAATCTGACATCATCCAATACCCTCTCTATTTTAATATTATATTAACATTTTGATTGCGGCGGTGCCGTTTGACTATTCCTAAAAAAAGTTGACAGTATTAGACCGTTTAGTTTACATCGTTACTAAATAAGTTGTCATCTTCGCACAAAAGGTTGACAGGAGTTTTGTGACATCCTTTCTCTGCTTGATGAGGGCCACGGGTCTTATGGCGGCGGGGTGTCTATGACGACGACATGCGGTCGCCCTCGGGCGGCGACGGGGGCGTCTGCGACGCGGCCGTGCTGATGCACTCGCGCTGCATGCGTGTCGGGTGGCGTCTGCGTCTGCGACGCTGCCGTGCGGCCGCTATGCTGTGCTGGGATTATGGCGGCGGGGTGTCTATGGTGACGACGTGCGGTCGCCCTCGGGCGGCGTCTGCGACGCCGCAGCGCGGCCGCTATGCTGTGCGGGACTGAAAAAACTCATCACGCTGGGCGCACTTGTCGCCAGCGTGATGAGTTGTTGTTTTGCTGATAGTGATATGGCAGATTGCCTCATCAGTATCCAAAGATGTCCTCGAGCGTGAGTCGGCGCACGGGGCCGATTTTCTCGAGCGACTCCATGTCGAGCTCGTTCTCGTTGCCCAGGATGAGGTAGCGGTAGGGCCTGCCGGCCATGCCGCGGCGCTCAAAGTCCACGATGTTGTCCAGCGTCAGGTTGGGCAGCGCTTTGTAAACGAGCGAGTTGATGTCATAGTCGATGCCCAGCTGCTGGGCCTGGATGTAACTGTTGAGCACGCTGCCGCGCACGGTGCGGCGCGAGGCCAGTTTCTTCATCAGCGACTCCTTGGCAAGGTCAAACGCCGCCTGGCTTTGGGGCATGTTGCCCACGATTTCGTTGAAGGCGTTGATGCAGTCCATCATTTTGTCGTTTTGGGTGATGATGTAGGTCATAGCATACTCGGGGTGTCCCAGTTTGCTGGGCTGGCGGTAGGCTGCCGCTGCCGAGTAGGCCAGGCCGCGCGCCTCGCGCATCTCCTGAAAGACGATGCCGTTCATGCCGCCGCCATAGTACTCGTTGAACATGTTCACCACGGGTGCGTGCTCGGGTGTCCATCGGGCGCCGTCGTTGGTGTACTGCACCAGGTAGATATTCTTGGCGTCGTAGGGGGCTATCCACACCTCGTTGGCGGCCACCTCCTGCTCCATGTAGGGCTGGCCTGCGGGGGCGGGGGCGAGGCGCTTGGCGGTCTTGTGGATTTTGTCCACCTGCGCGGTGAGCTCTTGCTGGCTCATGGGGCCAAAGTACATCACCTGGTGCTGGATGCCGCTCAGGCCCTTGACCAGTTTGAGCAGGTCGGCGGGCCGGGTGTCGCGCATCTGCTGCTCGGACATGATGTCGGTGCTGCTGTTGCGCGGGCCGTAGAAGCCGTAGCTCATCAGGCGGCCAAAGCACTCGTCCTGGTTGGATTTGGCGTCGTTGCGCGCCTTGACCACGAGGTCCACCATGCCCTGGTAGGCCTCCTCATCGACCTTGGCGTTGGCCAGCAGGTCCTCGGCGAGGCGCATGGCCTGTGCCATGTTCTCGCTCAGGCCGCTCAGCGTCAGGTAGATGTTGTCGTCGCTCACCATGAACGACACGCTGCACGCCAGTTTGTACATCTGCTGCTTGAACTGTTGCACGGTCATCGACTTGGTGCCCAGATAGTCCAGATAGCCGAGGGCCGTCTCGTAGCGGTTGTCGGCGGTGTTGCCAAAGTCATACTTGTAGGTGAGGGTGAACAGGTCGTCGTCGGTGTTCTGCTTGTAGAGCAGGGGCAGGCCCTTGCCGGTCGAGGCCACGGTCATCTCCTTGCTGTAGTCCACAAACTGCGGCTGGATGGGGCTCACCTCCTCGGCCAGGATGCCGTTCAGGTAGGCGCTCTTCATGTCGCGGTTGGCGGGAATGGGGGTGATGGCGGGCTTATCAATCTTCTTGAGCGTGGTGTCCTCGCCCAGGCGCTTATAGACCACGGCATAGCCGTTGCCCAGGTGGCGGTTGGCAAAGTCCACGATGTCCTGCTTGGTGAGGTGGCTCATGCGCTCAATCTTGTGCACCTCCTGCTCCCAGGGGATGTTGTTGACAAAGGCGTCCACCATTTGGCTGGTGCGTGAGCGGTTGCTGTTCAGACCGCGCAGGTAGTCCAGCTTGGCGTTGTTGACCACGCTCACGAGCAGGTCGTCGTCAAAGTCGCCGCGCTTGAGCTTCTCGACCTCGGCGAGCATGAGGTCGCGCACCTCCTCCAGTGGCTGGCCCTCGATGGGGTAGCCGTAGGCCATGAGCATCGAGTAGTCGTTGAGCGCCATGTCCCACACGCCGCACTGCATCACGCGCATGGGCTGGTTCAGGTTCAGGTCCATCAGGCCCGCCGTGCCGTTGCTCAGCATGCCGCTGATGACGCTCAGCGTGTCGCACTGCAGCGAGCGGGCGCCGTCAAAGCGCCATGCCATGGCCATGAATTCGGCCTCCTGGCCCACCACGGTGGTGTCAACAGGGGCGGTCATGGGCGCAATGGGGGCGAACTCGGGGCGGGTGAGGGCCGTGTTGGGTTCCCAGTCGCCAAAGTACTTCTCCAGCGTGGCGATGACCGCCTCGGGCTCGAAGTCGCCCGCCATGCAAATGGCCACGTTGTTGGGGCGGTAATAGTTGCTGAAGTAGTTCTTGATGTTGGTGATGGAGGGGTTCTTGAGGTGCTCCTGCGTGCCGATGGTGGTCTGCGTGCCGTAGGGGTGGCCGGGGAACAGCTTGGCGACGATGGCGTCAAAGTACTTGTCGTTGTCGCTGGCGATGCCCATGTTGTACTCCTCATACACGGTCTCCAGCTCGGTGTGGAAGCCGCGGATGACCATGTTCTTGAAGCGGTCGCTCTGGATGCGCGCCCAGCGGTCCACCTCGTTGGCGGGGATGTCCTCGGTGTAGCAGGTCACGTCATAGCTGGTGTAGGCGTTGGTACCTTGACCGCCGATGCCCGCCATGAGTTTGTCGTACTCGTTGGGGATGTTGTACTGCGCCGCCAGCTGCGAGATGCTGTCAATCTGGTGGTACAGCACCTTGCGCAGCGCGGGGTCGGCCACGCGGCGGTACTGCTCGTAGCGGGCCTCGATGCTGTCGAGCAGCGGGCGCTCGGCCTCGTAGTTGCTGGTGCCAAAGTGAGTGGTGCCCTTGAACATGATGTGCTCAAGATAGTGCGCCAGACCCGTGGTCTCGGCGGGGTCGTTGCGCGAGCCGGTGCGCACGGCAATGTGCGCCGTGATGCGCGGGCTCTGGTGGTTAACGCTCAAGAACACCTTGAGGCCGTTGCTCAGTGTGTACTCCTGTGTTGCCGTGGGGTCGCCGGGAACGGTCGCCGCCACATGGCCTTTGGCCGCCAGCCCAAGGCACACCCAGGCTGCCAGCATGGTCATCATGATTCTTGTGATTCTCATTGTTGTAGTTGTTTATGGATAGTGATAATGATATTTTTCTATTGCAAAGGTAATCATTTTTTCACAACATTGCACAAAAGGGGGGCAATAGTTGCCACTATGTGGAAAATAATGTGTACCTTTGCCCGATTTTTATAATTTTATCGTAATATTTCTTATGACACCTACTACTAAAACCATCGTGCTGAGTGACGGACGCGAAATCACTCTGCAGACAGGAAAGCTTGCTGAGCAAGCCGATGGAGCTGTTGAATTGAGGCTGAACAACACCATGTTGCTCGCCACCGTATGCTCGGCCAAGGAGGCCGACGAGGGCGTGGACTTCATGCCCCTCACTGTTGAATACAAGGAGAAGTTCTCGGCCTTTGGCCGCTTCCCCGGCGGCTTTACGCGCCGCGAGGGCCGCGCCTCGGACTACGAGGTGCTGACCGCACGCCTGGTGGACCGCGTCCTCAGGCCTTTGTTCCCCGCTAACTATCACGCCAACACCATCGTGCACATCATCATGTTCTCGAGTGACGGCGTGGACGCTCCCGATGCACTGGCAGGCCTCGCAGCCTCGGCAGCCATCGCAGTGAGCGATGTACCCTTCGAGGAGCCCATTGCCGAGGTGCGCGTTGCACGCGTCAACGGCGAATTCGTTATCGACCCGACGTTTGAGCAGATTGAACAGGCTGACATGGAATTGATGGTAGGTGCGACTTATGACAATATTATGATGGTCGAGGGCGAGATGGACGAAGTGAGCGAGGATGACCTCATTGCCGCCCTCAAGGCTGCCCACGAGGCCATCAAGCCCATGTGCCTCGTCCAGAAGGAACTGGCCAGGGAACTCGGCGTTGTCAAGCGCGAGTACTGCCACGAGGTGGACGACGAGGAAATCCACGAGCGCGTGCGCCAGGAGATTTATCCCAAGTGCTACGCTGTTGCCCAGGCCGGCAAGGCCGACAAGCAGTGGCGCAACGAGCAGTTCCAAAAGGCGTTTGACGACTTCATGGAGACCATCCCCGAGGAGGAGCGCGAGGAGAAGACCCCGATGATCACCCGCTACTACAACGAGGTTCAGCGCGACGCCGTGCGCCGTTGCATCCTCGACGAGCACATCCGCCTCGACGGACGCAAGACCAACGAGATCCGCCCCATCCTGTGCGAGCCCGACTACCTGCCTTATCCCCACGGCTCGGCGCTGTTCAAGCGCGGCGAGACCCAGGCGCTGGCAACCGTCACCCTGGGCACCAAGGACGACGAGAAACTCGTTGACGACGTGCTGCGCCACGAGAACGAGCGTTTCCTGCTCCACTACAACTTCCCCGCCTTCTCGACCGGCGAGGCCCGCGCGCCGCGCGGCGTCAGCCGCCGCGAGATTGGCCACGGCAACCTGGCACACCGCGCCCTCAAGCGCATGATTCCCGAGGACAACCCCTACTGCATACGCATCGTGAGCGAAATCCTGAGCAGCAACGGCTCGTCGTCGATGGCTACCGTGTGCGCCGGCTGCATGGCACTGCTCGACGCGGGCGTGAAGCTCAAAAAGCCTGTTGCCGGCATCGCCATGGGACTGATTACCGACGAGGGCAACGTCAAGCACGCCGTGCTGAGCGACATCCTGGGTGACGAAGACCACCTGGGCGACATGGACTTCAAGGTGACGGGCACCGCCGACGGCATCACCGCCACCCAGATGGACATCAAGTGCGACGGTCTGCCCTACGAGATTCTCGAGCAGGCGCTGCACCAGGCCAAGGAAGGCCGTCTCCACATCCTCGGCCTCATCAACGAGGCCATCCCCGCTCCGCGCGAGGACTACAAGCCCCATGTACCCCGCATCGTCACCATGGTCATCGACAAGGAGTTCATTGGCGCTGTTATCGGCAAGGGCGGTGAGGTTATCCAAGGTCTGCAGGAAGAGACCGGTACCACCATCAGTATCGACGAGGTTGACGGCAAGGGCATCATCGAGATTGCTGCCGCCAACAAGGAGAGCATCGAGGCTGCCGTTGAGCGCATCAAGGCCATCACCGCAGTTCCCGAGGAGGGCGCTGTTTACACCGGCAAGGTGGTCAGCATCCTCGAGTTCGGCGCTTTCGTTGAGTTCATGGCTGGCCGCGACGGCCTGCTGCACATCAGCGAAATCAGCTGGGACCGCCTCGAGAGCATGGAGGCCAGCGGCCTGCACGAGGGCGACGAGGTCACCGTCAAGCTCATCGAGATTGACAAGAAGACCGGCAAGTTCCGTCTGTCGATGCGCGCACTGCAGGACAAGCCCGAGGGCTACGAGGAGCGCCGCCAGGAGCGCCGTCCCCGCAACGACCGTGACCGTGGCCCGCGTGGCGACCGTGGTCCCCGCAACGACCGTGACCGTGGCCCCCGCCGCGACCGTGGTCCCCGCCGCGACCGCAACGACCGCAACGACCGCCGCGACGACGAGTAACATCCGCGAAACATAATCCCCGCGACCAGCACGGGACACCATCCCAACAAGCAAGGCGACCAGGCTCAACCCCCGGCCGCCTTGCCGCTTGTTGCAGGGGGGCATGAAAAAATTGTCGCGCCAAAATTTGCTTTTCACAGCAATAGTTCCTAACTTTGCCAAAATCCAAAAATTATTGCTGATGAAAAAATTGTTCCTGATATTGGCGCTGTTGCTGCCCGTGGTGGCGGTGAGCGCGCGCGGCGAGGATGCCGATGTGATAAAAATCCGCGAAATCTACCAGGCCGCGCAGGCCCAGATTGCCATGGGCAACGACGAGGTGCAGGCGCGCAACATGCTCGAGACCCACGCCCAGTACATGATTCCCGGCTGCGGACCCACCGACGAGGTGGTGCGGTGCTACTTCAGGCTCGACTGCGGCGACGAGGGCGAGGTGACCTACCAGCCCTATTTCATCACGCGCTCGCGCAATGTGGCCGTGCGCCAGTACTATGAGGAGTACCTCTTCAGTCCCGAGGGCATGCTTGTGTTCTTCTACGAGAAATCGGGCGACGCCGAGGTGCGCTATTACTGGTGTGACGATGGCCTCGTCATCGTGGGCGGCGGCGAGTGGCTCACCGACGCCGACCACGCCTACAGCGACGCCGTGACCATGCAACTCAGTTACGCCATGCTCATGAACCGCCGCCAGTAGCGGCATCGGCCGCTGGGCGGCCTGCAACTTACTGCAAACCAGTTAACCATCACCCTATAAATATCATTGATTATGAAAAAGTCCTTTTCTTTCCGCCTCCTTGCCTTGATGCTGGCTGTGCCCATGCTGTCAGGACTGGTGTCGTGCAAGACGACGACAGCAATCCAGCAAACGCCCGTTGTCCAGACCGCCCCGCAGGCCACGCCGGCCATTCCGCTGATTCTGGACAGTGACTTCGGCAGTTCGACCGACGACCTGTTTGCCCTGATGATGCTCAACCACTACATCGACGACGGCCGTGTGGACCTCATGGGAGTGGTGGTGGATCGCGAGGGAGACAAGAACGCCCAGTTGGTCGATGTGTTCAACACCTATTATGGCCACCCCGACATCCCCATCGGGCTGGAGCGCAACGGCGTGAAGAACCCGCGCTGCTTTATCCCCTACAACGGCATCTGCGACCTCACCGATGCCAACGGCGAGCCGATGTTCAAGCACACCCAGGACATCGGCGCGCTGCCCGACGGCTACAAACTGTACCGCAAACTCTTGAGCCAGGCCGAGGACAAATCGGTTGTGGTGGTGGCCATCGGCTTTGTCACCACGCTGGCCGAACTGTTCCAGTCGGGCCCCGACGAGTACAGCAGCCTCAACGGCGTGGACCTGTTCGGCAAAAAGGTGAAGTCGGTCTATATCCAGTCGGGCCGCTTCGAGAGCGGCGACAGCCTGTCGGGCTACAACATGCGCGCCGCCAGCCGCCAGAGCGCCGTCTTCTACGACAACCTGCCGCACTCGGTCGACATCGTCATGTCGCCCAGCAATGTCGGCGACATGATGGACTATGCCCCCAGCGATGTGCTCGTTGACCTCTCAACGGTGGAGATGAACCCCATCAAGGCCGTTTACACCAACTACACCTGCGACACGGGCCAGCGCATGTGGGATGTGAACTGCCTGCTCAACGCCGTGCTGGGCGACGAGGCCTACAATCTGTCGCCCAGGGGCTATGTCACCTTTGTGGACAAGGGCGAGGAGTCGATGATGCTCTTTGACCAGGACCCCAACGGCAATGCCCGCTATCAACTGCCCGGCGACACCTATTATGCCGAGGAGAAACTGATGGAAATCCGCCGCAACACGCGCGTGGCCGTCAATCCCGCCCCCTATACCATCGAGGCGCCGCAGCCCCAGTTGACCAAGCACGAGGCCGCCGTGTGGGCGCAGAACCGCCTCACGCAACTGGTGGACAAGTACATGGGCAGCGCGGGCAACTCGCTCGACCCCGATGCCGTGCGCATGCTGTTCCGCCCGCTGGGCTTCACCGGCCCCAACTACATCGACTACAAGGAGGCCGAGGACATCGTCGTCAATGCGGTGTATGACCGCATGCTGCAAAAGGCCATCCGCAGCGGCAAAAAGGACCTGGTCATCGTCACCGGGCCCCCCGCTTGCGGCAAGACGACTGCCGTGGCTGCCCTCAACCTCAAGAAGGCCGGACTCATCTACGACGCCGCGCTCACGGGCGAGAACGCCCTGGCCGATGTCATCAGCCGCGCCCAGGCTGCCGGCATGGAGAAAATCACCGTCGTGCCCGTCTATAACGACATCCTCACTTGCTACAAGAACAGCATCGACCGCGGCAACCGCACTTGGCGCTACACCGCGCTGGAACAGATGGTGAATGCCTTTGCCGACAACATCGGCAAGTTGGAAGCCATCCGCAAGGCCTTCCCCGATGTGGAGATTCTGCCCGTTGACTGCTCGGGCAACCAGGGCGTGCACCGCGTGGGCATCGACGATGCCATGAAGTGGAACTACCAGGTGAGTGACGACCAACTCAACAGCCTGTACACCTATCTGTTGGGCCTCGTTGACAACAACGAGATTGAGGCCAACTCGCTGTTGGCGGTCACGGGCGACCTCAACGCCATCCCCACCGACAACGCCGCCAACAAGGCCCTCGCCGCCGCCATCAGCGACAAGGTGTCCGAAATCCTCCGCGCCTTCCGCCTGAGGTAACGGCAGATGCAAATCTGATACTATAATAATAATGAAACAGAAATAATAATGAAACAGACCAATATTTACAAGGTATTGGCGCTTATCGTGATGCTCGCGATGGCCCACGGGGCGCTGGCTCAAAACCGGCGCTCCAAAGAGTTTGTGGGCAATATGCAAAAGTATGAACAGCGCTATAAGGAATTCATGCGCCAGGGCCGATACCGCGAGGCGTTGCCGCCGCTCGATACGCTCATTAACACCCTCGACACCACCATGATATACCAGGATGCCGAGGCAAATATCTCGCAGGAGTACCTTAGGCAGGGCAAAGCGTTTTACCGCTATGACAAGGCCTGCATCCTGGCGCTGACGGGAAAGAAGAAGCAGGCCCTCGCAGCCCTCGAGCAGTCGGTCAACGACGGCTATAAGGACTATGTCAACATGCTCAACGACAATGACCTTGCCAGCCTGAGGAAAGATAAGAAGTTCCAAACGCTGCTGGTGGTGGTCGCGGGGCGCTCCTCTCTGGGCGTGCTCCGCAAGTCGGCGCCCTATGGCAAGGAAGAGGGCAAGGAACCGCCGTTCAGTTATCAGTCCCCAGAGTCCAAGACCCTGCGCATGGTGCGCGAGTACTTCAATCTCGACTCTGTGGCCGGCACGGGCGACGAACTGAGCAAAATCATCAACTTGCTTCACTTTGCCCACGACAACATGGAGCACGATGGCGCCCATCGCGCTTTCGTCGAGATGGATGCGATAGACCTCTACAACTACTGCAAGGCAACGGGGCGCGGCATTAACTGCCGCCAACTGGCCATCTCGCTGTGCGAGATGTACCTGGCCATGGGCATGCCCGCGCGCTATGTGACCTGCATGCCGGCCGACCCGCGCGACACCGAGTGCCATGTCATCAACAGCGTGTGGTCGTCACAACTGGGCAAGTGGCTCTACATCGACCCCACCATGGACGCGTGGGTGATGGACGAGAACGGCACGATGCTCAGCATTGCCGAGGTGCGCCAGCGCCTCATCGACGGCAGTCCGCTTGTGCTGTGCGAGACCGCCAACTGGAACCACGAGATTCCGCAGACCAAGGAGCATTACCTCGAGCAGTACATGGCCAAGAACCTGTATTACTTTGACTGCATCAAGGCGAGCCGCTTCAATCCCGAGAGCGATTATCGCGGATTTGACCAGTCGGCCTACATCAAACTCGTGCCTGTGGGCTTTGTGGGCGGCGTCTCTATTAGCGAAAGCACCACCGACGCCGAACTCTTTTGGGCCGAACCCTAACAGTTAAGGTGAATTACTTTACGATTTCCTCGACGGGGACAAAGGTGTAACCCTTTTTCTCAAGCGTCTTGATGAGGTCGGGCAGGCGGTCGTAGAACTTCTCGGTTCGGCGGTCGTCTGTGCCCAAGTGTATCATCAGCAGGTGGCCGTTGAGGGTGTGCTCGCGCTCGCACTTCATGATGCGGTCCATCAGCCACTGATTGTCCACATACCTGTCGTGTGAGCCAGTGTTCTCTATGCCCGGAAAGGTGTAGTCGGCGTTGCTGCAGGTGCCGGGGGTGAAGTTGATGAGCTGCAACCCCATTTCGCGCGCCCAGGCGCTCACCGTGCTGTTGTGCCACTCATAGGGCGGAATGAACCACGGCGCCTTGTCGGGCGTGATGCCGAATCGGCCCAGTGCCTCATAACTCTTGACGATGTCGTCGCGGAATTGCTCCTTGGTCACCAGCAGCGAGTCGCGCTTGTTCCAGTCGCAGTAGAGCAGGTGCCCGTAGCTGTGGCTGCCCACATAGTGCCCGTCGGCGACGAGCCGGCGCACGATGCCGGGGTACATGTCCAGGAAACGGCCTGTGAAAAAGAAACCCGCCTTGATGCCGCGTTGGCGCAGGGTGCCGATGATGCGCTCGGCACCGTCGGCATGGTCGTCGGCGGTGAACACGAGGCAGATTCTCTTTTGCGTGGTGTCGCCGCGCACGATGGCGCCCTGTTGCCACACGAGGCGGCCGCTGGCCTGGCGGCCCTGCTGCTCATAGTAGGAGAAGGGGAAGGTCAGCGCCGCTGTGCCGTCCATGGTGGGCTCGTTGCTGCTGTAGTCATAGGCGTTGTCGTGGAACACCACATCGCCGGGCTGGAACAGGTCGTAGGTGTTGCCCTGGGCGTTGATGTCGTCGTTCTCGAGTTTCACGCCCTTGAGGCTGTTGAAGATGCTGGCATACACCGGACCGTCAACCAGGCCGCCGGTGGGCATGCCCACGCGCTCCATTACATAGTTGGAGTGGGGGGCGTGCGGATAGGTCCCGCCGCGCGGCAGTTCCACAATCATGCTCGTGCCCCACGGGTTGCATCCCAGCAGCCAGTCGCGCAGGGCGGCCTCCATCTCCTCATACTGGCGGTCGCCGGTGAGTTCGCGGTACAGGATGCACTGGGTGAGCATGGCGGTGGTGAGGTTGTTGCTGCACCACACGCCGGGCACGCCCCACATGAAGGGGTTGCCCGTCTCGCACGCCCGTTGCAGCACGCGCTCGATGCCCGCCTGGATGTTGCGTACAAACTCGCTCTTGAGCCGCTTGTTGCCGCCAGCCTGCTGCGCCACGCGGATGTGGCCCATGTTCATGAACGGGTACCACTGGTAGTGGCGCGCGCTGTCGGCACCCATCCATGGCGTGACGGGCTCGCGGCGCCCATATTCCACGGCCTGGTCGAGGTACTTTGTCTCGCCGGTCATGCGGTACAACTCGGCGGCGCCCAGTTCCATGTCGTCCACCCAGTTGTCCTCCTCGTAGATGTAGGGCGATACCACGCTCACCGTCTGGGTGTTACCAGGCTTGTCGATGCCCACCTGGTAGGCGGCAGCGGCCTTGGCCTTGATGGCGGCGGCAAACTCGGGGTACCAGGGCGCAAGCACCTCGGCACCCAGGGCAAAGTCGCTGGCAAATTTGCCCGCCGTGCTGGCGGCGCCCATGGTGGCATTCATGAATTTGCCGCGCTGTTGCGGCTTGCCGTCGATGTAGTACACGGGCCGGCCGTTGTTGGGTCCCCAGCCGTAGTCGGCGGGATCGTCCTTGGGCATCTTCATGCCGATGTGGTCGCGGTCGTCGGCGATTTGGTTATACAGTTCGCCCTCGCCGGGGTTCATCTTGTCGAGCCATGTGAGGCCCCAGTAGATTTCGTCGATGATGTCGGGGATGCCGTTGGCGCCCGCCTCGCCGTTGGCCTGGTATTCGTCGCCAAAGGCACCGGGGCTCCACTGCCAGGCGGTCATCATCTGGTAGATGGCATTGGCGCTTGTGGTGGTGTATTGCAGCAGGTCGGCGGCGTCATGCCAACCGCCGCGCACGTCGATGCGCTGGCCCTCTTTGTCGGGATGGTAACGCACGATGGCGTCCTTGACATGGCAGCTGTCGTGCTGGAAGGGGTTGTAGCCGCAGCGCTGCTGCCGCATGTAGTTGAGCGTGAAGTCGGCGGTGCCGTCCCACACGCGGTTGTTGACGGGGAACACGGGCGAGGCGATGCCGCCGGCCACGATGCGGTAGGTGCCAGTGCCCTTGAAGTCGCTGAAGTCGAGCCTGCAAGTCGTCTTCATCTGACCCCACGGTCCCGTGGCGCGCACGTTGCCGCTGCGATAGGCCACGGCGCCCGTGTAGGCGTCAATGAGTTGAAATTCAGTGACGGTCACATCTTCCTGGCTCATGAGCACAGCCACCTTGGCAGCGTCGGGCAGGTAGCCCAGTTGGTTGATGCGTATCCAGCCCTCGGCCAGGGCGCTGGCGGCAAAGCACAATGCCGCAACGAGTAATGACATCAGTCGTCGGGTGTTCATTGTTTGTCCATTTTTGTTGGTTTGTGCCACAAAGTTACGAAGAAGTTTCGGGCTGGATGCCCGTGGCGAGGGTTTTTATTGCCAAAAAATGCATCGGATGAGATGCCTTTTTTCAGCCTTTTTTTGCATTTCAGACCTAAAATTTTGTGAATGTGGAAATTTCGTCCTACTTTTGTGACGAATTTTAGTCTAAAATACTTCCAATCAATTATGAGAAAGATCACTACATTTTTTGGTCTGTTTTTTGCAGTGATTGCTTTTGCTCAGTTTACCGAACCCGGATTCTACCGCGTGCGCAACGTCGGTAGTGATTGCTACATCTGTATCAAAGGCACAAGTTTCAATTGGTCAACGAACCCCGATGCCTTTTGGAAATGCATTGTCATGCAGAACCATGCCGACTCGGCCCATGTGACCGACCCCGGCACGGTTATCTATATCCCCGGCACCGGCATGGGGCGGCTGTATGGCCAGGGCGTGAACACCTATGAGTTGACGGGCCTGGGACTGGGTGTGGATACCGCCAAGACGCAGAGCACCGAGCGGCTGACCTATGTCGCCCGCATCAAGTATGGCGCTTACACCTTCTACCTGCGCGACTATGGCAACGGCCTGACGGCCGGCGGCTCGCAGCGCACGGCCGAGGCGTGGTGGTGGATTGAGCCGCTCACCGAGGCGTCGATGGACACCTCCTACCTGGGTGTGAAGCCCGCCGACGCTGACATGCGCGACGCCGACGGCTACTACTGGACCACGCTGTGCTGCGACTTCCCCGTGCTGCTGCCCGCGGGCGGCGGCGTTGAGGGCGCCTACACCGTGCAAGAGGTGGCCACCGACGACGACGGCCGCAACACCGTTGTCCCCGTCAAGGTGTGCGGCGAGGGCGAGACGCTGCCCGGTGCCACCCCCGTGCTGCTCAGGCTGCGCTCCCCCTATGCCAGCGGCAACAAGATTATCCCCGTGGGCGAGCCCGCCAACTGCAATGTCATGCCCGTTGCCGCCGACCTGCTCGTGGGCAACTACTTCAGCGAGTTCAATAACCACTCCGACCTCATCAACTACGATGTTCTTGCCGCCTATGTGCCCGGGCAGGCTACCCCGGCCGCCGCAGGCCGTCTGGTACTGGGCGTTGACGCCGACGGCAATGTGGGGTTCTTCCCGCAGCCCGACGGCACCTACATGGCGCACAACACCGCATGGCTCGATGTCGAGACGCTGGGCCTGACCGACGCGGCGGCTGTATATTTGGTGACTAACTCGGCCCCCGAGGTCATCCCCGGCGACACCGACGGCGACGGCGAGGTCACTCCCGCCGATATCTCGGGACTCATCGACATGCTGCTGGACAGCAGCGGCACCATGCCCGCCGGCGCCGATGTCAACGGTGACGGCGAAGTCACCCCCGCCGACATCTCAGCCCTCATCGACAAGCTGCTGAATTAGAAACAGACATTATTATACGCCAGTTCGGGATCAATAGTTCGTTAAAAAAATCGATATATGGCGAAACGGCTATGCTGTGCCGCCAAAGAGTTCATTGGAAATCTGAGTAATTAAAGTTTGGTTCGGTCGGAAT
>CALEJB010000042.1 GCA_937898675.1 uncultured Prevotellaceae bacterium
GCATCTGCATCGCTGTTACCACCTACACCGACGGCACCACCAGCGCTGTTAAGGTTGTGAAGTAATCAAGCAATCCCCATTTGAACTCAACAGGGCCGCGGGCGCGGCCCCATGAGCGATAAACCAAGAGTCAGGCGACCCCACCACGCGGGCCGCCTGATTTTTTTCACAAAAAAAACTTGAGCAGCTCGGGACAACCAACGACAGCGTGTTGCCCGGGATTGTTCATTGTTGTTATAGTTATTTGACACATTGTTGTTTGGTCCACCTTTTTTCTTCGTAATACTTTTGTCATTTCAACCATAATGATTAACTTTGCAGCTTGAAATTGTGCATGCGCTTGAAAGGACACATCGCGGCGCAATCACAGCCGCCCGAGCACGCTCTGGCGTTGCCATCATTTTGAATATATTATTTTTTTATTAATTTTTTTAGTTTATTGAATATGAAGAAATTAGTATTACTTCTTGCTGCAGCAGTCGCATTGACCGCATCTGCCGCCGGCAGCTACAAGTCTGCCACCACCGCCAGGGCCATCGAAAAGGCCCCCAAGATTGGCCTGATCACCTCTCAGCCCGAGGGCGAGGCAGTGACCTATGCCCGCGCTGGCCAGTCGATGGTTGCCGACAGCAACGGCAGCCTGTATCTCATGGAACAGGAGGGCATTGTCACCGTCGTGTATGGTGACGACAACAAGGTTTACATCAAGGACCCCATCTACGGTCTCACTGGCAATGACTTCTGGGCCGAGGGCACCATCGAGGGCAACGAGATTCACATGCCCATGGGCCAGAAGCTCCTTCAGTCAGACTATGGCTACGCCCTGGTTCTGGCTTGGGTAACTTCCTATTGCGACCCGAGCGATGGTTACGTTTACTTCGCCGTCGAGGATGTTGACGATGCTGTTTTTGTCATTGACGGCAACACCATCACGCTGCAGGGAACCACTGGCGACATCGAGGCCGAGTTCCCCGACAACGTTGCCATGACGGGTCTGAGCGCCATTTGGGACGATGACTTGTCCTGCCCGGGCGACATCGACATCAACACCGTTCTCAACAAGCAGGTTATCGCACCCGCCGTTCCCGCCGACCCGCGCCTGGACTACGAGGCCCTGGGCAAGGACGCATGGTATGACTGCGGCACCGAGGGCGGCTACAGCAGGCTCTCCTACCTCATCGAGGCCAAGGACGTTGACGGCAACGACATCATTCCCGATTTCATGACCTACAGCATCTACACCGACGACGACCAGCTGTTCACCTTCGACGCCCACACCTATAGCTGGGACTTTGACGAGGACGTTACCGAGGTGCCCTTCACCCACTCAGGCTACGACGTTAATCCCACCAGCGCCTACATCTATCGCACCAATGCCGCTGGCTACGAGACCTTCTTTACCCAGCGCATCGGCGTGCAGGTGCACTACACCGTTGACGGCGTGAAGAACTCGTCCAACATTGTTTATTGGTACCTGCCCGCACCCTCGGACTACGCTGCCAACGGCACTCCCGCCGACCCCCAGGCTCTGACGTGGAGCGACGGTGGCGACGAGAGCGGCTGGTCGGTATTCGCCTATGCCTTGAGCGACACCACCACCGATGGTGAGATTATGGACCCCGAGCGCATCTACTACAGCGTTTACACCGACAACGACCTGCTGTTCACCTTTGAAGCCGGCACCTACATCTACGACTTTGACGAGAACACGAGCATTGTTCCCTACAACCACCTTGGTTGGGACGTGTGCGAGTCCTACGCTTACTTCTATCGCACCAATGCCGAGGGCTACGACCCCCTCTTCAACCAGCGCATCGGCATCCGCCAGTGGTACGAGCAGGAAGACGGCACCCTCGTTCCCTCCAACATTATCTACCTTGAAGGCTCTGACGATCCCACCCAGGTAGCCGAGGTTGCTGCCGGCAAGACCGTGGCAAGCACCCGCTACTTCAACATGGCCGGCCAGGAGATGAGCGAGGCCAAGGGCATCTGCATCGCCGTGACCACCTACACCGACGGCACCACCAGCGCCGTTAAGGTTGTGAAGTAATACAATCCTTGAAACCCAAGAGCCGCACCGGCGGTTCTTAGCAAAACAGTCAGGCGACCCCACCACTGCGGGCCGCCTGATTTTTTTCAGCGCCCTGCCCCACTGCGCCACATTGCCAAAACGAGGTTACCACGCTTGGGACGCTTTGCATATTCGGGAAAAATTCTGTATCTTTGCCTTCTGAACAACAACAAAACACAGCCACGACCATGACTTACGAACCTCTTGCCGAACGGCTGCGGCCGCGGTCGCTCGACGACTACATTGGACAACAGCACCTGGTGGGACCGGGAGCGGTGATTCGCCGCATGATAGAAAGCGGCAGCATCTCGTCGTTCATCCTGTGGGGCCCGCCGGGCGTAGGCAAGACCACCCTGGCGCGCATCATCGCCGAGCAGACCCAGGTGCCGTTCTACACCCTGTCGGCGGTGACCTCGGGCGTGAAAGATGTGCGCGAGGTGCTCGAGCGCTGCCGCGCCGACGCTGCCAGCGTGTTTGCCAAGGGGCGTCCCATCCTGTTCATCGACGAGATACACCGCTTCAACAAGTCACAGCAGGACTCGCTGCTGGGGGCCGTGGAGCGCGGCACGGTGACGCTCATCGGCGCCACCACCGAGAACCCCTCGTTTGAGGTCATCCGTCCCCTGCTCTCGCGCGCCCAGGTCTATGTCCTCAACCCGCTGGACCGCGACGACCTGCTGCGCCTGCTCGACCACGCCGTCACCGCCGACAAGATGTTCGCGGGGCGCGAGGTGCGCATCGAGCAGACCGAGGCGCTGCTGCGCTTTGCCGGCGGCGACGCCCGCAAGCTGCTCAACATTCTGGACCTCATCATGCAGTCGCTGCACGAGGGCGAGGCGTTTGTCGTCAACGACGACATCGTCACCAGCCGCCTGCAGCAAAACCCGCTGGCCTTTGACAAGGGCGGCGAGATGCACTACGACATCATCTCGGCCTTTATCAAGAGCGTGCGCGGCAGCGACCCCGACGCGGCGGTCTATTGGCTGGCGCGGCTCATCGCCGGCGGCGAGGACCCCAAGTTCATCGCGCGCCGCCTGTGCATCCTGGCCGCCGAGGACATCGGCCTGGCCAACCCCAACGCGCTGCTGCTGGCCAACGCCACGTTTGACATCATCAACAAAATCGGGTGGCCCGAGGGGCGCATCCCCTTGAGCGAGTGCGCCATCTACCTGGCCACCAGCGCCAAGAGCAACAGCGCCTATCTGGCCATCGACGATGCCCTGGCGCTCGTCAGCAACACCGGCAACGCCCCGGTGCCGCTGCACCTGCGCAACGCGCCCACGGGACTGATGAAGCAGTTGGGCTACGGCAACGACTACCACTATGCCCACGACTATCCCGGCCACTTCGTCAACCAGCAATATATGCCCGAGGAGCTGCACCACCCGCAGCTGTGGCACCCGCAGGACAACCCCGCCGAAAACCAGATGTCGGCGCGCCAGCAAGCCCGCTGGGGCAGCAACGCGGGCCGTGGGCCAGTGACCGATGCAGAGAAACAATAAACCACTATGGCACAGCACAACAAACTGGGCGCCGAGGGCGAAAAAGCGGCATGCGACCTGCTCATCGGCAAGGGTTATACCATTCGCGAGACCAACTGGCGGCTGGGACGGCTCGAGATTGACATCGTGGCGCAGGAAACCGGCGCAAGACGGCTCCACGTTGTTGAGGTCAAGACGCGCCAGAGCGGCGAGCATTACGACCCCATGGACTCCATCACCCCGGCCAAAATACGCAATCTGGTAAATGCCGCCAACGGCTATCTCAGCCACTACGAACTGAAGCTGTCGGTGCAGTACGACGTGATGATCATTGTGGGCAACGCGCCCGACTTTGTCATCGAGTTCATCCCCGACGCCTTTCAGCCGCCGCTCAGGCGGTTCCGTTGACAAGAAGAAATCGGCAAAGTCCCTCAAGACCTTGCCGATTTCTTCTTATTGCTTTACTTTAGATGTATAGTTACAACCTATTGCCGTACATTGACTTACCTCGCTCTATATTGAGAGAGAAGTGCGCGCCTGGGTGGGCGTCATGCCGTGGTGCTGGCGAAAGACGCGCGAGAAATAGGCCACATCGGCAAATCCGCACTGCTCGGCCACGTCGCCCACGCGCATGTCGGGGTGCAGCCTGATGAGCCGGAGCGCGCGAGCCATGCGCACATGGGTGATGTAGGCCGTCGTCGTCATGCCCGTCAAGGCCTGGATGCGCCGCTTGACCTGTGTCTCGCCCATCTTCATCTCGCGGGCAAAGCGGTCCAGGTCGAGCTTGATGTTGCCGCTGGCGCTTTGCAACTCAACAAAGCCGACGAACCGCTCAAGGAACAGCGTGTCCTCCAAGCTGTCGTTGTCGCGGGGCATCAGCGGCAGCACCTCCTCGTCGAGGGACGATAAACAGTACTCGGCAAACACCCTGTGGCGCTGCACCAGGTGGTCGGCCCAGTGGCGCAACTCCCTGCTGTCGGCGGGCTTGGTCAGGTAGATGTCGGCACCGGCCTGGATGGCCTTGACGCGCTCGGCCACGCTGCTGTGGGCGCTGAGCATGATGACTGGAGTGACGGCCAGGTGACGCGACGCGCGGATGCGGCGGCACATCTCCAGCCCGTCCATGATGGGCATATTCATGTTGGTGACAATCAGCTCGGGCTTCAGTTCGCGTGCATAGTACAGGCCGCGCTCGCCGTTGGTGGCATAGTGCACGTCATAGACCGTGCCCAGCTGAGCGCCCACGAGGTGCGCCACGTCGTTGTGGTCCTCGACGATGAGCACCACAGGGCGGTCGGTGCCGCCCTGCGCGGCGGTTGCGCCGTCCTCCTCGCCATCCTCGCCGATGGGGACGGCCCGAGCCACCAGATTGCGCACCCGTGCGGAATATTCCTCAAGGCGTTGTTTCACGGCATTGCCGTGGCGGCACGGCAGCGACACGGTGACGACGGTGCCGTTGCCCAGCTTGCTGTCCACGGTCACCGTGCCCCCCATGGCCAGGCACATGTCGTGCACTACCGTCAGTCCGATGCCCACACCCTCGACCATCTGCTCGGCCACGGCACCGCGGAAGAACGGCTCCACCACATGGGGCAGGTCCTTCTTGTCGATGCCCATGCCGTTGTCGGCGACACAGATGACAAAGCGGCCCTTGTCGATGCTGGTGGTGACGGTAATGCGGCTAAACTCGGGGCTATAGGCGATGGCATTCTCGAGCAGGCGGCCGACGATGCTGCCCAGATAGCGCGGCACCACGTCGATATCGGCGCCATTCTCGCGGGGCGAATAGGTGAGTTCGAGGTGCTTCTCCACACAGTTGTCGCGGTAACCATCGACCACCATGCGCACAAATGCCACGGCGTCGCCGCGCCGCCACTCGGGCGTGACGATGGCGCTGTGCACGTCGCCCACCTCCAGGATGCGGTCAACGAGCAGCAACAAGTTGTTGCCCTGGCGGCCGATGACATCGACAGCGTTGTAGTTCTCCTTGCCGGCGGGCGGCTGGCTGGCGACGATGGTGTCGACGGCGCTCATGATGGCCGTCAACGGCGTGCGCAGCTGGTGCGCCACATTGGTAAAGAACAGGTTGCGCGTTTCCTCGATTTGCATCATCACCTGCTGGCTGCGGGCACGGGTGCGAATCACATATACCAGGGCCGCAACGGCCAGCGCCGACATCACCGCAAGGGCAGTCACCAGCCACTGCAGCATGGCGCGGTATTTGCGCTGGCGCGCGATGTCCTGGCTGAGGGTGTCTTTCTCGGCCATCGACCGCATGCGCTCATAGCTCACCGCCTGGTCGCGCAACACGTCGGGGCCGCTCCAGCCATAGATGCTGTCCTCCAACTCCTTGCTGTGGCGGTAGAGGCTCAGGGCTCGTTTGTGGTCGCCGTCCAGCTCGGCCAGTTGCGACTGGAGGGCAAGCGCCTGTGCCACGACCGCCTGAGCGCCGATAGCGTGCGCCACGCTATCGACAGCGGCGATGTAGGCCCTGGCGGCGGCGCTGTTGCCGGTCTTGAGGCTGACGCGGGCCAAGCCCATGCACACGTCCAGCCCGTGCCACATGTCATTTTTCTGTTTCATTATCACGTGGGCGGTGCTGTACTCGTTCATGGCCTGCTCCAGGCGGTTCTCGCTCTCGTACACCTCGCCAAACTGCGCGTGGCTCAGCGCGACGCCTTTGGCATCATTCATCCGCTTGCTGCACTCCAGCGACTTGGTATAAAAGAACATGGCCGAGTCGTTGTCGCTGCGGAAATGCCTGATTTCGCCCAGGTTGGAATAAATCAGGGCCAGGCTCCTGTCATTGCCATGCGACAGTTCGAGCTCGCTCGCCAGCGCCAAGTGCAACACGCTGTCGGCGTTGCTGTAGTTGTGCATCGACAACTCCACGTTGCCGATGCCGATGAGCGACTTCACATGGCACTCGACGGCCTCGGGGTCGTCCTTGCCGCCAAACTGCTCGCACAGGCGCAGCGCACTGTAGTGGTAATAAACAGCCGAGTCGAGCCGGCCCGTGCGGCGGTACACGGTGCCGATGTTGTTGAGCATCAGCGCCATCTCGATTGTATCGCCCAGCCGCAAGGCCGTGTTATAGCCCATGTGGTGCGCTGCCAATGACTCGGCAAAGCGCGACTCGAAGCGCAGCCGCTCGCCCAGATGCCTGCTGGCGAGCATCACGCCCGCGTCGTCGCCCGCATCCTGATAGCCACGCAGCAACGACTGCAGTGTGTCCACGTTCCTAATGCCGCGCAGGGCACTGTCTATCTGCATATAATGGGCATCGGCGGCATGGCCCTTGGGCGCATCGCCATGGCACGACACGAGCAGCGGCAACACCAGCAGGCACACCGCCAGCAACGCCGCCAATCGATTGCTGAGTTCAGGATTATTCATGGTCAAATGGCTATAAGCTTGTTGATTGACGCAAAAATAAGAATTTATTTCCAATCAGCACCCATCCGGGAGCCGAAAACCGACTTTGGAAGGCTTTTGCATGAGAAAGGCGATTTTTCTGCCCTCCACGAGGGCGAGTCTCGATTAATTTGCCTAACTTTGCAAGTTGCAATTGCGGTTTGCGGCATGGAGAAGAAAAAAAACATATTCCAGCTCGCGGGCGAATGGGGGTTCCCCTTCGGCCTGTACATGGGTTGCGCAGGCACGGCGTCGATATATTCTGACTTGTACCCCGTGCTGAGCCTCGTGTTTGTGGCGATGCTGGCCGGCATTCCCCTGGTGGTATATCGGCTGCAGCGCCGCAAGTTCATCGAGGACGACGGCTTCACCGAGTACTCGGGGCTGTGGATGCTGGGCATCATGCTGTTCATCTGCGGCACCATCGTCTCGAGCCTGATCATCGCCCTGGTGCTGCAGTACGCACGGCCCGACTTCATGTATGTGCAGGCAGGGCGCACCATCGAGATGATGGGCGGCCAGGCACAGTACGCCGAGGTGAAGCAAGTGCTGCAACGCATGATTGACGAGCAGCTGATGCCGTCGGGCGTGGATGTCGTGATGAGCATGTTCTGGTTCATCACCTTCGGCGGCTCGGTGCTGAGCGCCCTCACTGCCCTTATTGCCCGCCGCGGCATCAAGCCGCACCGTTAGACATTATTATTATAGTAACGACCAAAACAAGAGATATCACATGGACATATCAGTAGTAGTACCGCTGTATAACGAAGCCGAGTCGCTGCCCGAGCTGGCGCAGTGGATCGAGCGCGTGATGGACGAGAACAAGTTCACCTACGAGGTGCTGTTCATCAACGACGGCAGCACCGACGGCTCGTGGCAGGTGATCAAGGACCTGCACCGCCGCAATCCGCGCCTGAGGGGGGTGTCGTTTCGCCGCAACTACGGCAAGTCGCCGGCGCTGAACACCGGCTTTGCCCGCGTCCAGGGCGACGTGGTCATCACCATGGACGCCGACCTGCAGGACAGCCCTGACGAGATTCCCGAGCTGTACCGCATGATCACCCAGGACGGCTATGACCTGGTGAGCGGCTGGAAAAAGAAGCGCTACGACCCGCTGAGCAAGACCATCCCCACCAAGCTGTTTAACGCCACGGCGCGGCGCGTGAGCGGCATCCACAACCTGCACGACTTCAACTGCGGCCTCAAGGCCTACAGGCGCGAGGTGGTGAAGCACATCGAGGTGTATGGCGACATGCACCGCTATGTGCCCTACCTTGCCAAGGCGGCAGGGTTTGGCCGCATCGGCGAGAAGGTGGTGCAGCATCGCGCGCGCAAGTACGGCTCCACCAAGTTTGGCCTCGACCGCTTTGTCAACGGCTATCTGGACCTGCTCACGCTGTGGTTCCAGACCAAGTTTGGCGTCAAGCCCATGCACTTCTTCGGTCTGCTGGGCAGCCTGATGTTTCTGCTGGGCCTCGCCGCCGTCATCGTCGTCGGCGCCTTGAAGCTCTATAACATGTACACTGGCGGCAGCTACACGCTCGTGACCAACTCGCCCTACTTCTTCATCGCCCTGACGATGATGCTGCTGGGCACCCAGCTGTTCCTCACGGGATTCCTGGGCGAACTCATCATCCGCCACAGCAGCGACCGCAACCACTACGAAATCAACGAGGAAATCACCGACGGCGACAGCGCCATCACCGCAGGCAGGGACAACCCGCTGCCGCGCGTGGAGCAACCCGTCACTGTTGACGCACAGACCGAATGAACAGACTGGCACACATCGCATTGGCGCTGATTGCCGCCTGCGCGCTGCTCGCGGCATGCGACAACGGCAACTGCAGCGACAACGGCAGCAGCCTGCCGCTGGCCGAACTCTATGTCGGGCAGACCAGCGCCACCGTGCAGGGCCTCACCGTCATGGGCATCGGCGCACCCGGCGACAGCCTGCTGGTCGACAACGCCGCGGTCAACGAGATCTATCTGCCGCTGCGCGCCAACGCCGCTTCCACGAGCTACAGCTTTGCGCGCTGGGCCTCTATAAATAATGAGCAAACGCTGGTGCGCGACACCGTCACCTTTGACTACGAAGCGGTGCCGTTTTTCCACTCGGCCGAGTGCGGCGCGATGTACAACTTCAACATCCGCCAGGTGCACCACACCACTGCGGGAATCGACTCCATTGTGCTGATTACCAACACCATCACCAATCTGGCCGCGCCCTCGATGAGAATATATTTCACCGATTTCCAATAAGATGAAACACAGCATTCTCGCCATATTGACCCTGCTCGCCGCATTCACGGCACTGGCCCAGACGCCCGACAAGCGCCATGTCACGCCCGTCACGCCCGAGACCAACCGCGTGCAGCCGCCGCCCAAGGGCATCGACGAAAAAATCATCCAGCAATACATCAGCGGCGACAGCACCGCGGCCGCCGAGCAGGAGCGCAAGGACTCGCTGCGGCGCGTCTATAAGCACTATCCCAAACTGACCGACCTGAGCATCGGCGTCAACTTTGTCGAGCCGCTGTTCATGGCCTTTGGCCAGAGCTACGCCAGCGCCGACGTCAACGCCACGCTCAACATGTGGAACCGCGTGCAGCCCGCCGTCGAACTCGGCCTGGGCTGGGCCAAGTCCACCCCCGACGGCATGAACTTCACCTACAAGGGCAAGCCGTCGCCCTACATCAAGGTGGGCGCCAACTACAACTTCATGTTCAAGAACAGCCCCGACTACCAAGCGCTCGTGGGCCTGAGGTTGGGTTACAGCACCTTTGGCTACGACATCACCGGCGTCAGCTACACCAACGGCTACTGGCGCGAGACCCTGCAATGTGACATCACCGGCGAGCGTTCCCATGCCCTGTGGGGCGAGCTGGGACTGGGACTTAAAGTCAAGTTATTCAACCAGTTGTCGATGGGCTGGATGATTAGACTGCACAGCATCTTCAGCCATGGCAAGAGCGACCGCTCCGACCCATGGTTCATCCCCGGCTACGGTCCCCGCGGGGGCTCACTGGGCCTGTCGCTGGGCATCTCCTACACCCTGCCCCTCCACAGCGAGGCTCCAGTCACTGGCCAGCCCACCGATTCAAAACCATAAAGCAATGACAATCAACCCCCTGCCCCGCCAGCCACAGCCCGTTGCCAACCGCCCTCCGCTGCGCGCCCCCGAGTTCAGGCCCGTGGACATCGCGGCATGCCTCAAGCGCTTGAGGCGCCTGACCAGAGCGGGCAAGAGATTAGGCTGACCCGCCGCGCGGCACTGCGGAACAAAATTCCACATCCATGCCGCCAAAGCAAATTTTCAGACTTTTTTTGCCGTTTTTTTGAAAAAATTTTGTCAGTTCAAAAAAAGTTTGTAATATTGTACCCTGAAAAGGGTGGAAAAAGCGCATATTTTGCGTCTATCTACTCATTTTCAACGATTTATTAATGTTTCATTTATGTCTCTGGCCGACAGGTCGGGGCATGATGGAAACAAAAACGAGAACTACTATAATACAACAAATATTAATTAACATTATTACTAACTTTTTAACTCATTTTACTATGAAGATTAAAAATTTACTTCTTTTTGCAGCAGCTGCTTCGATCAGCATGAGCGCATTTGCTCAGACCAACGGCGAACTCGGTTGGCTTGAGGACGGCAGCCCCGCAATTATCGGTACTGCTACCACCGACCACCTGTTCACCCGCATGACCTACGGTGACGCTGTTTATGACAACGTTATCAGCTTCCAGGGTGGCACTCCCCAACTCGTATGGTTCTGGCTCGATGACGACGCCATCTATGCCAACGAGGCTGTACAGGCACTGACTCCCATCAACTTGGACGCAAGCACCGTTTATGGTGAGATTACTTACAACTCGTTCCAGTGCGACATCTATGTTCCCGAGAACATCCAGCTCGTTGAGATGGAGAACGAGGACGGCGATATGGAAAGCTTTGCACAGGGCGACCGTCTGCCCAACACCACCAACATCACTTGGAAGAAGAAAGACGACACCAAGGTTGTTGACGGCGTGAACTACAACGTTTACACCCTGCTCGCTTACAACGCCAACGAGATGGGCACCCACTTCTCGAGCAAGAACGCCAAGAAGTACAAAGACAATGGCCCCCTCAAGAAGGACGACGCTGCTCTGGTAGGTCTGTACATGCACAACACCGACCTCGAACAGCACAACATGGCTGACATGATCATCGCCAACCAGGTGTTCAACTTCCGCGAGTCCAACATCGCAGGCTGGACCCCCGACCAGAGCAACTTCTGGTACATGACCGGCGGTAACGGTGAGCAGCGCTTCCAGCTCTACAACCGCGTTGCCCTGCACGGCAGCAGCGACGTTGTTGAGACCGTTGGTGAGAAGAGCATCAAGAGCGTTACCTACTACAACGTAGCAGGTATGGAGAGCAACGAGCCCTTCGAAGGCGTTAACATCAAGGTCGTTAACTACAACGACGGCACCAACAACACCAGCAAGGTGATCAAGTAAGACAACAATTTAGTTTACTATACAAGAAAACCGCAGGCCATTCAGGTCTGCGGTTTTCTTTTGTCATGCGCGCATGAACCGGTGTTTTGCAGCGCGGGGCGTTTCACTTGACGCGAACGGCGATGCCGCTGCCGGTGAACATGCCGGGCAGCGGCAGGGTGTCGTGTCCCGTGCCGCGCTTGTTCTCCTCTTCCATGATGACCAGCAGGCCAATGGCGCGCGTCATCAATATGTCGTCATGCTTGCCCAGTGCCGCCTCGTAGCGGTTGTCGCGTTCCTCATATGTGCGCATCTCGTTCACCGCCTCCATGTCGCGCTCGATGTAGGAGCAGTCGCGCACCTCCTTGATGAGCGCGGCGATGGCCTCGCGCTTGGTCTTGCGGTTGGTGTGAAAACCCAGTTTCTTGCGGTCACGCTTGTACAGGTTGGGATAGAACTGGTAGATATTGCTCAAGATATACTCGCTCTCACCCTCGCGCGCCGCCTCGTTGACAAGGGTGTTGCACTCCACCACCAGCAGCGCGTGGTTGTACAGCAGCGCTAGTTGGGCCGCCTTCCACCCCAGTTCGTCATGGTCGATGTGTCCGCGCCATTGCGCCACCACAGCCGTCGGGTCATTGCCGTTGCGGGGCCGCCGCATGACGGCAATCACCGAGTAGTCACTGCCCTCGGCCCTGCCGCCCACGTCCACCACGACCAGGTAGCCCCTCTGCCGGGGCACCAGCGGGTCGGGGCGCTTCCACACCTGCAAGGCCCCTCCCTCGACTTCGACCAGATGCACGTCGCGCAAGGCGGGCAATCCCTTCAGTCCCGCGCCCTGGATGTCGCCCGTGAGCAGCGGCCGGCGGCAGTTCAGCGCCAAGCGGTCCAGTTCGTCGCGCTTGAACGGATTGTTGCCCGTGGCGGTGAACGCCTCGCTGGGGCTGCCGGGATACTCTGCCATCATCTGCGCCTGGCTGCGGTACTCAAGCCGCTTGTGGTGATACCAGTTGATTTGCTCCAGCGTGAGTTTATCCTCGTCCCACAGGCGGCGCTCATAGTCGTCCATCGCCTGCCACAGCGCCGCGATGTCGCCGCACGGCAGGCGGTACATGCCGATGGCGTGCCACGGCACAAACACCGTCGCCTTGTCGGTGCGGCCCATCTCGGACATCAGCCACATGTCGTGAAAATAATTGCCCACGCCGTTGGCGGTCGATTCCAGCACCACCACGGTGTCGGCCCTGAGCGCCACACTGCCGCACACGCTGCGCACCAGGTCGTCGGGCGAATGCATGGCACTGGTTTTCCAAAAGGCCACCTCGCTCAGGTGCGCCATCGTGATGTCATAGCCGCGCACGGCATCCTCGCTCAACGAACTGCCCGTGATGACCAGGCTGTCGCGCGCCTCAATCTGCTGCACGTTGGGCTGGCCCTCAAGTTTGGAGAAGCGCAGCATCTGGCCCCGGGGCACCTCATCGGGCAGCATCTCGGGCGGATAGCACCGCAACAGCAGGTTGTACATGCGCTTGATGCCCTTGCTCGTGGACTGGCGGTGGCCGCAGATGAAGCTGTTCCAGCCCGTGTGGCGCACCAGCTGCATCCACGCCATGTACATCTGCACCAGCGTTGAGCCGCCCCACTGGCGCGCCTTAAGCAGAATGACGCGCACGGGTTGCCCAGCCGTGCGCTGCCCCTCCATCACCGCGAGCAACCGGCGCTGGGGACTATTGAGGACAAACGGCTCGACCTGCCCCGTGCCCTTGATGCGGATGCGGGCGCAGCGCACACACCAGAACTCGAAGTCATACTTCACGCGCAGGCGGTCGCGCGCCAGGCGCAACTCCTCGCCCGCCATCATGCGGTATTCGGGATGCTCGGCCATCAATGCTGCCGGCACCATGCCGCCATGGGCCTCAACGCGCTCGCCGCAGCACCCCACTCCGCGCGCCGGGTCATACTCGCCCTCGTCGAGCAACGCCAGGCGGCGGTTGTTCTCCGTGACAAGGGCAGTAAGTTCATGGGATGACAATCCGCTCATGGCTAACGGCAGTAAATGAGGGTTTTCATGAACATCGTTCCCGTCGGCGCCGTGCCCTCGGCCGCGAAGCACAGGGTGCGCGCGGCAATGCGCATCGGGGCGGCGGCCAGCGGCTGACTGATGTCACCGTCCACCGCCATCACGCTCACCGGCCACTCGCTGGCCATGATGCCGCGCTGCCCCGTCACGCGCAGGGTGAGTTGCAGGTCCTCGCCGCTCAAGTGCCACACCACGCGCTGCACACGCTCGCCCATCAGCGGCGACACCGCGACGGGATGAGAGCGCCAACCGACGGACATCGCCGCCGGCTGCTCCTGCTCCAAGTCAAGCACCGCGCCGTTGGCCAGCACGGCGACGGCATGCAGCGGGTCTCCGTAGAGCTGCACCGCCTCAACGGTGCGGACACTCGACGCCCCGCTGTCCATCACCGCCTCGGGGTAGCCCTCATCGGGCAACAGCCACAGTTCGCGATGGGCATTGCACCACGCCATAGCAGTGACGGCGGCATCGCGGCGCACGACATCCACGCGCGAGGCACTCAGGCGGCACAGGTGGCCGTGTCGCGATACAAACCACACGTCACGCCAGGCCTCGGCGGGCGGTACACCGGGAGCGATGACCGTGCGGTCCACCAGACGCGCCTCGCCCAGCGTGCCCGCGGCAGTCTGCGGAATGGCATAGATGCCGTCGCTGGTGAACACATACACCGGGTAGCGCCCAAAGCCGCCGTTGTAGAGCGAGCGCGTCACAGCAGCAATGGCAATGGGAGCGGCGCCGATGACGCTGCGGCGATGAGCCTCGACAAAGGCGTTGCCCGGCGCACTCACGACGACGTCGCCGCCGCCCGTGCAGCAATAGAGCCTGCCGCACGCCGCCGTGGCGCACACCACCCCACCGACATCGCTGAGCATCGTGCCCACGGCAGCACACTGGGCGCTGGTCATCGTCACCGCCTCGACAGGTGCCGTGAAATCGGCGCCGCTGGTTGCCGAGGCGGGCGCCGTGGCAATGAGCCGCCAGGGCGAGGCGGCAAGCCGGTTGCTCACGGCTGCGGCGCTGCTGGGCGTAAGGCGCACCTCAAGCAGATAGTCGCGCGGACCGACAGTGCGCGTCAGGCAGCGGTAGTCCAGCGAGCGGCTCGCGGTGAACAGCGACGCCTCGTCGGTGGCCAAAACGTCGATGGCAGCAACGAGCGGCCGCCATGCCGGGGCGATGCCCGACACCACGTTGATGACGAGGGCATAGTGGACACAAGGCAGCACATCGGCCGCCGTGCCCGTAAAATTGTTGCCGCTGGTGGTCACCGACAGCGACAAGCGGTCGGTGTTGGCCAGCGTCTCGTCGCCCACGCGCACGGGGTCGCTCATCCACAGGTAGTTGCCGTCAACCATGCGCACCGCCCAGCGCACCAGCATCGGGGCGGCATGGCGGCCCTCGGCGGCCACATCGGCCAACAGGCCGCTCCACGCCGAGCGCAGCATGGCGGTCAGCGCCGACACATCCTCGCCGGCCAGCGGCGCGCGCCATTGGCTATAGGGCGAGGCAAAGGTGTATGCGTCAATCGTGGCGGTAGAGGTGGAGGTGCCGGCAGTGAACGTCAGGCTCGGCAGGGCATCGGCGGGGTCCAGCACCGTCCACACGCCTTGGGCAGACCGCGTGAGGTAGATGAAACCGCCCGTAGCCACGACAACGATAACTTGCCCGATGGCATGGGCGCTCATGATGTCGCCGCTGGCGGTAGCGGCGACGGTGCCGTCAATCAGCACGCTGGCGCCGCGGCCAGTCACATAGTGCCCGTCGGCAATCAGCAGCAGGCGGTCGCCCGCCGTGATTTGCCCAACGGCGGCCGGTTGCCCCGTCACCACCAGCGCCTGCTCGTGCTCACGCAGGTTTTGCGCTGCGGCGGCCGTGCCGGGCGGTGCCGCCTCGCCGTTGACGTGCGGCACCACGCCGCGGGGAACAACCTGGATTTCTCTCATTGGCTTGTGTTTCTTCATCGTATTGGATTTATTACTGGTTGCGGGCAAAATCGCCCGTAACGCAAAGGTATCCTCGCCGCATTGCGCCACACAAGCACAAAAAGCCGTGTTTTTTGATAGTTGTTGCCGCCGGGGGTTCCCGTGCCAAGTGCGCAGCTGCCAACTCCCAACTCCTAACTCCTAACTAAAAAACGGCCTGGACAACTTTTCGTCGCAGTTGTCCAGGCTGTCTAATTTAATCCTTCGCGCAATAGCGCGATATCATCGTGTGTCACATAGACCAGGTCTCATTGAGCAGGAAGTCAATGAGGGCGCTGATGTCGGCGGGGTCAACACTGCCATCCTGGTTACAGTCGGCGTTGTCCACATTGACAGCGCTGCCGTTGAGCAGGTAGTCGATGAGGGCACTGATGTCGGCGGGGTCGATGCTGCCGTCGCCGTTCACGTCACCGCGGTTCACTGTCACGGGCTCGCCCATGCCCACGATGTTCTGGAAGTTCTCCCAAACCTCGGCGTTGCTGTAAGCCTCCACGCTGGCCATGGGCACATACAGGGTGGCGTTCTCATAGGCCTCGGCAGCAAAGACGCCAGTGATTGCGGGAGGAACGGTTGCCAGCACGGTTACGCTGGTGAGCGCAGCGCTGCCATCAAAGCCGCCGTAGATCGAGTCGAGGGTCGAGGGCAGCACAAGCGTGTGCAGCTGGGCGGTGGACATGAAGGCGTTATCGATAATCCTCAAGCCGTCCGAAGCGGTGAACTCGGTGACAGGGCAATAACGCATGGCCTGCTGACCGACCCTGGCGGTGCCGGGGCGCAGTTCCATGCACGTGTTGACGCGTGCGGTGGGCATGCTCAACAGGGCATAAGGCTCGCCGTCGGCAATCTCATAGAGGCAGCTGTCGAGCTCGGCAAAGTGGGTGCTGCCCTCCTCCACCTTGATTTCGTTGAGGGCGGTGCAGTTCACAAAGGGGTTGACGTCGGCCATCTCGAGGCTGGCGGGAATCACCGCCTCACGCAGGCCGGTGCAGTTGTAGAACACCGGGCCCTGCATCTGCTTGAGGTTGGGGAAGCTGGGCATGGCGGCGAGGGCGTTGCAGCGGATGAACGCGGCATTGCCGATAAACTCCACATGGTCGCCGCCCGTCACACTGCTCAGGGCCGTCATGTTGCCAAAGGCCTGGCTGTGGATGCGCTTCACATTCTTGAGGTTGATGCTGGAGAGGGTGGTTACCCACTGCAGGGCCGACGAGTCAACGAGTTCCACCGTCTCGGGCAGGTTGAGGCTGGTGAGGCCCGTGCTCATGAGGCAGCCGTTGCCCAGGCGCACCATGCCGTTGGGCAGGTTGAGGCTCTTGAGCGACTCGGCGCCGTCCAGGAAGTGGTTGGGCAGCTCGGGCATGCCTGCAGGCAGCGCCACGCTGTTAATCTTGGCACACGAGATAAACACGCCGTTGCCATACTCGGTGGCGGGGTTGTTGATGACCACCTTGGTCAGGCCGGAGCAGTTCTGGAAAGCGTTCTTGCCCACATACTCCATGGTGGAGGGCAGCGTGATGCTGGTGAGCTGCGACAACTCGGCAAAAGCGCAGGTCTCGATGCGGGTGATTTCGCTGGGCACCACCACAACGCCGCCGCCATGGTTGGCGACACCCTGACCGGGCGCGGCGATAATCGAGTTCTGCTCAGGATTGCTCAGGCAAAACAGGGTGGTCTTGCCGGTCACCTTAATCATGCAAGCCTTGAAATAGGGGTTGCCAATGGTTACCGAGAACGAGTTGAACTTATTCTTGAAAAATGCCGTCGTTGACACATACTGCATGGTCGTGGGAATCTTGAACATGACGCACTCGGCGCCCTCAAAGGCGGCGTTGTCGATGTACATGTAGCCCTCGGGAATGATGAGGTTGCCCGAGAAGGTGGCATTCACAAACGCGCCGGCGCCAATGCCAATGACGTCATAGGTCTCGCCCTGATAGGAGACTTGGGTGGCCAGGTTGGCCGTCACGGTGCCATAGGAGCCGCTGGGATGGGGAGCAACAAACACCTGCTTGTTGGCCGTGTCAACGACCTGGTAGTACAGTCCGCCCGAGGCAAAGGTCTGGGCCTGGGCAGCAACGGCAAACAGCACTGCTATCGCCGTGAACAATAGTGACTTGATTCTCATATTAAAAATAGTTTTAAGTGATGACCGCAAGCAGTCACACGGGTTAATGTTGAGATTTTATATTTCAACCACAAAAATAGTGAACATCTCTTGAATATTCAAGCATTTTCAATTTCTTTTCACCCCAAAAACAAAGCAAGGCCCCGCGCGACGGCGCGGAGCCTTGCCATATGGTCAAAATCGGGCCTGGCCTTCAATTACAGGGCGGGCCACACGCTGTTCAGCAGGAAGTCGATCAGGGCCGAGATGTCACCGGGGTCGATGCTGCCATTGAGGTCGCAGTCGGCGTTGCCCTCGTTAACGGCACTGCCGTTGAGCAGGTAGTCAATCAGAGCGCTGATGTCGCTGGGGTCAACCGACTCGTCACCGTTCACGTCGCCGCGCACGCCCTCGTCAACGACGGGCACAACAAACTGGGCGCCGTTGGTAAAGGTGAGCTTGTTGTCCAGATAGGGACCATAGAACTTGCCATAATAGGTAGAGCCGCCCTCGGTGTAGTAGTCGTGAACCAAGGTGGTCTCAAAGTTCAGCGAGTCGGGAGTGATGGTGCCCTTGCAGCCGCTGTGGCGGTTGCTCACCGTGCCGTCGATGTAGTCGCAGCCCACGTTGTACCACCAGCTGGTGTAGTCGCGGGTGTCGGTGTCATAGCTCGACGCATCGGCGTAGCGCACCTTTTGCCTGGGGAAGTCCACCGTGCCGTCGCTGCCGATGTTCATGTAATTGCAGGGATAGTGGATGCCCCACAGGTTCCACACCAGCACGGTGCTGTCGCCCTCGGGCTGATAGAGGTACACGTTGGCCGAGTTGTACATGCCGTCCTTGCCGTAGTACTCGTGCAGGCCGTTGGCAACCACCAGCTGGGTGCCGCGGTACACATTATAATAAGATGTGGTGTCGCACGAAACCTTCACGCCGTCCTCATACTTGGTGATGATCTGATACCAGTAGTACACATAGCCCTCGCCGTCGCCGTCGCCAAACATGATGCTGCCGTCGGGCAGGAGCTTGCCGTTAATCTTGGCCGAGGTGTCCTTGTTGCGGTAGTAGCCCTCGGAGTACACATAGTGGCGCAGAACGGTGTCCACGCGGGTGGGCTCGGTAGAACTGGGGTCTATCGACTTGAGCTTGATGCTGTGGCTCAACTGCACGGTACCGTTCTCATAGTCAACGGTCATGGGCAGGTAGTAAGTCGTGTTGTTGTAGGTGTTCTTGAACAGGCCCGAAATCTGGAGCGTGCCGCTGGAGCTCACCTTGTACTTGCAAGTGGTGTTGCCCGAGTAGCAGGGCTCAACATCGATGAGCGAACCGTCGGTGCGGTAGTGTGCATAGTGCAGATAGGTCATATACTTGCCGCTGAGCGCAACCAGGCCGTCCTGGTTCATGCCAAAGCCTCCCTTGTTGTTCCCCCACGAGATGTTGTGGGCCTTCATGTAGTCCAGCGGAGTCTGGAAGGTCACTGCCTGAACAGGACCCTCGCTTGCTTCATTGACGCCGGCAGCAACCGCCGTCAGGCTTGCGCAGGCAAGCACAAGTGCGAAAAATTTCTTCATAAAAAATACTTAATTTATAATTTGACAAAAAGTTAATTCTTGCATTAAAGTGCCAAAATTACAAACTATTTGATTAACATGCAACTAAAACGCCTGTTTTTTATGCCATAAGTTCTTCACACAGTGCATGGCATGGAACATGGGGCAAAAAGTTGGCACCGCCAACAAACAAACAGGGCCCCGCAGCCAGTGCGGAGCCCCGTTGATTGTCATTCAATCGGCCTTGCAGCCGGTTGTTCGCGGCCGATTAGTTGGGCCAAACGCTGTTCAGCAGGAAGTCGATCAGGGCCGAGATGTCACCGGGATCGATGCTGCCGTTGAGGTCGCAGTCAGAGTTACCCTCGTTAACGGCGCTGCCGTTGAGCAGGTAGTCGATCAGAGCGCTGATGTCGCTGGGGTCAACCGATCCGTCGCCATTCACGTCACCACGCAGGCCAGTAGCAGCCTCCCAGGTGATCTCCTTGCTGGCCTCGAGGTCGTTGTAGCCCTCGGCGCTGGCGGTTACGATGATGGTGTAGTCACCAGCCTCGGGCAGCTGGATGTTGCCATCCTCGTCGGGGGTGTAGCTGTTGCCGTCCTGGTCGATGATCTCCAGGGTAACGTCCTCTTCGCCGGTGTACTGGATGTTCACCTTACCGTCCTCGGTAACGTCGCCAATGATGATCTCACCTGCGAGGTCCTGAATCTCAACGGGGAAGTAGAACTCATAGCCGTCCTTGAAGTTGATCACGTTGTTGGTCCAGGGATAGAAGTAAACGCCAAGCATCGAAGCGCCATCGCTCTTCCTGGTCATGAAGTCAACAGCCGAGGTGGGCTCGTCCCACTTGATCATGGTGCTGGTGCAGCTGCCGTTGAACTGCTCAACCATCTGGTCAATGTCGTCGAGCTCGAGGTCGTAGGCTACCATGTAGAAGTCCTCAGCGCCGGTCCAGTCATACTGGGTGTACTGCTGGGCATAGCTCGACATGTCGTCCTGAGCCATTATCTGATAGGTGGGCATTACCATGGTGCCGTCGCCGTAGATGAAGGCAACAACGCCGCGGTAACCCATGCCGAAGATGTTCCATACAACAGCGGTGGTGTCATCGTACTGGTACATGTAGCAGGGTACCTCAGCTTCAGTTTCTGCGTGAACCGAGTAGTAGCTGTGGGTGGCATTGGGAACCAGGAAGTAGGTGTTGCGGAACACATTCGACAGGCTCATCGAGGTGTCGCTCGAACGCGGAGTGGTAGCAGTTTTCGAAGCGTACGTGTTGACAATGTCAACGAACAGGTATGCCCAGCCGTCCTCGAAGTAAACGGTACCGTCTTCCCAGATCTCGCCGAGGACGTCCTCATACACGTCGTCCTGGAGCCAGCCTTCGTTCACCAGGCATACCATCTCGGTGGTGTCCTGATAGACGCGGTTCTTGTAAACCCTGTCGCCCTGGTAGGTGTATTGGATGATGCCGCTGGGCATAGCCACAGCCTCGTTGGCATAGTCGGCAATCAGCTCAACGGGCAGGGTGTAGTAGATGCCGTCAACGGTTACATAGCCGTCGGCCTCGCTCTCCACGAACTCGGTCTCCCAACCGCCCATGTACTCATAGGCTGCGGGGGTGATGTTGCAACCGGTCGAGGTGAATTCCCAGTCATAAGCATCGAGCATGACAACCTTGGTGCCCATGATAACATCGGCAGCACCACGGCGCGAAGCGTTCTGATTGCGAACCATGTTGGCCTTCATGTCGTGGGTCTTGGCAAACTCTTGGAAGGTCAGGTTCTGGGCCTGAGCCATCTTCATTGCGGGAGCGGTCAGCTGGTTGAACAGCGTGTTGCTCTTGGTTACCATGTTGCCGGTGGCATGGCTAACCTTGGGTGCAGCAAAAGCCGTCAGGCCTGCGCATACACATACAAGTGCTAAAATTTTCTTCATAAATTCTTGAAATTTTAGGAGTTAATAAAAATGGTTAATAAAAAATATTCTTTGTTTTTTATTATATTATAAGGTATAGATAGAGCAATAAAGCAACATATCTCAAATTGATTTTGCAAATTTATGTAAACATTTTGAAATACACAAATTTTTAGAAAAAAAAATGCGTTTATTTGATAAAATACGCACCTTACATTACCAAATTCTATAAAATGCGTCCCAAAATGCACCATTATGAACACCAAACAGCGCCGACGGTATGCAAAAGGACAGTTGAGCGCAATGCCAAAACGGCACAATGCGCCGCCGCAAAAATAAAAATCAGATAATGATGTATTGATTTAGTATCGGGTTCGTTCCGTTCAGAGTGGCGCCAGCCAACTCCCGGCCCCCTAACACCCAACTAAAAAGGGCTTCGCGCGGCGAAGCCCTTTTGATGTATCCCAATGTAATTCCTGTTTCAGTCTGCCCAGGTCTCGTTGAGCAGGAAGTCAATGAGGGCGCTGATGTCGGCGGGGTCAACACTGCCATCCTGGTTACAGTCGGCGTTGTCCACATTGACAGCGCTGCCGTTGAGCAGGTAGTCGATGAGGGCACTGATGTCGGCGGGGTCGATGCTGCCGTCGCCATTCACGTCGCCGCGCATGCCCGTAGCGGGGATGACGAAGCAGGAACCGTCGGTGAAAATCAGGCGGTTGTCAAGCCAATAACCCTTGCTGGCGCCGCCCTGCGCCTTGATGCCCGAGGGGCCCCAGGTGATGGCGTCGCGTGTGGCGTCGCCCGTGTTGCCGGCGTTGGCCCAGCCCGTCATGCAGTCACGGCCGTTGTGCCAAGTCACGGTCCAGTTGTAGTAGAAACCCGCATCCTCGCCCTCGTCGTCGAGCGCGGGGTCAAAGACGGGCTGGCTGGCGAAATCGACCGTGCCGCCCTCGTTGATGTTGAGGGTGACGGCGGGCATGCCCAGCCCCCACAGGTTCCACACCTGCACGGTGTTGTCATCGGTCTGGACCATATAGATGTCGTTGCCCTCGAGGGGGGCATTGAGTGAGTTGAGGCGGTACTCGTGGCGGCCGTTGGGGGTCCTGAGCCAGCAGTCGCGCAGGATGGGGCTCACGGTGACGGTGGTGTCGTCGATGACACTGCCGTCGGGCATGGTGAGGCGGTAACAGTTCTCAAAGTAGTAGGCAAAGCCCTGGGCGAAGTGGATGGAGCCGTCGGCCTCGACGGTGCCGGTGACGTCGGACAGGTCGCCATAGTTGACCCAGTAGTCCTCGTTGATGACATACACGTTGACGGTGGTGTCGCGGCGCGTGCCGCCCACGGTAGCACCGCTGGTGCGGGTGCTCACAGGCTGGCCGTCAACTATGATGGCTGCGGTGTTGCGGATGTAATCAACGGTGATGGGCTGCGCCAGGTCGTAGTACAGGCCGCTGCAGGTCACCGTGGTGCCCGTGGGGGCGGGGACAAGCTGGGCATTCCAGCCGCCGCCGTAGAACTGGGGCGCCTCCTCGACCACGACATTGTAACGGCTGTCGTAGTGCCAGTTATAAACGTTGAACATGGCAATCTTGCCGCCTGCGATGACCTCGGGCGAAACGGCGTGGCATACCCCTGCCACCACCGCGCATGCACTCATGAGTGCTACAATCCTTTTCATATTGTCGGACGTTTTGTTGTTTGTTCTGTGATTATTCAAGCCGCAAATTTAAGTAAACTTTTTTTAACCGACAAGTTTTGGGAGCTTTTTTAGTGAGGAGTGTGGTGTGTGGTGTTGCCGCTGCCCGTGTGCGGACGCCAACTCCTCACTCCTAACTCCTCACTAAATACAACTCCTAACTATGAAGCAGCATTCCGCTGGCGACCTGGCGCGCCGCGTCTTCGCCCAGGCTGCGCTCCACGATGGCGAGGGCAAACGCCGCAGCGGCAGCGGGACCGTTGCCGGTGATGATGTTGCCGTCGATGGCGACAGCGCTCTGCTGCCAGTCCACGCCCTCAATGGTATCCTCCATGCCGGGGTAGCACACAGCGCGGCAGCCTTGCAGCATGCCCATGGCGCCGAGCACCACGGCAGGCGAAGCACAGATGGCCGCCACTCCCCCGCCCCGCCCGTTCTGGGCCTCGAGCGCACGCCGCACGCCATCGTGGGCGGCGAGGTTGGGCGCGCCGGGGATGCCGCCCGGCAGAATGAGCCACAGGGCGTCGCTGTAGTCATAGTCGTCAAACACGCCGTCGGCCACCACCGTCACGCCATGGGCACCCGTCGCCTCACGCCCTGCGTTAATCGACACCGTGGCCACGGGCATGCCCGCGCGGCGCATCACGTCAACTGCCGTCAATGCCTCGACCTCCTCAAAGCCGTCGGCGAGAAAAATAAAACTTTGTTTCATGTTAGTGTTTTCTATTATATATGTATGAAAAATTAGACTGCCGGCGGCGGCTCAAGCATGCGCCACACGCCGTTATTTTTTCCCAAAGGTAGGCATTTTTGGCCGTAAAAAAGGCAAAAAAAGGGCAAAAAACACAAAAAATGCACTTTTTTTGAAAAAAAGTCGCGAAAAAATTTGGAGGTATCAAAAAAAGCAGTACCTTTGCATCGCTTTTGAAAACAGCACGGGCAGTTAGCGCAGTTGGTTCAGAGCATCTGCCTTACAAGCAGAGGGTCGGGGGTTCGAATCCCTCACTGCCCACAAGAGCGGTTCAGCACAGGCTTGACCGCTCTTTTTTTGCGTGCCGGTTTAGGGGTCCGGCGGCACCCAATAGTTGGCACCGCGCATGCAATCGCCTCTTTTTTTTCAAGGATTTCAGTTATTTTAGCACTTGTTTTTGGGGCGGATTGGGAATTTAGGTGTATTTTTGGGAACTTGAAGTCTTACCATCAACGATAAAATGATATGACAAAGACGATTAAACATGCCCTGCTGGCCGTGTTGCTGGCCATGACGTGGGCGGCGCCGGGCGCGGCCCAGGCGCGCCTGGGTTTGCGCCTGGGCACCACCGTCAACAAGATGCGCTTCGACCGCGAGGTCATCGACAGCGACAACCGCATGGGCTTCACCGGCGGCCTGCTGCTCGACATCAACCTGCCCGTCATCGGCATCGGCATCGAGGCGTCGGCGATGTACACCCACCGCAACGACTGCCTGGTTGACGAGCACAACCAGAGCCTGACCTTCAAGCGCAACTACTTCGACTTTCCCGTGTATGCGCGCTACCGGCTGTCGCTGCCCGTGCTGGACAAGGTGTTCGCGCCCTACGCTTTCACCGGGCCATGCTTCTCGGTCCTGTTCCACGAGGGCGAGACGAGCACGCGCGCCAACAGCAAGACCTATGTGTCGTGGGACCTGGGCGGCGGCGTGGACCTGTTCAACCACCTGAGGGTGTCGGCGTCCTACGGCATCGGCATCTCCAAGGCCATGCAGTATGTAAACCAGGAAAGCAACCACGACAAAATCGTGGGCAAGGACAGCCACTGGACCATCAACGCCGCCTGGCTGTTCTGATTGAAAACAATTTGCTGCGCACGCCGCACGCCGATTGGAAATTTTTAGTAACTTTGCAACCTCAAAACCGACAACACAACAACGAATAAAATGAAGAAAATTACCCTCCTGCTCGCCGCGCTGGTGATGACCGCGACGGCAACATTCGGCCAGACCGAGTCGCGCTGGGGCGTGACCGCAGGCTTGGACTACAACGAGATACACTTCAAGCAGCAAGACATCATGCCCGTGGACCGCATGGTGGGCCCGCAGGTGGGCGTGACGGGCGAGATGAACTTTGCGGGCCTGGGCTTTGGCGTCGAGGGCTCGGCGCTCTACTCGCTGCGCAACGGCAAGTGCCACTATGGTGACCGCAACGTGTGGAGCAGCGTGGGCGCCGGCGACGAGACCGTCAACATGCACTACATCGACGTGCCCCTGCACCTCAAGTTCAAGTGGCACCGCCTGAGCGGATTTGAGACCACACTCATGCCACTGGCCTATGTGGGGCCTGAATTCTCGTTCCTCGCGGGCGGCAACCACCGCGAGCTCAACGAGTACTCGCGCGTGAGCGTCTATCTGGACATGGGCGTGGGCTGCGAAATCCTGGAACGGGTGCAGTTGCGCGCCGGCTACAACTTCTCCATCGGCCAGTCGTTCCACACCAAACTGCTCGACGAAAACGTGGCCAAGAACCGCACTTGGTACTTTAATGTAACCTATTTCTTAAAGTAATGCTTTAAGTAAAGTATCGCTTCAAGTACGATTTTATTAAATAGTGATTTCAAGTTAATTAAAAAACACAAAACACAATTCGACTATGAAGAAAATAATGATGCTTACGCTGGCGCTGTTCGCCCTGGCATTTGTGAGTTGCGGCGATGATGACAGTCCCCTCCCCATCGCCAACGACATCGTCACCGGCAGCTGGGTGCCCAAGTCGGCTGCACAGCCCGGCCTGATCGACATGACCAAGACCATCGAGTACATCGAGCTTGACGCCAACGGCACCTACACCGAGCACCTGCTCGACAAGGATGGCGATGCGTCGAAGCAGAGCTGCGCCTATGCCATCTATGACAACGGCACCATGCTGATGACGCTCGACGGCGACATGTACAGGAAATTGAGTTACCAAGTCGCCGCCAACAAAACCACCCTCACGCTCGACGGCATGGAGTTCAAGAACATGCTCGCCAACTGACGCGACGGCACGGCAAGACAACAAAGGCTGCGGCACAGTGCCCGCAGTCTTTTTGGTTTTTTTTACAAATAAACATAAAATCACACTGCCATGAGCACCCCACCGGTTATCAAATCCCGCAAATACCTGTTCGTGCTGATAGCGCTCGCTGCAGCCATTGCGGCGATGTTTGTGTCGCGCGGCCGCAGCCGCTACTTTGAGCACGAGGGCGTGGTGTGGACCACCCAGTACCACATTGCCTACGAATCCCGCCACAGCCTCAACGACAGCATCCAGTTCATTCTCAACCAGATGGACATGAGCGTGTCGCCCTACAACAAGGCGTCGCTCGTCACCGCCGTCAACGAGGGCACGCAGACGCGCGCCGACGGCTACCTCAAGCGCCTGCTCGAGACATCGCGCGCGGTGCACAAGGCAAGCGGCGGCGCGTTTGACCCGACGGTGATGCCGCTGGTCAACGCGTGGGGCTTTGGCTACAAGAGCGGCACGCCCCCCACCCCCGCCCAGATTGACAGCATCCTGACATTTGTCGGCATGGACAAAATCAGCCTCAACGGCGACAGCATCGTCAAAGCGGACCCGCGCGTGATGCTCGACTTCAGCAGCATCGCCAAGGGCCTTGCCGTCGATGAGATTGCCCGCATGCTGGCACGCAACGGCGCCCGCTCGTGGATGGTCGAGATTGGCGGCGAGGTGGCCGTGCAGGGCGTGAACCAGCGGGGCGAGCCGTGGCATGTGTCGGTGGATATGCCCGTCAGCGACGATGAGGGCGACGCCGTGAGCCACGAGAGCGCGGTGGTGCTCACCCTCGACAGCATGGCCGTCGCCACCAGCGGCAACTACCGCAAGTGGCGCGAGAGCGGCGGACAAAAGATTTCGCACATCATCGACCCGCGCACGGGCAGCAGCCGCGCCGGCACCCTGCTCAGCGTCACCGTCGTTGCCCGCGACTGCATGACCGCCGACGCCTGGGCCACGGCATGCATGGTGATGGGCGACAGCGCCGTCAAGGCGATGATGCAGCCCCGCTCCGACTTGGGCGTGATGACCATCAGCGCCGACAGCGCTGGCGGCGCCCTGGTGGTGTGGAGCAACAAGGCCTTTGCCAACCGCATCACGGTAAGGTAGCCACAGGCGGCAGCGAGGAGTTTATTAGCACAAACTCCTATATATCATCATTTTACCAAAACCCCGCCCAAAAAGTTTTTTATTTTCCCGGCGGCGACTGGGAGCATTTCGACTTTTTTTTGCTACCTTTGTATTTTAATACTATCCACTCATGGCGGTCCAGGACATCTACAGCAAGGAATATGACGTTGTCATCATTGGCGGCGGCGCCACCGGTGCCGGCACGGCGCGCGACTGCGCCCTGCGCGGGCTGCGCACGCTGCTGGTCGAGCGCAACGACTACTGCACGGGAGCCACGGGCCGCAACCACGGCCTGCTGCACAGCGGCGGCCGCTATGCCGTCAAGGATGCCGAGAGCGCCGTGGAGTGCATCGGCGAGAACTTGATTCTCAAACGCATCGCGCGCCACTGCATCGAGTCCACCGATGGCCTGTTCATCTCGCTGCCCGGCGACGACCCCGACTACCGCCCCGCCTTTGTGCAGTCGTGCCTTGACGCGGGCATTGATGCCCAGGAGATAGACGGCAAGGAGGCGCTGGCCCTCGAGCCCAACCTCAACCCCGAGGTCACGGGCGCCGTGCGCGTGCCCGACGGGTCGGTGGACCCCTTCAGCCTCACCGTTTCCAACCTGATTGACGCCTACCGCCACGGTGCCGTCATCCTCAACTACCACGAGGTGGAGGGCATCGAGGTGGAACAGGACCGCGTGACGGGCGTGCGCCTCATCAACAAGCGCACCGGCGAGCACCCCACCGTGCACTGCCGCGTGGCGGTCAACGCATGCGGCATCTGGTGCCACCGCATTGCCGCCATGGCCGGCGTCAACATTGACATGTATCCCGCGCGCGGCGCGATGCTCATCGTGGCCAAGCGCCTGTGCCACGCCGTGGTCAACCGCTGCCGCAAACCCGCTAACGGCGACATCCTCGTGCCCGACGACACCGTGTGCGTCATCGGCACCACGAGCGAACATATCCCCATCGAAAAAATTGACGACATGCGCGTCACGCGCGACGAGGTGGACGTGCTGCTGCGCGAGGGCAGCAAGATAGCCCCCGCCATCATGACCACGCGCATCCTGCGCGCCTATGCCGGCGTGCGCCCCCTAGTGGCCAGCGACGGCGCCGACGGCGGACGCGACATCAGCCGCGGCATCGTGTGCATGGACCACAAGCAGCGCGACGGGCTGGAAGGCCTGGTCACCATCACCGGCGGCAAACTCATGACTTACCGCCTCATGGCCGAGCAAGCCACCGACCTGGTGTGCGCCAAGTTGGGCAACACCGCCGCGTGCACCACCGACAGCCTGCCCCTGCCGGGCAGCGAGGACGAGACCAACGACCGCAAAGACCCGTCGCGCGCCACCGTGACCTTCGGGCAGCGCGCCGCCACCCACCGCCACGGCAACCTCGCCACGCTCATCAACCCCACCGACGACGTTGTTGAGAACGCGCTGGTGTGTGAATGCAGCGGCGTGTCGGTGGGCGAAATCAAATATGCCGCCAGCGAACTCAACGTGCGCGGGCTGGCCAGCCTCAGGCGCCGCACGAGGCTGGGCATGGGTCCCTGTCAGGGCAAGATATGCGCCGTGCGCGCCGCCTCGCTGCTGGGCGAATTCAGCGGCGACATGCTGGCCGCCCAGAGCGACCTCGCCTTTTTCATGGGCGAGCGCTGGAAGGGCATCCGTCCCGTGGCATGGGGCGACACCCTGCGCGAGGCGCAAATCAGCGACGTCGTCTATGAAGGCCTGTGCGGCCTCGACACCATCATCAAGAACAGCGCGGGCTATGTGCCCGGAAAGGAGGTGACGCGATGAGCAAGGTGGACACCATCGTCATTGGCAACGGCCTGAGCGCCATGGCCTGCGGCATCAACCTGGCCAAATTTGGCCAGCGCGTCACAATGGTGGGCGCGGGCGGCAGCCTGCTCGCCTTCAACGGCGGCTCGATGGAGCTGCTGGGCACTGTCGACGGCAACCCCGTGGGCCCCGCCGTCACCCGTCCCCTCGAGGCCATCGCCACCCTGCCCGACAGCCACCCCTACCGCAAGGTGGGCATCGGCCGCATTGCCAGCGTCGCCGACGGTGCACGGCGGCTGCTGTTTGACGCGGGAATCAACATGGCGGGCAGCGCCGAGGCCAACCACTGGCGCATCACCCCCATGGGTGTCGCCAAGCCCGCATGGCTCACATTGAAAAACCACCTCTACATCGACGACCTGGGCAACTTGCCCTGCAAGCGCGTGACGCTGATGTGCCTGCGCGGATTCCTCGACCAGCCCAACGGCATGCTCGCCGAGGGGCTGAAACACCTGGGCTTTGAGGTTGAGATGATAGACTTCACCACCGACGACTTGAACGCCCTGCGCCGCAGCCGTAGCGAGATGCGCGCCATCAACATCTCCAAGCACCTGGTGAACAGCCGCGCCCTGCAGCGCCTCGCCGAGCAGGTCAACACCCTTGCCGGCGACGCCGAGATGGTGCTGCTGCCCAATGTGCTGGGCGTGGACGATGACGACGCATTCAGGACCCTGCAGCAACTCACACGGCCCGCGGTGCGCCTCGTCGCCACCCTGCCGCCATCGGTGGCGGGAGCCAGGATGAACACGCTGCTGCGCCACTACTTCCAGATGCTGGGCGGCAACATCCTCACCGACACCGTCACCGCCATCAAGGCCGACGGCGACACCGTGACGGGCATCAAGACCTTGAGAGACACCCTCGAGCCCCTCACCGCCGACAACTATGTGCTCGCCACCGGCTCGTTCATCGGGCGCGGCATTGTCGCCACCCGCGAGCGCATCCTCGAGCCCCTGCTCGACCTCGACGTCGATGCCGACGACGACCGCGAGATGTGGACGCAGTTCAACGCCATGGAGCCCCAGCGCTGCATGCGCTACGGCGTGGCCACCGACGACACCCTGCACTGCCTCAAGAACGGCCGCCCCATGGCCAACCTGCGCGCCGTGGGCAGCGTCCTGAGCGGACACGACGCCATCAAGATGGGCGACGGCACGGGTGTTGCCCTCATCACCGCCATCGCCGCCGCCCGCGATATCTGCGGCAAGTAAATTCCAGCTTTTTCCTCACGACGCCCCCGGCACCAGTCCGGCAACGCCCTGCCCCCCCCAAAAAACGGAGGATGGCCCCGGCCTTGCGGCCTGCCATCCTCCAGACTTGGTCAATATCGTCTCGCCAGAGCGATTACATGTCGATGTACTTGTATTCATCTATCACACCGTGCAACTCGAGGGGGCCCCAGTTGCCGCCGCCGGTGTTCATCTGCTTGAACGACATGTGCACGGCACGGTGGTAGCCGTTGGTCATCTTGTAGATGCACCAGCAGTGCACGCGCCGGCGCACGGGATTGCCCCACTGATAGTCATACTGCCACTCGGGGCTCATGAGCACCGCCTTGACGAACTTCACCTCGGGATGCGTTTTGTTGGCCACAGCCAGGCACTGCGCCTCGAGCTGCGGATTGGGGCCAGCCTGCCATTTTGACTTGGGCACAGGTTCAAGGCTATTCTTGATGTTATCAAGGTTGGCCTCCTTGGCGGCCTTGGCCTCGGCAGCCCACTGCGCCTTTTGGCGGGCCTCGGCGGCTGCGGCGCCGTTAACCGACGTCACGCCCTCGAGGTTGCTGTAGAACTGCTTGTACTCGGGGCTCATGTCGGCCCACACCTGCTCCAGGCGGCCTGCCACAGCCAGGTATTCGGGACTTGACAAGCGCGCGGGAGTCATGTATTTGTCACTGCTGGTGTTGGCAAACATGGTCAAGGCAAGGGCGTTGGCCAGATGGTAGCCCTGAATGTTGAGGTCTTCGGTAGCGTTCATCTTGTCGATGTACCAGCCCACATTCTCGAGATACTTCTGATAGGGGTCGGGATTCTTGGAATAAACCGGCTCGCCGATGAGTTCCAGCGCCTGCTTGGCGGTCTGGTTGTAGCGATAGGTCGCATAGCTCTCGTCATAGTTGGTGGTCTTGGAAGCATTCTTTTGCGGATGATTCATAATCACCTTGTACAGGATGTTGGACGGCTTCTGCCCGTCAAGGGAGCACAGGTAACTGACGTCCTTGAGCTGGACGGCCTCCTCATTGAGTTCCTGGTAGTAGTAGAATGCGGCATACACATCCTCGATGTTTGACTTCACGGTCACCTCGGCAGGCTTGGGGCCTTTGGGTTGGACCTTGGGGCCAGTCTGTTCAAACACATAACTCTGGACCGTGTTGCTGACTGCGGCCTTGCCCTTGTTGGCGGTTTCCTTGACAGTCTCCTTTACGGCTTCCTTTGCTTTTTTCTTTGCAGTGTTCTCAACTTTTTTCTTGAGGTTGCCCAAGCCAAGTTGAGCGTTTGCGTTTGGGGCGCTCAATGCTGCGAACAGCAACGCCGGCATCAACATTTTCAAAATAATTTTCATAATAGAGGAAGTGTTAGTTCCGCAACTTGGTTCTTGATTTCTGTCTGTTGCACATGCCCGATTTTTCGCTGAGCTTTGTGTTGCGGAGCCCAAAGGCAAACGATAATCAGGCATTTGACCACAAAATTACACATAAAATCTGATAATTCCAATGTTTTATGATTTTTTTGGGGGATTTGAGCGCATTTTTTCACCACCAGTCAGCGGCCGCGCCGATTGGTCAATGCCAAGGCCCCTGGCGCAATCTGCCCTATCGTGGGCGCCCGCCTGGCACGAGCCTAACTTATCAACAATGTTTGCCTGTTCGGGGGAAATTGCCTAACTTTGCGCTTTAATTTCGTCGAATCTATATCGGTATCGCACACCTTACCATATAATATATACCTTGAATGGAAGCCATATCTGAATTTTTCAAAAACATGAGCGACCTCTTGTGGGGGTGGCCAATGATTATATTGCTGCTGGGTACACACATTTTCTTGACCATCAAGCTCAAAGTGCCTCAGCGCAAACTCTTTACCGCCATCCGCCTGTCGGTGAGCAAGGACAAGGACTCGGCAGGTGACGTGTCGCAGTTCGGGGCGCTGGCCACTGCGTTGGCGGCGACCATCGGCACGGGCAACATCGTGGGCGTGGCCACCGCCGTGGCGCTGGGCGGCCCCGGCGCGGTGCTGTGGTGCTGGCTGTCGGGCGTGTTTGGCATCGCCACCAAGTACAGCGAGGGTCTGCTGGCCATCAAGTACCGCGTGAAAGCCAAAGACGGCCGCATGCTGGGCGGCCCGATGTATGCGCTGGAGCGCGGCCTGGGCCTGAAATGGCTCGCGGTGCTGTTTGCGCTGTTCACGGCGCTGGCGTCGTTTGGCATCGGCAGCACGGTGCAGGCCAACGCCATCTCGACCATCGTCAACGAGTCCTACGGCCTGTCGCCCTACATCACGGGCGGCGGCATCTGTCTGCTCACCGCCCTGGTGCTGCTGGGCGGCATCAAGAGCATCGCCAGGGTGTGCGGCGCGCTGGTGCCCTTCATGGCCCTCTGCTATGTGCTGGGGTGCATCTACATCATGTTTGTCAACGGCCCGTATGTGTGGCCGGCCATCAAGCTGATTGTTTCGGCGGCGTTCACGCCCCAGGCGGCGGGCGGCGGCTTTGTGGGCGCGACGGTGATTATGGCAGCGCGCATGGGCATCGCACGCGGGCTGTTCAGCAACGAGTCGGGCCTGGGCTCGGCACCCATCGTCGCAGCGGCGGCCCAGACGCGCAACCCCGTGCGCCAGGCGCTGGTGTCGTCAACGGGCACCTTTTGGGACACGGTGGTCATCTGCGCCTTCACGGGCGTGGTGATTGTGAGCAGCATCCTCGCCTACCCCGACATCAGCAGCAGCGACGGCGCCGCGCTCACCAAGGCGGCGTTCGCCAAGATTCCCTACATCGGCCGCCCGCTGCTGACCTTCGCGCTACTGACCTTTGCCTTCACGACCATCCTGGGATGGTGCTACTATGGCGAGCGCGCCGTGGAGTACATGAAAGGCCGCCGGTGGATGCTCATCTACCGCCTGGTGTTTGTGGTGATGGTGTTTGTGGGCAGTGTCATCAGCCTTGACGCGGTGTGGAACGCCGCCGACTGCATGAACGCGCTGATGGCGATTCCCAACCTGCTGGCACTGCTGCTGTTGAGCGGCGTCATCGCCCGCGAGACCAGCCACTTCCTGTACGGCAACCGCCTGAACGACTCAGCACCCGGCCAAGGCAAGGAATAATGCCCCCAACTCCTAACTCCTAACTCCTAACCGAACCCGGTCCCAGCCATATTGCAGCAGCAGCGGGACAGCGACGCCGGCCACGGTGTAGGCGACCCAAAAGAGGTCCTCGCCGGCATGGTCGTGGATGGTCATGTGGCAGCCCATCTGCGCCCAGTCCATGTGGTAATACATGATTTTGAAGGCGCTCACAATCTTGTAGGCGCAGATGTGCAGCACAAAGATGATGAGCGTGTGATCGCCGCAATACACCAGAAAGCGGCGCACCGGATTGCGCTCACCCATGCGCTCAAGCCAGCATGCGATGTCGTAGGTCAGCACAAAGCCGCACAAGGCAGGCAACGGCAGCGATAGGCACTGCACGAGCGACGAGTTCCAGTTCATATTGGCTGTGAGCGTGTTAGAGAACCACAGTACCACAACAAACAGCACCGCGTCGAGCGCAATGCTCAGCACCGGCGTGCGCGGCAGACGCCGCAGCACGGGCCGCAGCAGGAATCCGATGCCAAAGAAGAAGCACCCCATCAGGTCGCGGTAGCCGCCCTGCACCAGCGTAATGATTTTGAGACCCGACGCCGTCTTCCACAGGCACATGCCATAGATGAGGACCACAATGGCGATGCCTATGCCCCTGGCGCGCCGCGTGTGCTCGGCAAGGCGGTAATGGCCCAGCAGCGCGGCAAAACTGCGGCGCGAGAACCTGTCGGAGAGCCACACGAGGATTTTGAACAAAATCAGGTACAGGATGCTGGCGACAAACAGCCCGCGAAAGAACCAGAACGCACCCGCCAAGAACTCGTCATAGCCGCCCATCGAGAAAACGATGTTCCACAGGTTTTGCTGCATCTGGTGCCAGGTGTAGGGATGCGTCACCCCGCCCGTCCAGTTGCCGTACTGCTCGTTGAGGATGCCCACCTTGAACATCAGGTTGTGGATGAGCAGGAAAAACACCGCCCACTTGACAAACGGCACATACAGCCCCGTGAAGCGGCGGCTCACAAACTCGCCCTCGCGCGTCAAGTACTTGAGCGAGAAAAAATAGCCCGCGCAGATGAAGAACAGCGGCATGTGAAACTCATAGATGAAGCGGTTGAGCGCTCCATGGCCGTCGGTGTGGGCCAGCACCACCATGATGATGCCCAGCGCCTTGGCGATGGTGATGCGGTCGTCGCGGCCCGGCGACGGACGATGTGTGGGGGACGTTTTGCTCATGACCCGCAAAAGTAGTCAAAATCGGGGACAGCGCAAAATGAAACCGGAAAAAGAAAACAGTTCACAGAAAACCATAGTTTTGCAGTTCAAAAGGTTAATTTTAATAAACGAAGGGCAAAATATTTGGCAAAAAGAAACCGGAATCGAAAAAAATGCGTACCTTTGCAGCGTCAAAATCAGATTAACCCGAGGGATCTCACCATCACAACTGGCGATGAGGTTCTTCAATTTTTTTCGAATCTTAAAACAAGAGTTTATATCATGGGAATTACTTACATGACCCAAGAGGGCTATGACAAAAAGCAGGCCGAGCTCGCTCACCTCGAGAACGTTGAGCGCCCCGACGTGGTGCGCGCCATCGTCGAGGCACGCGAGAAGGGCGACCTCTCGGAGAACGCCGAGTATGACGCTGCCAAGGAGCGCCAAGGCATGCTCGAGGCCAAAATCGCTGAACTGAAAACACTGCTCGCATCGGCACGCATCATCGACGAGAGCAAAATCTCGACCGACGAGGTGGCGCTGCTCACCAAGGTGACCATCAAGAACCTCAAGAACAAGATGACGGTGACCTATACCATCGTCACCGAGACCGAGGCCAACCTGCGCGAAGGCAAAATCTCAGTCTCCACCCCCATCGCCAAGGGCCTGCTGGGCCACAAGGTGGGCGAGAAGGTGGAGGTGCAGGCTCCCGCCGGACTGATGAAGTTTGAAATCCTCAAAATCGAAGTATAACACACTCACAATCAAGCGCACAACTATGGCTACTATATTCAGCAAAATCGCTGCGGGCGAGATCCCCAGCTACAAGGTCGCCGAGGACGAGAACTACTTTGCATTCCTCGACATCAACCCCATGGCCAAGGGCCACACCCTGGTCATCCCCAAGCGCGAAGTGAGTTATATGTTTGACCTCACCGAGGAAGAATATGCCGGCCTGTGGGCCTTTGCCCGCAAGGTGGCCATGGCGCTCGAGCAGGCCGTGCCCTGCCTGCGCATCGGCATTGGCGTGCTGGGACTCGAAGTGCCCCACACCCACATCCACCTGGTGCCCCTGCAGAGCGAGAAAGACCTGAACTTTGGCGGTCCCAAGATGACCTTGCCCGCCCAGGAGATGGAAGCCATCGCCAAGGCGATTGCCGCCAAACTCTAAACCCAGCGGGCTATCAACAACACAAGGCGCCTGCCCCCTCCACGGGGCGGGCGCTTTAGTTTTGGCAATGATATAGCATTAATGTGAATTTCGCAAATGTAGCGAATTACTTGCACCCGTCACACCGTCTCTTCATACATCAGATAGTGGCTCTGGTGCATGCCCACCTTGCGATACCTGCGCAGGGCCGGCTCGTTGTCGTCATCGACATACAGCCTGAGTTGGGCCACGTCGTTGGACCTGGCTTCGTCCTTCAAGGCGTTGTACATCTGGGTAAACGCGCCCTGGCCCCTGTACTCGGGCACCACATACACGCTCTGAATCCACCAGTACCAACAGGCATTCCAGTCGCTCCATTCCATGGTGAGCATCATGCTGCCCACCACCTTGCCGCCGGCTTTGACCACATAGTATCTGCCCTTGGCGGCATCGATGGCAACGGCCCTCACGCCTCGTTCCACAATCTCCTTGTCCAGCACAGTTCCCTCCGACTCCATGGCCATCGCCACCTGAAATGCGGCAATGGTTTCGATGTCGGCAGCAGTGCCTTGCGCTATCTCAAACTTCATAAGCATTACATTTTTGGATTTTACATGTACAAAGTTAGCTAAAAATTCGGCTTGAGCATCACACAAGAGCGTCAAAAACGTTACAGCCGGCAAGCCTCGGCGCAAAAGTAACCATAACGTAACATCGGCAAAACAAGTAAGTAATTTGAATGTCTCATCTTTGCAGCGAAATTCTTATTTGCACTGATAAATGGATTTATTTGTTAACATTCTCTCTCTCATTGGTGCCCTTGCATTGTTCCTCTTTGGCATGAAGACGATGTCCGAAGGGCTTGAAAAGTTTGCAGGCGACCGCATGCGCGGCATCCTTGCCGCCATGACTAAGAACCGGTTTATGGGCGTCGTGACGGGCACTTTCATCACAGCACTCATCCAGTCGTCGTCGGCCACGACGGTAATGGTCGTTTCGTTTGTCAATGCCGGACTGATGACGCTGAGGCAGTCCATTGGCGTGATTATGGGAGCGAACATCGGAACAACTGTTACGGCGTGGATTATCTCGGCCGTGGGATTTAAGGTGAATATCGCCGCCTTTGCCATTCCACTGCTTGCCGTTGGCATGCCGCTCATCTTTAGCGGCAAAAACAAACGCAAGAGCATCGGCGAATTTGTGTTTGGTTTCTCGTTCCTGTTTATGGGCCTCACGTTCCTTCAGGAAGCGGCGACGGCCATGAACATCGGCGACGTGGTAGCGGGAATGCTGGCAACCATGCCGCAGGATTCGTTCCTGACAATCATTTTGTTTGTTTTCGTTGGTGCCATCGTGACGATGATTGTTCAGGCGTCGGCAGCGGCAATGGCCATCACGCTGATGCTCTTCGGCATGAATATTCCCGGTTTTGGCTTTGAACAGGCCGCTGCCCTGGCGATGGGCCAGAATATCGGCACGACGATTACCGCATTCCTCGCTTCGCTCACCGCCAACACCCAGGCACGCAGGGCGGCGCTGGCCCACTTGTTTTTCAATGTGTTTGGCGTAGTGGTGGTCCTGATGGTTTTCTATCCCGCATGCAATGCCGTGTCGTGGTTTTTGGAGAATTTTATGGGCGGCGGCAACGACTTGTTCAAACTCTCGGCCTTCCACACGGCCTTCAATATCGCCAACACACTGTTGCTCATCGGTTTTGTCAAGCAAATTGAGACATTTGTCTGCAAGGTACTGCCCATGAAGGAAGACAAGGACAGTTACCGCCTGAAGTACATCTCTGGCGGCATTCTCTCTACAGCCGAACTCAGCATTGTTCAGGCCCAAAAGGAGATACAGAACTTTGCCGAACGATGCAACAGGATGTTCGGGTTTGTGCCAGAGTTGATGCAGACAAGCGACAATGTTAAATTCAACAAACTGTTCTCGCGCATCGCCAAGTATGAGAGCATTACCGACCAGATGGAGATGGAGATTGCCGTTTTCCTAAACAAGGTGAGCGAAGGACGCCTGTCGGATGCCTCGAAAGCACAAATCATGAAAATGCTTCGCCAGATAACCGAGCTGGAGTCAATCGGCGACTCGGTCTATAACCTCGCACGCACGCTCAACCGCCACCATCAGTATAGCAAAGAGGCCTTTACCGAGGGCCAAATCCAGCACATGAACACAATGCTGTCGCTCGTGCAGAACGCACTTGCCGAAATGATTGAGCGCATCGACACCGCCGAGGTGTCAAAGAGGGCCATTGCCACATCGCTCAACATTGAGCACGAGATTAACAACTACCGCAATCAATTAAAAACCAAGAATCTGCAGGACGTAAACGATGGCCTGTACAGTTATCAGCTCGGGGTATTCTTTGTTGACTTCATCTCAGAGTGCGAGAAGCTTGGCGATTACGTGATGAATGTCGTGGAGGCGGGCAAGCGGCTGAACAATGACTACGAGGATGTGCCACACAACAGAGAAAGCTAAAATTTCAACAGTGAGAACCTGATGGTCAATCCTCCGCCGGGAGTGAGTTGTGCGGTTGCCGTTCCACCGTGGGCGGCCACCGCATTCTTTACGATGGCCAGCCCCAGTCCGGTGCCGCCCAACCTGCGCAGGCGGCCTTTGTCTATGCGGTAAAAACGCTCAAAGAGGTGGTCAAGATGCCTGGGGTCCACCCCCTGGCCGTTGTCACTCACGGCAAACTCAAACGAGTGTATGCCCTCGTTCACCGCCTCTTGGCACTCAATGGTCAGCCGTGTCGCACCATTGGCATAGGCCAGCGTATTGTCGATGAGATTGCGGAAAATGCTGTAAATGAGGGTTTCATCTCCATTGGCCTCGGCATGGTCGGGCAATTTGACCATGGGCGTTATGCCTTTTTCACGCAACTGGGCGGCTGTGTCTTCCAGCGCATTCTGTACGATGCGGGCAAGGTCCACACGCTGGAACGCCGTCTTCTTCGACTCATCCAACTCATCCAGTTTGGTCAAGGCGTTCATGTCCATGAGCAACTTGTTCATGCACTTGCTTTGGGCAAAGCATCGCTCCAAAAAGTGCTGACGTTTCTCCGTGGGCATATCCGGGTTGTCGAGGATACTCTCCAGATAACCATAAATGCTGCCAGCCGGAGTCTTGAGTTCATGGGCGGCATTTTGGGTGAGCTGACGCTTGATGCGCACCTTTTCCTCTTCAGAGTGGCGCAACTTCCAATAGAGCATGATGATGGTGTGGCTGATGTCGCCCAGCTCGTCATCAGGCATGCGCCGTTCCAGTTCATGGTCCAGTTCCTCGCCCTGCTCGGCCTTCATGGCAAATTCGCGCAAGTAACCGATGTGTCGGCCGATGCGGCGGGTGCTGAAATATAGGGCTATGCCTAACAGCACGGTAAGCGCGATGGCAAAATAGATATAGGTGTTGTCTGCTTGAAGCGAGCGAGTGAGTTCGGCCGAGTAAGGAACGGCGGCGCGCACCATCACATTACCAAATCGGGTGGCCGAATAGAAATAGGTCCCGTGAGTCGATTGGGAAATGCGCTTGATGGCGTAGCCATTGCCCTCGCTCAAAGCCTGCTGGATCTCGGCTCGGCCCAAGTGGTTGCCCAGGCTGTCCACATTGGCTTCGTAACTGTCAAGCAAGACGCGACCCTGCATGTCAATCACCGACACGCGGAGGCCCTCCATGTTGTGGCGCTCCACATAGCCGTGAAACAGCTGGCTGTCGGTCAGACCATCCTCGCCCAGCGTCTGCACCATCTCGTAGTTATACATCTGCAGCCGGGAGTGGAGGATGTCTATCTTGTACGCTTTCTCGCGCTGGTACTGGTACACGCTGAAACACACGGCAAACAGCACAAAGATGCCGCCGATGCTCAACAACAGGTTTTTCTGGAATGATTTACTCCTCGAAATAATAGCCGTAGCCCACACGTGATTTTATTTGTTTGCCATATTCGCCAATTTTCTTGCGAAGGCGGGTAATGTTTACATCCACCGTTCGCTCCTGCACGACGACGTCCTGCGGCCAGCAGTGCTCCAGCAAATCGTTGCGCCCGTAAACCCTGCCGGGATTTTGCAGGAACAGGAGCAGCAATTCAAACTCCAGTTTGGTGAGCTGGAGCATCTCGCCGTCCACCGTTGCCGTCTTTCCTTCCAAGTCAAGGACAACGCCTCCGTAGCGCACCTCGCTTGCATTTACCGCACCCAATTCTCGCTCTTGGGGAGGCTGGGCCTGTGCCACGCGACGCAAGACCGCATTCACCCTCGCTTTCACCTCTCTCATCGACAGCGGCTTGGCCATATAGTCATCAGCCCCGATGTTCAGGCCCTTTACTGTATCGTCCTCCCCGTCAAGGGCTGTGATGAATATGATTGGGATGAGAGAAAGTTGCGGGTCATCCTTCAATCGACGGGCCATCTGGAATCCCGACATTTCGCCCATCATCACATCAAGCAGAATGAGAGAAAACCCTTCCAGAGGGAGTTCCATGGCCTCCTCTGCAGAGTTGGCGGTAACTACCTCATAGCCTTCTATCTCAAGATTATACTGCAGTATCTCGCAGATATCCTGATCGTCGTCAACTACAAGAATCTTCATAATGACAGCTTTTTCTCCTGCAAATTTAGGCATTTTTTGTTCAGCATACATCATCCGTGCGTGTTACTTTGTTGTTACATTTACCAGCCTGCTGTTTCTGAAAGGCTGCATCATAGCCTGATACTTAAAGTTAACCATTGCTGCTCATTGATAGGTGAAGGCGTGCTTGATTGATTAGTTTTTTTTGTCTTATTTACCCCAGTTCGGGATAAGATTACTCCCAAATAGAAAGTTGCTTTGAGTGTTC
>CALEJB010000043.1 GCA_937898675.1 uncultured Prevotellaceae bacterium
CGGTGTAGGTGGTCACGGCGATGCAGATGCCCTTGGCCTCGCTCATCTCCTGGCCAGCCATGTTGAAGTAGCGGGTGCTTGCCACGGTCTTGCCGGCAGCTACCTCGTTAATGCCGGTGCCGGGTTCAAACACCTCGAGGTAGATGATGTCCGAAGCCTTGAGGCTGCCGTCGGCCTGCTCGTAGTAAACCTGGATGCCAATCTGGTGGTTGAAGAAGATCGGGCACTCGTTGCCTTCATCGTCGATGCCGGCGTTGGTGCGATACATCCAGCAGCTCGAGTTGCTCACGTCCCAGCCGCCATGGGTGTAGGGAACCATGGTCACATCCTGGTCAAACTCACGATAGTAGTGGTCGTAGTCGAAGGTGAAGATTTGGTCGTCGTCGGTGAACAGGCTGTAGTACATGCGGTAGGGATCCATGCGCTCGCCGTCGGTGGTGTACTCGTCAATCTTGTAGGTCAGCATGCTGTAGCCGCGCTCGTGGCCGCAGTCGCTCCAGTTGAGCACCTCGGGATTGTTGGGCGTGCCGTTGTCGGTGTAAACGGGCAGGTAGTAGTAAACAATGTTGGACGAGTTCTTCACGCCGTCAATAGTGTAGTGCACCTGGATGCCGATGCGCTGGGTGAAGAAGGTCTCGTAGCCGGGAGCGTTGGTGCGGTAGAAGTAGCACTGATAGGGGCTGAAACCGTAGCCGTAGAAGTTGCAGGGGATCTCGGTGGCGTCCTCGGTGAGGTCGACGGGATAATCCTCGGCCTTGAAGGTGTACAGCTGGTCGTCGTCGGTGTAGATGCTGTAGCTCATGTGGTCGAAGTCGATTTCGTTGCCGTCAACATCCTCGGTGATGAAGGCGTAGTGCAGTGCGCTGTAGCCTTCCTCGCTGCCGCAGTCATACCATGCGTCCTGGTAGTAGGTGTACTCCTCGTCGATGCGCGGGTCGGCGGGCACGGCGGGAACAAGCACGATCTCCTTGTAAACGGTCTCCCAGTCGGTGTAGCCGCTCCACACGTGGTCGTCGTTCCAGTAGGTGCTCACGGCGCGCATGTCCTTGTCCATGATGTCATAGACGTCACCCCAGGTGTCGTTGAGGCTGATGGTGTTGCCGTCAACGGTGTAGGTGATCTCGGCCTCGGTGTCGAAGGTGTAGGTGGTGTAGCCGTCGGGGCTGGTATAGGTGTCGATCATGCTCATCACCTGGCCGCGCTCGTTGTTCTCGTCCCAGTACAGGCACTGGCCCGTGGGCACGTGGATGGTGTTGCCATCAATGTAACCCTCAACCCAGCTGCCCACCTTGATGCCGTAGATGGGGTCCTGGAGGTAAACCTTGTTGTCGTCGCCGTAAACTACGATTGCCTTGCCGTCCTGCAGGAAGTAACCCAGGCCCAGCCAGTCCTCGGCGATGCACTCGCCGCTGCGCTTGTACTCTACGAGCCTGCCTTCGGGCTGGTCATAGATTACGGGCAGGGGATCGACGTGCTCACGCTCGGCGTAAACGGTCTTGATGTCAACGTTGCCATAGCAGCCCTGGCCACCGTCCCACACGGCGCTCAGGCCGGTCATTTCGGCGCATGCGGGGAAGTCGGCGTCGATGTTGCCCTCGGTGCCCAGCAGGGTCAGGTTCTTGCCGTCGATGGCATAGACGGCCTCGGTGACGCGCTCGTCGGTGGTGAAGTTAACAAACACGCTGCCGGGGTTCTCGGGGTCCTCCTCGGTCGAGGTGGTCACCCATGCCAGCACCAGGCTGTTGCCGGGGCCGCCGTCATACAGCATCTGGCCCATGGGCACATGAATCTCGTTGCCCTCGACGGTGCCCTCAACCCACACGTTCATGCCGTTGAAGCCGTAGATGGGGTCCAGCAGATAAACCTTGTTGTCGTCGGCCCAAACAATCTTGGCGATGCCGGTCTGGCGCTCCAGGTACAGGCTGCCCATGCCGCTGGCAACAAATGCCTGGCCGGTGCGGTTGTAGCTCTTGAGCTCGCCCGCGGGCTGGTCGTAGATGGGAGCAGCGACAACGGGTGCCAGCTGCTTGGCGCTGTTCGATGCCTTGTGCTCAAACAGGCGGTCGGTGTGCACAGCGCTGCGCTTGACGGACTTGTGCACAGCGTGGGTCTTGAATGTGCCTGCAGCCGATGCGCTCAGCGCAACAGCAGCGGCCAAAAGTAATACTAATTTCTTCATAAATAATAAATAAAAGTTACTAAAATAAAACTTGTTTTCGACCAGCAAAATTACTCTAAAAATGAATATGGCAATACATTATAAACTTTTTTTTCTCAAACAAATGTATGAAAATGACATATCCGGCACGCGGCCAACGGTGCCCGCCTGAGAAGGAAAAATCAGGCGGCCCGCGTGGTGGGGTCGCCTGACTATTGGTTTATCGCTCACGGGGCCGCGGGCGCGGCCTGTTGAGCTCAAAAAATGGGGGATTGCTTGATTACTTCACAACCTTAACGGCGCTGGTGGTGCCGTCGGTGTAGGTGGTCACGGC
>CALEJB010000044.1 GCA_937898675.1 uncultured Prevotellaceae bacterium
TCATCTCGGCATAAAAAACAAGCGGGCTTGTTTTGTTCTGCGCTCGATTTGCACTACCTTTGCGGTATGATACTGAAAGAAGCGATAGAGCAGATGCGTGCCGGCCTTGACGGGGTGTATGACCCTGGCGAGGCGCAGGCCATCATCCGTGTCGTGTGTGAGGATGTCTTTAATTATGACGCGGTGGATGTGGCGTTGCGTCAGGACAGCGAACTGCCCGCCTTTGCGCCGCAGCGTGTTGCCGACATCATTGCCCGCCTGCGCCGCCACGAGCCGTTGCAGTACATCGTTGGCACCGCCTTGTTTCACGGCCACAAGTTCAAGGTAACGCCCGCCACTCTCATCCCGCGTCCCGAGACCGAGCAGCTGGTGGACCTCATCATCGACGAGAATCGGGATAGCGACCTGCGTGTGCTGGACATGGGCACAGGCTCGGGGTGCATCGCCATTTCGCTGGCGCGTGCATTGCGCTTCCCGCTGGTGGACGCGTTTGACATCTCTAACGATGCCCTGGCGGTGGCGCGCGATAATGCCAAGGCATTGAAGGCCAATAATGTGCGGTTCTTCCAAAGCGACATGCTGGCGCCTCAGCCAGTGGCCGCCTATGACATCGTCGTCAGCAATCCGCCCTATGTGTGCTGGAGCGAGCGCGAGGCCATGGAGCGCAATGTGCTGGACTACGAGCCCGGGCAGGCGCTGTTTGTCCCCGACAACGACCCGCTGATGTTCTATAGAGCCATTGCCGCCTATGCCGGCCAGGCGTTGGAGCAGGGCGGGCGCTTGTATTTGGAAATCAACCGCCGCTTCGGTTGCGAGATAAGGCAACTACTTGAGCAAGAGGGTTTTGATGGTGTTCGCATTTTGGCGGACAGTTACGGCAACACCCGCTTTGCCGCCGCATCACTCCTCACTCCTCACTCCTCACTCCTCACTATTTGAATGGATATCAACGAGAAATACATGCGCCGCGCGTTGCAACTGGCTCGCCAGGGAGCGGGACGCACATCGCCCAACCCCATGGTGGGTGCCGTGATTGTCGGCCCCAACGGCACTATCATCGGCGAAGGATGGCACCGCAAGTGCGGCGAGGACCATGCCGAGGTCAATGCCGTGGCGAGCGTCAAGAATCCTGAACTGCTCAGGGACAGCACGTTGTATGTCACCCTCGAGCCATGCTCACACTATGGCAAGACGCCGCCCTGTGCGCGCCTCATCATCGAGCGCGGCATCCCCCGCGTGGCGGTGGGGTGCTTGGACCCCTTTGTCAAGGTGGCAGGCCGCGGAGTGGCAATGTTGCGAGAGGCTGGGGTAGAAGTGGTTGTAGGTGTCTTGGAGGACGAATGCCGCACATTGAACCGCCGTTTTATCACCGCCCACACCACGGGACTGCCCTGGGTGCAACTCAAGTGGGCGCAGACCGCCGACGGATTTATCGCCGCGCGCCCCGATGCGGGCGAAAATCCGTTGCGCATATCTACTCCTGTGACCATGAGGATGATGCACCGTCAACGCGCCCTGTGCGATGCCATCGTTGTGGGTGCCGCGACGGCACGCATCGACAACCCCTCGCTGACCACCAGATTTTGGCCCGGGCGCTCCCCTCTGCGGGTGGTGCTGTCGCGCAGTCTGTCCATCCCCGACGGCTGCACTCTGCTCAACGACGGGCAGGTCACAATCGTGTATAACAGTGTGAAAAACAGCACTGTCGGTTCGGTGGAATATGTGAAGATGGATACTGCCGACCCCCGTGGCTGGCTGGCCGACCTGTACCGCCGCGGAGTGACTAGCGTGATGGTCGAGGGCGGTACGCAAGTGCTGCAGGGCATCATCGACGTCGGGGCATGGAACGAAGCGCGCATCGAGGTGTGTCCGCGCAGGGTGGGCGAGGGTGTCTCGGCACCGTCCATTCAAGGCACGCTTGAGCGCCGCATTGTCATCGGTGGGAATGTGATTGAGCGCCTCGTGCGTTAAAAAGGTGTAAAAAACCGCAATTTATCGTTTATTATCTTTAACAAGTGCATCCCGTTTGGGGCTGTTGTAGTATCTTTACACCCTAAAAAATAGCGGCCGCTATCAAAAATGTGGAATAGTGACCGATTTTTTTGTAATTTTGCGACTTGCACCAATGTTGCAATTCAAAACAAAGCAATTCTAAAGAAGAGAAATGACGAAGAGAAATCCGCTATACCTCCTGCTGGTGACCGCCGTGTCGTTAGGCATCATGAGCGGCCTTGTTGGTTGTAATGACGACGATAACGACGACGATGTCTTCACTTACAGCAGCAGCACCTCGACAACGCTTGTGCACAAGTTTGGCCTCCAGGCCGATAAAGATGTGCTCACCAGTTTGGATTCGGTATATTTTACGATAGATTACGACAAGGGCTTGATTTACAATGCCGACTCGTTGCCCGTGGGCACCGATGTTTCAAAACTGAAGGTCGTTGTAGAATTCCTGAACACGGTATCATCGGCTGTGTTTGACATCACTGATGCTACCTCGCAGGCCGATACCACCATCAACTATGAAACCGACATGACGCAGGCGCTGGATTTCACGGGCAAGACGACGCTCACGGTAACCAGTTACGACAGGTCTGCGGTCAAGAAATATGAGGTCAAGGTGCTTGTGCACAAGTACAACCCCGACTCGCTCGTGTTTGCGCAGTCGTGGCGCCGCGACTTGCCGGGCTACAATTCGGCCGTCGCCCGCAGCAAGACGGTGCAGATGGGCGGACGCTTCCTCACACTGAACTATGACGGCGCCAATGCCACTCTGTGGTCGGCCGCCGCCCCCAACGAGGCCGCTTGGCAGCAACAGGCCATCGACCTCCCCTTTGCCCCCGATGTGGCATCGCTGACCGCCGCAGGTGACGCGCTCTATATGCTGGATGCCGACGGCGCTCTTTACAGCAGTGTCGACGGTGCGGCATGGACCTCGTGCGGCGTGGTGTGGTACAGCATGCTGGGTGCCTATGGCGACCGTGTGCTGGGCATCATTAACGACGGTGGCGTCTTCTATCATGACGAGTATCCCCGCCTCGACGGATATGCCCCGTCGGCCATTGAGGACGGTTTTCCCGTGTGTCATGCCTCATGCATGGTGCAGACCGACAACGACTGGGCCACCTCGCAGCAGTCCATTCTTGTGGGCGGCATTGATGCAAACGGCAGCTTGCGCAGCGACGTGTGGGGATATGACGGATCGCGCTGGGGCCGCATCAACAATGTGCACAGCACCGCCGTGCCCGCCATTGCCGATGCCACGCTGTTTGCCTACTATACCAGCAAAATTTTGCCTGGCGTGCGCCGCTACGGCACCCAGATTACTTGGTATCTGATGGGCGGCAAACTCGCCGACGGCACCCTCAACGACAAGATTTACCTGTCCAACACCCAGGGCATCACCTGGGTGACGGGTGACTCCACCATCGCCCAGCCGGCCCACATGCCGCGCTTCTATGGCGCCCAGGCGTTTGTCAACAGCGAGACGCTTACTGCCGATGCCGCCAGCCTGGCGCCTCGTCGCCTGCCGGCGTTGATTACATCGTGGGAGTGCCCCTATGTGTACATCTTTGGTGGCTACAACAGCGAGAATGCCCTGCTGCCCAACGTGTGGCGCGGCGTGTATAACCGCTTGGCCAATTATCCCGTTTATTAACCCCTCGACGAGATGAAAAAATCACTGCTCATCGTGTTGCTGCTTGCCCTTGTTGCCGTGTTGCCCGCGGTAGCGCAGCAGTACAAGTATGAGATAGGCCCGACGCTGGGCATGACCGGATATCTGGGCGACGTGAGCACAAGCAATGTGTTCAAGAAGCCCGGTTTCACGATTGGCGGCCAGTTCCGCTATGTGCACAACACCCGCTGGGCATTCAAGGCCAACCTCAACTATGCCTACATCAGCGGCGAGAGTTGGACCGACGAGACGCGTTTCCCCGACGGCGCCAACTATGATTTCAAGTCCAACATGATTGACCTGGGCCTCACCGCCGAGTTCAATTTCCTGAACTTTGGCAAGGGCCCTGCCTACAAGAAACTGAAACCCATCTCCCCCTACATGGTGGCCGGCGTGGGCTTTGTGTTTGCCATGAGTGACGGCAACGCGGCTTCGTTTACCATCCCCATTGGGGCGGGCGTGAAATACAAGTTCAAGGACAGGCTCAACCTCAACTTTGAATTTACCATGCGCAAGGAGTTCAGCGACCGCATCGATGGCCTGAGCGACCTGTATGGCATCAAGCACAACTTTTCCAAAAACACCGACTGGTACTCGTTTGCCGCCGTTACGCTGACTTATGAGTTTGGCAAGCGGTGCATCAAGTGTAATTACATCGAATAATTAACCGAGCAGATATCAAGAGCAATGTCATCACTGAGCGATAAAATAGCGCAACTGGACCAGGCACGCATCCCGCGCCATGTGGCCATCATTATGGACGGCAATGGCCGTTGGGCCAAATTGCATGGCCAGGAGCGCTCCTACGGCCATGAGAACGGCGTGACAACCGTACGCCAGGTCACCGAAATCGCCAGCGAGTTGGGCGTGGGATTCCTCACGCTATATACCTTCTCGACCGAGAATTGGAACCGCCCGCAGGCCGAGGTGGACGCGCTCATGAACCTCATTGTCGTGAGCATCGAGCAGCAGACGCCCGACCTCATCAAGAACAATGTGCGCCTCACCGCCATTGGCAACATGGCGCGCATGCCGGAGTATGCCGCCAGCCGCCTGCGCAAGTGCATGGAGGACACCTCCCACTGCACCGGTCTGGTGCTGTGCCTGGCATTGAGTTACTCCTCGCGCTGGGAAATCATTGAGGCCTGCCGACAGATGGCCCGCGAGGCGGCAGCCGGCACTTTGAACCCCGGCGACATCGACGACGCGATGATGTCGTCGCGACTGGCCACGGCTGCCATGCCTGACCCTGACCTGCTCATCCGCACTGGCGGTGACCTGCGCATCAGCAATTATCTGCTGTGGCAGATTGCGTATAGCGAACTTTACTTCACTTCAAAATATTGGCCCGATTTTACCAAGGAGGACTTTGTCGATGCGATAGCCGACTTTCAGGCTCGCGAGCGCCGCTATGGTAAAACGAGCGAACAGGTAAAAGACGAAAATGAAGCGTGAATCTATGAATATCAAGCATATAATCCTTGCAGTCATGGCATTTGCCCTGCTTGCCCCGGCAGCAGTGCAGGCCCAAGAAACATACTCGGCGGGCGACACTATCTATAATCCCAAGGTAATCTTTACAGGCACGCCCACCAATTATGAGATCGCGGGCATCCGCGTCGAGGGCGTGGACAACTATGACGATAACATCATCATCGGCTACTCGGGGCTTGCCGTGGGGCAACACATCGACATCCCTGGTGACGACCTCAAGTCCGCTGCCAAGCGCTTCTGGCGGCAGGGACTGTTCTCCAAGGTGCAGATTCTGGTCGAGAAGACCTGCCATAACCAGGCGTGGCTGGTGTTCAGCCTGCGCCAGCAACCACGCGTGTCCGAGGTCAACTACCTGGGCATGAAGGGCGGCGAGAAGAAGGACATCATCGACCGACTGAGTTTCCAGCCTGGCAGCCAGATGACCCCCAATATCGCTGACCGCATCAAACTCATTGTTGAGAAATACTATGCTGCCAAGGGTTTTGAGAAGGCCACCTGCGAAGTTGAGCAGGTGCCCGACCTGAGCAAACAGAACGAGGTTATCGTCAACATCATTGTCAACAAGCATGACAAAATCAAGGTCCACAAGATTTACATCGACGGCAACCAGGTGCTCAGCGACCGCAAGATCAAGCGCACCATGAAAAAGACCAACGAGAAGAAGGATATCTTGAAAATCTTCTCGCAAAAGAAATTTGTGCGCAGCGACTATGAGGCCGACAAGCAACTCATCATCGACAAGTACAACGAGAAGGGCTACCGCGACGCCGTCATCGTGAGCGATAGCGTGGTCAACTATGACGACAAGAGCGTGGATGTGTATCTCACCGTCGATGAGGGCAAGAAATACTACATCTCGGACATCACGTGGGTGGGCAATACCGTCTATCCGTCGGTCATCCTCGACGACATCCTGGGCATCAAGAAGGGCGACGTCTATAACCAGAAACTCCTCAACAAGCGCACCCAGGGCGATGATGACGCCGTGGCCAACCTGTACATGAACAACGGCTACCTGTTCTACCAGCTCATCCCCATCGAGAACCGCATCGAGGGCGACAGCATCTCGCTTGAGATGCGCATGTTTGAGGGCAAGCCCGCACGCATCAACAAGGTGGTTATCAACGGCAATGACCGCCTGTATGAAAAGGTCGTGCGGCGCGAACTGCGTGTGCGCCCCGGCGACCTGTTCTCCAAGAACGACCTTATGCGCTCGGCGCGCGAGATTGCCGCTACCGGCCACTTCGACCCCGAGAAGATGGACATCCGCCCCGAGCCCAATGCCGACAACGGCACCGTGGACATCATCCTCAACCTTGAGAGCAAGGCCAACGACCAGGTTGAGTTGAGCGCAGGCTGGGGCCAGACGGGTGTCATCATCAAGGCTTCGCTCAAGTTTACCAATTTCTCGATTCAAAATCTGCTGCACCCGTCGTCCTACAAGGGCCTCATCCCGCAGGGCGAGGGCCAGACCTTCACCATCAGCGCGCAGACCAATGCTAAGTACTACCAGGCCTACAGCGTGTCGTTCCTCGACCCGTGGTTTGGTGGCAAGCGTCCCAACTCGCTGTCGGTATCGGGATTCTATAGCCGTCAAACGGGTATCAACTCGTCGTACTATAACCAGTTGTACCAGAATGCGATGTATAACTACTACAACTCCTACTACGGCATGGGCGGCTATGGTTATGGCTACGGCAACTATGGTTATGGCACCAATACCTACTACGAGAATGCCTACGACCCCAACAAGTATCTGCAGATGGCGGGCCTAACGGTGGGCTTTGGCAAGCGCTTGAAGTGGCCCGATGACTATTTCACCTTCATGGCATCGTTGAGTTACCAGTGGTACAGCCTCAAGAACTGGGAGTACCTTTACTATATGAAGAACGGCGTGTCCAACTCCATAGTGCTGGGTCTGACGCTGTCGCGCAATAGCATTGACAACCCGCTGTACACCCGCAAGGGCAGCACCTTTACCCTGAGTTTCAACGCCACGCCGCCCGCAAGCCTGTTCGGCAAAAAGAAATGGCAGGCGCTGAGCGAGAGCCAAACCGATGCGTCGAAGAAGGAACTCTACAAGTGGATTGAGTACTGGAAACTCAAGTTCCAAGCCCGCACCTACACCCCGCTCACCGACCCCGACGGCCGTTGGACACTCGTGCTGATGACAAGGGCCGACATCGGTCTGCTGGGCAGCTGGAACAAGTGGCTCAAGTCGCCGTTCGAGACGTTCTATGTCGGCGGTGACGGCATGTCGGGCTCCTACACCTATGCCACCGAGACCATCGCCCTGCGCGGCTATGAGAACGGCGCCTTCACGCCTTACGGTTCCGAGGGCTATGCCTACGACCGCTTTGTCATGGAGCTGCACTTCCCGCTGATGCTGTCACAGAGCGCCACCATCTATCCCCTCGTGTTTGTCGAGGGCGGCAATGCGTGGACCAGCGTCAAGAACTTCAACCCGTTTGACCTCAAGCGCTCGGCCGGCGTGGGCGCCCGCATCTATCTGCCCATGATCGGCATGATGGGTATCGACTGGGGCTACGGCTTTGACAAGGTCTTTGGCGAGAAGGGCGGCAGCAACTTCCACTTCGTGCTCGGACAGGAGTTCTAAGCCATTAAACGATTTGCAACGGTTGCAGTCTAAAAGTCGAATTTACCAAAACAATAAAAAATAAGAATATGAAAAAGATTGTTATCATCGCAGTGGCGCTTGTTGCCGGCATCTTTGCCGCCAACGCGCAGAAGTTTGCGCTCGTGGACATGGAGTATGTCCTGAAGAACATCCCGGCCTATGAGATGGCCAACGAGCAGCTCAACCAGGTATCGCAACGCTGGCAGCGCGAGGTGGACGAACTCCGCAAAGAGGCCGACACCATGTACAAGAACTACCAGAGCGACATGGTGTTCCTGACCGACGACCAGAAGAAGAAGAAAGAGGCCGAGATCACCGAGAAGGAGAAAGAGGCCCAGCAGCTCCAGTACAAGTACTTTGGCCCCGAGGGCGAACTCTTCAAGAAGCGCCAGTCGCTCATCAAGCCCATCCAGGACGATGTGTACAATGCCGTCAAGAAGGTATGCGACGAGCGCGGCTTCCAGGTCATCTTTGACCGTGCCAGCAGCCAGAGCATCATCTTTGCCTCGCCCCGCATCGACGTGAGCAACGAGGTGCTCGAGAAGATGGGCTACAAATAAGAATCCCCCTCTCATTTAGATATCAAGGGAAAAGCAATAATAACAATAATAACAGAAATCATTATTTTTAGACATGTTTAAAAGATTTATGCTCTTAGCCGTTACGGCTACCATGATGTGCTTTGCAGCACAGGCTCAGAAGTTTGGCTATGTCAACACCAGTGAGATTTTCAACGTCATGCCCGAGAAGGCTACGGCCGAGAACACGCTCAAGAATGTGAGCGACAAGTATGAGACTGAGTTCAAGAACCTGCAGGATGCTTTCCAGAAGAAGATGACCGACTATGAGGCTGCCGACAATGACCCCAGCACCCCTCAGGCCATCAAGGACCGCCACAATCAGGAACTCCAGGAGGAGTATGCCAAGATTCAGAATTTCCAGCAGACTGCCTCGCAGGACCTGCAGCGCCAGCAGGAGACCCTGCTTGCCCCGATCACCCAAAAGCTCCAGAACGCCATTCAGGCCGTGGGCGCTGAGGGCGGCTACACCTTTATCTTTGACCAGGCCATGGGTGCTATCATCTACACCGGCTCCACTGCCGAGGACGTGAGCGCCAAGGTAAAGGCCAAATTGGGTATCAAGTAAGAATTAACCGTTGCTGCAACGGCCATTCCCCTCTGGCGCCCGGCGCTCAGGGGGGGATTTCTTTTTGACGCCGCGCCGATCGCTGTTGCATGATTGAAAAAAAGTGCCTAAATTTGCAGACTCTTATATATTATAATGTAAAGAACGATATGAAACGAATCCTCACCATTGCCGTAGCGCTGTTGCCGCTCATGCTGCTGGCACAGGCCCGCATTGCCGTTGTCAACTCGCAGCACATCTTTGACCTCATGCCCGAGAAGGCCAAGGCCGAGGTCCAGCTCAAGGCCCTGAGCGACAAGTATCACGACGAGTACCAGATGATGTTGGGCGAGTTTGACAAGAAATATGCCGACTACCAGTCGGTGGCCGTCGAGCCTTCAACGCCCGCCGCCATCCGTGACCGCCGCCTGCAGGAACTCAACCAGGAGGACCAAAAGCTGCGCGAGTTTGAACAGAGAGCCAACGACGACATCCAGGCGCGCCGTGACGCCATGACCAAGCCCATCGCCAACAAGGTGCAGGCTGCCATCACCGCCGCTGGCCAGCAGGGTGCGTATGACATCGTGTTTGACACCGCCGTCACCCCCGTCGCCTTCACTGGTCCCAATGTCGTTGACCTCACTCCCGCCGTCAAGGCCATCCTCGGCTTGAAGTAAGGTGTTCTAAAGAACGCAACCATTTTTGATAACCCCAATAAATTTTTTGATTATGAAAAAAATTCTTGCAACTGTAATCGTGGCAATGGCCACAATGATGAGTTTTTCGGCTGCTGCAGAATCGCCTCAATGGGAGGCTGTTGCTGGTATGAATGTAGCGAATCTTGATGCCTCTGGCGCAAGTTCCCGTATTGGTTTCCATGCAGGCCTGCGTGCGACATTCGGTATCCCTAGTGCTGACGACGGCTTCTATGTCAATGCTGCTGCATTACTTTCGCTCAAGGGCTGCAAAGTGCTTGACTATACCCTTAACCCCTATTATTTGGAGGTCCCGGTCCATGCTGGTTATAAGTATGCTATCAATGATAATCTTGCAATCTTTGGCGATGTAGGTCCTTATTTTGCTGTTGGTCTGTTTGGCAAGACCGATGGTGAAGATGTCTTTTGTGAAGACGGGTTCAAGCGATTTGATTTGGGAATAGGCTTGCGTGCTGGTCTTGAGTTCAATCATAAGGTACCTGTTTCGATTGGTTATGATTTTGGCGTCCTGGATGTTATGGATGGAGTTTCGGCAAAAAACAGAAATCTGATGATATCAGCCGGTTATAAGTTCTAATCTTGTAACGGTACCCAATAAACAAGAAACCCTGCCTCAATCGAAGCAGGGCTTTTGTGTTGGTGGGGTGGAAGATGGGGCTCGAACCCACGACCTTCGGAACCACAATCCGACGCTCTAACCAGCTGAGCTACGTCCACCATGTAAATGCGTTTTTGCTCAAACGCGGGTGCAAAGATAGTGCCTTTTCTCTATCTGTGCAAATTTATCGTCAAAAATTCACGAAAATTATTTTTTGCCCCATTTGTCATTTGTTGACGATGACGGCGGGGGCGATGCGGTCGCTGCCATTGACAAATTCGCCCTGAGAGAACACGCCGCGCAGGTTGATGTCATCGTCGAGCAGGATGATGTCGGCGTCCTTGCCGCGCTGCAGCGAGCCCTTGCGGTCATAGATGCCCATGATTCTTGACGGTGTCTCGCTGGCCATCCTCACGGCATCGTGCAGCGGCACGTCGGCCACGCGCACCATAGTCTTAATCAAGCGGTCCATCGTGGCAATGCTGCCTGCCAGGGCGCTGCGGTCCGAGAGCTTGCACACGCCGTCCTCGATGATGACGCGCGGGTCAAAGGCGTGTTCGGTCTCGCTGGCGGCTACGGCGAGCGCATCGGTGCACAATGCAGTGTGTTCCACGCCCTTCATGTGATAGACCAGGCTGAGCAGCGTGGAGGGCACGTGGATGCCGTCGGCAATCACCTCCACCGACATGTCCTCGAGCAGATAGACGCTCTCGACTGTGCCGGCGTGCTTGAATTCGCGCACGTTGTGGAAACCCGGCATGGCGTTGTAGAAGTGGGTGGCCAGCGTGTAGCCTGCGTCCCAGGCCGCCTTCACATGCTTGAATTCGGCGGCGGTGTGGGCGATGGCGGCGACGACGCCTTTGCCGGTGATGTATTTACCCATCTCTGTGGCGCCAGGCAACTCGGGCGCGGTGTCCCAGCGGCGCATGCACTCAAAGTCCTCGACAATGTGCTTGTATTCGCGGGGGTTGGGCACGCGGATGACTTCGGGCATTTGGGCGCCTGCCTTGCTCGGGTTGAGGTAGGGGCCCTCAAGGTGCATGCCCATGATGGTCGAGCCGGGCTGCTTCATCAACTCATCGCATGTGGCGCAGCCCTGTTCCATCATCTGCAGGGTGGACGAGGACATGGTGGCATAGATTGAGGTTGTGCCATGCAACAAATGGGCGCGTGCGGCCGTTTCAAACGCCTCACGCGTGCACTCCTGAAAGTCACGGCCGCCACCGCCGTGGCAATGCAGTTCCACGCCGCCGGGCACGATGTGCATGCCCTGGGCGTCATAGGTCTTGTCCATGCCGTCGAGTCGGCGGCTGCTCTTGCTCACCTCTTTGATGCGGCAACCTTCGATAATTACCGAGCCGTCGTTCACCCATCCTTCGGGCGTGAGCACATGACCATTATATATCTGTGTCAGCATGTTGTCTTCTTTAGTCCTTAAATCCTACTCGAGTGCAAAAATACAATGATTTTTGCTTGATAGCACAATTATTCAGTATTTTTTTAGGATTCTTGACAAAAATTTAAGACCTATGCCTTTACCGGGCAGTTCTGTCAATATTGCTGCCATGCCTTTTTGTCTTGATTTTTCGCCTGTTTGTCAATGTTATATCCCCGTTGCTCACGAAACGGCGATTTCCCGTTTGCATGCGCAAGATATTTGCAGTTAATTTGCAACGTGGAACCTCAACGCGAGGCGTAACAAAAAAATGAAAGTTATTAAAACAGTTAGTTATTTGTCAATTTTTTAAATTCACACGATTATGAAAAAGATTGTTTTAGCATTAAGCGTTATTATGCTCGGTTCGTTGGCGATGATGGCTCAACCGCAGCGTCACCACGAGGGCAAGTCCATGTCTCCCGAGAAAATGGTTGAGATGCGTGTCGAGCGCTTGCAAAAGGCCCTTGACTTGAACGAAGGACAGGTTGCCGAGATCACTAAGGCCTATACCGAGGAGATGAAGGCCATGGAGCAAATGCGTTCTGCCAAGCCTGCCGAAGGCCAGAAGCTTGACCGCGAGGCCATGGAGGCCGGCATGAAGCAGATGAAAGAACTGCGCGCCGGCACCGCTGCCAAGGTGCGTTCCTGCCTGAACGAGGAACAGGCTGCAAAGTATGACAAGATGCAGCGCCACATGGGCAAGCGAGGCGGCCATGGCGGCAAGCGAGGCAAGATGCACGACCGCGGCATGGCTCCCGGTCATGACGGCCACGGCAAGTGCTGCGGCCACGACAAGTGCTGCGGCAACTGCAAGGACAAGACCGAGCCGGCTTCCGAAGCCCAGGCCGATTGATGCGGATGTTTTAGTCGTGGGTGCTGAATAGGAATGGGGGCGCTTCCCGATTGAGGGCAGCGCCCCTCTTCGTTGGTGGTTAGAATATGTTAAAATCGCACGTTTTTTTCTAAAAAAAGACCCTTGGCTCGATGCAAAATGCCGGTAAAATGGAAAAAAATCATTATCTTTGCATTTCAATTAAATGAAGAAAGCAACATGGATGTAAAGAAAGTGTTATTCATATCGCAGGAAATTGCGCCCTATGTACCCGAGAGCCGCATGTCTCTCGTGGGCCGTCAGTTGCCCCAAGGCATTAAGGAACAGGGTATTGAGGAACGCACGTTTATGCCCAAATACGGCATGATTGCCGAGCGCAGCAACCAACTGCACGAGATGATTCGCCTCTCGGGCATGAATATCATCATCGACGATACCGACCATCCCCTCATCATCAAGGTTGCCACGCTGCAACAAGCTCATTTTCAGGTCTATTTCATCTATAACGAGGATTACTTTGCCAGCAATCGCATCAACGAGCTGGAGATGGATTGCTCGCCCCAGGACAATGATGAGCGCAGCATTTTCTATGTGCGGTCGGTGATTGAGTCCATCCGCAAGATGCGCTGGGTGCCCGACATCATCCAGTGCACGGGCTGGATTTCGGCACTGGCGTCCGTGTATATGCGCACGCTGTATGCCGACGACCCGTCGTTCCGCGATGCCAAGATTGTCACCGCGCTGTTCAACGACAGGTTTGAGATGCCGCTGGATGCCCGTCTGGCCGAGAAACTGCACCAGGACGGCATCCCCAAGAGTGCCCTCAAGTCGATTGCAGGCAAGGAGTTGACATGCGATGAATTGATGGCGCTGTCGCTCAAGTACAGTGATGCCGTGCTGCAGTGTGATGCCGACATCAACGAACAGGTGCTTGAGGCCGCCAAGGATTTGCCCCTGTACCGTTTTGTCGATGACAACGACGTGAACAAGGTCAAGGAGTTCTATGCCTCGTTGTAAAGCGGGATACCGCCCTCGAGCAATAAGAAATCGTAAATAATAATATGAGACACTTCTTCAATATGTTGCTGGTTGCAGCGTTGCTGCTTGGCCTGTGCGCATGCACCGACGATACCATCGGCGTTTCCATCACCGACAGCGTGTCGTCGATTATCGAGGATTCATCGTTCGTCATCACCGGGCACTCGGTACCCAACAGCCGCCTGCAGATGCGCACCAGCATCAAGATGCTGGGCGACCTCACCGCCGATGGCTTTGGACACTTGACGGCATCGGCCGTGACGATGTGGATGCCCGCAATGATCATCGACACCGCTGGCACCAGCGCCGAGTGGATTGACTCGTGCCGCCTCAAGTTGCGCGTCCCCATTCATCAGGGCTATACCGGCAACTCGCTCGCGCCCATGCGCCTGAATGTATATAGCCTGAACCAAGCGCTGCCCAGTCCCATTTACAGCGACTTTGATCCCACGGGATATTATAACGCTGGCGACCTGCTGGCTTCCGAGAGTTATTCGCCCACCTCGGGCTGGTATGAGGTGTCCACCTCCTATGTCACCGGCGCGGCGGCCTATGACACCGTGCGCGTCATCTCGGTGCCCCTGCCCGTTGAGTATGGCCGCGAGGTGTTCAACGCCTTTAAGACCAACCCGTCGCTGTTCTCCAGCCTGAGCGCCTTTGGTGAGCGGTTTCCCGGCATTTATATCACTAACACCTACGGCAGCGGCCATGTCATCAACATCAAGGCCACCGAGCTGGATGTCTATTATCGCCAGTTCAAGCACACGAGCGATACCACCGACACCATCTATCCCGCCATGTGCCAGTCCTATATGGCCTCGACGCCCGAGGTCGTGTCGGACAACATCATCCACTTTGATGTAGACAGCAAGGTGCAGGCCATGGTCAACGCCGGCGAGCCCCTTATCGTGGCTCCCGCGGGCTATGAGGTGCAGGTGAGTTTCCCCATTCAGGACATTATCGACAAGTATCAGGCCAATGTGGGCGCCAGCCAGTCCATCATCAGCTCGTTGGGGCTGGAGTTGCCCGTCACCATCCCCGAGACCCAGTATGACATCCAGCCGCCCACCTATCTGCTGATGGTCAAGACGGCTTACAAGGATGCGTTTATCAACGGCGACAGTCTGGCCAACAACAAGGACTCGTTCTATGCCATCTATGACCCGCTCAACAAGTGTTACACTTTTGCGGGACTGCGTGACTATATCCTTGACATCATCGACAACCACGGCGGCATCGCCCGTGAGGAGGACATCAATTTCACCATCACGCCCGTTGATGTGGTTAACTACAGCTACTCGTCATACTATGGCCAGCAGCAGAACACGGTAACCAAGATTTCGCCCATGGTGTCGCGGCCGGCAATCGTCCGGCTGGCGCTCGAGCGAGCTAAGGTCAAGGTGGTTTACAGCAAGCAGATAGTCCAGTAGCGGATATTAGTATTCATGAGCATGATGATGAAGCAACTAACAATGTTCCTGCTCGTTGCCATGTGCCTGACGGGCAGCATTGCTGCGTATGCCCAGGACAAGGAGGGCAAGCAAGAGGTGGTGACCTTGAAGAACGGCCACCGCGTGAGGGGCAAGATAGTAACCTATGCTCCGCTCGACTCGCTGGTCTTGCAGCAAGACGACGGCACGCTGCAGACCATCTACTGGAACAGCATCAAGCAGATTGTCAAGGAGGACTGGCAGCCGCAGCAGGCCATGGGCAGCGCTTTCACGCCTGGCGTGGGGCCGAAGCAGGGTTATCGCGGTTTTGCTGATGTGGAGTACTACACTTCGATTGACGCCATTTCAGAGGACCACTTTGGATTCAGCACCGCCCACGGCTATCAGTTCAAGCCCTATCTGTTTGTGGGTGTGGGCGCAGGGCTCAAAATCAGCCACAAAAAGCATCTCAAGGACTACAACTTCACGCCTAAGGAAGACTTCTATATGTTCCCCGTATTTGCCGATGTGCGTTTCGACTTGCTGAAATACAAGTTCTCGCCTTTCATCGACTGCCGTGTGGGCTACACCCTTGGCAATAAGGCCTATGGCGTGATGTTCAATCCCTCGGTAGGCTGCCGCATCGCCATTAGCGGCAAGTTCGCCCTCAATGCCTCGCTGGGCTACAGCATGCAGAGCACCGATATTCATGTTTACAGTTCAGGCTCCTCGGCCATCTGGCATTATGAGCAGGGCAACGAGCAGAATAATCCCTATCATTGCGTATCCTTCAAACTCGGTGCGGAATTTTAATCGCCCGCCAAAACCGCCGCTAAAATTTGCTCAATTAGAAAAATTGACTTACCTTTGCACCCGCATTGCAGGATTTCGCAGTGCACCAAGCCGCAATAGCTCAGTCGGTAGAGCATTTCATTCGTAACGAAAAGGTCGCGGGTTCGAGTCCCGCTCGCGGCTCCAGCAATGGGGAAACCACCACAACGACAGGGGGTTCCCCTTTTTTTAATGAGCAATGATGAACAGATGGAAATCAGCGTAAAAGACTTTATGGAGCGTCAGCCCAACCACCCCAGGGTGGCCGTGACCGACCAGTTCTACCTGTGGATAGCCCTGCGCCTGGCCAAGGTGTGGGACGAGTCGCCGTGGCTGCGCGGCCTTGACGACGACGTGCGCCGCGACACGGTGCTTGCTGTGACGGGCTACTACCAGGACATCGTGGCCGACGGCGGCGTGTGGCGCTCGTTCTCGCGCGTGCATGACAGCCGCTTTGGCACTCCTGTGCCCCACTATGGCCGCCGTGAGGACTATATCGACTATGAACTCAATCTTGATGATGTGCGCTATGTGATGTGGTGGACCATTGCGGGCGAAGGCGGCACGGCGGTGCTTGACCCGCATGACGGCGAACTGGAGGCACTGGCCATGACGTTTCACATGCTGCTCGACAAGGAATATGAGGCCGCCCCCGTGCCGCAGCAGTGGCGCATTGCCGATGAAGTGGAACTCGACAGTCCCGCCGACGCCCAGCGCATCTACGATTACGCCTATTGGCTGTATTGGCGCAGTTTCCTGTTGCGCCCGTCATCCCAGGCGGTGATGGAACGCGCTCTGCCCGAGGCCCACGACATCATTGCCCGCGCTGGCGGGAGTGATGCACGCCCGCAGTTGCAAGACCTCAACGACCGCCTGATGGCCGCCGAACCTGCTGGCCCCGTCCCCTTGACCATTGCCCAATGGCTCAAACTCATTGTTGATGACGAAATGCCTTGACGGCCTTGGATATATACACATCGCGCCGCTCCAGATAGCCAGGAGCGGCGCGATGCCTATGTGTGGCGATGGCCTGTTGGTTTACAAGCCCTTGCCGTGGCAGTTCTTGTACTTCTTGCCGCTGCCGCAGGGGCAGGGATCGTTGCGCCCGATTCTGGGCCCCTCGTTGCGTATGGGGCCGACAGGACCCTGGGGCCGCGGGCCCATGGGAGCACCCTGGGGCCGGTTGGGGTCAGGTGTCGCACCGCGGTTCTCGCTGTAACGCTGCTGGCGTTGTACGGGCTCGTTTTGCGGCACATTCTGTTGAGGCGGTGCCTCGGGAATTTGGCCGCGCATCAGCACGGAGTTGGACTTGTTGTTTGTGGTGCCGACCATCTGTTTGAACAGGTTGTAGGCCTCGGTCTTGTAGATGACCAGCGGGTCTTTTTGCTCATAGCTGGCGTTCTGCACGCTCTGCTTCAACTGGTCCATCTCGCGCAGGTGTTCCTTCCAGCTCTCGTCGATGGTGAGCAGCATCACTGCCTTTTGCCACGACTTGACGAGCGACTTGCAGTGGGTGTCGGCGGCTTCTTTGATGTCAATCACGATGCCAAAGGTGCGCTTGCCGTCGGTGATGGGCACACGGATGAGGCCCTGAGGCTCCATGCCCTGCTCAATCTGGTCGGCGACAATCCTCTGGATGATGGGGTCGGCCACCTCGGCCAGGCGTTCCATCTTGCGGTTAAAGGCCTTGAGCACTGCGTCGGACAGAAGTTCCTGCTTCTTGCCGTCATTCATGCGGCGGTACTGCTCCTCGTCGAACGGTGTCTCGATGGCATAGGTACTGAGCACCTGCATGTTGAAGTCCTCATACTCGTCGGCATTGAATTTCTCGATAACGTCATCCACGCTGTCATACAGGGTGTTGATGATGTCCAGACCGATGCGCTCACCCAACAAGGCGTGGTGGCGGCGGGTATAGACGACCTTGCGCTGGGCGTTCATCACGTCGTCATACTCAAGCAGGTGCTTGCGGATGCCGAAGTTGTTCTCCTCGACGCGCTTTTGCGCGTTCTCGATACTGCGCGTCACCATGCCGCTCTCGATGGCTTCGCCGTCCTTCAGCCCCAGGCGGTCAAGCGTCTTGACCACCTTGTCGCCGGCGAACAGACGCATCAGTTTGTCCTCAAACGACACGAAGAATACCGACGAACCCGGGTCGCCCTGACGCCCGGCACGGCCTCGCAGCTGGCGGTCCACACGGCGCGATTCGTGGCGCTCGGTGCCGATGATGGCAAGGCCGCCGGCGGCCTTGACCTCGGGTGACAGCTTGATGTCGGTACCACGGCCGGCCATGTTGGTGGCGATGGTCACAACGCCCTTGCCGTCGATGGACTGGCCTGCCTGGGCAACGATGGCCGACTCCTTTTGGTGCAGTTTTGCGTTCAGCACCTGGTGCGGGATGTGGCGCATGTTGAGCATGCGGCTCAACTGCTCACTGATTTCGACGCTGGTGGTACCCACCAGAGTCGGACGTCCCGAATTGCGCATGGTCTCGATTTCGGCGATGACAGCAGCAAATTTCTCTTTTTGGGTCTTGTAAACCCTGTCGGACATGTCGTTGCGGATAACCGGCTTGTTGGTCGGGATGGTAACGACATCGAGCTTGTAGATGTCCCAGAACTCTCCGGCCTCGGTCTCGGCGGTACCGGTCATACCGGACAGCTTGTGGTACATGCGGAAGTAGTTCTGCAGGGTGATGGTGGCAAACGTCTGGGTAGCGGCCTCGACATTCACGCCTTCCTTTGCCTCGATGGCCTGGTGCAGTCCGTCGCTGTAACGGCGTCCTTCCATCACACGGCCTGTCTGCTCATCGACAATCTTCACTTTGCCCTCGCCGTCAACGATGTACTCGTCGTCGCGGTTGAACAGGGTGTAGGCCTTGAGCAGCTGGGTGACGGTGTGCACGCGCTCGGCCTTGACGCTGTAGTTGGCGAGCAACTCGTCCTTCTTGTTCACCTTTTCTTCCTCGGTCAGCGGCTCGTTGGTCACGGCGGACAATTGGGCTGCGATGTCGGGCAGGATGAAGAATTCGGGGTCGTCGGTTCCCTTGGTCAGCACATCGATGCCCTTGTCGGTCATTTCTACGGTGTTGTTTTGCTCCTCGATGATGAAGTACAGCGGGTCGGTGACGATGGGCATCTGGCGGCTGTTGTCCTGCATGTAGTAGGCTTCGGTCTTGAGCATGGCGGCCTTAACGCCCTCCTCGCTCAGGAACTTGATCAGCGGTTTGTATTTGGGCAGGCCCTTGTAGGCGCGGTAGAGCCTGAGGACGCCTTCCTTGACGGTCTCGGGGTCGTCGCTGTTCATCATCTTCTTGGCGTCGGCGAGCAGGCCGGTCACCAGTTGGCGCTGTGCGTTATAGACGCGCTCGACATTGGGCTTGTACTCGTTGAAGAGCTGGTCCTCGCCCTTGGGCACGGGGCCCGAAATAATGAGGGGGGTACGGGCATCGTCAATCAAGACGCTGTCCACCTCATCAACGATGGCGTAGTTGTGGGGGCGCTGCACGAGGTCCTCGGGGCGCATGGCCATGTTGTCGCGCAGGTAGTCAAAACCGAACTCACTGTTGGTACCGAAGGTGATGTCGCAGTTGTAGGCGGCGCGGCGCTCGGGTGAATTGGGCTCGGTCTTGTCGATGCAGGCAACAGTCATGCCGTGGAACATGTACAGCGGACCCATCCACTCGCTGTCGCGCTTGGCCAGGTAGTCGTTCACGGTTACCACATGCACGCCGTTTCCGGTCAGGCCGTTGAGGAAGACGGGCAACGTGGCCACCAGGGTCTTGCCTTCACCCGTCGCCATCTCGGCAATCTTGCCTTGATGCAGCACGATGCCGCCAATGAGCTGCACGTCATAGTGAATCATGTCCCAGGTGATTTCGTTGCCACCGGCAATCCAGTGGTTTTGCCAGATGGCTTGGTCGCCGTCGATGGTCACAAAGTCCTTGCCCTGGGCCGCCAGGTCGCGGTCGAGCTGGGTGGCGGTAACGGTGATGGTCTCGTTTTGTGCAAAGCGGCGTGCGGTAGATTTCACGATGGCAAACACCGTGGGCAACACCTCGTTGAGTTTGTCCTCAAGGATGTCGAGGATGTCCTTTTCAATGTCGTCAACTTTTTTCCACAGCGGTTCGCGCTCCTCATATTCGAGGGTCTCGATTTCCTCTTTGATGCGCTTGATTTCATCGCGCTTGTCCTGTACCGACTCGTTGAGCATCTGGCGGATGCCGGCAGTGCGCTGGCGCAGCTCGTCGTCGCTCAGGGCGTCAATCTCGGGGTACAGTTTTTTGATTTGTTCAACAATGGGCATGAGCTTTTTCAAGTCACGCGTCGATTTATTGCCGAACATGGATTTTAGAATGTCACTAAGTCCCATTTGGTCTTTTATTTATGATTTTGTAATTGTTTTCTTGATTGATTGGACTCGACCGCAAGACGGTGGCCGTTCCAAACGGCAAAGATAATCATTTTTGGCTGATTAAGTACACCTTAGGCCGCGATAATTGTCGCACGGTGCCCAAAATGTGCCCAAAACGGGCATATTGCAGTAATGATTGGTTGGGAGGTTAGCCTTCACGTGTCGGGCCGCGGGTGGTTTGGCCGCCCAGCAGCACATTGGTCACCGAGCGCGCTACCAGCGCCGTCATCAGCGGCCAGAAGGCGATGTTCGCCGTTTGGGGCTGCCACGGCCATGCGAGCATGAGCAGCAGTGTCACCAAGACATAGACGGCATGCAGGACGCGTGCCGCGGGACGGCATTTCCCGAACCAGGGCAGCACCGCCAGCAACAGTAGCAATGGATTGAGCCACACGGCGTTGATGTTGGGCGAGGTGGCCTCGTGGGTGCTGAAGCACATGAGGAACACGATGATGCATCCCGCCAGGCCGGCAATTGTAAAGAGCACTGTGTCGAGCCATCGCGAGATGCTACGGCGGCGCCAGTCGCGGCCCGTGACAACCATTGTGACGGCCAGCACGGCAAGTGCTGCAGCCATGGGCGACAACGGCCACGGGGTGGGGGGAAGCACCAGGCCTTGCTCGCTGGCATCGACGGGCACAGTGGTGCGTGCCACCAGTGGCATGGCGATGCTGTCGGTGCCGACGGTGGCTCCCGCCACGGCCTGCATCAGCAGCATGGGGATAAACATTTGGGCGCGGGGCGACAGCACCGTGTCGGCGGTCCATCCCAGCACTAGGTCGATGCCGAATTTTTCCCAAGCGTAGTTTTGACAATAATGTGACAAAATGTCACGATAGGTGACATCGCTTGGCATCGGGGGGTATTTCAGTTTGCCCTCGGTCGCCATCTCAATGATGTCGCGCGGGCGCGTTGAACAGTTGTCGGTGAGGAATTTGTAGTGATAGGTGCGGTTCTCGGGCATGGCGTTGGTGAACAGGAATTGCTTGACTTGCAATGCCTTGTCTTGCGGCAGGTTGAGCTGCTGCTCCACCATGCGGCGTCCTTCCATGCCCATGGTGCTGTAGGCACGCGGGATGGGAACGCACAGATAGTAGGTGTCGCCAAGGACAAAACGCCAGATGAAACCGGGGCTGCTGAAGTCAAAAACGCCGTAGTTGAAGTACAGGTCGGTAGCCCCTTGCTGTATGCGCACCTCGCTGTGCCCAAAGATGTTGTGGGGCTCGCTGCCGGGATAAAAGGTTACCAGGCTGACGCGCACGCTGTCTTCCTGCGCCTCGCTGTCCTGAACGGGCCCGGGCATGGGAAGCACGGGTGCGGCATTGAGCGTGCCTGTTGCACACAGGGCACACAGCACAGTCGTGACATAATATGTTCGCAGCAGTCGTTGCATTTACGTTTTATTGATAAGCAAGAACAATGCCAAGTTGTGTTACCACACGCCATAGGCCTGGCGGTCGGCGTCGATGCGCAGCAATATAAACAGCAGGATGGTGAATCCCCACAGCGATGAACCGCCGTAGCTGAAGAACGGCAGCGGGATGCCGATGACGGGACACAGCCCGATGACCATGCCGATGTTAACGGCCAGGTGGAATATCAGGTAGGACGCGACACAGTAGGCATAGACGCGCGCAAAGGTCGAGTGGTTTCTCTCGGCCAGCGTGATGATGCGCAGGATGAGTGCCAGAAAGAGTATCAGCACGGCTACGCTGCCCACAAAGCCTTGCTCCTCGCCAATGGTGCAGTAGATGAAGTCGGTGTGCTGTTCGGGCACATACTTCAGTTTAGTCTGCGTGCCGTTCAGGAAGCCTTTTCCAACCAGTCCGCCGCTGCCGATGGCGATTTTGCTTTGGTTGACGTTGTAGCCCGCCCCGCGCGGGTCGTCGGCGATGCCCAGCGTCACCTTGATGCGCGTCTGCTGATGCGGCTCAAGCATGCTGTTGAAGGCATAATCCACAGTGAACATGAACAATACCGCTGCTGCGGCAAAGCAGATGGTGGTCAGCACCTTTTTCATGTCGTCATGCAGCATGCCATACAGCAAGTAGAGCAACGACAGGACGATGACGGTGAGGAAAAACGCATAGCCGTTGATGTGGACACCCGCGGCCCACAGCGTGCCCGCAACGATGCCTGCGGCGGCATAGCCTAACAGCACATTGCGTCCCAGGATGAGCGAGCGGCAATACAGGAGCAGCATGCCCACCACAAGCACCATCACCAGGATAAAGGCGATGAACATGCCCAGGGGGATGCCCATGACGGTGGCGGCGGCAAACTTGAGCACCACAACGAACAGCGTGACGGCTATGAGGGCGGCAAACAGCACAAACCCCGTCATGCCCTCACGGTAGAGCACAAAGGCAAGTGCCGTGAACACCAGCGCCGACCCGGTCTCGCGTTCCAGAATGATGCAGACAATGGGCAACACGATGATGGCACCGGCGATGAGATAGTTGCGCACACCCTTGAGTGTAAATCCGTAGGTGCTGAACAGTTTGGCCAGCGCCAGCGCGGTCGCCGTCTTGGTGAACTCGGCGGGTTGAAGGCTCAAGGGGCCGAGCACCAGCCATGACCGTGAACCCTTGATGTCGGGCGCGACAAAGGCGGTGACAATCAGCAGCAATATCATGACTCCGTATATCGGGTAGGCGTAACCTTCATACACGCGGCGGTCGATGAGCAACAGCGAGAAACCGATGATGAACGACAATCCCGCCCACAGGAACTGCTTGCCCGAGAACTCGCCCAGCGAGAACATGCTGGCCTTGTCGTAGTCATAGGTGGCGGCATAGATGCTCACTGCCCCGGCGACGACCATGATGAGGTAGAGGATGATGGTAAACCAGTCAACCGACCTCAGCAAGTTGGTATTTTCGTTCTCGTTTCTAATTTCCATTTCTAAATCATTAGTCGCAACTCCTAACTCCTAACTATTACCCGGCTGGCCATGGCACGGCCGCGCGATTGCAGATTGGGCGAGTCGCCCTGCAGGTAACGCTGAATCATCAGCGCGCCGATGGGAACGCCATAGTCGGCACCAAAGCCTGCGTTCTCCACATAGACGCACACGGCGATTTTGGGATTGCTCATGGGCGCAAAACCCATGAAAGCCGAGTGGTCGCGGCCGTGGGGATTCTGGGCGGTGCCGGTCTTGCCGCACACTTCGAGCCCGGGGATGTTGGCGCCCCGGCAGGTGCCGCCCAGCACGGCCATGCGCATGCCCTCGACAATCTGGTCGTAATAGCTCTTGTTGATGTTGGTGTCATGGCGCTGGAGGCTGGTCTTGAGGATGCCAACGCCATCAATGTACTTGACCACATGGGGGGTGATGTAGTGGCCGCGGTTGGCGATGGTGGCGGCGAGGTTGGCAATCTGTAGCGGTGTCGCCAACACTTCGCCCTGGCCGATGGCGTCGCTGATGATGGTCTGCCCCACCCAGTTGCCGGTGCCGTATATCTTGTCATAGAAGGCGGTGTTGGGGATAAAGCCGCGGCTCTCGCCAGGCATGTCGATGCCCAGTTTGTAGCCGTAGCCCATCGACACCATGTGGTTTTTCCAGACCTCAAATGCTTTGCCCGTCGAGCCATATTTGTCCTTGCGGTCCATCATGTGCTTAAAACCCCAGCAAAAGTAGGAGTTGCACGATGTCTGCAACGCGGGCTTGAGTGCGATGGGCGAGGCGTGGCCGTGGCAGCCCACACGCAATCCAGCGTTGACATAGCCGTGGTGGCAGGGATAGGTGGTACCGGAATTGACAATGCCCTCCTGCAGGAAGATGAGGCCCTGGGTGGGCTTAAAGGTGGAACCGGGGGGATAGGCCGCCATGATGGAGCGGTCATACAGTGGCATCAGCCGGTTGTTGACCAGGTCGCGGTAGTTCTTGCCTCGTTCCTTGCCCATCAGCAGCGCCGGGTCATAGCCTGGGCTGGACACCAGCGCCAGCACCTCGCCCGTCTGGGGCTCGATGCACACAATGGCGCCCACCTTGCCCTGCATGAGCAGTTCGCCGTATTGCTGCAAGTCAATGTCGATGCTCAGTTTCAGGTTGTTGCCCGCGGCGGGGGCGACATCGTCGGCGCCATCGTTGTAGCGGCCCTTGATTTTGCCCAGCGCGTCGCGGATAAGAATTTCCTTGCCCTTGACGCCGCGCAGGTAGCGCTCATAGCTCTTCTCCACACCCAAGTCGCCGGTGTAGTCGCCGGGGTTGTAGTAGGCGTCATTGTCGATGTCGCGGGCATTGACCTCGCGGATGTCGCCCAGCACATTGGCAGCGACATCATAGTTGTAGGCCCTGAGGATGCGTTTCACCACAAACAGGCCCGGGAAGCGGTACAGTTTCTCCTGCAGCCGCCCGTAGTCCTCGGGAGTGAGGTGGTTCATAAGGATTTGTTGGGTATAGGCCGAGTAGTTGCGGCCATTTTTCATCTCGGTGATGTGCTGTTCGAGTTCCTCGCGCGTTATCTGCATCGTGTTGCAAAAGTCAATCGTGTCAAACGAGGTCACGTCCTTGGGAATCATCACCAGGTCATACTCGGGCTGGTTATACACCACCAGTTTGCCGTTGCGGTCATAGATGAGGCCGCGCGACGGGTAGATGACTTTCTCAAGAAAGGCGTTGCTGTCGGCGTTGGCCTTGTAGGTGCTGTCCAGCACCTGCAACTGCACCAGGCGGCCGATGAAGATGAGGACAATCACCACGATGAAGCCGCTGATGACGTATTTGCGTTTCTCGAGGTTATAGTCTTTTCTCACGGCGCGTGCTAACTAAACTGTCCAACCCAAGGATGATGATAATCGACAGCACGCTGCTGCCGGCAATGCGTGCCAGCGTGAGCCACAGGCTGTGCAGCGAGAACGCCTGGATGAAGAAGATGAGCGTGCAGTACACGGCCACCAGCGTGGCCATGTAGCGCAGATAGCTGCGCGAGCCCATCGAGTCGGTTGACGGCAGCGGGATGGCCATGTCGTTCTCGCGGGTGACGCAGGCGTTGAAAACGGGGCGCCTGACGGCTGCCATGATGGTGCACGCCAGCGCGTTCATGCCCGGCGTGTTGGTAAAGATGTCCATCACCAGCCCGCTTAGGAAAGCGATGGTCAGCACCCACCCGGCGTGCATGTTCACCGGCAATCGCAGTATCAGGTAGATGAATACAACCGGCATGGCGATGTTGAACAGCACGATGCGGTTGCACACCAGTTGCAGGGCCATGAGCACCACAAACAGGATGATGAAGTGTATCACGGTTTTGGTCATGGCTGCTTTCCTCCTGTGGCTTTGGGTTTGGGTGTTGTCTGCTCTTTGGCGGCGGGCTTGCCTTCGACAATTTCAAGGCTCGCTTCGGGACGCGTCTCGATGTTGGCGGCGGTGTCAATGCCTTGCTCGGCACGTTGCAGCGCCTTGATCTGGCCGCTCATGCCGTTGGTGATGACACGCACGGTGCTCAGTTGGCTGAAGTTGGTCGTCAACTTCACGCGCAACGAGATGAAACTGTCGCTCATGTCGCGGTCCAGCGACTCGACGATGCCCACGACGATGCCCTCGGGGAAGACGGCCGAGTAGCCGCTGGTCACCACCGTGTCGCCCTTGTGCCAGGTGCAGTGCTTGGGCAGTTCCTCAAGCACTGCATAGCGCGGACTCTTGCCGTCCCACACCATGCTGCCAAAGAAGCCGCTTCCCTTGAGCATGCACGACAGGCGCACGTGCGGGTTGAGCAGCGAAATCACGCGCGAGGCGTGCGGACCCACGATGTTGACGATGCCCACCACGCCGTTTTGGTCAATGACACCCATCTCGGGGCTGATGCCGTCGGCAAAGCCGCGGTTGATGGTGATGTAGTTGTTGGGTTGGGCGATGCTGTTGCTGATGACGCGGGCCATTACACAGGTGTACTGGCCGCCCTTGAGCGCGGGCTGATTCACCGTGTCCTGTGATGCCAGCGCGCGGTCGCCCAACTGCCGTCTCAGCTCAACCAATTCCATCTCCAGCGCCGCGTTGCGTTCCTGCAGGCTCTCGTTGATGCCGCGCAGGTGAAAATAGGACGTGACAGCACTGAACGCCTCGTACACCCGGGCGCTCACGGCGTTGGCCGAGGTCAGATAGACGCTCTGCTGGAAAGGGTTGTCCTTAAACAGCAACACGAGGCTCAAAATCACATAGACTGCGAAAATGAGCCACGCGCAGTGTTTGATGAAAAAGTTGAGCAGATTGTTCATCTGTCTCTATGTCGCGCGTCAGCGCATGAGGAACTTGAAGTGCTTGATGTTCTTGAGCGCAATGCCCGTGCCCTTGGCAACGGCATGCAAGGGATCCTCGGGAACATGGAACTGGATGCCGATTTTGTCGGTCAGTCGCCTGTCCAGACCGCGCAGCAGCGCGCCGCCGCCGGTCAGGAAGATGCCATTGTGCACGATGTCCTGATACAACTCGGGAGGCGTCTGCTCCAGCGCGCTCAGCACGGCGGCCTCAATCTTGGAGATGGACTTCTCGATGCAGTGGCACACCTCCTGGTAGGTGACGGGAACCTCGAGGGGCAGCGAGTTCACCTGGTTGGGACCGTGGATGATGAAGTCCTCGGGTGCCTCGGCGCCCAGGTCGGTCAGCGCCGAGCCCACGTTGATTTTGATGGCTTCGGCGGTGCGCTCGCCCACGCGCACGTTGTGGGCGCGGCGCATGTGCTCCTGGATGTCCTCGGTGAGGTCATCGCCGGCAGTGCGGATGCTCTTGTTGCTCACAATGCCGCCCAGCGAAATCACGGCAATTTCGGTCGTGCCGCCGCCAATGTCGACAATCATGTTGCCCTCGGGCGCCAGCACGTCAAGGCCGATGCCCAGCGCGGCAGCCATGGGCTCGTAAATCATATAGACGTCGCGTCCGCCGGCATGTTCGCTCGAGTCGCGCACCGCACGGATCTCAACTTCGGTCGAGCCCGAAGGCACGCACACTACCATGCGCAGCGAGGGCGAGAACCAGTGGTTCTTGGCGCTCACCTTCTTGATCATGCCGCGAATCATGTGCTCGGCGGCGTTAAAGTCAGCGATTACGCCGTCGCTCAGCGGCCTCACGGTGCGGATACCCTCGTGGGCCTTGCCGTGCATTTCGCGGGCGCGTTCACCCACGGCGATGGGCTTGTTGGTCTTGGAGTCAAGGGCGACTACCGACGGCTCGTCAATGACGATGCGGTCGTTGTGGATGATAATGGTGTTGGCCGTTCCTAAGTCAACGGCGATTTCTTGTGTAAATGAGAACCATCCCATGATATGTATCTGTATCTTTGTTGGTTAGTATAATTTCTAATACATCATCCCAAAGTTGGGTGTAAAAGCGACTGCAAATTTAAGCAATTCTTGCCGAATCCCCGCTATGTTTTTTGGACTAAATTTCAAAAAAAGTTCGCACATCTTTCCGGTCCTACCGATAGCGGCAGTCAGGGTAAAAAATGTCAAAATCACGTTTTCGTAAAAAACGCCTAACTCCTAACCCCCCAACTCCTCAAGCGATGTCACGGCGTGGCGCACGCAGTCCTCGCACGAGCACAGCGCTTGCCCCGTTCCGGTACCCTTCAGGTCCTTGCACTTGGTGGCGCCGCAGCGTTGCTCAAACAGCGACCTCAAATGGCTTGCTTGGGGGTTCATGCGCGCATTGTTGTATTTGAGCAGACCCTGCGCAATCTGCGCACCGCACAGTGCGCCGCAGGTCTCCTCCATGCAGCCCATGCCGCTGCCAAAGCATGCTCCCATGGCCATCAGCCGCTCCTCAGGCAGGCCCAACTCGGGCGCAAAGGCCAATAGTACCGCCTGGCAACAATTCACCGTGCGCTTGTACATCACCGCCACTTCGCGCCGTGGCATAGCGTTGTTGTTCATATTTTCGTCCATGAAATTTTTGGTGTAATGGTTTGAATCAATAAACGTGTCTGCAAAGGTAACTCATCCCCGCCAAACGGCAAACGCTCCGTAAGGAAATTTCACCCTGGAAAGAAAAGCGCGGATGCTCCAAGTGTTCAATTCAAAGACAAAAAAAGGCGCCGCCCGTCGATGTCAGGGGCAGCGCCAGTTATTGGGTTGAGCGGGCGATTAGCCGTTGTGCTGCTTCATGATCTTGATGAGGTTGAGCATCTTGTGGCTGTAGCCAATCTCGTTGTCATACCACGAAACCACTTTGACGAACTTGTCGGTCAGGTAAACGCCGGCGTTGGCGTCAAAGATGGAGGTGAGGGGGCAGCCCAGGAAGTCGCTCGAAACGACCATGTCCTCGGTGTAGCCCAGGATACCCTTGAACTCGCCTTCGCTGGCCTTCTTCATGGCAGCGCAGATGTCCTCCTTGGTGGCGGGCTTTGTGAGGTTGACGGTCAGGTCAACAACCGAGACGTCGATGGTGGGAACGCGCATCGAAATGCCGGTGAGCTTGCCGTCGAGGGCGGGAATCACCTTGCCCACAGCCTTGGCAGCGCCGGTGGAGCTGGGAATGATGTTGCCGCAGCCGGCACGGCCGCCGCGCCAGTCCTTAGCGCTGGGACCGTCCACGATGCGCTGGGTAGCGGTTACCGAGTGGATAGTGGTCATCAGACCGCTCTCGATGCCGAAGTTGTCGTTGAGGACCTTGGCGATGGGAGCGAGGCAGTTGGTGGTGCAGCTGGCGTTGCTCACGATGGTCTGGCCTGCATAGGTGTCGGTGTTAACGCCGCACACGAACATGGGAGCCTGACGGCCGTCGTCGCCCTTCTTGCTGGGAGCGGACAGTACGACATACTTGGCGCCTGCCTTGAGGTGCTTCTCGGCCAGGTCCATAGTCAGATAAAAACCGGTGGACTCCACGATGTATTCGGCACCGATTGCGCCCCAGGTGATGTTCTCGGCATCCTTCTCGGCGAACACGCGGATGTGCTGGCCGTTGACAATCAGTTCCTTCTTGTCCAGATCATAGTCAACTTCCCCGTTGAAACGGCCGTGCATGGTGTCATACTTGAGCATATAGGCCATGTAGTCAACGTCGAGCAGGTCGTTGATGCCGACAACCTCAATGTCATTGACGTTCTCGGGCTCAAATGCCGAGCGGAACACAAAGCGGCCAATACGTCCGAATCCGTTAATACCGATCTTAATTTTCTCCATAATGCTTCTTTTAAGAATTAATAAATGCAGTTATATAATTTTTGATATTGAATTTTATTGTACTTTTGTGCCGGTGTTTTATGCCAGCGCATCTTACACGGGTGCAAAATTAACTAAAAATTTTTTTATAGGCTTGACCTTGAGCGTCAAAATGCGCCGTCCTTGTGCCTATTTAAGAATGTTTAATAGTTAATCCCCTGGATTGACAAGAGATATAGACAACACAATATTAATTTTTAAAACTGAAAAATTATGGGTTTCATTAAAGAGTTTAAAGAGTTTGCCATGAAGGGCAACGTGATGGACATGGCTGTCGGTGTTATCATCGGCGGTGCTTTTGGTAAGATTGTCACCTCGCTGGTTGACGACATCCTGATGCCGGCTGTCGGCCTGCTGACTGGCGGCGTGGATTTCACCCAGTTGCAATACACCCTGCCTCCCGTGTCCAAGATGGTGGACGAGGCCGCAACAGCCGTTGGCGCCGAAGGCGCTGCCCAGGCTGTTGAGGGTGCTGCCCAGGCTGTTGCCGAGAATGCCGGCGTGGCTGCCGAGGCTACCGGCGCCGTGCTCAAGTATGGCGTGTTTATCCAGAACGTGATTGACTTCCTCATCATCGCACTGTGCATCTTCCTGATGATTAAGTTCATGAACAAGTTGATGCCCAAGAAGGAAGAGGCTCCCGCTCCCGCTGGTCCCACCCAGGAGGAACTGCTGGCCGACATCCGCGACCTGCTCAAGGAGAAGAAGTAATCCCCCCTCTTCGATTCATTCAACGACATTTCACGCCCGATGCGTCACGCGATGCATCGGGCGTGTTGTGTGAAAAAAGCCGCAGCCTGGTGCGGGCTTGCGGCAGTGATTCGTTTTTGGGTTGAGGTTTACAGGATTAATCTTTGATCTTGAGCAGTCCAGTTCGGAAAGCATTGCCGATGAGTTCTGCCACATTGCGCGAACCGGTCTTGCGCAACAGTTGCTTGCGGTGGTACTCCACAGTGTTCGACGAGATGAATATCAGTTCACCTATCTCCCTGCTGTTATGACCCCGCGAGAGCATCTCGAGCACTTGCTGTTCGCGCTCGGTTAGTTCAATCTTCGGTGTGTTCATAATATCACCATTTTTAATAATATGCTAAATAACTGAATTGCAAAAATATATAGTAATGCGGTGCAATGCAAAAAATAGCGAAATAAAATTGCATTTTTTGCCTAAAAACTATGTGTTTCGGTAATCAGTAAGCCCCAGTCATCGTCATTTAGATATCGCAATCGGCGATTTTTTTATTTTTTGATAAATTTGCCGGCTGGGTCGCAATTCGTTGTGCTGATTCTTAAACTTTTGCTTAAAAAAAAACGGCATTGTTTTCGCAAATACTGGGTTTTTCTTCAAAAATAATCGCTTTTTTCACAAGAATGGTTTGTTTTTGTCAAATTTTTGGTATATTTGCGTCGCCAAAGATAGATTAATTATAAAAATTTTCTCATACTCTAAAACTTTGCGGACGCGGTCTTGTGAAAAACTGCGCCGCTTTTTTGTCTATTAGTCAGCCCGACTCAAGCCTGCTTGGTCCTGCAAGGCAAGCACAGCGTTTACAGGTTGATGACCGTATTGAGGTCGTCGGTCACCCGCTCGCCGGCGGTGCCCACGGCATTGCGGTCCTCGAGGATGCTGCGGGCAATGGGTTCCAGCCTGGGATAAACGCTCTCGGTGAAAAAGTCCCATAGCGTTCCCGCCTCGCCGTCGGGCGCGATTTCGTCGATGATGGCGCGCAAGCCTTGCTGGCCATGTTCAATGATTTCCTGCCCGCCGTGCTCGCCTTCATTGCCTTCCATCACGGCAAGCATCGTGTGCGACAGCGCCTCGCTCAGGTGGTGCAGCACCATGCTTGACGCTTGCTGCGGGGTCTCGGGCAGGATTGCCGTGCCGCCGCCCATCTCAAGCAATCGCTTGATCTGCCCCATGCGTGGAGCCACGGCGTTCCAGACTTTGCTTGCGAGCAGTTGTGCCATGGCGGGCGTGGCGTTGATGATGCGGTTGCGCCCTTGCTCGCGCAGGGTGGGGCATCCGGCCGTGGCTGTGAGCCAGCGTGTGCCGATGCCGATGGCGCACTTGTCGCTGTCATATTCGCACACGCGCACGGCAAAGGGGTAGCATATGGTCGAGCCAGTGGCCACCTCGGTGATGCTGTCGGTGTACTCGTTATTATATAATGATGCAGCGTCGGTGACATGGAGGTGCCCGGTGAAGATGGCGTGGATTCCAGCCTGCATCAACTGTTGCGCCGCGTTGTCATGGTCTTCGATGATGTAGTTGGCCAGCAGGCGGTCTTCTTGGTCGAAGTGGGGTATCAGGTGGTGGTGCATCATGGCCACCACGCGCATGCCGCGGCTGCGGGCCTGGGCGGCGCGTTCGATGACCCATTGCAGTGTCTGGGTCTTGATGCGCCCGCCGTTGTGGTAGGTGTCGGCACTGTCGCCGCGGCTGGTGAGGGTGTACTGCTCGTCATTGTTGCTGTCGATGGCGATGAGCATGAGCCCATCGGCGAGTTCGCGGCAGTAACTCAGCGAGGCAGTGTCGCGCTGGCTGGGTTCGGAATAGCCATAGTCGCGGTATATCGCGGCAAACTCTTCTCGCGTGACTGTGGCCGCAGGCGTGGCATGGTCGCCGTCGTAGCGTCGTGCATAGGGGTTGTTGCAGTCGTGGTTGCCGGGGATGACAAGCACCTGGATGCCGTGGCTGGCGAGGCGCTGCAGGTGTCGGGCCATGCGTTCATGGCTGGCGCGCTCGCCGTTGTGGGTGAGGTCGCCGGTGATGAGCACTGTCTGGGGTTGCCAGGTGATGATGCTGTCGATGAGGGCGCTCACGATGCTGTCGCTCATGGCCGTCATCTTCACCTCGGCGGCTTCGGCTTGGCGGCTGGCGTTGCCAGGGGTGATGAGCTCGGGCGCGAGCAGATGGGTGTCGCTCATCACAACAATGCCGTGGCCGGGTGCTTTGTCGGGGCTTGCGTCAAGGGTGAGCATGGCCGTTAATGCCATGATGATGAGAGTGATTATCTTTTTCATGTCGCGGTCGTCGCAATTACTGTTCCTAATGTGTGGCCTTGACTGAGAATCCAGCCTCGGCCAGTTGCTTCCAGAAGGCGGGATAGGACTTGTTCACCACATCGGCATCGGTGATGATGAGTCCGGGATGGCGCACTGCGGCGGGGGCAAATGCCAGCGCCACGCGGTGGTCGCCGCGGGTATCGATGACTGGCGGCTGCCGGGTGACGATGCAGCGCTCGCCATGCCACGAGACGGTGTCCTCGCCCTCAATCTTGAGCACATATCCCAATTGCGCGAGTCCTTCGCGCAACGCCTGGATGCGGTCGCTTTCCTTGTGCCGCAGGGTGCGTACGCCTGTCATGCGGAATGAGCGTTCCAGCAGGCAGAGCAGCACTGCCCAGTTCATGGCCAGGTCGGGTGTGGCGGTCATGTCGGCAAACGAGGAACAGCAGCAGCCGACGAAGCCGCTGCCATCGAGCACGGCGCCCTCGGGGGTGAAGCGCGTGGCGATGCCCAGCCGCGCCGCCAGTTGAGCCAATTGTGAGTCGCCTTGGATGCTGTTGGGCGTGAGACCTTGCAGCGTGTAGCGGGCAGGCCGCATCAGACACGCCAGGGCATACCATGGCGCAGCGGCACTCCAGTCGGCCTCGACCGTGATGGAGCCTCCTGCATATCTGTTGCCGACGACAATCAAATTGCTGGTGACATCCACGCTGGCACCCATCGCAGTCATGACGGCGGCGGTCATGTCTATGTAGGGCGCCGACACGATGTCGCCCGCGAGGTGCAGGGCACCGCCGCCGATGGCGGGCAGAATCATCATTACCGCCGAGATGAACTGCGAACTCACGCTGCCGTCCATGTCGATGTCGCGGCCACGCATTTTTGTTCCTGTGATGTGCAATGGCGGGAAACCCTCTTCGCCCTTGTAGTCAATGCATGCGCCCATCGAGCGCAGGGCATCGACGAGCGGAGCGATGGGCCGACGGCGCATGCGCTCATTACCGTCGAGGGTGACGGTGGCGCCGGGGCGTGTGGCGTAGTAGGCCGTGAGAAACCGCATGGCAGTTCCCGCTGGACCCACATCGACGGTGCCGCCGTCGGCATGGCGCGACAGCGCCTGGGCGATGGCGTCGGTGTCGTCGCACAGGGCGGGCTTGATGACGTGGCACGCGCTGCCGCACAGGGCGGCAATGACGAGCGCCCTGTTGGTGATGCTCTTGGACTGCGGCAATGCGATGCTGGCCGTCAAGGGCTGATGTGGTGCTGTGAGTTGCAGGTTCATGTGGGCAAAGGTAATAATTTAGTGGCAAAACGAGTGTTTGTGAGCGTTAGTTTTTGTATATTTGCAGGTCACTTTCAATGATTACGACATGACATTGTTTGACGCCATTATTATCCTGATTGTGCTGGGCGGCATTGTGCTGGGTTGCCGCAAGGGTTTCATCGGCCAATTGTCGTCTCTCGTCTCGTGGATTGCGGCGATGTTCATCTGCTACCAGTGCGGCGACATGGTGCGGGACCTGTTTTTGGCAATTGTGCCCAGCGCCGTCAATTGGCCCTTGTCGGCGGTTACTGTGAGGACGGTGTCGCTGGCGTTTGCGTTTCTTGTTGTCATGGTTGTCATCAGGCTGGCGCTGAGGTTGTGCAAGGGTGTGCTGCGGGTGGCTAAACTGGGGTTCATCGACAAGGTGGGTGGCTCGCTGCTGTTTGTGTTCAAGTACGCCTTTGTGTTGAGCATCATACTCAACCTGCTGTATGCCATCAATCCGGACATGGATGCCTTTGCCACCAAGCACTGCCTGGATAACAAGCCGTTTGAGTGTACGCTCGACTTGATGCCCGCCGTCTTGGGCAGCGACCAAATGCCCAGCGACTCGCTGAAACTCTATCGGGATCTCATCGAGCCGGTGCCGGTTGATTTGGCTGGCGGCATGGAGTTACAGGTCAGGAATTAGGGGCTGGGTTGCCGGCTTGGGGCATGAGGATTTCGTCAAGCCAACCGTCTTTGTTGTACTTGCACAGGTCCACATAGGCATCGATGCCGGGGATGATGCCCGTCTCGCTGTACTGCCAGATGGTGTATTTGCCCTCCCAGTTGATTTCGGGTTCCTCGTTGTTGTAGCGCCCCATGTACAGGTGGTGCTTGTTGAAGTGAGGCGTCAGGTTCTTGTTGTAAAATCCTATGGTGCTGTAAATCATGGGCTGTACGCCGTAGTGGACCTCAACGAGCTGGCAGAATTTATCGACGCTGTCCTGCAACTGGGCGCGTGACCAGTTGCCGCGCACCTCGACATCAACCATAGGGATGAGGTCCTGGGCCGACTTGACGGCGAATTCCGAGAAACTCTTGAATTGCTGGTCGATGGACGACGTGGAGGTGATGTAGTGGTAACTGCCCACGAGCAGGCCGTAGCGCTTGGCCATGGCAGTGTTGTAGATGTAGTGCGGGGAGCGGTAGGTCGAGCCTTCGGTAGCCTTGATGTACACAAAGCGGATGTTTTTGTCGCTGCTCACCTTGTCCCAGTCGATAAATCCCTGGTGGCTTGAGATGTCGATTCCGTCATAGGGGGCTTGGGCGTCGCGTGGCGGCACGCGGGGGTGGGTGTCGACGCTCTCGGCATGGTGGGGGCATGAGCACAGCAGGATGGTTGCCAGCAGGGCTGCCGGCAGTGTCCTGATGATGCTATGGCGACGGGTGTCAGTCATTGTCTGCTGAACTCTTGTTTATCTTGCGGCCCTGCTGCCTTGCGGCGCGTATGCTGTCGTTGCGCTGCGACTCGGTGAGTTTGGGCGATTTATTGGTCTTGATGTCGGTAGCTTGCTTGCTGGCCTGCTGTTTAGCCCTTTGGGCTTTCTGCTGCTTGGCCTTTTGGGCTGCCTGTTTTTTGTTTTGCTGTTGCTGTTTGGCTTTTTGGGCCTCGGCTTCCTGCTTGGCCTTCTGCTCTTGTGCCTTCTTGGCTTCGGCTTCTTGCTTGGCTTTTTGCTCTTGTGCCTTCTGTTGAGCCTTTCTGTCGGCTTCGGCTTTCTTCTTGGCCTCTTGCTCCTGCAGTTTCTTGCTGCGTTCCTTGGCCTTGGCCTCCTTTTCGGCTTTCTTCTTGGCTTCTTGCTGCTCGCGCTTGCTGGGCGCGGGTTTCTCCTTAGGCTTTTGCTCGGTGCCCATGTTCACTTGTGCGGGCTTGTCCTTGCGGTCCACCGAGTTTTTCACGTTTCCGCCGCGCGGCTTGGCCTTGCCGGGTTTGTAGAGCAGGTCATTGATGGAGCATCCCTTGTTAAAGCAGCTCAAGTCCACTCTGCCCTTGATGCCCGCGATGTGGCCGTTGTCCGAGAATTGCCATATAATCCAGTTCGCCCCGTTGATGTTGGGCTGGTTGTTCGAGTACTTGGCGATGAACAGGGGGTAATCGGCAAACGCTCTGCCCAGGTGCTTGTTGAAGAAGTTCTCACTGGTGTAGATGAGGGGTTTGACGCCGTAGAAGTCCTCGCACAGGTCGGCAAAGACCTTGAGGCTGTCGCGCAACTGCTGTGAGGTCCACTTGTCGCACACCTCGACATCGATGAACGGGATGAGGTCCTGTTCGTCTTTGCGGACCGTCATCCTGAAGTTCTCAAACTGGGCCACGGCACTGGACTTGCAGGTCAGGAAGTGGTAGCTGCCGACCTTTACGCCGTGCTTGCGGGCATTGCGGATATTCTCCTGATAGCGGTGGTCGGTATGGTTGCAGCCCTCGGTGGCCTTGATATAGACGTATTGGATCTTGGGGTTGTTTTTGATGGCTTCCCAGTTGATGGTCTCTTGGTACTTGGAGACGTCGATGCCGTCGTAGTTGCGTGTTTCGGCGGGCTTGGGCATGGGCGGCTCAGGCTTGGCTTCCTCGGTCTTGACGGGTTGGGCCTTGACCTCCTGGACCTGGGTCTTGGAAGGCTCTTTGACGGGTTTAGCCTCCTGCTTGGGCTTTACGGCCTCGTTTTTATTTTCGTCTTTTTTGTTGTCCTTTTTTTCGTCTTTTTTGTTGTCCTTTTTTTTGTCTTTTTTCTCGTTCTTTTTTCCCTCTTTTGCTTTGTTTTGCGTCTCCTTGTCCACTCGGGTGCGTGTGGGCTTGTTGGACGGCGTGGCGTTAGACTGCGCCAAGCCCGCGATGGGCAGCAAGGCGAGTATAATTATAATTATGATGTTGTATATCGTATTGGTTTTGTGCATGTTGAATATCTTTTGCGATTTTTGCGTTGGAAATTTGAGGATGCAAAGTTACAAAAAAATGGCAATTGCCGACCCCTATGGACCTACAACTTGGGCGACTTTAACAACTTTTTAGGAGTTGGGAGTGAGGAGTTGCTTCGCGCGGCGGTGGCGGTGCCAAATGGCGGATTTTTTTAGGAAAATTTATTGGGGGCTTTGGAAAAAAAGACGTATCTTTGTAGGATTATGACAGACTGAATCAAGAAACAAACAAATCAGTATAGAGATATGGCAAAGAAGAGTAAATTGCAATCGTTCAAGCAAGAGCGCCGTGAGTTTCACGACCGCGTGATCAACTTCTTCAACGAGCAGGGCGAGGGAATGTACAACTACAAGCAGGTGTCGGCGGCTGTGGAGGCGAATACGCCCAAGCGCCGCGCGGTGATTGTTGAGATTCTGGAGCAGCTCGCTGCCGACGGGTTCCTCACCGAGGTGTCGCCGGGCAGTTTCAAGGCGGTGAACCGTTCGAGCGTGGCCGAGGGCATCTTCATTCGCCGCAGCAACGGCAAGAACCATGTGGACACCGCCAGCGACGACGGCAAGCCCATCATGGTGGCGGAGCGCAACTCGATGCACGCGCTGAACGGCGACCGCGTGCTGGTGCACATCAGCGCGGCGCGCGCGGGCATGGAGCCTGAGGCGGAGGTAGTGAAAATCATTGAGCGCAAGGCGCAGGTGTTTGTGGGCACGCTGCAGGTGCAGAAGTATTTCGCCCAACTGGCGACCGACAGCAAGTTCCTGGCGACCGACATCTTTATTCCGCTGGACAAGCTGCAGGGCGGTCAGACGGGCGACAAGGTCGTCGTCAGGATTGTGGACTGGCCCGAGGACGCCAACACGCCCATCGGCGAGGTGGTTGACGTGCTGGGCAAGGCGGGCGAGAACAATGCGGAGATACATGCCATTCTGGCGGAGTTCGGGCTGCCGTACAAGTACCCCGAGAACGTGAGCGAAGCCGCCGAGCAACTCGACGCCGGCATCACCGCCGAGGAGGTAAAGAAGCGCGTTGACATGCGCGACGTGACCACGCTGACCATCGACCCCGCCGATGCCAAGGACTTTGACGACGCCTTGTCCATCAAGAAGTTGAATAACGGCAACTGGGAAATCGGCGTTCACATCGCCGACGTGAGCCACTATGTGACGCCCGGCTCTATCATCGACAAGGAGGCGTGGGAGCGCGCCACATCGGTCTATCTGGTGGACCGCACCGTGCCCATGCTGCCCGAGAAACTGTGCAACAGCATCTGCTCGCTGCGCCCCCACGAGGACAAGCTCACCCACTCGGTGGTCATGGAACTGGACCCCGAGGCCAAGGTGAAGAAATACAAAATATGCCACACGGTCATCAACAGCGACCGCCGCTTTTCCTATGAGGAGGCGCAGCAGATATTGGAAACGGGCGAGGGCGACCTGGCGCAAGAACTGGCCGTGCTGAACGAATTGGCCAAGTCGCTGCGCAAGCGCCGCTTTGACGACGGCGGCTCGGTGTCGTTCAACCGCGAGGAAATCAAGTTTGACATCGACGAGGGCGGCACGCCCACCGCCGTGCATGTGCATGTGGCGCAGGACGCCAACAAACTCATTGAGGAGTTCATGCTGCTCGCCAACTGCAAGGTGGCCGAGCACGTCGGCAAGGTGGCCAAGAACAAGACTCCCAAGGGTTTTGTCTATCGTGTGCACGACCAGCCCGACCTGGAGAAACTGCAAAACTTCGCCGACATCGCCGCCCACTTTGGCTACAAGGTCAAGACCAAGGGCAGCGGCAAGGACATCAACAAGTCCATCAACAAGATGCTCGAGCAGGCCAAGGGCAAGCCCGAGGAGGAGATGCTGGCCATCCTCGCCATCCGCTCGATGGCCAAGGCCATTTACAGCGCCAACAACATCGGGCACTACGGTCTGGCGTTTGACTACTACACCCATTTCACTTCTCCCATCCGCCGCTATCCCGACCTGATGGTGCACCGCCTGCTGGACCAGTATGCCGCCGGCGGCAAGAGCGTTGACGCAGCGACGCTGGAGGAGCAGTGCAAGCACATGAGTTCACAGGAACAGTTGGCCGCCAACGCCGAGCGCGCCTCCATCAAGTACAAGGAGGTGGAATATATGGGCGCTCGCTTGGGCGGCGTGTTCGAGGGCCACATCTCGGGCGTGACGGAGTGGGGCCTGTATGTCGAGCTCACCGAGACGCACTGCGAGGGCCTGGTGGGCATCCGCGGCCTGGACGACGACTTCTATGAGTTTGACGAGAAGAACTATTGCATTCGCGGCCGCCGCCGTGGCAAGGTGTATCGCCTGGGCGACCCCATCACCATTCAGGTGGCGCGCGCCGACCTCATCAAGAAACAACTCGACTATGTGCTCGTCAATGAGGAGAATCCCGCCGGCAGCCACCGCATCGACAAGGAACCCATCACCGAGCAGAATAGCCGTGGCAGCGGCGGCAAACTGTCACGCGACGAGCGCAAGCGACAGCAGTATGAGGGCGGCAGCGCCTCGCGCCGACAGCAGCGCGGCAACCGTGGCAATAGCGCCAAGCGCCGCGGGCAGGATGCCCGCGACGAGCGTGGCAAGGGCAAGAAGAAATCCAGCCGCAGCGGCCGTCCCCGCAAGCGCGACCGTCATGGCAACAAGTGACACCGGACATGGGTGAAACGGCAAAACACAAGGTGAAGTTTGAGACGCTGGGCTGCAAACTCAACTTCTCGGAAACGGCGACGATGCAGTCGCTGCTGGCTGCTGCGGGTTTTGAGCCTGCGGCAAGGGGCGAACGGCCCGACGTGTGCGTGGTGAACACCTGCAGCGTCACCGCTCTAGCCGACAGCAAGTGCCGTCAGCACATCCGCCATCTCATCCGCCAGTGGCCCGACGCTCTGATGGTGGTCACGGGCTGCTATGCCCAACTCAAGGGCAAGGAGATTGCCGCCATCGAGGGCGTGGACATTGTGCTGGGCAGCGAGCACAAGGGCGACATCGCGCGGTTTGTGACGCAGTGGTTCAACGACCGCCAGAGCCAACTGGCGGTGACACCGGCGCGCGACATACGCAGTTTCTCCCCGTCGTGCGACTGCGGCGACCGCACCCGCTACTGGCTCAAGGTGCAGGACGGTTGCGACTACTGGTGTACCTATTGCACCATCCCCGCTGCCCGCGGGCGCAGCCGCAGCGGCACCATTGCCGACCTTGTCGCTCAGGCGCGTCAGGTGGCGGCCGGCGGCGGCAAGGAAATCGTTATCACTGGCGTGAACATCGGCGACTTTGGCAAGAACACGGGCGAAAAATTTATTGACTTGCTGCGTGCGCTGGATGCCGTCGAGGGCATTGAGCGCTATCGCATCTCGTCTATCGAACCCGATCTGCTGACCGACGAGATTATCGCCTTTTGCGCCCAGTCGCGGGCGTTTATGCCCCATTTCCACATTCCGCTGCAGTGCGGCAGCGACACGGTGCTGAAACTGATGCACCGGCACTACGACCGCCGGTTGTTTGCCGACAAGGTGGCGCGGTGCCGTGAGTTGATGCCCGACTGCTTTATCGGTGTGGATGTGATGGTGGGCGCGCGCGGCGAGACGCCCGAGTGCTTTGAGGATAGTCTTGCCTTTGTCGCGGGCCTGGATGTGCAGCACCTGCATGTGTTCCCCTACAGCGAGCGCCCCGGAACGATGGCGTTGCGCATCCCCTATATCGTGCCTGGTCCCGAGAAACAGGAGCGTGCGGCTCGCATGATTGCCTTGAGCAACGACAAGCAGGCGCAGTTCGTAGGCCGCTATTTGGGCACCCGGCGCAAGGTGCTGCTCGAGCACGGCCGCGGCGGTGACACGATGCACGGCTTCACCGACAACTACATCCGCGTGAATGTAGGCTATGATGCGCGCCTTTCCAACGCCATCGTCTCCGTCAAACTGCTGAAAATGAACGATGACCTGAGTGTCGATGCCCAGGTCGTCGATGAACCATAACAAGTGTCTGATAACTATTTCGATAACGCATGAAACAAGTAGCGGTAATCATCTTGAACTGGAACGGGGCGGCGCTGTTGCGGCGCTATCTGCCCACAGTCGTGGCAGGGACCGACGAGGCTATCGCCGATGTCATCGTGGCCGACAACGGCAGCACCGACGACAGCCTGGAGGTGCTCGGGCGGGAGTTCCCGCAGGTCAAGGTGCTGGCATTTGACAAGAACCACGGCTTTGCCGAGGGCTACAATCTTGCTATCGAGCAGACGATGTACCCCTACACGGTGCTGCTCAATAGCGACGTGCGCACGCCCGAGGGGTGGCTGAACCCGCTGTATGACTACATGGAGGCTCACGCCGATGTGAGCGCCGTGATGCCCAAACTGCTGCAAGACCGCAACGACGGCAAGCAGGTGTTTGAATATGCCGGCGCAGCGGGCGGCTACATCGATTGCCACGGCTATCCCTATTGCCGGGGGCGCATCTTCGAGAGCCTGGAGATTGACCGCAACCAGTATGACTGGGAACCCCGCAGCGTGTTTTGGGCCACGGGCGCATGCCTGATGGTGCGCAGCGCGTTGTACCGGCAGGAGGGCGGCCTCGACAAGGACTTCTTTGCCCACATGGAAGAGATTGACCTGTGCTGGCGTCTGCGTCTGGCGGGCACCGACCTAAAGATAGTGCCTGCAAGCCATGTCTATCACCTGGGAGGCGGCAGCCTGCCCAAGAGCAACCCGAGGAAGACCTACCTCAACTTCCGCAACAACCTGTTGTTGCTGCACAAGAACCTGCCCGTGGCCGAGGGACGTCGCCTGCTCATCGTGCGCCGCCTTATGGACACGCTGGCGTGGGGCATGGCGCTGCTCAAGGGGCACTGGGGCGACGCGCACGCCATCTTCAAGGCGCACCGCGACTTCCGCAAGATGCGCGCCCGCTACATCTCGCAGCCCGCTGTCAATCTTCTCGCAGCCATGCCCGAGGGGCGCGTGAACATCATCACCAGTTACTACCTCAAGGGAAAGAAGAGTTACAGCCAGCTGCATGTCGATGAACCCGAATGAATATACCTGACAGCATGAACACCAGCAAGTTGAGCGTCAAATATTGTGTACTCCTGCCCATTGTGCTCGCAGTCACCATTTTCCTGTGGGTGGTGCCCGGCGGTTTTTATGGCATCGAGGGGCTCACGGTGACCATGCAGCGCACCATCGCCATCTTTGCCTTTGCCGCATTGATGTGGATTTTTGAGATTGTCCCCAACTGGGTCACCTCGCTCATGGTCATCGTGGGCGCGCTGCTCACGGTATCGGACAAGAGCCTCAAGTTTGCGATGTCCACCGCCGACGACAGCGTGTTCATGTCCTACAAGGAACTCATGCGCGCCTTTGCCGACCCCGTGGTCATGCTGTTCATGGGCGGCTTTGTGCTTGCCATTGTCGCGGCCAAGTATGGCATGGATGTGAAACTTGCCCGCATGTTGCTCAAGCCCTTTGGGCACAAGCCCAAGTATGTGCTGCTGGGTTTCCTTGTCATCATTGCGGTGTTCTCGATGTTCATGAGCAACACCGCTACGGCGGCGATGTTCCTCACCTTCCTGGCGCCGGTGCTCGCCATCTTGCCCGATGACGAGAAAGGCAAGGTCGGGCTGGCGCTCGCCATCCCAATAGCAGCAAACGTGGGCGGCATCGGAACGCCCATCGGCACACCGCCCAACGCTACCGCTGTGGGCATCCTCGAGAATAATGGGATGGCGATCACCTTTGGCGAATGGGCGGTGATGATGATTCCGTTTGTGATAATCATGATACTTGTCGCGTGGTTTGTCCTTAAGGTGTTCTTCCTGTTCAAGACCAAGGAAATCAAGATTGACATTCCCGAGCGCAAGACCAGTCGCACCTGGCGCGATGCTGTGGCGTGGATAACCTTTGGCGTCACCATTGTGCTGTGGATGACCGAGCAGTTGCACGGCCTGAGTTCCAACATCGTGGCGTTGTTGCCCATCGTGGTGTATTCGGCCACGGGCGTGTTCACTGCCCGCGATATCAGCGACATCAACTGGAGCGTGCTGTGGCTGGTGGCCGGTGGCTTTGCACTGGGCTATGCCCTCAACGACACGGGCCTGGCGCGGGCGCTGGTGGGCAGCATCGACTTTGGGTCGATGAGCATCGTGGTTGTGTTTGCGGTGTCGGGATTTATTTGCTATTTTCTCAGCAACTTCATCAGCAACAGTGCCACGGCGGCGCTCATTATCCCCATCATGGTGGCCATGGGCCGGGGCATCATGCAGTCAACAAATGCTGGCGTGTTTGCCGCCATGGGCGGCCAGCAGGGTCTTGCCGTCTTTGTCGCATTAAGCGCCTCGCTGGCGATGCTGCTGCCCATCTCCACCCCGCCCAACGCCCTTGCGTCCTCGACGGGACTTGTCAAGACCAAGGATATGGCGAAAATGGGTATCATCATCGGTGCGATTGGACTGGTGTTCGGATACTTTTGGGTCACCAGGATTTTCCAGTTCCCGCAGGGCTGAACAGCGATTTCAGGCAACAAAAAACATGCCGTGCGGCTATCAGGGCTGCACGGCATGGTTGTTATTGGGATTGTGTTAATTGCTGGGTTAGTCGCTGCACTTGGCGCAGACGAACTCGCGGTTGAGGCGGGCGATGTTGCTCAGCTTGATGTTCTTGGGGCACTCGGCGGCGCAGGCACCGGTGTTGGTACAATTGCCGAATCCCAGTTCGTCCATCTTGCTCAGCATGGCCTTGACGCGGCGCTTGGCCTCGGCACGGCCCTGGGGCAGCAGGGCGAACTGGCTGACCTTGGCGCTGACAAACAGCATGGCCGAGCCGTTCTTGCAAGCAGCAACACAGGCACCGCAGCCAATGCACGACGCGCTGTCCATGGCCTCGTCGGCAGCCACCTTGCTGATGGGGATGGCGTTGGCATCCTGTGCACCGCCGGTCTGGAAGCTCACATAGCCGCCGGCCTGCTGAATCTGGTCAAAGGCGTTGCGGTTGACCATGAGGTCCTTGATGACGGGGAAGGCTGCCGAGCGCCACGGCTCAACGGTGATGGTCTCGCCATCCTTGAAGCGGCGCATGTACAGTTGGCAGGTGGTGGCACCGGTAGCGGGGCCGTGGGGGTGTCCGTTGATGTAGAGCGAGCACATGCCGCAGATGCCCTCGCGGCAGTCGTGGTCAAACGCGATGGGTTCCTCACCCTTCTCGATGAGCTGCTCGTTGAGGATGTCCATCATCTCGAGGAACGAGGTATCGGTGGGGATATCCTGCATCTCATAGGTCTCAAAATGGCCTTTAGCTTGGGGGTCGGCTTGACGCCAAACCTTGATTTTAAAGCTTATATTCGTTTCCATTATTTTGTTCGATATTTAGGGTGTGGATGATTATGACTTGTAGTTACGCGTCTGGACCTTGATGGCCTCGTAGTGCAGGGGCTCCTTGAGCAGCGTGGGAGCGGTGTTGTCGTCACCGTTGTACTTCCAGCATGCCACATAGAAGAAGTTCTCGTCGTCGCGCTTGGCCTCGCCTTCCTCGGTTTGGTACTCCTCGCGGAAGTGGCCGCCGCAGGACTCGTTGCGGTTCATGGCGTCATAGGCGATGAGTTCGCCCATGGCGATGAAGTCGCGCAGGCGGAATGCCTTGTCCAGCTCGATGTTCATGCCCTCTTGGGTGCCGGGGACAAAAACATTGGTGTCAAACTCCTTGCGCAGTTCCTTGAGTTTCTTGAGCGCGGTCTCCAGGCCCTCGCGGGTGCGTCCCATGCCCACATATTCCCACATGATGTTGCCCAGTTCCTTGTGGATGCTGTCAACCGAACGCTTGCCCTGGATGGACATGATGCGGTCCATGTCGGCCTGAGCCTTCTTCTCGGCCTCGTCAAACTCGGGACGGTCGGTGGAGAAGCGGGGAACCGAAATCTGGTCGCTCAAGTAGTTCTGGATGGTGTACGGCAGCACAAAGTAGCCGTCGGCCAGGCCCTGCATCAGCGCCGATGCGCCCAGGCGGTTGGCGCCGTGGTCGCTGAAGTTGCACTCGCCGATGGCGAACAGGCCCTTGACGCTGGTCTGCAGTTCATAGTCAACCCAGATACCGCCCATGGTGTAGTGGATGGCGGGATAAATCATCATGGGATTATAGTAGCACTCACCGTCGATTTCACGGGCGAGTTCACCGGGATTGACGTCGGTGATTTCCTCATACATGTCAAACAGGTTGCCATAGCGCTGGCGAATCACGTCGATGCCCAGGCGGTTGATGGCCTCGCTGAAGTCGAGGAACACGGCCTTGCCGGTGTTGTTCACGCCATATCCCTTGTCGCAGCGCTCCTTGGCGGCGCGCGATGCCACGTCACGGGGAACGAGGTTACCGAAGGCCGGGTAGCGGCGCTCCAGGTAGTAGTCGCGGTCCTGCTCAGGAATGTCACTGCCCTTGATTTCGCCCTTTTGCAGTCTCTCGGCGTCCTCAATCTTCTTGGGCACCCAGATGCGGCCGTCGTTGCGCAGCGACTCGCTCATCAGCGTCAGCTTGGACTGCTTGTCGCCGTGGCGAGGGATGCAGGTGGGGTGAATCTGCACATAGGCGGGATTGGCAAAGTAAGCACCCTGGCGGTAGCAGGCCATCGCTGCCGAGCAGTTGCAGGCCATTGCGTTGGTGCTCAGGAAGTAGGTGTTGCCATAGCCGCCGGTGGCGATAACCACAGCGTGAGCAGCGAAACGCTCAAACTTGCCGGTCACCAGGTTCTTGGCGATGATGCCGCGCGCGCGGCCGTCGATCATGACCACCTCGTGCATCTCGTAGCGGTTGTAACTGGTCACCTTGCCGGCCTTGATCATGCGGTTGAGGCTCGAGTAAGCGCCCAGCAGCAGCTGCTGGCCGGTCTGGCCCTTGGCATAGAAGGTGCGGCTCACCTGTGCGCCGCCAAACGAGCGGTTGGCCAGCAGGCCGCCATACTCGCGGGCAAAGGGGACGCCCTGTGCCACACACTGGTCGATGATATTGTTGGACACCTCGGCCAGGCGATAGACATTGGCCTCGCGGGCGCGGTAGTCGCCGCCCTTGACGGTGTCGTAGAACAGGCGGTAAACCGAGTCTCCGTCGTTCTGGTAGTTCTTGGCGGCATTGATACCGCCCTGTGCTGCGATTGAGTGAGCACGGCGGGGCGAATCCTGGATGCAGAAGTTGAGCACATTGAAGCCCATCTCGCCCAGCGTGGCGGCTGCCGAAGCGCCTGCCAGGCCGGTGCCCACGACGATGATGTCGAGTTTGCGCTTGTTGGCGGGGTTGACGAGTTTCTGGTGTGCCTTATAGTTGGTCCATTTCTCAGCGACGGGTCCCTCGGGAATCTTGGAGTCGATCTGAGCGGCGTTGATTTTCGTTTCTTCCATTTTGTGTCAAAACTTTAATAGGTTAATAACGATTTAGAAGGCAAATAACCAAGTGAAATAGCAAGCCTCGGCTGCGAACAGGAGGCAAACGATGGTTGCCCACCACTTGGCAGCGCACTGCCAGCGGGGAATCCACTTGTCGTTGGCGGTGCCCAGGGTCTGGAAGGCGCTCCAGAAACCGTGGCTGATGTGGAACCACAGCGCGGCAAAACCGATGAGATAAACGGGGAGAACCCACACTTGGCTGAAGGTGGCCCTGAGGGCGGCCTTGCCGGTCATGAAGTTGTTCATGTCCTCCATGAGTTCGGGCAGCTGCATCTTGGCCCAGAACTGCACCAGGTGAAGCACCATGAAGCAGATGACGATTAAGCCAAGCACGAGCATGTTCTGCGACGCCCACTCCACATTGGCGGGACGCTTGCTCACGGCATAGCGGTTGTTGCCGCGGGCCTTCTTGTTCTGCAGCGTCAGCCAGAAGGCGTAGATGATGTGAATCGCAAAGCCTGCAGCAAGCACGAGCGTGCCGGCCACAGCATACCAGTTGGCGCCGAGGAAGTTGCAGACGGCCTCGTAAGCGTTGAGCGAGTAGATAGCCACTGCATTCATCAGCACATGAAAGGTGATGAATAGGACAAGGAACAGGCCGGTAACCGACATGATAACCTTGCGTCCTACAGATGAATTAGTTAACCACATAGTAGTTGAAGATTTTTGATGTTATTAGTTAATAATTGAATGTTTGTCAATCGTTGAGGATGAGCATGGCATCGCCGTAGGCGCCAAAGCGGTATTTCTCCTCGATGGCGACCTGATAGGCATCCATCGTGGCCTTGTAGCCGCCAAACGAGGCTTGGGCCATGAGCATGATGGAATATGGCATGTGGAAGTTGCTGAGCAGCGCGTCACAGGTCGTGCACTCATAGGGCGGGAACAAGAACTTGTTGGACCAGCCGCCGTAGGGCTTGATGTGGCCGTTCATGCCCACGCAGGTCTCAAAGGCGCGCAGCACCGAGGTGCCTATGGCGCACACCTTGTGGCCGGTGTCGCGCAGGGTGTTGACGCGCTCGGCGAGTTCAACGCTCACGTCCATCTCCTCGCTGTCCATGCGGTGCTTGGTCAGATCCTCGACGTCGATGTCGCGGTAACTGCCCAGGCTGATGTGCATGGTGAGGAAGTCGCGGTCGATGTCATAAATCTCCATGCGGCGCATCAGTTCGCGGCTGAAGTGCAGGCCGGCGGCGGGGGCCACAACAGCGCCCTCCTTGCTGGCATAGATGGTCTGGTAGCGCTCGGCATCCTCGGGCTCGGCATCGCGCTGGATGTAGTAAGGCAGCGGCGTGTTGCCCAGGTTGTACAAGTCCTGCTTGAACTGGTCGTGGTCGCCGTCATAGAGGAAGCGCAGCGTGCGGCCGCGCGACGTGGTGTTGTCGATGACCTCGGCCACCATCGAGTCGTCAAGACCGAAGTACAGTTTGTTGCCGATGCGGATTTTGCGCGCAGGCTCCACCAGCACATCCCACAACTTGTTGCTGGGATTGAGTTCCCTGAGCAGGAATACCTCGATGCGGGCGCCCGTCTTCTCCTTGTTGCCAAAGAGTTTGGCGGGGAACACCTGGGTGTCGTTGAACACAAACAGGTCGTGCGGATTGAAGAACCCAAGGATTTCCTTGAATATCTTGTGCTCAATCTCGCCGCTCTTCTTGTGCAGTACCAGCAGGCGGGACTCGTCACGCACGGGACTGGGATGGGAGGCAATCAATTCCTCGGGCATCCGGGTGTTAAATTCTGAAAGTTTCATATTCTTATCAGTTTAGTCTCTGTTATGATCTTCTCTCACTTGATTTGGGCGGTACGGGACTTACGGGCCTCACGCTCGGCCTTTTGCCGGGCGGCGCGCTCGCGGTTCTCGGTGCGCTCGCGTTCCAGGCGCTCGTTCTCGGCCTGCTCGGGCATCACATAGGTCTCGCTGTCCAGGCGCTCTACCATCTGCTCCAGCGATAGGCAGTCCTCGACCCTCACGTCGCCCACGCGGGTGCGGCGCAAGGCCGTCAGGTGGGCACCGCTGCCCAGGGCTTCGCCGATGTCGCGCGCCAGGGCGCGGATGTAGGTGCCGCGGCTGCACACCACCCGCAGTTGCAGCTTGGGCTCGGCGGGCAAGCCGCATTGCAGTACCTCGATTTCGTCAATGACCAGCGTCTTGGGGCGGATTTCCACTTCATGGCCCTTGCGCGCCAGTTTGTAGGCGGGCTTGCCCTCGACCTTGCAGGCCGAGAATGACGGCGGCACCTGCTCGATGCGGCCCGTGAACTGTTGCTGCAGCACGCGGTCAATCATGGGGCGGGTGATGTGCTGCCATTCAAAGGTGGCATCCACCTCGGTCTCCAGGTCATAACTGGGCGTGGTGGCGCCTAGCCTCAGGTCGGCGATATATTCCTTGACGCCCGACTGCAGTTGCTCGATGCGCTTGGTGGCGTGGCCGGTGCACAGCAGCAGCACGCCCGTCGCCAGCGGGTCGAGTGTGCCGGCATGGCCCACTTTCACCTGCTTGGTCTTGAGGTGGGTGCGCAGCACGGCGCGCACCTTCTTCACCACAGCAAATGAGGTCATGCGCAGTGCCTTGTCGATGCAAAATATTTCGCCTTCTATCGGATTTAACATTGATGAGCGGTTATAGTCAATAAATTATACCACTTGCGACAGCACGATGGCGACGATGCCGGCGACCACGCAGTACAGGCCGAACCACACGAGTTTGCCTTTCTTGACGATGTTAATCATCCACTTGCATGCTAGGCATCCCGACACAAACGCGGCGATGAATCCCACCACCAGCGGCAGGGTCTCGATGCCGCCAAAGGCCTCCTCGCCCTTGGCCATTTTCAGCACATCCAGCAGCGCCTCGCCCAGGATGGGAGGTATCACCATCAGAAACGAGAACTGTGCCAGCGACTCTTTTTTGTTGCCCAGCAGCAGGCCCGTGGCAATGGTGCTGCCCGAGCGCGACAGGCCCGGTAACACCGCCACCGCCTGGGCGATGCCGATGATGAATGCGTCGAGCCACGAGATGTTGCTCTTGACGCGCGGCTTGGCATAGTACGAGAAGATGAGCAAGGCGGCGGTCACCAACAGGCACACGCCCACCACGAGCATACCCTCGCCAAAGATGGCCTCGACCTGGTCCTTGAAGAAAAAGCCCACGATGCCCACAGGAATCATCGACACCAGGATATTGAGGAAGTACTTGGTCTCGTCGTTCATCTTGAACTTGAACAAGCCCTTCAATATCCAGTCGATTTCGCTCCACAGGATGACAAAGGTGCTCAGCACGGTGGCCACATGCACCGCCACGGTGAACGCCAGATTGTCCTCACCGTTGATGCCAAACAGGTAACTGCCAATGGCCAGATGGCCACTGCTGCTCACCGGTAAATACTCGGTCAGACCCTGGACCAGGCCCAGAATCAACGCTTCTAACCAATCCATGAGTGATTATTCTTGATTTTCCTGCTGGTTGTCGTCGCCGGTCTTGTCCTTCTTCCGCCAGATGATGGCAAAAGCCATGAGCACAAAGCCCAGGAAAGCGGTAATTGGGCCCACGGTCACGCGGCTGCTCTCAAACAGGTCGTTGTTGAACTTATCGCCCGTGTTGGCGCTGCCCGTCATCAGCCAAAAGCCGACGACAATCATCAGCAGGCAGATGCCCATTAAGATAAAGTTGATTTTGCCCAAAGGATACTGCACCTTCTCGGGGGCCTTTTTCACATTTTCAGTTTTCTTCTGTTGAGTAGCCATTGTATTTGTTCCGTCTTTTCGCATGCCATGCACCCGATAACGCGCTATCTCACACGGGCACCCGACACGCAATTTGACGCAAAAATACAACATTCTGCGGCCGTTGTCAATACTTTTGACCACTTTTTATCAGGCAATGAAAAATTATCGCTGATAATCAGTGGATTGCGCATTATTAAAAATGTGGCAACAAATACTTGCAGCAACGGCATGGCCATGAAAACTAAATATAAAAATTACGATATTAAATTCGATGGCAGACCGAGAATTATAAAATTTAACACAAAGAAAAATCCGCATAACTGCGTGAGTTACACGGATTTCATATTTTTTGTCTATTGCTTGTTTATCAATAGTTCGTTAAAAAATCGATATATGGCGAAACGGCTATGCTGCGCCGCCAAAG
>CALEJB010000045.1 GCA_937898675.1 uncultured Prevotellaceae bacterium
CTGCTCACTAAATCAGCCTCTGATTGCTTTTTTGAGGATAGTTGCGGATTTTAGGATCCGTTGAATTCACAAAATTGGTATTGAGACAATAAACAAGGACACAGAAATACGGGTGACACGGCCACAATCATCAGCGCCCAAAATACGCGTATCTCAAACTTTTTTTGTACCTTTGCACCCGAAAAAATCAGAGCACTATGCAAAACATCCGCAACGTCGCCATCATCGCGCACGTCGATCATGGCAAAACAACACTGGTAGATAAGATGTTAGCCGCGGGCAACCTATTCCGCGACAATCAGGAAGTGGGCACTCAAATCCTTGACAGCAATGACCTGGAACGCGAGCGCGGCATCACCATTCTGTCCAAAAACGTGTCCATCAACTACAAGGACTGCAAAATCAACATCATCGACACCCCGGGCCACAGCGACTTTGGCGGCGAGGTGGAGCGCGTGCTCAATATGGCCGACGGTTGCCTGCTGCTGGTGGACGCCTTTGAGGGCCCGATGCCGCAGACGCGCTTTGTGCTGCAAAAGGCGCTGCAACTGGGCCTCAAGCCCATCGTGGTGATTAACAAGGTGGACAAGCCCAACTGCCGCCCCGACGAGGTGCAGGAGATGGTGTTTGACCTGATGTGCAACCTCGATGCCACCGAGGAGCAGCTGGATTTCCCCACCGTCTTCGGCTCGGCCAAGGAAGGCTGGATGAGCGACGACTGGCAGAAGCCCACAAGCGACATCACCGCGGCGCTGGACGCCATCATCGACCATATCCCCGCCCCCAAGATGATTGAGGGCGACCCGCAGATGCTCATCACTTCGCTGGACTACAGCAGTTATGTGGGACGCATCGCCGTGGGCCGTGTGCACCGCGGAACGCTCAAGGACGGCATGGAGTGCGCCCTGTGCAAGAAGGACGGCAGCGTGTCGAAACAAAAAATCAAGGAGCTGCGCACCTTTGAGGGCATGGGCCAGAAGCACGTCGATGCCGTGTCGAGTGGCGACATCTGCGCCATAATCGGCCTGGACGGCTTTGAAATCGGCGACACGGTGACCATCACCGACAATCCCGAGGCGCTGCCGCGCATCGCCATCGACGAGCCCACCATGTCGATGCGCTTTTGCATCAACGACTCGCCATTCTTTGGCAAGGACGGCAAGTATGTGACATCGCGCCACATCTGGGAGCGCCTGCAGCGCGAGCTGGACAAGAACCTGGCACTGCGCGTCGAGCGCACCGCCAACGAGGACGCGTGGAACGTGTTCGGGCGCGGCGTGCTGCACCTGTCGGTGCTCATCGAGGAGATGCGCCGCGAGGGCTATGAGCTGCAGGTGGGCCAGCCGCAGGTTATCATAAAGGAGATTGACGGCGTGAAGTGCGAGCCCGTGGAGGAACTGTCGATTAACGTGCCCGAGGAATACTCGTCCAAGATGATTGACATGGTGACGCGCCGCAAGGGCGAGATGACCATGATGGAGACGCAGAACGACCGCATACACCTGGAATTCAAGATACCGTCGCGCGGCATCATCGGCCTGCGCACCAACGTGCTCACCGCCAGCGCCGGCGAGGCCATCATGGCGCACCGATTCCTGGATTATGAGCCTTGGAAGGGCGAAATAGCACGCCGCACCAACGGCTCGCTCGTGGCCATGGAAGGCGGCACAGCGTTTGCCTATGCCATCGACAAACTGCAGGACCGCGGCCGCTTCTTCATCTTCCCGCAGGAGGATGTCTATGGCGGACAGGTCGTGGGCGAGCACACCAAGGAGAAAGACTTGGTCATCAACGTCACCAAGTCCAAGAAACTCACCAACATGCGCGCCAGCGGCGCCGACGACAAGGTGAAAATCGTACCCCCCATCGTGTTCAGCCTCGAGGAGGCGCTTGAGTACATCAAGGCCGACGAGTATGTCGAAATCACGCCCAACCACCTGCGCATGCGCAAAATCGTGCTCGACGAACTGGAGCGCAAGCGCATCGCCAAGGCCAACGGCCAGGACGAGGACTGACACACAACAGGATAAGCAATAACGGCGCGAAACATCACATGGTGCATCGCGCCGTTTTGTTTGCCATGGCTATTACCATGCAATCGGCTCCAACCCGTTGCGCTTGAGGTAATCGTTGGCAAGCGAGAAATGATGGCAGCCGAACCACCCCCCGCGGTTGGCCGACAAGGGCGACGGGTGGGCCGCCGTGAGCACAAGGTGTCGCGAGCGGTCGATGAACGCCCCCTTGCGCTTGGCATAGCTGCCCCACAGCATGAATACCAAGTGCTCGCGCTGCTGGGCCAGTCGGGCAATCACGTGGTCGGTAAAGGTTTCCCAGCCTTTTCCCTGATGGGAAGTCGGCTGGTGGGCCTGCACCGTGAGCGTGGCATTGAGCAGCAACACGCCCTGGCGCGCCCATCGCGACAAATCGCCATCGGCGGGCACCGCAACCCCCGTGTCGTCATGGACCTCCTTAAAGATGTTCACCAATGACGGCGGCATAGGCACACCCGCATTGACGCTAAAGCACAACCCATTGGCCTGCCCCACCCCGTGATAAGGGTCCTGGCCAAGGATGACGACCTTGACCTGGTCAAAAGGCGCCGCATCAAAGGCAGCAAAAATCTGTCGCCCAGGAGGAAACACCTGGCTCGTCTGATACTCCTGACGGACAAAATCGGTCAGTTGTTCAAAATATGGGGCGTCCCACTCGGCAGCAAGTTCACGCCGCCACGACGGTTCAATGCGTACATTCATCTCTTTTCAGGTTTTGGATTTGCAAAACTACGAAAAAAAGACTAATTTTGCGCCCTGCAAGCGACAAAAAAGCGCCACCGCACACACTTGGACCCGTAGTTCAATGGATAGAATAAAGGATTCCGGTTCCTTCGATTGGGGTTCGACTCCCCACGGGTTCACAGATTTAAACACCAAACCGCTGAAATATAGCGGTTTGGTGTTATTAGTATGGGGGTATTGCACAACTCCCACTCAATTCTCAAGATTTTGCACCCATCCCGGCACTCTGTCCGGCCGGGATTCGTTTACCAAAATCATCAAGGGGGCGCCTCGCGGCGCCCCCCTGACTCAATAGTGTAAACTTAATAATTATATTATAAACCCTTTGCTTTTACTTGACCACCTTGGCTGTGGTAGTAGAGCCGTCGCTGTAGCGGGTGACCACGATGTTCACGCCGTCGAACGGGGTGCTCGACTGCATGCCCTGCATGTTGACGTAGGTGGTGCTGACAGGCTGTGCGCCGGTGAGGGTCTCGATGACGCCGGTCACGATTTGCGGCGTGAAGTTGGCTTCCTCGACGGCATAGTACAGTGCCTGGCCTGCGCTGGGGAGCATCAGGCTGGAAGAAGCATCCTCGCCGGCGACCTTGTAGTAGAAGCGCACACGCAGCGTGGGCGTGCAGTCCTGGACGGCGCCAAAGGCAATCCACGAGGAGTAGTCGCCGGTGGAGCCGACCGAGAGGCGGCTGATGTTGGGCTCGATGCACGAAGGCGCGTCACCCTCATAGAGGAGCACCTCGCTGGGAGTGCCGCTGGCGGGATAGAATTTGCCGTCGTCATCGGTGGTGTAGTTGCGCAGGCCGTCGCCCTCGACCCACACGCGGAACATGTAGGGCTCATACTCCACGCTGTTGACGGCGGTGGGCAGGTAACCGTTGGCGTCGATCACAACATTATACAGGCAGCACTCGTCGGTGCCGTCGGTCCAGGTGGCTGTGCTGGAGCCAGCGGTCTGGGCAATAACCTGTGTGCTGGCGTTGAAGGTCACGTCGCCCACACCGGTCTTGTAGTAGGGAGCGCCATAGCTGTTGTGGACGCCATTGTCGTCCCAGTCGTTGCGCTTGTTGTTGAACGTGCCGTCGCCCCATGACCAGATGACGGGGATGTAGGACATGTAGTCCTCGTTGAATGCGCCCGTCATGACCGTCTTGCCGTCCCAGCGGTGAACCTGGGCAGGGGCGGACTGGGTGGCGGTATAGGTCTCGCCCATGTAATAGAGCTCGTCGCTCATCTCCTGGTAGAGGCCATCGGCGTTGGCGTTGTTCTGGATGCGCGCGATGCGGGTCTCGGGCACCTTGGTCTTGTCGCGGTCGAGCGAGTAGAAGTAAATCATCGACTCGTTCTCGAGCGTCATTTCCACGTCGGCATTCACTACATCAACAGTGAGCTGGTGGTCGGTGTCGGCGGCAACCTCAGCGGCGGTGTAGAATCCCTTGACCTTGGAGTCGGTCTTGTAAACAGGGATGTCGATGGTGTTGGTCTTGTGAACACTGTCGGCAGCATTGGCGGGCACCTCCTGCAGCCAGTAGGTGTACTTGGCGGGGTGGGCGTTCTCGTGGGTGTCGCCGCTGGGCTGGTCACAGAACAAAATGCCAGTGAAGTTGATGGTCTGGGCATCGCCGTAGGTGCCGGGCAGCACTTTATAACCAGCAGGACCTGCCATAGCGGGAACGATGAAGGTGTAGGACACCGTCGCGCTGTTCTTCATGCCATTACCGTAGCCATAGCCGGTGACAACGATGGTCTGCTCCTCGCTGGTTTGCTCAACGGTGTAAGGCAGGGTAACCTCCACGCCGTTGATATAAACATGGTAGGAATTGTCGCAACTGCCGGTGATGGTGTAGTTCTCGTCCATCGAGAATTCAGGCGCATCGGCAGTGGGCTTGGCCTTCATAATCAGCTGCACGCACAAGTCGCCGCCAAGATCCAAGCTATACACACCATAAGAACCATTATAGTTCATTAAAACCATAGCATCGTGTGTAACGCTATTCGTGTTAATTGCTACATTATCCCTATAGTATTGTGAATTCCATTCTTGATTGTAGTCAATACCGAACCAAATTGAGTTTTGGTCATCGGTCAATGTAAAATCAACGGGGTTGGGAAGACGGTATTCGTGCCATCCAGTACTCATAGAAGTCCCATTGGTTCCAAACGTATACTCAAACATTAATTCGGAGTCAATATATTGATTATCACCTTTGTAGCAGAAAAAGCGATAAACAGTTGGTGTCCTGTTAACAGCGAAGCGAAAACCGACAACCTGGTCTCCAAAATGCGCTTGAATTTCTTCTTTTGTCAACTGAATGCCGGCATACACTTCGCCTGCTGCTGATACATAGTCATCAATATGATTGTTAGTTGGGGTGCTGTATGTGCTGATGTAGTCATTAAAGGCTCCGAAACAATATTCGTCAGCACCGAGTGCTCCAAACTTGCCATGACTGCTGTTGAAGGAGGCGTCACTTCCACTCTTTTCAAACACTTTGCCAGAGCGTTGATTATTGGCAGTTTTGGTTGCTGCATTGGCGTGTTTGCCATTGTCAGGAACGAGTTGCGCGTTAAGCGACAAGGAGAGCAGCATAGCTGCCATCGAGAATAATATAATCTTTTTCATCGCTTATATCTGTTTTAGTTGTTATTGCTGTTGATAGGATGCTGGTATTCATCCCTGTATTCAATCTTGTAATAGACCTTGCCGCCCTGTGTCTGGAAGTAGAGGTCGGCAGCGGGAACGGGTTCACCGCCCTCGTCGGTGCTCTGGCGGTAGAGGATAAAGTGGTTCATGCCGTTCTTGATGGCCATGGGGGTGAAGCCGCCCACATCCTTGTTGCGGGGATACAGGAAGTTGCGGTAGAAGTTGGTCTCGCTGGTGACCACGAAGTCACTCTCGTAGTGGTCGCGGTCGAGCATGAAGAAGTCGTCATAACCCGGTACAATCACATCGTCCACGTTAGACCAGGCATAGAACTCATCAGGATTGCTGGCATTGGTGGGCGTGGCCTTGACCTTGTAGTCGATGGTGTAGCTGGCCATGTACTGGGGCACCTCGTAGGTGTAGGAGGTGTTGGGGCCGGTGTAGATGACCGAGTCTTTCTCCTCGCCGGTCACGGGGTCGGTCCAGTAGGCATGCAGCTCATAGGTCTCGGGGACGTCGCAGTTGGTCAAGTTGTCGAGCGACGAAGTCCAGTCAACCGTCACGTCAAAGGTGTGCTCCTTGTCCTCGTCGTCGGGGGCGATAGAAGCCTCGAGTTCAACGACATAAAGGGCAACCTGGGGACGCAGGTTGATGTCCACGGAGTTATAGTCGCGGTCGTCCTCGACGCGGGCTCGATTATCGGGAATGTAGAACATCAGGTTGGAAAGCGACTTTTTCTCGGTGCCGTCATTGCCCGACATGGAGAAGTAGTGCCTCAAGGCAATTACACTGGAGCAGTCGTGCTGCACATGATACTTGTCGCCCTGCATCAGCGTGGGATAGAAGTCGGTAATCTCCGAACCCGACGCCTGGCTGGTGGGGCTGAACTCCTCAAACATGTCATAGAAGGGGGCGTAACTCAAGAGGAAGTCTTCCTCGTCTTCGTCGTCATAGGTCATGATTGAGGGATAGAGGTTGTTAACATTTTTGTCAACGCGCTCAATTTCCATGCCGTTGGCAGTGGTGTAATAGAACATGTAAGGACTGTCTGAGTTGCCTCCGCTTGATGTACATCCCTGAATGGTAATCACATCACCAGTGCTAAAAGTGCCCGAGAGGGGACAGTTATTATAGTATCCACCTGTAATTTCATAGATTTGAGAACCGTTCTTGGTGGTGATTTTTATATAACCGTCCGAATAAGCAACATACCGAAGCCTAAGCTGTTCATTGCTCACACCGCTGCGCACGGTATAGGTGACAGAACGGCCGCTTGCGATATAGTAGTAATAAGTGTATTTGCCACCAGAACTTTTACGATAACGATCAATCCTGCCAGACCATGGAGAAGACAGGCTAAAATAGCTGCTGCTCGTGTTGGTGAAATAAACGCTGTCCATGATAGAATAACCCGGCGTGGTATAAGTGGCGTAGTTCTTGCCTTTGCTGATGAAGAAGAAGCGGTTCAACTCACCGGTGTAGGAGAAGACGGTACCAGCCTGGTCGCCGCCCTCGTCCACGCGCAGGCCGTCGGTCAACAGGTCCACGCCGTCGATGCACTGGCCCAGGTAGTCAGTCGTCTGTTGTTGGTTGATGAAATAGGCAGATGCGCTGGGCAGTTCATCTTTAACCTTCACCAAGCACACGGTGTAACCGTTCTCAACGGGGTCATTGACAAACAGGGACTCGCCGACCTTGCCCCATCCCAACGAGTAGTTGTAGGTGCCGTCGGTGCCATAATGCTTGCGATAGGGCCAGCGATAGTGTATATCCGACATGTCCATTCCGGAGAACTGGATGCCCGGGATATCCCCGTTAGAGAAAATCTCGGAGATGAAAGAATAAATCTGATAGGGGTCGGTGGCCTCGTCGGTCAGGCTGCTGGTGTGCGACACGCCATCGGCGTCTGTCCAGGTGTAAGTCTTGGCGGTGTACCAAGCCTTGGGGTGGACCGCACTGGCCGTGAGGCGGCTGTCTTCAACGGCACGGCGGGGTGCACGATTCATCGGAGCACTGAGGTTGCGAGCGGTAGCCTTCCCCTCGGTAATGCTGGCCGAAGCATTGGGCTGGCCCTTGGTGTCGAGCACTGCCGTGCGCGAAGCGTTAGGCTTTGCCATAACGTCGCTCCTGAGCAATTGCGCGTCAACTCCCTGGGTTCCCAAAATCATCATGAGGGCTGCACTGAGGAGCCCAAGTTTTGTTTTTGTTACCATAGAAACTAATTTTTTATTAATAAATTGTTTAAAGTTTGTTTTTGTCTGCGTGGTCTATAAAAAACTGAATCAGCGCTGTCACACGAGGTGGCACAACAACTATGGCGCACCCGCCGCAATGGCTGGCGTGCCGGCCTGCATGCCCATAGAGTAATCGCTGTTCATGAGTCCAATGGTTTTTGTTTTTAGACTATCCTGTATCGTATTCGTTTAAAAACTATCATTTATATCCGCCAATACGTACGTATCGTTATTGCTAATCATTTCTTTCACAGTCTATTGCAAATAAATGCAAATAAGAAAATCCCCTAAAGGAATCTACCCTCAAGGCTGGGCTGCGATGCAGTAAATCGATGAAAATCCGAAAATTCAAACTTTTAATTCCACCTACATCCTTGCCATGCTCTCATGAGGAAAGACCACTTTTTGAGCACAAAATTACATTAATATATTGAGAATCCATCTATGTCATATGTTAAATAATGCAAATAAGAGGCAGGCAAAACAAACGGATGTAGATGCCCACTGCTGAAAAACATGTAAGTTGACGCACAATTGGCAACGGTGAAAATGAAATTTCGCTCCAAAGGTTTGCCGTGTCGGAAAATTGTTATAATTTTGCTGAATGATTTGAAACGATGAAACGACTGGCGGTGATATTGACAATGATGCTTGCGCTGGGGCTGGTCAACACGGCCCTGGCGGAGTTGCAGTGGCATGAGACCAACCGCGAGATGACGGGCAAGGTGCTGAACGACCCGCGCACGAGCGACGGCATCGAGATATACGGCAGCAAGGGCGTCATCTCGATAGTCACGCCCAAGCGCATCCAGGTGCGCGTCTATACCATCCTGGGACAGCTGGTGTCGCAGGCGACGCTCAACCCGGGCACATCGCAACTGCGCATCGGCTCACGCGGCATCTATCTGGTGAAAATCGGGAACCTGACGCAAAAGGTGGCCATCTAACCCCGCTCATCGCCGCACGTCACGAAGTGAACTAAAGACCATTTAATAACCTTAACAACAAACGATTAGAGTATGACAAATTCAGAGAACATTGATTGGGCACATCTGCCTTTTGGTTACATGAAGACCGACTACAACGTGCGCTGCACGTTCAAGGACGGCAAGTGGGGAGAAATTGAAGTAACCCAGGACGACACCATCAACCTGCACATGGCAGCCAGCTGCCTGCACTACGGCCAGGAGATATTTGAGGGCCTGAAGGCCTTCCGCGGCAAGGACGGCAAGGTGCGTCTGTTCCGCCCCGACGAAAACGCCAAGCGCTTGCAGAACAGCGCTCGCGGCATCATGATGGAGCCGCTGCCCGAGGACATCTTCATTGAGATGTGCAAGAAGGTGGTCAAGCTCAACGAGCGCTTCATCCCGCCCTATGGCTGCGACAGCTCGCTGTATCTGCGTCCCGTCGAAATCGGCATTTCGCCCCGCGTGGGCGTGAGTCCTGCCGATGAATATACGGTGATCATCTTCGTCACCCCCGTGGGCCCGTACTTCAAGGAGGGCTTCCACCCCACCAAGGTGGCCGTTTACCGCGAGTATGACCGCGCCGCCCCCTGCGGCACCGGTCGCTGGAAGGTGGGCGGCAACTACGCCGCCGGCATGGGCGCCACCGCCCGCGCCAAGGCAGCCGGCTACAGCGCCGCGCTGTTCCTGGACCCCAAGGAGAAGAAGTACCTGGACGAGTGCGGTCCTGCCAACTTCTTCATCATCAAGGGCAACAAGTACATCACTCCCAAGTCGGGCTCCATCCTGCCCTCCATCACCAACATGAGCCTGCAGCAGATTGCCCGCGACCTGGGTCTGGAGGTTGAGTGCCGTCCCGTACCCCTCGAGGAGCTTGCCGAGGCCGACGAGGCCGCCGAGTGCGGCACCGCTGCCGTCACCGCTCCCATCAGCGAGGTGGTGGACATGGACAACGACGTGCACTACATCATCAGCAAGGACGGCAACGTGGGTCCCGTTGTCACCCAGCTCTACCACCGCCTGCGCGGCATCCAGATGGGCGACTATCCCGACGAGCACGGCTGGGTGATGTTTGTTGAATAATCCCCCTACCCGACGCCCGAATGATAGACACCCTGTCGATCATCCAACGATACTACACACCCGGTAACGACGATTACCGGGTGTTGGTTATTCATAGCCAGCAAGTGGCGCGCCTGGCGCAGCTGCTGTGCCAGCGCCTGATCGCGCGCGGCACACCCGTTGACGAGGAGTTTGTGGTCGAGGCCGCCATGCTGCACGACATCGGCATGTGCCGCACCGACGCGCCCGGCATCCACTGCCACGGCACCGAGCCCTACCTGATGCACGGCATCGTGGGGCGCCGCATGCTCGACGCCCTGGGGCTGTACCGCCACGGCCGCGTGTGCGAGCGGCACACAGGGGCGGGCCTGACCGCCGCCGAAATCATCGCCCAGGGGCTGCCCATCGCTCCCGCGCGCGACCTGCTGCCCGAGTCGCTGGAGGAAAAGGCCGTGTGCTATGCCGACAAGTTCTACAGCAAGAGCCACGTGGAGCGCCCGGCCAAGACGCTGGACCAGGCCCGCCAGTCGCTGGCGAAGTTCGGCCCCGGCACAGTGGAGCGGTTTGAGGCGCTGGCCGGCATTTTTGGCGACCCCGCCGACGTGCTGTGACCGAATAACGCTAACGCGCCAATTCCAATCGTGCCTTATCGCGCCATCGGGGCTGCTATTTTGTTCGTCTAATACGAAATTTTATCTATATTTGCAGTCCAGTAATCTCAACAAATAATCACCAGATAACATGCGAGAATTTAATGCTAAAGAAGTAAAGGACCAAGTGGTTCAATGGATTAGGGACTGGTTTGAGCAAAACGGCCCCGGATGCAACGCCGTGCTGGGCATATCCGGCGGCAAGGACAGCAGCGTGGTGGCGGCATTGTGCGCCGAGGCGCTGGGCAAAGACCGCGTCATCGGTGTGACGATGCCCAACGGCGTGCAGGCAGATATCGCCGACAGCATGCGGCTGATAGAGCACTTGGGCATTGGCCACTGCAATGTCAACATCGGCGAAACATACGAGGCGCTGATGGCTGCCGTAAAAGAGCAATTAGGCACACTTGACGCCGAGGTGTCACGCCAGACCATTATCAACATGCCGCCCCGCCTGCGCATGACAGCCGTGTATGCCGTCTCGCAGTCGATGAACGGCCGCGTGGCCAACACCTGCAACCTGTCGGAAGACTGGGTGGGCTACTCGACGCGTTATGGCGATGCCGCCGGCGATTTTGCGCCCCTCGGCGGCCTCACCGTGCAAGAGGTCATCGCCATAGGCCTGGAAATGGGCTTGCCGCGCGACCTCGTTCAAAAGACGCCGTCGGACGGACTGAGCGGAAAGTCTGACGAGGACAACCTCGGCTTCACCTATGCCGTGCTGGACCGCTACATCCGCACCGGCGAGTGTGATGACCCACAGGTCAAGGCGCTCATCGACGACAAGCACGTGAAGAACCTGTTCAAGCTGAAACCGATTCCCCACTTTGAATACAAATAAAAAAAACATTTGTATATCAACACAATGCAAATGCCAGGGCTCATCGAACTCCTGGCATTTGTTATGCCAAACGCACATATCGATATACAAAAGTTGATGTGCAACCGAATAAAATTTATTACTTTTGCAACCTGTTCAATTAATCCTACAGATTTTGCCACAAAATCAATATCAATCATGCAACATATCTACACCATCGGGCTGCTCATCGTATCCAACATTTTCATGACAATCGCCTGGTACGGGCATCTGAAACTGCAACAGGTTAAGGTATTCACCGACAGCACTCCGCTGTATGTCATCATTATGCTGTCATGGCTGTTGGCACTGCCGGAATACTGTTGCCAGGTTCCTGCCAACCGCATCGGCTTTGCCAGCAACGGCGGTCCCTATACGCTTGTCCAGCTCAAGGTCATTCAAGAAGTCATATCGCTCTCGGTATTCACGGTGTTTGTCACCATCTTTTTCCAAGGCGAGACACTGCGGTGGAACCATCTGGCGGCATTCATTTGCCTTGTGATGGCCGTTTTCTTTGCTTTCCACAAATAATCAAGGTCTGAAAACTGCCGTCACCAGCGTGATGCGGGGCGGCAAAGAGCCATCGCTGCTCCACTCCAAATCAATGCCCAACAAGTCATGCGAGATGGCAGTCACATCAAAGCCCACGGCCTCCAGCGAGTAACGCATTTTATCGGGATGCCGGCAAGGATTGCCCGATGAACGCGCGCAGCCCTGGGGACATAGCGTGCAACGAAAAGTGAAGCTGCGGCTTCCCGGCACCTCGGCTTCAAGAGAAAACATCTGCGGCAGCAGCGTTTTCAGGACCTCACCGACAGTCTCATCGGCAATTACTTGGGCGCTACGGGGGCTCTTGCCATGTTCCAATGTCTCTGCATCAAATTCGATGGTCGTTCCAAACACATTCACGATATTGAAGCCGTTAGTAAGCGATTCTGCATCAAAGTCAAAGGAGGGGCAGCACCACATCTGATTAAAATTTGTGCATTGGGCACACAACGCCAAGAACCGCCCCGCGTCGCGGTAGCGGCCAATAAACTCGGCAGCGTCCATCGTTGCCTGATGCTGGCTCAATGTGTACATCACGATGCAAAGTTAGTCGAAAATCAGTATCACCACAAGCGATTTTGGGCATTTCACATCATATAATCAGGGAGGCCCTGCTGGACCTCCCTGATATGCTGGGAATGATGTGTTCAGTTACACCTTACTTGGCAGGCTGTGCGGGAGCGGCAGACTGCTTTGCTGCGGCGACGGAATCTTGCTGAGCCTTGTACTTCTTAGCGGCTTCGCTGTCGGGCTTCAGCCAAGTGTCAAGCCAGTTGAAGAACTCTCGCTGCCACAGGATGCTGTTTTGAGGCCTGAGAATCCAGTGGTTCTCCTCGGGGAAGAGCACCAGTCGCGCGGGCAGGCCCTTAATCTTGGCAGCATTGAATGCCTGGCATGCCTGGGTGAAGACAATGCGGTAGTCCTTCTCGCCAGCGGTGCACATGATGGGAGTGTCCCAATTCTGCACATAATTCTTGGGGTTGGCCTGGGTGTAGCTGCGCTGAGCGGTGGCATTGCCCTTATCCCAGAATGCGCCGCCGAGGTCCCACTGCACGAACCACATCTCCTCGGTCTCGAGGTACTGAGCCTCAAGGTTGAAGATGCCTGCATGTGCCAGGAAGCAAGCAAAGCGCTTGTCGTGGTTGCCCGCAAGGAAGTAAACCGAGTAGCCGCCATAGCTGGCGCCCACGGCGCCAATGTGCTCGGCATCGACATAGGGTTCCTTCTTCATGTAGTCAACAGCGCTCAGGTAGTCGCGCATGTTCTGGCCACCATAGTCACCGCTGATTTGGGCATTCCACTCGGTGCCGAATCCGGGAAGACCGCGGCGGTTGGGCAGAATCACGATATAGCCCTGGCTGGCCATGATGTGGATGTTCCAACGATAGCTCCAGAACTGGCTGACGGGCGATTGGGGCCCACCCTCACAGAAGAGGATTGCAGGATATTTCTTCTTGGGGTCAAACTTGGGGGGATAGGCCACCCATGTAGTCATGAGTTTGCCATCGGTGGTGGGAACGAGGCGCTTCTCGATGCCGATGCTGTCCACCTGTGCCATCATTTCGTCGTTGACATGGGAGAGCTGCACGGGTTTCTGGCCAGGAGCGATGCTATAGACCTCGTTGGGCGTTTGATAGCTCTGCAGCATCGTGACCACCGTGTCGTTGCCGGCAAAAGCCAGCGAGTTGAAATCGCACACGCCCTGAGCAATGGTATCGATCTTCTGAGTAGCGACTTCCATGCGGAAGATGGGCATCGTACCCTGATAGGGGCAGATGAAATAGATGTACTTCTCGTCGGGCGACCAAGTGATGGCGTCAACGCTGTAGTCCCAGTTTGCGGTCAAGTCAATCTTCTTGCCGTCGGTGCCCATCATGAAGATGCGGTTCTTGTCGGCCTCATATCCGTCATGCTCCATCGACAGCCAAGCCATCTCACCCTTGCTGTTGATGATGGGGTTGGTGTCATAACCCATCATGCCCTCGGTGAGGTTCTCGGTCTTGCCAGTCTCGAGGTCATACTTGTAAAGGTCGCTGTTGGTCGAGAAGGCATACTCCTTGCCGGTCTTCTTGCGGCACACGTAAACGAGGCTCTTGCCGTCGGGCGTCCACGCCAGTGACTCAATGCCGCCCCAAGGCTTCATGGGCGACTCATAAGGTTCACCCTCGAGGACGTCCTTCACATTACCCACCTTGCTGCCGTCAAAGTCAGCTACAAAGGGGTGAGGCACGGTGGTTACCCACTCGTCCCAATGCTTGTACATCATATCATCAAAGATGCGGGCGTTGGCCTTGTCCAGATCGGGGTACATGTCCTGGGGCGTCTCGCCGTACTTCACCTGCGAAATCATCACAACACGCTTCTCGTCGGGCGAGAAAACGAAGCCCTCGATACCGTCTTTCACGTCGCTCACGCATTTGCGGCCGCCGCCGTCGGCATCCATCACCCACAATTGCGGGGTCTTGTCATCACCGTCTTCCTGGAAAATGAAAGCAATCTTGTTGCCGTTGTCAATCCACACGGCATTGCTCTCGCTTGAAGGAGTGTTGGTAATCTGCTTAACATTCTGGCCGTCGATGTCCATGACCCACAGGTCACAGTTGCCCTTGTTCTCGGCGATGTCGTAGCGTGTGACGCCATACATCACCTTCTTGCCGTCGGGCGACACTTGCGGGTCACCCACGCGGCCCAGCGAATTGAGGAATTCGGGAGTAAATTCTTTGGTTCCCATCTCGGTTGATTTTTCGGTTGAAGCCACTTGGCCGGGTTCGGTTCCTTCCTGCTTGGAGCAGTTGGAAGAACTCAACAAAGCCAATAACGCAACCGACATTGCTGTTAACTTTAAAAACTTCATACAGTTGTTGTTTTAAAATATTATTGTGTAATGATATAATTAGTCTTAAGTGTTTTGCAACGGCAAATTTACACATTTTTCATATTTGGCACAAAGGATTAGGAAGAAATTATTATTTTTGCAAATTCAAACGACATCACGAAAAGACGTAACAATTATGATATTCAAGAGACTTATTTCTGTCCTGCTGTCACTTCTGGCCCTAAACATGGTGGCCGCCAACGCCAGTGCCGACGGCTTGACCCAGTGGGTAAATCCCCGCATCGGCACCGGCGGGCACGGGCACGTCTTCCTCGGCGCCAACGTGCCCTTTGGCTATGTGCAGCTGGGACCGACCGAGCCCACCCGCGGATGGGACTGGTGCTCGGGATACCATACCAGCGACACGGTGCTGATTGGTTTTGGGCACCAGCATTTGAGCGGCACAGGCATTGGCGACCTGGGCGATGTAGCACTGCTGCCTGTTGCCAACAGGGACATCCGCGAGGTCGTTTTCAGCCACGACGATGAGACCGTTAGCCCAGGGTATTACAGTGTAAGCCTGCGTAACGACGGGGCCCCCTATGTGAAAGTCGAACTCACTGCCACCCCGCGCACGGGCATGCACCGCTACACATTTGCGCCTGGACAAACGGCTCAATTGATTCTAGACTTGGGGCAAGGCATTGGCTGGGACTCGCCAAAAGAAGTGCGCGTCAAGCAACTGTCACCGAGGATGATTGCAGGATACCGCCATTCGCGCGGTTGGGCCGCAAAACAGATGGACTTCTTTGCCATGGAGTTCTCGCAAGAGGTAACGCTCGAAAAACTCAACAAGGACACGACCGCGCTGATTACCGCCGTCAGCCAAGGCCAGCCATTGCTCGTCAAGGTGGGCATGTCGGCCGTGAGCATCGAGAATGCCATTGGCAACCTGCATGCCGAAAACCCCGACTGGGATTTTGACGCGACAGTCCGGCAAGCCGACGAGGCATGGAATGCAGAATTGGGCAAAATCAAAATCACGACAGACAATGCCGAAAACCGCCGTATTTTCTACACCGCACTGTACCACACGATGGTGGCGCCCTCGGTGTTTAGTGACGCATGCGGCGAATACCGCGGCGCCGACGGCGCCGTGCATGAAGGCGACTTCACCAACTACACGACGTTCTCGCTGTGGGACACCTACCGTGCCGCCCACCCCTTGCAGACACTAATCCACCGCGAGAAGCAACACGACATTGGGCAGACGCTTCTTCACATATATGAGCAACAGGGCAAGTTGCCCGTGTGGCACCTGATGGGAAACGAGACAGACTGCATGGTGGGAAATCCCGGCGTGATTGTGCTGGCAGACCTTGTCCTCAAAGGATTTGACATCGATGCCCCCGCGGCACTTGAGGCCATGAAGGCCTCGGCGATGCTCGACGAGCGCTCGATGGGACTATTGAAGCAGTATGGCTACATCCCGTTTGACCTGGAGCCCGAGAAGGAGACCGTAGCGCGAGGACTGGAATATGCGCTCTCGGACTGGTGCATCGCCCGCGTTGCCGAGAAGATTGGAGACAAGGACGCCATGAATTACTTTGGCCAGCGGAGCAAGTCATACCAGAAATATTTTGACAAACAAACGAAATTTATGCGCGGTTTGGACTCGAAGGGACATTTCAGGCCCGTGAGCGAATTTGACCCGCTATCGACCAAACACCGCAACGATGACTATTGCGAGGGCAACGCATGGCAATACACATGGCTGGTGCCCCATGACGTTCACGGATTGGCTGACCTGTTTGGCGGCGAAAAACAGTTTGTGTCAAAGCTCGACTCGCTGTTTGTCGTGAGCGGAGACCTGGGCGACGAAGCCTCCCCTGATGTGTCGGGCCTCATTGGCCAGTATGCCCACGGCAACGAACCCAGCCATCACATCTTATACATGTACAACTATGTGGGACAACCATGGAAAGGCGCCAGACTCATTCGCCAAGTGCTGAATGAACAGTACCGCAACGACGAAGACGGCCTGTCGGGCAACGAGGATGTGGGTCAAATGTCATCGTGGTATGTGCTGTCATCTATCGGCCTTTATCAAGAAGAACCTGCTGGCGGCAAATACATCATCGGCACACCGTTGTTTGACGAGGCTGCCATCGATGTGGGCGACGGCAAGACCTTTACCGTGCGCGCGGTAAATAACCGCGACACCAACATGTATGTGCAGAGCGCAAAACTCAACGGAAAACGATACAGCAAGAGTTACATTAAATATTGCGACATCATCGCCGGCGGCACCTTGGAACTCGTCATGGGACCCAAACCGTCGAAATGGGGCACAGGACGCAACGACAGACCATAATACAAGCATGAAGAAGCAACACATTGTTATCATATTAACCCTTATCTTGGGACTAAAGGCATCGGCGGTCGATGCCGTGGACTATGTGAGCACCCTGGTCGGCACCGAATCAAGTTTTGAACTGTCGACAGGCAATACCTATCCCGCCATCGCCATGCCGTGGGGAATGAACTTTTGGGTGCCACAGACCGGGAAAATGGGCGACGGATGGCAGTACACCTACAGCGCGGCGCACATCCGCGGATTCAAACAGACGCATCAGCCCAGCCCGTGGATTAACGATTACGGCCAGTTCTCTGTCATGCCCACCACGGGTGACATCGTGATTGACGAAAACCGGCGCGCCAGCTGGTTCTCGCACAAGACCGAGGTGGCCAAGCCATACTACTATGAGGTGTACCTTGCCGACTATGACGTGAAAGCGCAAATTGCGCCCACCGAGCGTGCCGCCATCATGCGGTTCACCTTTCCTGAAACCGAACAGGCCAATATCATCGTCGATGCCTTTGACAAAGGGTCGATGGTGAGCATCGATGCCTCACATCAGATGATCACGGGTTACACGACCCGCAACAGCGGCGGAGTGCCAGACAACTTCAAGAACTGGTTTGTCATCAAGTTTGACAAGCCCATCGAGCGTTGCTGCGTAGCCCTCGACAGCACCATCACGCCGCACCAGACCACCGCTCAGGGCGACCATGCGCTGGCAATAGTGACATTCCAGACACGCCGAGGCGAACAAGTGAACGCCCGCGTTGCCTCATCATTCATCAGTATGGAGCAGGCGATGAGGAACCTGCAGGAACTGGGCGACAATAACCTGGAGGGTATCAAGGCCCAAGGCCGCAAGCGCTGGAACGAGGTGCTTGGACGCATCGAGATTGAAGACACTAACATCGACCACCTGCGCACATTCTATTCATGCCTGTACCGCTCAGTGCTGTTCCCGAGAAGCTTGTACGAGATAGACGCCAACGGCAATGCCGTGCACTATAGCCCCTACAATGGCGAGGTAAGGCCAGGATTCATGTTTACCGACACGGGATTTTGGGACACCTTCCGTTGCCTGTTCCCGTTACTCAACCTGATGTATCCGTCGATGAGCGCCAAGATGCAAGAAGGGCTGGTCAACGCCTATCTTGAGAGCGGGTTCCTGCCCGAATGGGCCAGTCCGGGGCACCGCGGCTGCATGGTGGGCAACAACTCGGCATCGATTGTTGCCGACGCATTCATGAAAGGGATTGCGCAAGTGCGTAACTACGATGTCGAGAAACTGTGGGAAGCGGTCACGCACGGGGCCAATGCCGTGCATCCCGAGGTTCAGTCCACAGGACGGCTGGGCTATGAATACTATAATGAGCTGGGCTACATCCCATACGATGTGAACATCAAAGAAAACGTGGCCCGGACGCTGGAATATGCCTATGACGACTGGTGCATCTACACACTGGGCAAGGCCCTGGGCAAGAGCGAGCAGGAAATCGGCATCTATGGCAAACGGGCGTTGAACTACCGCAACGTGTTTGACAAGGAGACCAACCTGATGAGAGGCCGGCTCAAGAACGGCGAATTCCAGAAGCCTTTCAGCCCGCTCAAATGGGGCGACGCCTTTACCGAGGGCAACAGTTGGCACTACACATGGAGCGTTTTTCATGACCCTCAAGGCCTCATAGACCTGATGGGCGGCAAGCCGACCTTGTGCCAGATGCTGGACTCGGTGTTCAACGTGCCGCCGGCATTTGACGACAGCTACTACGGCTATACCATCCACGAGATACGCGAGATGCAAATCATGAACATGGGCAACTATGCCCACGGCAACCAGCCCATCCAGCACATGATATACCTGTACAACTATGCTGGGCAGCCCTGGAAAGCGCAATACTGGACGCATCAGGTGATGGACCGCCTGTACAATGCGTCACCCGACGGCTACTGCGGCGACGAGGACAACGGACAGACAAGCGCCTGGTATGTGTTCTCGGCCTTGGGATTCTATCCTGTGTGCCCCGGCAGCAACCAGTATGTGCTGGGCGCGCCTTATTTCAGCCAAGCGGTCCTGCATCTCGAGAACGGCAAGACCGTAAGGCTCACATCGCAAGGCGATGGCTGCTATATCCAGTCGATGAGCGTTGACCGCAAGGAATATGGCAAGAACTACTTAGAGCACAGCCTACTGGCTAACGGGGCAGAAATCAAGTTTGTCATGGGCGACAAGCCCAACACCGAGCGCGGCACGGGCAACAATGATGTTCCCTACTCCTTCTCGAACAAATAACATTAAACAACATTATACACATGAGCATCCGAAATCTTGACGGTTCAACCGTCACATTTAAGCAAGACGAACAAAACTTGCACTTTGACGAGGCCACGCACACCTACTCGGTTGAGGGCTATGGTGTGCTGACGCCTGTGAGCAACGTCATCTCCAAGTTCTTCAAGCCGTTTGACGCAACAGCCATCAGCCTGCGCAAATGCTTCGGTGACGAAATGGCAGCAGCAAAACTGCGCGAGGAATGGGCCTCCTGCGGCTCACTCGCCGCACAGACCGGCACGCACCTGCACGCGCAGATTGAGAACTACATCAACAACGGAACAGCGCCGCAGATGGAATGCCGCGTGAAGTATGACGGAGAATATGTTCACCGCGACGAGACAGTGGACATCAGCAAGGAATGGAGGCTTTTCAAGGCATTTGACAACGAGACCGACTATCATCCGTTCCGCACCGAGTGGCGGGTGTTTGACCTCGAGGCGGGCATAGCGGGGACCATCGACCTGCTGTGCAGTTGTGACGACGGCACCTATGAGATATTTGACTGGAAACGCAGCAAACGCATTGACCCGCATGAGGTGAACAAATATGCCAACGGCATCAACGGACTGGAGCACATGACCGACACGTCGTACAGCCACTACTGTCTGCAGCAGAACCTGTACCGTTATATTTTAGAACAAAGGTACGGGTTGTCTGTCAGCCGCATGCACCTAGTGGTACTGCATCCCGAGTTGTACCGGTATAATGTCGTTGCCGTGCCACGGCTTGACGACGAAGTGATGACCATCATCAGCCGGTTCCAGTCGCTGTAACCAAGAGAAGCATTAAGAATCGAGGCCCGCCACATGACACTGCAGCGGGCCTCGGTTGCTTTTACATCCTCAAGGAACCGACCCAGGCTTGAATATCGTCGGCCTCCATGCCATTCATGTTCTTGGGTTCGAGCCAATGGGCGTTAGGTGCCGACGGCGTGAGATACTTTAATGTCTCGCCTGCCTCGCTGCCGCCGGAGGTGAAGAACGGGATGACCGTCTTGCCCGAGAGGTCATATTGCTCGACAAAAGTATTGACGATGGTCGGTGCAATGTACCACCAAATGGGGAATCCCACATAGACCGTGTCATACTGCGCCATGTTCTCGACCATTCCCGAAATTGCCGGCCTGCTGCTCTTGTCGCTCATCTCGACACTGGAGCGGCTCTGCTTGTCTTTCCAGTCAAGGTCGGCCGCCGTGTAGGGCGTTTCGGGAGCAATCTCAAAGATGTCGGCACCTGCAGCCGCGGCAAGTTTTTGGGCTGCGGACTTGGTCGTTCCAGTGGCGCTAAAATAAGCCACCAATGATTTTTTTGCTGTTTCCTTCATTTGTTCGTTGCTTTGGTTATTGGATTGACATGCCGCCATTGTTGCCAGGGCCATGCAACCCGCAATGATGCTAAATAAAATCTGTTTGAGTTTCATTGTCGTAGAGAGTTGAAAGTTAAACGAAAACGTGATTGCAAAAGTAATGAAAAAATCCTGAGTCCCGGTAATTCGATTCAAGAAAATGCGAAGATTTACCAAGAATAATAACGTTGATTTGGGACAAAGATTGACCAAGAAAAGGGCAAATATGGGTTTATGGGCTAATCTTTTTTTTCACAATCGGCGCCATTTTGTTCATAGCAAAGAAATATTTCTCTCTTATGGGTTGGGAATCATGAAAAAATCTATACCTTTGCAGATTGTATTTGACTTGACAAGAAATATATTTAGAAAGATATGGCTAAAAAACTGACTGGCCGAGTGACTTGGGTTGGCAAGGTGGATTGGGAACTGAAGCATTTCCACGGCGACGAACTTTCAACCTTCCGCGGCTCGAGTTACAACTCCTATTTGATTAGAGACAAAAAGACTGTGCTCATCGACACCGTATGGATTCCCTACGGCCGTGAGTTTGTCAAAAACCTCAAGCAGGAGATAGACCTCAACAGCATCGATTACATTGTGATGAACCACAACGAGTGCGACCACAGCGGCGCCCTCGTGGAACTCATGCGCGAAATTCCCGACACACCCATCTACTGCACGGCCAAGGGCGAGGCCATCATTCGCGGCCACTATCATCAGGACTGGAACTTTGTCAACGTCAAGACCGGCGACAAGCTTGAACTGGGCGACACCACACTGACCTTTATCGAGGCCCCGATGCTTCACTGGCCCGACACCATGTTCTGCTACCTAAGTGGCGAGGACATCCTTTTCAGCAATGACGGTTTTGGGCAACACTTTGCCACCGAGTCGCTGTATGATGACCTGGTGTGCCTGGATGAGGTGATGCAGGAAGCCGAAAAATACTACGCCAACATCCTTGCGCCGTTCAGTCCCCTTGTGGCCCGCAAAGTCAAGGAAATCCTGGGCATGAACCTGCCGCTGAAGATGATTTGCCCGAGCCATGGCATCATCTGGCGCAACAACCCCGGTTGCATCGTGGAAAAATACCTGCAGTGGAGCGACGCTTATCAAAAGGAGCAGGTGACCATCGTCTATGACACGATGTGGCAATCGACGCGACTGATGGCCCAGGCCATTGCCGAGGGCATTCTTGAGCAGAGCCCTACCCTGACCGTCAAACTCTACAACGCCGCCCAAACCGACAAGAGCGACATCCTGACGGAAGTGTTCCACTCGCGCGCCGTGCTTGTGGGTTCCCCAACAATCAACAACGGCATCAGTTATGCCATCGCAGGCATCCTGGAGATGCTCAAGGGCATGAAACTGAAAAAGAAGAAAGGCGGCGCCTTTGGCAGTTACGGCTGGAGCGGCGAGGGCATCAAAATCATCACCGAACACCTCAAGGCCGCGGGCATCGACACCATAGACGATGGCACTCGCACCCTGTGGGTGCCCAACCAAGACGCCCTGGCGCAGTGCCGTGAATACGGCAAGCAATTTGCCGCCGCATTATAGACCGAACATCGATTAATTAACAGATAATCATTTTTATTCACCAAACCGAAATGAACAAAGTCATTAGCAAAGAGCAGTTTTCTGCCAATGTGACTAAACTTGTCGTTGAGGCTCCCCTCATCGCCAAGGCACGCCGCGCCGGCCACTTTGTGATTGTGCGCTGCGGAGAGAAAGGAGAACGCATACCCTTGACGATTGCTGACAGCGACCCCAAGGCAGGCACCATCACGCTGGTTATCCAGAGCGTGGGCGACAGCACGCGCAAGATTTGCGCCCTCGAGCCCGGCGAATTCCTGAACGATGTTGTTGGTCCCCTGGGCCAAGCCACCCACATCCAGAAGTACGGCACCGTGCTGTGTGCTGGCGGCGGCGTGGGCACAGCACCCCTGCTGCCCATCATTCGCGCCATGAAGGAAGCCGGCAACCGCGTCATCAGCGTGCTGGCAGGCCGTAGCAAGGAACTGATTATCCTCGAGGATGAGGTGCGCGCATCAAGCGACGAGACCATCATCATGACCGACGACGGCAGCTACGGCAACAAGGGCGTGGTGACCGTGGGCATGGAAGAAGTGCTCAAGCGCGAGCATGTCGATTACTGCGTGACCATCGGTCCCGCCATCATGATGAAATTCTGTGCGCTGCTGACCAAGAAGTATGAGGTACCCACCGAGGCATCGCTCAACGCCATCATGGTTGACGGCACCGGCATGTGCGGCGCTTGCCGCGTGAACGTGGGCGGTAAGACGCGCTTTGTGTGCGTCGAGGGTCCCGAGTTCAATGCCCATGAGATTGATTTTGACGAGTTGATGATGCGCTTGAAAGGTGCGCAATAAATATTAATGTGAAATAATATGGAACAGAACAATATGGATTCGCGTAACGAACAGTGGCGCATCGACCTGCGCAACAGCAAAACACCCAAAGAGCGCACCGCAATCCCCCGCGTGGAAATGCCGCAGCTCGACCCCAAATACCGCATCACCTGCAACGAGGAGGTAAACCAGGGCATCAGCGCCGAGCAGGCCGTTGTTGAGGCCAGCCGCTGCCTGGACTGCGCCAACCCGCAGTGTGTGACCGGCTGCCCGGTTAACATCAACATCCCCAAGTTCATCAAGAACATTGAGCGCGGCGAGTTCGGCGAGGCTGCCGCCACCCTCAAGGAGACCAGTTCGCTGCCCGCCGTGTGCGGCCGCGTGTGCCCGCAGGAAAAGCAGTGCGAGTCTCGCTGCATCCACACCAAGATGAACCACCCCGCAGTAGCCATCGGCTATCTGGAGCGCTTTGCCGCCGACTGGCAACGCGACAACCTGCCGCAGGTGACGCCCGAGATGGCTCCCGCCAACGGCATCAAGGTCGCCGTTATCGGCAGCGGTCCCTCGGGACTGTCGTTTGCCGGCGACATGGCCAAGAAGGGCTTCAGCGTCACCGTGTTTGAGGCACTGCACGAGATTGGCGGTGTGCTCAAGTATGGCATCCCCGAGTTCCGTCTGCCCAACAACATCGTAGATTATGAAATCGAGGGCCTGCGCAAGATGGGCGTCGAGTTTGCAAAGGACTGCCTGGTGGGCAAGACCATCAGTTATGAGGACCTGCACGAGATGGGCTTCAAGGGCGTGTTTGTAGGCTCTGGCGCCGGTTTCCCGCGCTTCATGAGCATCCCCGGCGAGAACCTCAACGGCGTGATGTCGAGCAACGAGTACCTGACCCGCATCAACCTGATGGAGGCCGGCCGCGGCGGTGACACCCCCGTGCTGCGCGGCAAGACCATCGCTGTGATTGGCGGCGGCAATACCGCCATGGACTCGACCCGCACCGCCCTGCGCATGGGAACCGAGCGCGTCATCCTTGTTTATCGCCGCAGCGAGGAGGAGATGCCCGCCCGTCGCGAGGAAGTGGGCCACGCCAAGGAAGAAGGCGTGGAGTTCAAGACGCTGCACAACCCCATCGAGTACATCGGTGACGACAAGGGCCGCGTGGTAGCCATGCGCGTGCAGAAGATGGAACTGGGCGAGCCTGATGCCTCGGGCCGCCGCAGCCCTGTCCCCATCGAGGGCGCCATCGAGGAAATCCCTGTTGACCTGGTGATTGTGGCCGTGGGTGTATCGCCCAACCAACTCGTGCCCCGCTCGATTCCCGGCTTGGACATCAGCAAGCGCAACACCATTGTTGTCAATGAGGACACCATGCAGTCGTCGGTAGGCGACCTCTACGCCGGCGGTGACATCGTGCGTGGCGGCGCAACCGTGATTCTCGCCATGGGCGACGGCCGCCGTGCCGCCCTCAACATGGCCAACGCATTGCTTGGCAAGTAATTGATTAGCAACAACCATCATCATCGCGGGGGATTGTGTATCTCCCGCGATATTTTTTACCACAAAACATATTACCTTTGCTGCGCAAACGGCATGATGTGTCAGAAAACAAGGACAAATTTTGCTGAAATCGTGTTATTTGTTGCCTGAAAAAATAAAATTGGTTACCTTTGCCGAAATGTCAATCAAGGTGTACAATCACATATCATGGGTGCTGGCGGCATTGTTGCTGGCCATCGTGGCGATGCCGTCGTGTGACGACGGCGTGGCGATGAGCAACCATGTGATTGTGCAGAACGAGACATTCACATTGAGTGGCGACAGCATCATCGAGGATACCATCGTTGCATGCAGCCCCGACGGGGTTCACATCGCAAGCAACCTTGAAGTGAGCCGCCTGGACTCGATGTACGGCAAGGGGGATTGGGGCAAGGTAGAATTTGTGGTCGGCAGGGCGTGGCGCAAGGACAAGACCCGGCCAGCGGGGATGCCTGAATATCAGAGCAATCAATCGCTGGTTGACGCCCTATACGACATGTCTGTTGACCGCATATCCCAGAGCCAGACGGGGCGTCACGGCCGCTTTGCCGTAAAGGGTAATTACAGCCGCCTGTATTGCGCCATTTACCTGTCGCTGGCCCACTTGTGCCCGCGCCAGTCGATGGAGACACTGCGAGCCGTTGTCGATAAGGACAGCATCATCATGCAGCCCGAGGGCCAATGGCCCGTCGAGAGCGACCACATTGGATGGGCCGCTGCGGCGTGGGAGGTTTACAAGGCCACGGGTGACCGAGAGTGGCTGGCCTACAGTTACCATGTGGTGAACAAAACGCTCGACATCAACCGCCGCGTGCTGATGGACCGCCGCACCGGGCTGATTCACGGCGTGGGGCACACGGCGACGATGCCGCTGGGTCCTCGCCGGATGACCTGGATGGGCTATAACGACATGTTTGCCTGCATGTCGCTGGGCAACAACATCCTGACTGCCTATGCCTACAGCATCCTTGCCGACATGTGCGACGAGATGGGGATTGAGGACAAATCATTTGACAAGGAAGCCATGAGACTCAAGGACGCCATCAACCAGCACCTGTGGAACGAGGACCGCGGCATGTACAGTTCGGCCCTGTATGGCATGGCCACTCCCCACCAGTCGCCCACCACCGACAACACCTCACAGGCGATGTGCGTGCTGTGGGGCATTGCCGACGACGACCGCGCCGAGTACCTGGTCAGCAACACCCCCGTGGGTGACTGCGGCGTCAACGTCACCTATCCCGCGGCAAACGCCATTGAGCCATATTTTGTCAACCCATCGTGGGCTACCACCCAGGCACTCTGGAACCTTGCCGCTGCCAACACGGGCAACGAGAACGCGCTGCGCCGCGGGCTGGGCGCCTTGTACCGCGCCCAGGCGCTCTACGGCTCGCGGGGCATCCACCTGCGCGGCAGTGAAACCGACGAGTTGGGCACCGGGGCGTCGAACACCGCCATGACACTGCGCGTGCTGATGGGCATGAACTTCACGCCCGAGGGCATTGAATTTGCGCCCATCGTTCCCTTGGGCATGCCTGGCAAAAAAAGCTTCAAGGGGTTCAAATACCGCCAAGCCGAAATCAATGTGACCATTGACGGCACGGGAGACGACGTGGACAAGATTATGGACAACGGCAAGCCGCTTGAAAGCGCGTTCTTGCCTAACGACATCCAGGGCGTCCACAATATCGCCATCACCCTCAAGAGCAACAACCGAAGCAACCAAAAGGTGACCATCCACCGCAATGACATCGTCATGCCTGCCACGCCGCTCGTGTCCTGGGCCAACGACAGCGGGCGCATCGAGAACTATGTAGCGGGGGCGCCCTACCGCCTGTCGGTGAACGGCAAGTTGATTGAACTGACAGACTCGGTGTTTGCGATACCCGCATACACTGAATTTACCGAATTTTCGGTAGAAGTGGCGGGCAAACTTGCCAACAGTTTCATGTGCAAGCCATTGTTCAAGTTCAGTCTAACTCCCCAAATTGCATTCCTGCCCGCCGACAGCACCGGCACCATCGGCATCAGCGTGAGCGTTGCCGAGGGCGGCGACTACCTGATAGACGTGGCCTACCGTGCCACAGGGACGCTCGATGTGCGCGACCTGCTGGTCAACACCCACTCGATGGGGACACTGGTGATGACGCAAACCAAACGACCGTTGAGTGAATCGGACGAACTAATCTATAGCAACATGGTTGCCGTGAAATTGCTCAAGGGAAACAACAAGGTGGAACTCAGGCAGATTCGCCTGCCCAAGGCGTCTACACCATGCGAGGCCGTCCACATGAGGATAATCAAGCGGTGACGGTGCGGCAAACATTTGATGCAGAAATTCATCTCAATATAATTTTAAGCATATGAGAACTCAATTATTCATGCTGGCAGCTATCGTTGCCGGCGCATTATCCAGCCAGGCCGATGAGGCGCGACTGCTGCGCTTCCCTGGCACTAACGGCAGCGACGTGGCATTCAGTTACGCCGGCGACATCTACACCGTGCCCATCACCGGCGGCATGGCACGCAAACTTACATCCCACGAGGGTTATGAGGCCTTTGCCCGTTACTCGCCCGACGGCGGCATGATTGCCTTTACCGGCCAGTATGACGGCAACACCGAAGTATATGTGATGCCCTCGCAGGGCGGCGAGCCGCGCCGTGTCACATTCACGGCCAGCAATCCCCGCGACGACTGGGGCGACCGCATGGGCCCCAACAACATCACTATGACCTGGACCCGCGACGGCAAAGGCATCATCTTCCGTAACCGCATCAGCGACAGTTTTGACGGCAAACTGTGGTGTGCGCCTGTCGATGGCGGCATGGCCAGCGAACTGCCGTTGCCCGAGGGCGGTTTCTGCTGCTACAATCAGGACGGCACCAAGTTGGCATATAACCGCGTCTTTCGTGAGTTCCGCACCTGGAAATACTACAAAGGCGGCATGGCCGATGACATTTGGATTTATGACCCGCAGGCCAAGACAGTGACCAACATCACTGACAATGTGGCCCAGGACATCGACCCGATGTGGATTGGCGACGAGATATATTTCATGAGCGACCGCGACAACCGAATGAACATCTTTGTGTATAACACCGTGACCGGCGCTACCGAGAAAGTGACCAATTTCTCGGAATTTGATGTGAAATTTGCCAGTTGCGGCGGCGGAAAAATTGTCTTCGAGAACGGCGGCTACCTCTATGTCCTTGACCCTTCAACCAAGCAGAGCGAGAAAATCACCGTTTACCTCAACAGCGAGAACAACTTTGCCCGCGAGAAGCAACTCGCTGTCAAGGATTATCTGACAGGCGCATGCCCGGCGCCCGATGGCAGCAGGGTGGTTGTGAGTGCCCGCGGCGAGGTGTTTGATGTGCCTGCCAAGCACGGCGTCACGCGCAACATCACCCACACCCCCGGCGTCCACGAGCGCAACGCCTCGTGGAGCCCCGACGGCAAAAACATTGCGTACATCAGTGACCAGACTGGTGAAACCGAGATATACATGCGGCCCGTTGACAGTGACCGAGCCATTCAATTGACCATGGGCAACGACACATACATCAGCGACTTTGCCTGGAGCCCCGACGGCAGTCAAATTGTTTATACCGACCGCAAAAACCGTATGACGCTGATCAATGTGGCCAGCAAAACTACGCGAGTGCTCTTGACCGACTCGATGGGCGAGATTCCCACACCCGTGTTCTCGCCCGACGGCAAGTGGCTCTCATACTACCGCCGCTCCACCAACGACAACAGCGTTGTATATCTTTATAACATCGCACAAGGCAAGGAATACCCCGTGACCGACCGCTGGTATGACAGCAATTCGCCTGCATTCAGCAGTGACGGCAAATACCTGATTTTCGCTTCGGCGCGTGATTTCAATCCCCAGTACAGCAACATCGAGTGGAACTTTGCCTATGGCAGCATGGAAGGCGTTTACCTCGTGATGCTGGCCAAGGACACACCCTCACCCTTCCTGCCCAAGGATGACGTGGTGGGCGGCGACCACTCCAAAGACCAGTCCGAGGCCCCCGCAAAGAGCGAGAAAAAAGGCAAAGACAAAAAAAATCAGAAAACTCAGTCCGACAACAGCATCAGCATTGACCTTGATGGCATAGCAGACCGCATCATCAAACTACCATTGGCAACCGGCACCTATGGTGGATTTGCCTGTGACGGCAACAACCTGTGGTACAACAGCCGCGGCTCGGTGCGCGTGTTTGACCTCGCTGAGCAAAAAGACGAACTTGTCGCCGACCGCGCCATGATGATGCCATCGGCTGACATGAAGAATGCCATGTTTGTAAAGAACGGCGAGGAACTCTATATTGAACCTCTCGCGCCGCGCAAGGCCGACCTGAGCGAAGCAGTGAAACTCGACGACATGGTGGCAACCGTCAACTACAGCCAAGAGTGGAAGCAAATCTACGACGAGGCGTGGCGCAACTACCGGGATGGTTTCTATCTCGAGAATATGCATGGCGTCGATTGGCAGGCCATGCACGACAAGTATGCCCAACTCTTGCCCTATGTAAAAAATCGCTTGGACCTCACCTATGTCATCGGTGGTCTGATTGGTGAACTCGGAGTGGGCCACGCCTATGTTGACGGCGGCGACCACATCTTCCCCGATGAGCACAAAATTGGCATGCTGGGCGCTGAACTGGAGCGCGTTCAAGGCGGATACAAAATCAAGAAAATCTTGCGTGGCGCTGCAGACCGCGAATCGCTGCGCTCCCCGCTGCTTGAACCCGGCATGAAAATCAAAGAAGGCGATGTCATCACTGCTGTTGACGGCATGAGCGCCGATGTTGAGAACTTCTATACCCTGTTGCTAGACAAAGCCGACGTGATGACCGAACTCACACTGAACGGCAACCGCAAAGTGGTTGTCAAACCCATCCAGGACGAATACCCCTTGTACCACTATGAGTGGGTGCAGCACAACATCGATTACGTGAGCGAGAAGACCGGCGGACGCGTGGGTTATGTTTACATTCCTGATATGGGCCCCGAAGGCCTAAAAGAGTTCTCGCGCTCCTTCTTTGCCCAGACCGACAAAGAGGCGCTCATCGTTGATGACCGCGGCAACGGCGGAGGCAACATCTCGCCCATGGTGATTGAACGCCTGCTGCGCCAGCCCTACCGCCTGACCATGTACCGCGGCAGCAACTACAACGGCACCACGCCCGAGAAAACCCTTGTTGGTCCCAAGGTGCTGCTCGTCAACAAGTACTCGGCCAGCGACGGCGACCTATTCCCCTGGAGTTTCAAGGAAAACAAAATCGGCACCGTCATCGGCACTCGCTCATGGGGCGGAATCATCGGCATCTCGGGCTCGCTCCCCTATATGGACGGCACCGACATCCGCGTACCGTTCTTCACCAACTATGACACGCGCGGCAACTGGATTGTCGAGAACCACGGCGTGGATCCCGACATCCTCATCGACAACAATCCAATTATGGAATACAACGGCATCGACCAACAGCTTGACAAGGCCATCGAGGTCATTCTTGAACAGCTCAAGGACCGCAAACCCATGCCTAAGACTCCTGCGCCCCGCACGCTCAAGGACCTGGGATACAAGTAAAAAACAAAAATTAAGCCACATGTGAACAATGCGTTGCCCGCAATTAGCGCGGCAACGCATTGTTCATTGCTTGTCATAATCGTGCGTTCTAATTCGTTAATGAACGCAAAATGTGCATTTGTTAGGGAGAATTTGTGTATATTTGCAAGTTAAATCAGGCATACATGATATGACAGAAAAACGAAACATAGCTGTGCTGGGCAGCACGGGGTCGATTGGACGGCAGACGCTGGACATCATTGAGGAATATCCCGACCGCTTTGCCGCATGGTTGCTGGTGGCTCGCAGCAGTGCCGATGAGTTGATTGCCCAGGCCCTGCGCATGCGCCCCCACATGGTCATCATTGCCGATGAGCAATGCTACGGCAAAGTGCGTGACGCCCTTGCTGGCACAGGCATTGAAGTGGCGACAGGCAGCAAAGCCATTGCCACCGCCGTTACTGCGCCCGAGGTGGATACCGTCGTGACCGCCATGGTGGGCTACAGCGGGCTGGAACCCACCATAGCCGCCATTGGTGCCGGCAAGCGCATCGCATTGGCCAACAAGGAGACACTGGTGGTGGCTGGCGAACTCATCAGCAGCCTGCTTGAAAACAGCGACAGCGTGCTCTACCCCGTTGACAGCGAGCATGGCGCCTTCTACCAGTGCCTGATGGGCGAAGAGCATGACGACATCGACAAATTGTGGCTCACGGCCTCTGGCGGGCCATTCCGCACATGGCCTAAAGAACGGCTGGAAACCGCAACCGCCGCCGATGCACTCAAGCACCCCAACTGGTCGATGGGCGCCAAAATCACCATTGACTCGGCGTCGATGATGAACAAGGGATTTGAGATGATAGAGGCCCGCTGGCTGTATAACGTCATGCCTGACGATATCGAGATTGTCGTCCACCCGCAGAGCATCGTCCACTCGATGGTCGCCTTCAAGGACGGGTCGGTAAAGGCTCAGCTGGGCTTGCCCGACATGCACCTGCCCATCCGCTTTGCCTTGGGCCTTCCTGACAGGCGCTTGCCCAGCGAATGCCACAAGATGACACTTGAGGACATGGCAACATTAACCTTTGAGCGCCCAGACTTCGGCAAATTCCCCTTGCTGAATACCGCATACGCCGCCGCGCGCACAGGCGGTACAGCACCGTGTGTAATGAATGCCGCCAATGAAATCGCTGTGGCGTCATTCTTGAGCGGCAAAATAAAGTTCACTGATATTTACAAAATCATCGAAACCACGATGGCGCATGAGCCGCAGGTTGATCACCCCCGCTATGAGGACTATGTGTCCAGCAACGCCGCTGCCCGCGACTATGCGTCACGTCTTGCAGACGACCTTGCCGTCTGATTAACGAAACACAAAAACATCAAAAAATGAGTACAACATTTTGGATTAAGTGCTTTGAACTGGTATTAGCATTAACAATCCTTGTCGCCTTCCATGAGTTAGGGCATTACAGTTTTTCGCGCCTATTCGGCGTGTGGGTAGAGAAATTCTATCTATTCTTCAACCCGTGGTTCACCATCCTCAAATGGAAGCCCGGCAAGGGTCTCAAATGGTTCTCGCACGGCAATGAGATGGCCGTGATGGATGACGACAGCCCCGATGAGAACAAGAAATCATGGCGCGCCACCGAGTACGGCATCGGCTGGCTCCCCCTGGGCGGATACTGCTCCATTGCCGGCATGATAGACGAGTCGATGAACACCGAGGCCATGAAGAAACCCGCCAAGCCATACGAGTTCCGCAGCAAGGCGGCATGGAAGCGCCTGCTCATCATGCTGGGCGGCGTGCTGTTCAACTTCCTGCTGGCCATCATCATCTATGCGGGCATCGTTTACACCCAGGGCGAGCGCTTCATCAACTTCACCGACGCGACCGAGGGCATGGAGTTCTGCGAGAGCGCCCACAGGGCGGGCTTTGTCGATGGCGACATCCCTCTGAGCGCCGACGGCAAGCCCCTGGGGTACTTCAACCCCGACGACCTGCAGTCGATGCTCACCGCCAAGCAGGTGACCGTGCTGCGCGGCAACAAGGACACCGTGGTCATTGACATGCCCGAGAAGTTCATCTTCGAGGCCAACAAGGATGCCGAGAACGGTGACGGCTTCATGGCCTACCGCCTGCCCGTAGTCGTGTCACAGACGCAGCCCCGCATGGGCGGCGAGAAGGCCAACCTGCAAGAGGGCGACCGCATCGTGAGCGTTAACGGGGTGCCCACGCCCACCTATACAGAGTTCACGGCCGAGCTGCAGAAGAACAAGGGCAAAAACATCAGTTTTGACTACCTGCGTGACGGCAAGAAACTTACCGCCACAGAAATTCCCGTTGACAATGCCGGAAAACTGGGAATCTTGCTGACCGAACTCACCAAGATTTACCACACCACCACCGTTCACTACAGCCTGCTTGAATCCTTCCCGAGGGGCATCCAGCTGGGCTGGACAACGATGGTGAACTATGTCAAGCAGCTCAAGCTCATCTTCACCCCCGAGGGTGCCCAGAGCGTTGGCGGCTTTGGCGCCATCGGCAGCATCTTCCCGGCGACCTGGAACTGGGTGGATTTTTGGAACATCACCGCATTCATTTCAATTATCCTTGCCGTGATGAACATTCTTCCAATACCCGCCCTCGACGGCGGCCACGTGATGTTCCTGCTGTATGAAATCATCACCCGCCGCAAGCCGAGCATCAAGGTCATGGAACGGGCCCAGTATATCGGCATGGCGCTGCTCATCGCTCTGCTCATATTTGCCAACGGCAACGACATCTATAGATTCTTCTTCAAGTAAATGACCTACAAAAGCATAACACTCAAACGCGGGAAAGAGGAATCGCTGCAGCGGTTCCACCCCTGGGTGTTCTCGGGCGCCATCGCCGCGGCCGACGACACACTCGAAGAGGGCGACCTGGTCACAGTTTACGCCCACGACGGCGCCCTTATCGGCAACGGGCATTTCCAGATTGGCAGCATTGCCGTGAGGATGCTCACCTTTGACGACAGCGCCATCGACGAGCGGTTCTTTGCCAAGCGGCTGAATGACGCCTATGCCGTGCGGCAGGCGCTTGGCCTGCGCCGCGACGACAACAACGCCTACAGGCTGGTTCACGGCGAGGGCGATTTCCTGCCCGGCCTCGTGGTCGATGTCTATGGTCCCACGGCGGTTGTCCAAGCCCATTCGCCCGGCATGCACTTCGCCCGCGACATCATTGCCCATGCGTTGACACAGCTGCCTGGCGGCATTATCCGCAACGTCTATTACAAGAGCGAGACCACCCTGCCCTACAAGGCTCATCTCGATCCCGTCAATGACTATATCGTCGGGGGATTCGAGACCGATGAGGCTTTGGAGAACGGCCTGCGCTTCCATGTCGATTGGCTCAAGGGGCAGAAGACGGGGTTCTTTGTTGACCAACGCGAGAACCGCAGCCTGCTTGAACGATACAGCCACGGCCGTCGCGTGCTCAACATGTTCTGCTACACAGGCGGATTCTCGGTCTATGCGATGCGCGGCGGCGCCGAGCTCGTCCACTCGGTGGACAGCAGCGCCAAAGCAGTCCGCTTGACCGACGACAATATCGCCCTCAACTTCGCCCCCGAGGACCAGCGCCATAAGTCTTTTGCCGAGGACGCATTCAAGTTTCTTGACAACATGGAAAAGAATGCCTACGACCTCATCATCCTTGACCCGCCCGCGTTTGCCAAGCACAAGAGCGCCTTGCGCAACGCCCTGGTGGGCTATCGCCGCCTCAACGCCAAGGCCTTCGAGAAAATCGCCCCCGGCAGCCTGCTGTTCACATTCTCCTGCTCACAGGCCGTGAACAAGGAGCAATTCCGCCTGGCGGTGTTCAGCGCAGCGGCGCAGAGCCGCCGCAAGGTGCGCATCCTGCACCAACTCACCCAGCCCGCCGACCATCCCGTCAACATTTACCATCCCGAGGGCGAGTACCTCAAAGGGCTGGTTCTCTATGTCGAATGATCAATAAATCATAATACTAACCCAAAAAATCTGTAATTACAATGAAGAAATTTTCAATCATTCTGGTCGCAATGGCTCTGATTGCCATGGTCTCATGCAAGAAAGAAAATGCCGCCCAGGGCAATGAAGGCACTGCCAAGACCGAGCAAGTGGACACCAAAGGCCCCAAAATCAGCCCTGACGTCAAGAAAGCCGCACCCACCGAGGACGGCAAGGACCATACACTGTGCGAATTCAACACCAAGGAGTACCATGTGCTTCTTGAGAACCTCGCTGACGGCTCATTCCGCCTGAGCATGTGGAAAGCCGGACAGGACAAGAGCGGCAAGCCCGAACAAGAGGTGACCTGCAAGAAAGCCGCATCCCAGGGCCAGACGTTTGTCATGGACGATGAAAACGGCAAGAAATACATGATTACCGCAACGCCCGGCCAAGAGAGCATCTACATCGTCGAGGGCAACAAGTTTGCATATCAAGGCAAAGGCATCAAGTAACCGTCATCGCCCATGAAGAAATCAGTTCTTTTCGGTGCACTGTCGCTACTCGTCCTCGCCGCGTCGTGCTCAAAGATGGCGAGCGACGAGAAAAGGCTCGTTGATGCCATGACAGGCGACGATATCCAGCAATCCAATACAGCCTACGATGAATTGACCAAGTGGCTCATGACCGACCTGGAGACGATGACCTATGATTTCCCCTACATGCGCGAGAAGCTGACAGACATGCACATCGTGGCAAGCAAAGACAGCATCCTGCGCTGCTACAGTTGGGAAACCGGCCGTACGGACACCACCAGCTCCTACGCCAACATTGTGCAATGGAAACTGGGTGACAAAATGGGTGGTTTCAACGGTTCTCTTGAGAAACTCATCGCCAACCGCATTGTGGATATCAACATCCCGTTCACTCTGGCACACCGTATAGACACCATCATTCAAATTGATGGCACCACCCCCACCATCTACCTTATTGTCCAGTCTTACACTGCCGCGGCCAACAAGCGCCTCTCATATATCACGGCTGTCACGATCAAAGATATGCACCCTGCATTCCTGCCCCACTTCTTTGACGGCCTTGACAATGTGGGCAACGGATTGTATAACGAGGGCGGCAAGGCCAAAGGCGAAGACATCTTCAAGTGGGACGGCGGCAGCGGGAAATTGACGGTTGCAGTTCCTGACGACAAAGGCAACATCGACCCCGCCAGATATGATACCTATATCATGAGTAAAAACCGCTTTAAGAAAGTCAGCGAAGACAAATGACACAAGCATAACAAAAAAACGCTCACATAAAATAACCCATCAATGAAAAAAACGATTTTAGCCGTCATCGCGGCGGCAATGGCAACAACAGCAATGGCACAGAACACCGACTTCAACTACAACGTGGACCGCTTTGCCGACATCGAGGTATTGCGCTATCCGGTCCCCGGATTTGAAGACCTGTCGCTGCAACAAAAGCAGCTGGTTTACTATCTCACCGAGGCCGCTATCAATGGCCGCGACATCCTGTTTGACCAAAACTGCAAGTACAACCTCATGGTGCGCCAGACCCTCGAGGACATCTACCGCAACTACAAGGGCGACAAGCAGGACAAGGGCTACCTTGCCATGGTGAAATACATGAAGCAGGTGTGGTTTGGCAACGGCATCCATCATCATTACTCGATGGACAAATTTGTGCCTGAATTCAGCCAGGACTGGTTTGACAAGCAATTCAGCGCCTTGCCCGGCATCGAGTCGCGCAAAGCAAGCAAGGGCGTGCTTGACCGCGTCATCTTTGACCCCACATTCATGGCCAAGCGAGTGAACCAGGCCGACGGCAAAGACTTGATTCTCACCTCGGCATGCAACATGTATGAGGGCGTAACCCAGCAGGAAGTCGAGGACTACTACAACGGCATGAAGGACGAGAACGACCCCACCCCCGTGTCCTACGGTCTCAACAGCAAGGTCGTGAAACGCGACGGCAAGATTGTCGAAGAGCCGTACAAGGTGGGCGGCCTCTACAGCGCAGCCATCGAGAAGATTGTCTATTGGCTGCAGCAGGCTGCCACCGTGGCCGAGAACGAGGGCCAGCGCGCCTATATCAACGAGCTCGTCAAGTTCTACCAGACCGGTTCGTTGAAGACCTTTGACGACTACAGCATCATGTGGGCCGAGGAAACCGCAAGCACCGTGGATTTCATCAACGGCTTCATCGAGAGCTATGGCGACCCCCTGGGCATGACCGGTTCGTGGGAAAGCCTGGTAAACTTCCGCAATGCCGAGGCATCGCACCGTTGCAAAGTCATCAGCGAAAACGCACAGTACTTCGAGGACAATTCCCCCGTTGACAAGCGTTTCAAGAAAGAGAAGGTGAAGGGCGTGACCGCCAAGGTCATCACGGCGGCCATCCTCGCCGGCGACAGCTATCCCGCCACCCCCATCGGCATCAACCTGCCCAACAGCAACTGGATTCGCGCCGCCCACGGCTCCAAGTCGGTCAGCATCGAGAACATCACCGACGCCTACGAGGAAGCCGCTGCAGGCAATGGTTTTAACGAGGAGTTTGCCTATAGCAATGACGAGGTGCAGCTCATGAAGCAGTACCTGTCGATTGCCGACAAATTGCACACCGACTTGCACGAGTGCCTGGGCCACGGCTCGGGCAAACTGCTGCCCGGCGTTGACCCCGATGCCCTCAAGGCCCACGGTTCATGCCTCGAAGAGACCCGTGCCGACCTGTTCGCACTGTACTATCTTGCCGACCCCAAGCTCGTTGAACTGGGCATCTTTCCCAACATGGAGACTTACAAGGCCGAGTACTACAAGTACATCATGAACGGCCTGCTCACCCAGCTCACCCGCATCGAGCCGGGCAAGGACATTGAGGAAGCCCACATGCGCAACCGCAAGCTCATCAGCGAGTGGTGCTACCAGCATGGCAAGCAAGACAATGTCATCGAGTATGTGAAGCGCGACGGCAAGACCTATATCCGCGTCAACGACTACCAGAAGCTGCGCGGCCTGTTTGCCGAACTGCTCGCCGAGATTCAGCGCATCAAGAGCGAAGGCGACTACGAGGCCGGACGCCAGTTGGTCGAGACCTATGCCGTCAAGTTCGACCCCGAAATCCACAAAGAGATTCTCGCCCGCTACGAGGGCATGAACATTGCGCCTTACAAGGGCTTTGTCAACCCCATCTACACCCCGGTATATGACGAGAACGGCAACATGATTGATGTAACGGTATCTTACACCGAGGGCTACATCGAGCAGATGCTGCGCTACAGCCAGGACTACTCGCCGCTGACGAAGTAACACCAGCGACACCATCCACCACCAATTGAGGGCGCCGGCAACACCTGCCAGGCGCCCTCATTTGGTGGCGACGGGACCACGAATATTGCATCAAGGCATTCACACGCTTTTAGTCGTATTGATTGTATTTCTTAGTATTGCTGTCCGCTAAAACTTAAAAAGCGGTAAATGAACCGTCCGCAATGCCGATCAACAGGCGTTGCGGATGTTTTTTCAAGAAAGTAAGCCCCCCCCTAATCGAAAAAATCGGGGAAAAGGGTGGGTTGTGGCGGCACCACTACCGGGCGCACTCACTTGGTGAATAGCGGACATGAACAATAGACACGCGGCACATGTGCCGCGTGTCTATTGTTGTGGGGGAATGTCCTGTGGATGTTTACTTCACGAGGACCTTCTTGCCGTTGACGATGTAAATCTGGCCCTTGACCATGGTGTCAACCTTTTGGCCCTGGAGATTGTAGATTGCCGTAGCGCTGCGGTTTGCATCGGTGGCGAGTTCCACGATGCCGGTGTTGTCGTCAACAATCTCGGTCCATGACTCATAGTCGCGGTTGGCGTGAACGATGTTGGAAACATGGCGCTCGCCATCAACGATATAGACGGCCTGCACACCCCATTCTTGCCAATCAGTCTCATAGAAGTGAACGGTCCAGCTGCCGTTGAATACCGAGAAATTGTCACTCAAGTAAGTGGCGGGTACGAGGGTGTTGTCCTCAAGGAAGTTTGCGCGGTCACCGTCATAGGCTTCACCGGAGTAATCATAGAGCTCGCCGTCCTTATAGAGACGGAAGTAGAGGTTGTTCTGGTTGATGAACTGGCCAAACTCGTCCTCGAAGGGAAGAGCGAAGCTGACGCTGTTGTATCCGAGCCACTCAATCATGTCGTTAACATAGACGTTGTTCGGGTCGGCAGGACGTGCAGGAGCATCGCCGGCATAGGGCGTCAGGCTAAGTTTGTTATAGGCATAGGCATAACTCCTCGGATTAATCGAGGTCACGCATGCCAGCACCTTGTCCTCGGCCATGAAACCGCCATTGCCGTCGGGAACCAGTTTGTAATTCTCGGGCGTGCCATAGGTGTAAGTCCAGGTCGATTCGTCGTAGTCAAGGATAGACAAAGCATTGAAGAAACGATAGGATTCGGTGCCCATGCCCAGATATTGTCCGCTGGGGAAGACGAGCGAGCCGTCGTTGGCAACGGTGCCCTTGACAACAGAGCCGGCCATTTCGTTGGTGAGGGCATTGGTATAAACATCATTGCCCTTGAAGCCCAGTTGCGTGAGCATCTTGGGATTTCCGCCCCAACCGTCGTCGTAGGTCAGCACATAGGAAGCATATTCAACGCCCTCGGGCACCTGAACGGGCTGGTTGTTGTACTCTTTCATGTCATACTTGCCGGTGGTGGAATAGAAGAAATGGTCGTCATCAACCGAGCAAAGCGTGAGGTAGCAGTCCATGTCCTCGGCATAGATGCGGTCACCGTCGATGATGAACCTGTAAACGCCCTCGCGGGTCACGCGGCCATATACATCGGTGGTGATAATGGGATGTGCATTCACATCGTACATGTCATAGTAGTTGAAAGCAATCACCTGGTCCATGTCAACGCTCAAGATATTGCCCTGGCGAGTGGTCTTAATCCAGGGGTTCTCAAAATAGGGGTACAGACCGCCCAGCCATACAGTCTTGCCGTCCTCGGAGAAGACCGCACGGGCAACCATGCCCTCCATGTACGCCATTTCATAGACATCAAATTCGCCCGACATGATGTACTGTTTCATTTCACCTTCGGGCGTGGCGAAGGGGTCGTTTTGAGCCACAGTCATGAATGAGGCCGCAAGCGCAACAAGAAGTAAAATTTTACGCATAAGTCTAAACTTTTTAATAAATATTAATAAAATAATAAAATCTATAATTTCTGTGGCAAATTTACTCGCAAATGATCAAATCGAAAACATTTGCTCGTTAATTTTTGTTAATCAAAAATAAGAATTATCGATCAGCGTCAGCGCGCTTGTTAGTAACCAATAATCAATCAGTTAAATTTCTCATAAGCCTCAGCCAAAGCCTCGGCGCAACGTTCGCCGTCTATGGCGCTCGAGACAATGCCGCCAGCATAGCCCGCGCCCTCGCCGCAGGGATATAGGCCCGATATGCTGACATGGCGCAGCAATTCATGGTCGCGTGGAATGCGCACCGGCGACGAGGTCCTCGTTTCCACACCGATGACGATGGCATCGTTGGTCAGGAAACCGCGCGAATGGCTACCAAACACCTTAAACCCCTTGCGCAGGCGGTTAGCGACAAAGGGAGGCATCCACAGGTCAAGCCGCGATGTCTGCACACCGGGCAAATAGGACGAAGGCGGCAAATTGCGTGAATTCTTGCCGTCCACAAAGTCCTTCATGCGCTGTGCGCCTGCAATCAATGTCTCACCTGCTTCGCGGTAGGCGCAGCGCTCCATTTCCTGCTGGAAATACATCATGGCCAGCACGCCGCGCTTCTTGAACTGGCCGGGCAAGTCCTCGGGATGAAGTTCTACCACCATGCCCGAGTTGGCCCAATGCGAGCCTCGTGCGCTGGGCGACATGCCGTTTACCACCAGTTCGCCTTGCGCACTGACGGCGGGCACGACAAATCCGCCCGGGCACATGCAGAACGAGTACACACCGCGATGGTCAACCTGGGTAACAAAATTGTACTCGGCAGCGGGCAGATAGGGCCCGCGCCCCGTCACGCTGTGGTACTGTACACGGTCAATGATGCCCTGCGGGTGCTCGAGTCGCACGCCAACGGCAATGCCCTTGCCCTCAAGCTCAATGCCCGCATTGTCCAGCATCTCATATACATCACGCGCCGAGTGGCCTGTCGCCAAGATAACCGGACCGGAGAACATTGCGCCGTCAGCGGTTTCAACGCCCTTGACCTCACTGCCGGCAACAACCAGCCTTGTGACACGCGTCTGGAAATGCACCTCGCCACCGCAGCGCAAGATGGTCTCGCGCATGGCCTTGATGACACCCGGCAACTTATCGCTGCCGATGTGGGGATGGGCGTCAACCAAAATCTCCTCACGCGCGCCATGCTGGACAAAGATGCCCAGGATGCGGTCCACCGACCCGCGTTTCTTGCTGCGGGTGTAGAGTTTGCCGTCGCTATAGGCTCCTGCCCCACCCTCGCCAAAGCAATAATTGCTCTCGGGATCGACAACGCCCTCGCGCTGGATGGCCGAAGCGTCGATGCGGCGGTCGAGCACATTCTTCCCGCGCTCGAGCACGATGGGCTTGATGCCCAGTTCTATCAGCCTCAATGCGGCGAACAACCCGCCGGGCCCCATGCCGACAACAATCGCCTGGCGCTTGCCGTCCACGGGTTTGTACTCGACGAGTGGCACGAGAAAGTCTTGAGCCATGGGTTCGTCAATGTAAACGCGCACCTTGAGGTTGACCATCACCTGGCGCTGGCGGGCGTCGATGGAGCGCTTCAAGACACGGATGCCATGGACGCCATCGGCAGCGATGCCATGGTGGGCCTCAATATATTTGATTATTTCGCCATTGCTGGCCGCAATGCGCGGAATAACGCGGAGTTGCAGTTCCTGTATCATGATTGAAAGAGAAATGTGAGGGCAAAAGTACTGAAATTTCGCCAAAATAGCGTAATTTTGCATTTCAAATCATCAATGACAAGCTATGAACGAGAATAAACGCGGCGTGCTCTTTGACCTTGACGGAGTCCTGCTCGACAGCGAGGGCCAGTACAGCATCTTTTGGCAAGAGATGGACCAGAAACACCCCACAGGCGTAACTGATTTTGCCAACTTCATCAAGGGATTCCATTTGGGACAAATCCTTGAATACTTTGCCAACGACGACATCCGCCGTCAAATCGTTGAAGAACTGCTCCAATATGAGCAAAACATGAAATTTGACTTCTTCCCCGGTGCTTTGGATTTTGTCCAGCGATTGCGCGGCGCAGGCATGCCCATTGCCATTGTCACGTCGAGCGACAAGAAGAAAATGGCGGCACTGTATGCCCAGCACCCCGATTTTCCCCGTCTGTTTGACTGTATCGTGACAGGCGACATGGTCACCCACAGCAAGCCCGACCCCGAGTGTTTCGTCCTTGCCGCCAAGCAGTTGGGTCTTGACGCCAGTAACTGCATCGTGTTTGAGGACTCCCGCAACGGCTTGAAAGCAGGCCGTGAGTGTGGCGCCAGCGTCATTGGCGTGACCACGACATTAAGCCAGGAGGAAGTGTCAGCGATGAGCGACATGACGGTCGAGGCCGTTGCCCTCATGAGCGTTGAGCAGGTGCTGGCTTGCAGGCATTGCGTTTGACACGCCAACATTTCTGCCTCAAAAACTTTGCCTGATTGCAAAAAACATTGTACTTTTGCCACACTGATGAAAACCGATTCTCACATCACAAGTGTCACCGAGTTTGCCGCCAGCAATAATCCTGTTGTGCGCAAATTCAACGACTACTTGGATTCCCACAACATGCGCAGGACCACAGAGCGCTACGCCATCCTGTACCGCATCATGGGCATCAACGGCCACTTCACTGTCGAGGAGTTGCAGCAGATGATAGAGCAAGACGGTTTTCATGTGAGCCGTTCAACGGTTTACAACACCATGGAACTGCTCATCGAGACGCGCATCCTGCGCCGTCATGTGTTTGAAGGCATGCAGGCGCAATATGAACGCGTCAGCATGCCCCACACCCACCTGATATGCACCACATGCGGGAAAGTCAAGGAGGTGAAAGAGAACAATCTTGCCGCAATCATGAACGCCATGCGTTTCAACGCGTTCAACACCGACCACTATTGCCTGTATGTTTACGGCACATGCACGTCCTGTGCGCGCAAGTCCAGGCGCAAAGCAGTCACAACAGACAAAGGCGAGAAGAAAACGTTGAAAAAGACAGACAAAAAATAATTTTTATTCACAATATACCTTTTTAATACTTTAAAACCATTAATTTATCATGGCAAACGTAAAACCGTTCTGTGGCGTTAGACCGCCTAAAAAGTTAGTAGAGAAAGTTGCATCCAAGCCCTATGACGTGCTCTCGAGCGAGGAAGCACGCGAGGAAGCAGGCGACAACGAGATGTCGCTCTACCACATTATTAAACCCGAAATCGACTTTGCCCCCGGCACTGCAGAAGACGAGCCCAAGGTTTATGACCGCGCTGTCGAGAACTTTAAGAAGTTCCAAGACAAAGGCTGGTTGGTTCAAGACCCGCAGGAATGCTATTATATCTATGCCCAGACGATGGACGGCCGCACCCAGTACGGCATCGTTGTAGGCGCAAACTATGAGGACTACATCAACGGCCGCATCAAGAAGCACGAGCTTACCCGCCGCGAGAAGGAAGTGGACCGCATGCACCACATCCAGATCAACAACGCCAACATCGAGCCGGTGTTCCTGGCATTCCCCGACAATGCCGCCCTTGAGGGAATCATCGCCGCCACCGCCAAGACCGAGCCCGAGTATGACTATGTTGCCGAAGACGGCATCGGCCACACCCTGTGGGTAGTCAAGGACCAGGCCACGATTGACACCATCACTGCCGAATTTGGCAAGATTCCTTATCTGTACATCGCCGACGGGCACCACCGCACCGCTGCCGCCGCCCATGTGGGCGAGGAGAAAGCCAAGGCCAACCCCAACCACAAGGGCACCGAGGAGTACAACTACCTGCTGGCCGTATGCTTCCCCGAGTCTCACCTCAAAGTCATGGACTACAACCGCGTTGTCGTTGACCTGAACGGCAATAGCGAAGAGCAGTTCCTGGAGAAGATTGCCGAGCACTTTACCGTTGAGGAAAAAGGCACCGAGATTTATCAGCCCGCCAAGCTTCACAACTTCTCGCTGTACCTGGGCGGCAAGTGGTACTCCCTGACCGCCAAGGAAGGCACCTATGACGACAACGACCCCATCGGCGTTCTCGACGTGTCCATCTCGAGCGACTACATCCTGCGCGACATCCTGGGCATCACCGACCTGCGCACCGACAAGCGCATTGACTTCGTCGGCGGCATCCGCGGTCTGGGCGAGCTCAAGCGCCGCGTTGACAGTGGTGAGATGAAGATGGCTCTCGCCCTCTATCCCGTGACCATGAAACAAATCATCAACATTGCCGACAGCGGCAAGATCATGCCTCCCAAGGCCACATGGTTTGAGCCCAAGCTGCGCTCGGGCCTCATCATCCACAAGCTCGACTAATCCAAGACACTGAAATCATCCATAAAAGCGTTATCGAGGCATTCGATAGCGCTTTTTTTTGCGTTTTTTTGCCACCGATACACATTGTATAAATAAAAAGCATTATATTTGTAGGTTAAAAGAGAATAATAACATCACATCACAATATAACAAGAGATAAGTATATGAAATTCAATGTCCAAAGTAAATTATTGCTTACCCGGCTGAATGCTGTAAGCAAAGTGGTTAGCAACAAGAACGCCTATGCCATTCTTGAAAACTTCCTGTTTGAGCTGCAAAGCGACCGCCTCGTCGTCACCGGCAGCGACATGGAAACACGCCTGACCACCAACATCGAAGTGTCGAACGTAGAAGGCACCGGCAAGTTTGCCATCGATGTCAAGCGCACCATCAACTCGTTGAAGGAGTTGCCCGACACCGCCCTGACGTTTGAAATCAACGATGAGACGCTTGCCGTCAAGGTTACCTACCAAAACGGCTACTACGATGCCGTGGCGCTCAATGGTGACGAGTTCCCCGAGAAGGCAGCGACCGCCAATGAGGTAAAGCAGTTCACGCTTTCGTCCAAGAACATCTCGCTGGGCATCGGGCACACCCTGTTTGCCGTAGGCACCGATGATATGCATCCGCAATTCACGGGAATCTATTGGGACATCAAGCCCGACATGATTGTTTACGTATCCAGCGACTCTCACAAGCTCGTGCGCTATCGCCAGACCAACGTCAAGCCCGGCTTTGAGCGTTCATTCATCCTGCCCGCCAAGCCCGCATCAATCCTCGCCAGCATCATTGAGCGCAACAGCGAGGAGCCCGTCAGCATCACCATCGACGAGAACAGCGCCACGTTTGAGACCGCCGATTATCAATTGTCCTGCCGCTTCATTACTGGACGCTATCCCAATTACAACACCGTCATCCCCGAGAACAACCCATACACCATGGCTGTTGACCGCACGACGTTGCTCAATGCCGTGCGCCGCGTATCGGTATTTGCCAACGTGGGCGGCCTTGTCCGCCTGAACCTGAGCGCCAACCATGTCATACTCACCGCCGAGGATGTGGACCACTCGACCGCTGCCGAGGAAACCATCGTGTGTGAATACAACGGCGAGCCCATGAACATCGGTTTCAAGAGCGCCGATGTCATTGACGTGGTCAACAACATCGACTGCGACGGCGTGTTCCTCAAGCTGCTCGACCCCGCCAGGGCCGGTGTGTTTGTTCCCAGTGAGCAAAATGAAGGCGAGGACCTCCTCGTGCTTCAAATGCCCATGATGGTCTAATCCGAGCATTGCCAAAGACATGGAACTGAACCTGAAACGCCCGCTTGTGGTCTTTGACCTGGAGTCAACCGGTCTTAACCTTACCGAGGACCGCATCATCGAGCTGTCCTACATCAAGGTGTATCCCGATGGGCATGAGGAGAGCAAGACCTACCGCTTCAACCCTTGCAAGGAGATACCTCAAGAGGCCATTGCCGTGCATCACATCACCAATGAGATGCTCCAAGGCGAGCCCACGTTCAAAGAGCGCGCCAAAGAGATTGCCCAGGTGTTTGAGGGCAGCGACATTGCGGGATTCAACAGCAACCGCTTTGACATCCCGCTGCTGGTGCAGGAATTGCAGCAGGCAGGAGTCAATTTCGACCCCAACCAGCATAGATTCATTGACGTGCAGACCATCTACCACAAGCGCGAGAAGCGCGATCTCGAGGCAGCATGCCTGTTCTACTGCGGCCATCCCATGGAGAACCATCATGCCGCATCGGACGACACCCGCACCACGCTTGAGGTGCTCAAAGCACAGTTGGACTACTATGCCAACGACGCCGAGCCCCTGCAAAACGACGTTGAATTCCTGGCCCACTACTCAAGCCACACCCGCAACGTCGATTTAGTCGGGCGCGTCGTGCTTAACGACGCCGGGGTGCCGGTATTCAACTTTGGCAAGCACAAGGGCAAAACGGTGGAAGATGTGTTTACCCGCTTGGACCTGGGCTACTATGACTGGATGATGCGCAGCGACTTCCTCGAGAACACCAAGCAGGTCATCACCAGGCTTTACATCCAATACAAGAAGAAATAAAATCATTGTAACGACGCATCATGCTACAAGGCAAGCACATCATACTTGGCATCTCGGGCGGCATTGCGGCCTACAAATGCGCCACGCTCACCCGGCTACTCGTCAAGGCCGGCGCCGAGGTGCAGGTGATTATGACCCCCAATGCCAAACAATTCATCCAGCCGCTGACGCTCTCGACGTTGAGCGGCAAGCCAGTCATCAGCGAGTTCTTTACCGCCAACACAGGCCAGTGGAACAGCCATGTGGATCTGGGACTGTGGGCCGATGCCATGGTCATCGCCCCCGCCACGGCATCCACCATTGGCAAAATGGCCAACGGTGTTGCGGACAACATGCTGATAACGACTTATCTATCGGCCAAGGCGCCAGTGTTTGTCGCCCCCGCCATGGATCTGGACATGATGCGCCACCCGAGCACCGTGCGCAACATTGAACTGCTGCGCAGTTACGGCAACCACATCATTGAGCCTGCCGAGGGCGAACTGGCCAGCCACCTCATTGGCAAAGGCCGCATGGAGGAGCCCGAGAATATTGCCAAGGCGCTTGACGAGTTTTTCTCGGCGTGTCAAGACCTGCAGGGAAAACGCGTGCTCATCACCGCAGGGCCCACGGTCGAGAAAATCGACCCAGTGCGTTACATCAGCAACTTCTCCTCTGGCAAGATGGGCTTTGCCCTCGCCGAGGACTGCGCCGCGCGCGGCGCGCTGGTAACCATAGTGGCCGGGCCTGTCGCGCTCAAAACACCTGCTGGAGTGAAACGCATTGACGTGACCACCGCAGTGGAGATGCACGATGCCGTGATGAAGGAGTTGCCCCAATGCGATGCCGTCATCCTGTGTGCAGCAGTGGCCGATTATCGCGTAGAAAACGCCGCCGCCACCAAAATCAAGCGTGAAAAGAACCAAAATCCCGTGATACAGCTCACGCCCAACCCCGACATTGCCCGCGCCGTGGGCCAGGCCAAGCGGCCGGGCCAAGTCACCGTGGGATTTGCACTTGAGACCGACAACGAGACCCTAAACGCTCAAGGAAAACTTGAGCGCAAGAACTTGAATTTCATTGTGATGAACTCGTTGCGTGACAAGAATGCCGGATTCCAGGTGGATACCAACAAAGTGACCATTTTCACCGACAGCGGCGAGTGCATTGAAGGCGAATGCAAGTCAAAGCGCGATGTCGCCCACGACATTGTTGATGTTTTACACACCTATCTATTTGCGAAACATGAGAAATAAGTTTTTGCTGCTGCTGGCAGTCATGCTGCTCGGCGTGTTTGGCGCCGCCGCCCAGGACGAGGCGACGGAGTTGAACTGCGAGGTTGAAGTCAACTCTGACAAGATTTCCAATGCCAACAAGGATGTCTTCAATGAATTGAAACAGGCCATCACCGACTACATGAATACCACCAAATGGACCAATGCCACCTTTGGGACCAATGAGAAAATATACTGCAAACTCATGCTCACCATCGGCAAGTGGGACAATTCCACAGGCGCCATGTCGGGCGATTTGCAGATTCAATCGCAGCGTCCTGTCTATAACAGTTCATACACTACTGCTGTCATCAATTTCAAAGACGCCAAGGTTGACTTCAAATTTGAGACAGGACAGCAACTGGTCTTCTCGGAACAAGAGATGCTCGACAACCTGACGGCAATCCTCAACTTCTGGGCCTATATGATTATCGGCATGGACTTTGACACATTTGAACTCAAGGGCGGCGACCCATACTATGAACGGGCTGCAACCGTGGTGAGACTGGCGCAAAGCAGCGGAGAAAGCGGGTGGAAAGCCTTTGAAGACCCCACCAACCGCAGCGCAGTGCTCAGTGCTTACACCGACAAGTCAACCGAAGCCATCAGGCAGCTGCTTTACGACTATCACCGCATGGGGCTGGACCAAATGGTCGTTACCGCCGACAAAGGGCGCGCGACAATCACGCATTCGCTGGAAAGTTTGGGCAAGATATATGAAACGTCCCCGATGTCGGTGTGCTTGTCGATGTTTAAGGACGCCAAACTTGATGAGTTGGTGAATGTGTACAGCAAAGCCAACACCACCGAGAGGGAAACGGTGTATGAAATGCTGTATCAAGTATATCCGAGTGAGAACAGCCGTCTCGAGAAAATCAAGAAGGCTCAAGAATAACATAGGTTTGGACGGTACCCGTTGGTGCCGCATTGATGAAAAGCGTTCCTTAAATGATTAAACAACTGCACATATCAAACTATGCGCTCATCGACAAACTCGACATTTCGTTTGCCGACGGGCTAACCATCATCACCGGCGAGACAGGTGCGGGAAAATCAATCATTATGGGTGCGATGTCCCTGATACTGGGTGAACGCGCCGACAGCAAAGCGATACGCGATGCCGAATCCAAGACCGTTGTAGAGGCGACACTTGACGTTGCCGGCTACCGGCTTGAACGCTTCTTCAAGGACAACGACATTGACTGGGACGAAAAAGAGTGCCTGATTCGCCGAGAATTGTCGCCCAACGGCAGGTCTCGCGCCTTTGTCAACGACACGCCTGTCGCGCTCACGGTGCTGCGAGACTTGAGCACCTGCCTGCTGGACATCCACTCCCAGCACAGCAACATGTTGCTGTCGCAGCCACAGTTCCAGCTGTCGGTGCTTGACAGCATTGCCGAAAACGGAAGGCTACTCGAACAGTACCAAACCATCTATCATGAATACCGCGATGCCGAAAAGCGCCTGCACGACACCGAGCGCGCCATGGAACAAATGCGGCGCGACGAGGACTATATCCGATTCCAGGTAGAGCAACTGAAATCTATGGATTTACGGCCCGATGAGGACAAGCAGCTCGAGGCGCTCCAGAAGAAATTGAGCAACATCGGCGAGCTCAAGGAAGCGCTATGGAGTGTGGAAAATGACCTTTACAGTGCCGAGGGCAGCATTCTGGAACGGCTGGGCTGTGTTGCCCAGCGCATCGAAGAAGCCGAGCGCCACATGAGCGAAGTGGAGGGCATGCCCTCCCGCGTGAGGTCGTCGCTCATTGACCTCAAAGACATCGCCCAGAGCGTCAACACCATTGTGGAAACGCTCAATGACGACCCTGCCGAACTCGCCCGCGTTGACCAAAGGCTCAACGACATTTATTCACTGCTGCGAAAGCACAATGTGAAAGACGTGAACCTATTGATTGACATCCAGCATGATTACGAACAGCGTCTTGACGAAATTGAGCAAAACGACGATGTCATCAATGGACTCAGGGCTCGAGTTGAGACCACCAAGGCCGCAGCCCGAGAAATTGCCCTCAAACTGAGTGTCAACCGCCACAATGCCGCTAAGCAGTTTGCCGACGAACTGCTTGAACTTGCCGTGCCATTGGGCATGAAGAACATTGCATTTGAGGTGGAGTTCGGCGAAACCGAACTCACGGCAAACGGCTCGGACAGCGTTGAATTCATGATGGCATTCAACAAAAACCAAAGTCCCATGCCAGTCAAGGACACCGCATCGGGCGGCGAAATCTCACGTGTAATGCTGTGCATCAAGACTATCATCGCCAAGCACATGCAGATGCCCAGCATTATATTTGACGAAGTGGACACCGGTGTCGGCGGCGACATTGCCAACCGCATGGGCGAGATGATGGCCGATATCGGAAAAACCATCCAAGTCATCGCCATCACCCATCTCCCGCAGGTCGCCGCCCACGGCAACCACCACCTGCGCGTGTACAAGACCGACACCGACGATGAGACGCTCACGCGCGTCAAGCCGCTTGATTTTCAAGAGCACGTCATAGAAATTGCCCGCATGCTCAGCGGCAAGGCCCTGAACAAGTCGGCAGTAGAAAACGCCCGCACGCTAATTGCGCTCATCAGCAAAAATGACTATCACTATGATTGACAAGACCCAATACATCTACGGCATCCATGCCGTGCTTGAGGCCATCGATGCCGGTAAAGACATCGACAAAATCCTGTTAAGCAAAACGCTCTCGCCCGACACGGCGCAAGATATCACCGAAAAAGCGCGCGCATTGCGCGTGCCGGTTCAGCGCGTGCCGGTTCAAAAGATAGACCGCATCACGCGTCGCAACCATCAGGGAGTGGTTGCCATGATGGCCGCCGTCACCTATTACCGCGTCGAGGACTTGGTCCCCCAAATGTTTGACGAGGGAGAGAATCCGCTCATTGTTGTTCTTGACGGTGTGACGGATGTACGCAACTTTGGCGCCGTGGCGCGGACATGCGAGTGTGCAGGCGTCAGCGCCATCGTCATCCCGGACCGCGAGAGCGTCAGTGTCAATGCCGATGCTGTGAAGACGTCGGCTGGAGCGCTCAACTATCTGCCCGTGTGCCGTGAGCACAACCTTGCCGGTGCCGTGAGACTGCTGCGCGACAGCGGATTCAATATTGTCGGCACCAGCGACAAGAGCCAAACGCCGTACACCAGCGCCGACTATACCAGTCCCGTCGCCATTGTGCTTGGCGCCGAGGGCAAAGGCATCTCACCAGAAATCATGAAGCTGTGTGACACCCAGGTGCTCATTCCAGAGTTTGGCCACATCAACTCGCTTAACGTTTCGGTGGCAGGCGGAATCATGATTTACGAGGCCGTCAGGCAGCGCCTCAACGACGACCAAGAGGTGAATTAACCGGCGAAAGAGTTGGTCATGCGGCCAAAATTCGCTAATTTTGCAAGTTCAAATTTTTCAACATGATAAATCGAGTACTAATCAGAACCAAAGTAGTACAGAACCTGTACTCCTATATGCTCACTCGTCCCGAGTGCACTCTTGCAAATGCGTTGAAAAGCCTCAACGTCTGCATGGACAAGACCTATGAATTGTATCATTACCTGTTGCGTTTGCCCATCGAGCTCACCCACATCCAGGAAATGCACCTTGATGAAGCGCGCAACAAGTACCTGCCCAGCGAGGAGGAATTGAATCCCAACATGAAATTTGTCCAAAACCGCCTGGTGGCCGCGCTTGCAGCCAACGAGCAGCTGCAGCAATTTGCCCAAGAGCACACGGTCACCTGGAATGACGACCCAATTTTTGAGCGGCTGATGCTTGACAAGGTCGTCAAGAGCGACATCTACCAGGACTATATGGCCGATGACGATGACAGCATGACGGCCGACAGCATGGTGTGGCAACAGCTCATGCGTCAGGTCATCCTTCCCGATGAGAACATGGCCGATGCCGTGGAACAGCGTTCGGTGTATTGGAGCGAGAATGACCTGGACGTGATGGGACAGTTTGTGTGCAAGACATTCAGGCGCATGTCGGACACTGCGGCCGAAGAAGATGAGGACAATGGCACCGATATCGTCATGCCACAATTCAAGGACGAAGAAGACGCCGAATTTGGAAAAGAGCTGTTTACCGCCACCGTCACCCTGATGCCGGAGAGCAACGCCCTCATTGACGAGCTCGTGCAAAACAGCCGCTGGGACAAGGACCGCATCGTGATGATGGACCGCATTATCATGTGCACCGCCCTGGCCGAAATGCGCACCTTTGACAAAATCCCTACCGCAGTGACACTCAACGAGTATATAGAACTTGCCAAAAACTTCAGCACCGCCGGAAGCGGTCAGTTTGTCAACGGCATGCTCAATGCGGCCGCCAAGCAGCTGCGGAGCGAAGGGAAGCTCGTCAAGCCGTGATTATTACAGAAACCAACAACACATTACTAAATAAAGAGACAGAATTATGCTTAACACGATTTTATTGCAAGCAGCAAGCAGCGGCAGCGCTGCCGGCGGAGGCGGCATGAGCCTGATTATGATTGTTGCGCTCATTGCCATTTTCTATTTCTTCATGATTGCACCTCAGCAGAAGAAACAAAAGAAAATCAACAAATTCCGCGACAGCCTCAAGAATGGCGACAAGGTGATGACCGCAGGCGGCATCTACGGCCGCATCCGCGAGGTCAAGAATGATGGATCCATCATCCTCGAGATTGCCGACGGCGTGCGCATCAGGATTGACAAGAATTCCATCTACCAATCGATGGAAGACGTTGCCAGCACGGGCGCTGACGCAGCCAACAAGAAGTAAGCGCCACCCCACAGCACCCGGGCACCCGCCGACGCATGAAAGATTTCTTGAACAACATTCACAAGAAGTTAGAGCTATCGCCCCGCACGAGGTCGTTGTTGCTCTATCTCTTGTTTGTGTTCATCTCAACCATCTTTTGGGGATTTCTCACGTTCAACCGAGACATTAAGATTGAGGTTGAAGTTCCCCTTGCAATCAGCGTGCCCGAGAATGTGCACTTGATTGACAAGGTGCCCGACACGCTCACGGTAACCATCGTTGACCGCGGCATCCGCATTATCTCTGACATGTTCAGAAAGAGGCCGTCGCTCACCCTACGGTTCAATGACTACTGCGACACCAACAGCCGCATGTTCAAGATTGACCAAAGCCACTTGAAGAAAGAGCTGTCGTCACTGTTCAAGAAGCACACCACCATCGTGAGTGTGCTACCAGAGTCCATCAATCTAAAGTACACCGACCTGCCTGGCAAGAAAGTGCCCATCAGAGCCGATGTGGTGGTCAAAGCACGCGAGGACCACACCCAGAACGGTGCTTTGATCATGAGCCAAGACTCTGTTCTTGTTTATGGAGATGCCGAGACACTTAACGAAATCAACGAGGTCTATACCTACCACGTTGAAGCCATTGACCTGACCGATACCTTGAAGCGCAATGTCACCATTGCCCCTATCAAGGGCGCGGTCATTGAGCCCCGCTCCATTGACATCGTTGTTCCTGTCGAGAAACTTGTATCGCAGAAAAAGAACGTCAAAATCATGGTGCGCAATGCGCCGCCCGGAGTGAGAATGCTGCTGTTTCCGGGTGATGTCGACATCATTTACAGTACACCCGTGAGCCGCATCAAGGAAGACGCCGGCATCACCGCTGTTGTTGATTACAACTCGGTGGACTTCAGGTCGGGCAGCAACAAGGTAAAAGTCAACATCGGAGAATCGCCTGCCGCGTTCCAGAATGTCAAGCCCGCACTTGACAGCGTGGATTACATCATCGAGAAGTCTAAATGATGAAATTGGTTGCACTCACTGGAGGGATCGGGAGCGGCAAGAGTGTTGTCGCGCGCATGCTGCAAGTTATGGGTTATCATGTCTATGACTGCGACTCACGGGCCAAGATGCTGATGATAACCGACAACGAGTTGCGGCAGCAATTGATTGAAGCCTTCGGGAAAGAGACCTATCTGCCCGACGGCACCATCAACCGCGATCATTTGAGCGCAGCCGCATTCGGCGACAATGGCGCACTCGAGCGGCTAAACGCCATCGTCCACCCTGCCACCTCACGCGACTTGGACCGTTGGGCGGCCGAACAAGCAAGCCTTGGGGCATCGGCGGCATTTGTCGAGACAGCGTTACTGCGCACATCGGGGCTTGACCGCAAGGTGGATGGCGTGTGGCATGTCACAGCGCCAGACGAGGTGCGCATTGCGCGGGTGATGGCACGCAGCGGGTTCTCCGCCGAACAAGTGACAGCCCGGATGAACGCTCAAGCGGGCGAAGAAAAAGTGGCCGCAGGCGAACAACTCATCGTCAATGACAACAACACCGCCTTGCTGCCTCAAGTCATCAGACTGCTGAATGGCATTATACAAAGCAAATAACACGAAATCTTATACATCTTATAAAACATTATCATTTAATTATGCTCAAGAAAATTTTATCAATTTCGGGACGTCCCGGACTTTACAAACTCATCTCTTACGGCAAGAACATGCTGCTGGTTGAATCTATGATTGACGGCAAACGCTTTCCCGTCCACGCTCGTGAGCAAGTGATGTCGCTGGGAGATATTTCCATTTTCACCACCAGCGAGGATGTGCCCCTGACTCAAGTATTCGAGAACATAGGCAAAAAATTTGAGAACAAAACCTTTGACGCCAAGGAATACAACACCCCCGACAAACTCAAGGAGTTCATGGGTTTGGTGCTCGAAAACTTCGATACCGAGCGCGTTCACAACAGCGACATCAAGAAAGTCATCTCGTGGTACAACATCCTGGTGAACAGCGGCATCACCGACTTTGCCGCCAAGGAGGAGAAAAACACCGACGAAGAGAAAGCTGAAGAGAAGAAGGATTGACCATGCTCCGGCACGATAGCAAAACGATACTCATACTGGCAGCGGCTGTGCTCATGTCGCTGCCAGTTGTATCGTGCCGCACCTCATCCAACAACACACACACATACCGCCCCTACAATGAACGGCGCAACCGCAGCGGGAACGACATGGGCTCAGAGGCCCAAACCCTGCCCGACGAACATAGCGCCGAGAGGCATAAGCCCACACCAACGGGCCATGGCCTGGTGGGCGAAGAGTGGGCGCGCCTTGACATCAAACTTGGAAAACACGACAACAAAAAACTGTATGAAGAACTAAAACGCTGGCTTGGCACGCCCTACGCCTATGGCGGCCACACGCTTGGCCAGGGGACAGACTGCTCCGGACTGGTGATGGAGGTCTATACGACGGTCTATGGCATCAAGGTCCACCGCAATTCAGCCAAGATGCTGGAAGAGAACTGCCAACCCATCAACCTTGAGGACCTGAAAGAGGGTGACCTGGTATTCTTTATCACAAGCAGTGACGGTCATGTGTCGCACGTGGGCATCTATCTCAAAGACAACAAATTTGTCCATGCATCATCGTCACGAGGCGTAGTCGTTGACGACCTCAGGCAGAACTACAATGCCACACACTTCCACACCGCGGCGCGGGTGGTCACACGATAAATCCGCGGCCTAAATCCTTATTATCACAATTTGACGCGGCGCCAGATGCAACGCGGCACACGGCGCCACAATGCCGTCATGAGGCTATACCTCCAGTCAATGACCTTGACGTGGCGCTTGCCATGAATCGCACCGACAATCGACTGCGCCACGTCCTGAGGTTTAAGCAGCATTGGATAGTGAAAACCGTCATTCAGCAAATCGGTGTCAACAAAGCCCGGGCGAATGTCAGTGAAGCGAATATCCAGCCCACGGCTGTTGGCCTGCTGTTCTAATGCCTGAAGGTAATTGCTCTGCATCGCCTTGGTGGCCGAATAGGCCGGAGCAGGGCCAAGGCCCTTGGTTCCTGCGATGCTCGTAATGGCGGCGATGTGGCCGCCATTGTGTTCAGCAAAATAGCGGTAGGCTTCACCAATCATCCGTGTGAATCCCATGCCATTGGTGTTCATTGTCTGCAACTCGATGCCGGGCTCAAGCGTGCGGTTTTGACGACCGATTCCCGTGGCATAAAAAAACACATCCATTCCTCCCACGGCATCAATCAATTCACGCAGGCGGGCGGGAGCATCGCCGGCTGTCACGTCTATTTGCAGAGCCTCCACCCTATCGGGCGCAATCTGCTTCAATTCATTCAAGCGGCCCATTCGACGGGCAGCCACACCAATATGGCATCCATCGGCCAGCAACAGTTTTGCCACCTCATTTCCTATGCCCGACGATGCCCCGATAACAATAACACGCTTCATGGTTCGGTACCGTCATTAAACAAACGCAACTGCTGATTGACGCTATGCTCGTGAATGCATTGCATGATGCGCTCGACAAAATCCTCGTCAAGTCCAAGACGCGAGCCCTCGTCGCAGCGTGCCCTGATGACAGCCTGGTATCTACCGGGTTGAAGCACGCGCAAGTTGTGCGCTTTCTTGAACGAACCAATCTCCCGTGACACGCTCATACGCCGTGACAACACCGCCAGCAGTTCACGGTCACAATCATCAATCTGCTGCCTCAACATGCCCAGTTCATCATCGACAGGCATTCCCGAGCGCAGAACAAGGGTGTCGAGAATGCCCCTTAATGCCGAAGGTGTCACCTGCTGTGCGCTGTCGCTGAGCGCGTCATCGGGGTTGCAATGGCTCTCAATCATCAGCCCGTCAAACCCCATGTCGAGCGCCTGCTGTGACAGCGGCTGTACATATTCACGCTTGCCGCCGATGTGCGACGGGTCGCACAAGATAGTCATGTCAGGCGCATGGCGGCGCAGTTCAAAGGGGATGTGCCATTGCGGGTCGTTGCGGTAGATGTGCGTTCCCGCGCTGCTAAATCCACGATGCACGGCACCCAACCGGCTGATGCCGGCATTGTGAAGGCGCTGCAAAGCGCCCAGCCACAGGTCAAGGTCGGGATTCACAGGATTCTTGACCAGCACGGTCACCTCGCTGTGGCCCTGCAAGCAATCGGCAATATCCTGCATTGCAAAAGGGTTGGCACTCGTGCGAGCGCCCACCCAGAGGATGTCTATTCCAGCGGCCATTGCGGCCTTGACATGGTCCACGGTCGCCACCTCGGTCGCCACAAGCATCCCCGTCTCGCGCTTGACCTGCCGCAGCCAATCCAGCCCCCGGTCACCGACACCCTCAAATCCGCCTGGCGCCGTGCGCGGTTTCCATATTCCAGCCCTGAAAACCTTAATGCCCGCTTCGTGCAACATGCTGGCCGTGGCCAGCGTCTGGTCGCGGGTCTCGGCACTGCACGGGCCGGCAACAATGAGCGGCGCGCCGCCATCGATGGGCAGCGGTTGTATATCCTGTAATGACGAACGGCTCATCAGCAGGCCTTGAAACTCATGTCAAGCGACTTGATGGAATGCGTCAGCGCACCCACCGAGATATAGTCCACGCCGCACTCACCATAGGCGCGCAGCGTATCGATAGTAATGCCGCCGCTGGACTCGGTCTCTACCCTGCCGTTGATGATTTCAACGGCCTTGCGCGTATTCTCGACACTGAAGTTGTCAAGCATCACGCGGTCCACGCCGCCGCGGTCGAGCACCTGCTGGAGTTCGTCAAAGTTGCGTACCTCGATTTCAATTTTCAAGTCCTTGCCATTATCCTTGCACCACTGGCGAGCTTTCTCGATAGCAGGCACGATGCCTCCGGCAAAATCGACATGGTTGTCCTTGAGCAGAATCATATCGAACAAGCCGATGCGGTGGTTGCAACCGCCGCCAATGTGCACGGCCTCCTTCTCGAGCATGCGCATGCCGGGCGTGGTCTTGCGAGTGTCCAAGACACGGGTTTTAAGCCCCTCGAGGCACTTGGCATAGCGCGCCGTGGTGGTTGCCACTCCGCTCATGCGCTGCATGATGTTGAGCATCAAGCGCTCGGTCTGCAGCAAAGAGCGCACTTTACCGGTAACCACAAAAGCGATGTCGCCAGGCATGACATGGGCGCCGTCGTCAATCATGACGTCCATCTTGAGTTCAGGGTCGAATTTCTCAAACACGCGCCGTGCGACGGCAACGCCAGCAAGAACACCCTCCTCCTTCACAATCAGCCTCTGCCGGCCCATTTCGTCCTCTGGAATGCAGCACAAAGTTGTGGCATCGCCATCACCAATATCCTCGGCAAACGACAGGTCGATTAACTCGTCAATCAGTTCTTCTCTGGTTTTCATATTTATTTAAGAATGTTTAATCATTTTCTTGACCACAAAGTTAGCGAGTTTTGGCCAGATTTACTAATTTTGTGGCAATATTCATCCAAATCAAGAACAAATGAAGATTACACTTGCCGTGATAGGCAAAACCGAGGCGGGATTTGTGCGGCAAGGCATAGAGGAATATGTGAAACGCCTGCAGCACTATGTGACATTTGACATTCAATACATCGGTGATGCGCGCAACACCCGCAACATGAGTGCCGCACAGCAAAAATCAGTTGAGGGTAAAGCCCTGCTTGCCACGCTTGACAGCGGCGACCATGTCGTGCTGTTAGATGAGCATGGCACCGAGCGCACGTCGGTGGACTTCAGCGGATGGCTGCAGCGCAAGATGTCGAGCGGCAGCAAGCGGCTGGTGCTGGTGGTGGGTGGTCCGTACGGATTCTCGCCAGAGGTCTATGCCCGGGCCAATGAGCAAATCTCGCTGAGCAAGATGACATTTCCTCACGAACTGGTGCGGCTCATATTTGTCGAGCAACTGTACCGGGCCTTCACCATTCTGAAACATGAGCCATATCACCACGAGTAATCTTTAGACAAAACGAACCATTCACAGACATGAATTTTGGATTCAAACATTTGGTTATATTTATGATAGTAATGTCATGCCTGGACATCTGCGGCAAGTCATACTATAACTCGTCGAGCAACAACTTTGGCGGTTTGTATCCACATCCGGGCATGAGGATGGGCGGAAGATATAAAGCCATTGAGGGCGAACTCCTTGTCGAGGAGAACGCCACCGCCGCAACGGCCATCACCATTGACACGATGACGGTAACCGGCCCCGCCTACCGCTACCAGCTGCGCATCGCTAACCTGAACAACAAACAGGGCAAAACACGCACGATCAAAGACCCGATGACGGGAGCCAAAACAACCATCAACGGCAGCGAATGGGGGCTTGTGTTCAACCGCGACGACGAGGGCAGCTATATGGCGGTGGTGCTCAAATGTGACAACAGCGCACCATTTGACGACATCACCGACGAACGCAGCATGCAAGTGTCGCTCATTGAATGCGACAACGGGAAGCGCACACAACTTGCCCAAAAGACCGTATCGAAGGATGTATCGCTTGAAGACGGCATGAACACCATCTGCGTTGATGTCGATGGGCGCAGCGTCGTCGTGCGGATTGGCAAAAACGAACTGGCACAAGTGCTGGAAGCATCCATCAGCCGCCCGCTGCCGCGGTGCAATGTGGGCTATCTCATTGGCCCCGGCGCCAGAGTCGCCATTGAACGGGCCTCATTGACAATCAACGGCAAAAAAAGCGCCACCGCCGCGTCTGCCGAATGGACACAAGCGGCGCTTGACGAGCACTTCGCGCAAAGCGCCGACCCCATGGAGGGATACTGGAAATACCTCGACCGCGACATTCAGGACGAGTGGCTGCGCCTGGGAGGAAGATATACAATCGCTCTGGTGCGGGCAAGCGACGGATATGACATGATATATGTGCAAGGCGCCGAGGTCAAGAAATCGCTGTGGCAAACCGGCATGCTTAAAGGCCATCTCGCCAAAACCGCTTTTACCGACAACTATGAGGCGACATGGGTTGATGCCACAATGGAATCGTTTGACAAAGATGTGTATGGTCTCATTGAAAACGGGGTCATCCTCTCGCTCAATTTTCCCGTGTATAAAAGCCAGGTGAGATTTGCCAAGGTCATGGACCTTGAAAATTGACGAAACAAGACAAAACCAAACATATTAAACATATTAAACATGAAGAAGATTATTATTTTAGCAATCGCCATGCTTGCCATGGCACAAGCCGGCAATGCGTCGGAACGCACCGACACCTTGGACAACTCCGTGCGCAAAGTAATTGACTGCGTGAGCGTAAACGAGAGCCACGAGTGGGAAATCACTTCGCTCAAGGACGACGAGTCGAAGCCCGGCAAATTCTCCGTCGTTCTCAACGGCCTCTACCTGGGACTGGGCACCCACAACACGCTCGACATCATCAACAACTCCTTTGAATACGGTATTCTCAACGTGGCAGCGTTTGAATACAATACCGATAAGGGTCAATTGCTCTCGGTGGGCGTGGGATTTGGCGGCAAGCGTTTCTCGCTCAAGCGCCCCTACATGTTCCAGCGCGAGGACGACGGCCATGCGCTCAACGTCACCACCTATCCGCAGGACGCGGTCAAGCGCAACTCGAGGCTCTATGTCCACACCATGCACTTCCCCCTCTTGTTGCGCCAAGAGCTGTTCAAGAATTGGCACATCACCATGGGCGGCATCATCAACTGGAACTACCGTGTGGATGCCACCAACCACTACAAACTCTACAACACCAATTATGACATCAGCCAGCACAGCCTCAAGCAAAACAAGTGCACCTTTGACTGGATTGCCGGCGTGGACTTTAAGGGAATCGGCCTCTACTGCCGCTACTGCCCCGCCAAGGTCCTGAAAAACAACTACGGCCCCCGCATCCACGACACCTGGTCGATGGGCATCACGCTGGGCATGTAAGCGACATCATGCCACACGAAACAATGGCACGGGGCATCATCGGTTCCGTGCCAATGCTTTGTGCCGTTGTTCTTGCCTACAAGAAGGGATTGGAGCGTTTTTCGTCGGCGACGGTGGTAGTATAGCCATGGCCGGGGGCGATGACGGTTTCGTCGGGAAGCGGGAGGATTTTTTCGGTAATGCTCTTGATGAGCGTGTCCATGTCACCGCCGTCGAGGTCGGTGCGGCCAACGCTGCTCTGGAAAATGGTGTCGCCCGAGAACAAGATATTCTCATCGGGCACATAGAATGAAAGCCCGCCACGGGAATGTCCCGGGGTGTGAATCACGCGGATTTGCGTTTGGGCGATGTGCAAGGTATCGCCATCGGCGAGTCCGTGGTCAAGCCGCAACGGCTCGACATCGATGCCCAAGCCAAACATCGCCGCCTGCTGCTGCAATGCGAGGCCCAACGGCGCGTCGAGCGTGCTGCCCCACACCTCACAGCCCGATTGCTCCGCCAGCCAGCGCGCGCTGCAGATGTGGTCAACATGCAGATGGGTGAGCAACACATGGGTGAGACGCAGATTGTTGCCGGCAATGAAACGCGACACCATGTCGCGCTCCTCGTGTCGCATCATACCCGGATCAATCACTACGGCTTCGAGTGTAGCCTCGTCCCACACGATGTAAACATTCTCGCCAAACGGATTGACGGTCATCATCTTAACGTTCATAATGGCAGATATACGACTTTCTTGGTTTTGAAAAAATCTTCTTTAAAGTAACTCGACAGTTCATCCACAAGCACCTTGTTGCGATAAGGAGCGACCTCGGCGGCCAAATCGCCACCCTTGAGGCAAATCAGTCCATTGGGAATGGCATTGCGGTCCTTGTCGTCGATGAAACGCTTGACCAGCGGAACAAGTTCTCCAAGGTCCATCACTGCACGGCTCACGACGAAGTCAAACTTGCCTTTCACCTCCTTGACGTCGCCATGCTGGAACGTGACATTCTTCAGTCCAATGCGCTCGGCGATATCTTGAGCGACACGCAACTTCTTGCCGATGCGGTCCACGAGGTGGAACGTCACGTCGGGATAGTAAACGGCAAGCGGAATGCCAGGCAAACCGCCCCCGGTGCCCAAGTCCATTACCCGCGAGCCTGCGGTAAACTTTATGAACTTCACAAGTGCAAGAGAATGCAGCAAATGGTTGATCTCGAGATTGTCGATATCTTTGCGGGAGATGACATTGATGCGTGCATTCCACTCGGGATACAGAGCCTCTAACAGAGACATCTGCTCTCGCTGGCATGCTGTCAATTCAGGAAAATAGTTGAGGATGTGTTGCATATTAATTCAATGAATCGATAATGCTGCCATCGCAGAGGAAGTCATCTAAATCATCGTATGAGATGGAAATGCGGGGTTCCCCGATAGCCTCGACAGCAAGCTCGTTGGGCAAAAAGCTCCACGTCACGCCCTTGTCGTCAAAAAAGAAATTGCGGGTTACACTGATGTTTTCAACATTGAAAAAGCCCAAGTCGTTCAGTTGCTCGTTGCTGTCGGCATTGTTTTGTGCGAACAACTGCTGTTTGAGCAGTTGGCAAACATCGGCAATGGCGTCCTCGCGGAACATCCGGTTCAAGTCGATGTAGGCCATCGCTTTCACATCAAAACTGAAATAGCGATGAGTAAGAGAGGACACTTTTCCATTGCGTTTGACAACATCGACTCGCTCAAACGTAACCACGCCATTTTTGTTATAGACGGGAGCAACCCGTGTGTTTGTGGTGCATGCAACCGCCGAACGGCTCTCGCCATTGTCGTCAGACTGGGATTGAGCCGGCTCGGCCATAAAGTCATATTGGTGCATGCTGTTGGCGACGACTTGCTTCAAGGCGTCGTCCATGGGCATCGAGGCATCGGCATCGAGCACATATCGGGCAAACAACCGCTTCAAACTGTCAAGAGACGCCCCTTGGGCAAAGACCTTGGACGGAAACTGAATGTCGGCCGTTGCGACGATGGAACAGCGCTCGCCATTGGACAGGACAAAACTGGAGGAGTCAGCGACATGACGCATAGCCACAGCAACAGCAGTATCGCCAGACGAAGAGAGGCCAGAACAACTGCCCGATTTACATGCCGTCACAATTAACATCGTGACAGACAACATTATAACAAGTGCAAATGATGTTATTCTCATTTCAATCCTGATTGTTATGGATTTTCATTTCTGCTAAAGTACGACAAAAATACCGAAAAGCGGGCAAAAAATGGATTTTTTTGCCGAAATTTGCAAAATAAAAATACCAGGCAAATGAAAATCGGAAATTTCAACGAACTGCGCATCAACAGGACCGTGGACTTTGGGGCCTATCTCATCGACGAGGACACCCACGAGGTGTTGCTGCCCAAACGCTATCTCACCCCCGAGATGAAGATTGGCGACACCATCAGGGTATTTGTATATAACGACAGCGAGAACCGTCCGGTAGCCACAACCGAGGTTCCTGTTGCCGAAGTCGGTGATTTTGCGCTGATGCGCGTCAAGGCAGTGAACAAGGTGGGTGCATTCATGGATTGGGGGCTGTCGGCCAAGGACCTGCTGGTGCCCTTCGGCGAACAGCGTGTGGACATGAAAGCCGGGCGCAGCTACATCGTGCGGGTCTATCTTGACGAGGCCAGCCATCGCATCGTCGCCAGCGCCAAATTGGCCAAGTTCCTCAACCATACAGTGCCCGACTACTATCACCGCGAGCGCGTCGAGGTGCTCGTGGCGCAACGCAGCGACCTAGGCTACCGCGTCATCGTCAACAATGAACATTGGGGCCAGATATACCAGAATGAGATATACCAAGACGTAAACATCGGCGACCGGTTGGCAGCCTTTGTCAAGCAGGTGCGTCCAGACGGGAAAGTGGATGTCACACTGGCCAAAATCGAAAAAATGCGCATCGATGAACTGGCAGTCCACATTGAGGAATACCTGATGGCAAACGGCGGAGAAACCACGCTGACAGACAAAAGCGCCCCCAAAGACATCGCCGAGGCCTTTAACTGCAGTAAAAAGGATTACAAGAAAGCCCTTGGGCTACTGTATAAGGAAAAGAAAGTCACCTTGGGCGAACGAGTAAAACTCACATAGGAGCAACACCAGCAACAATCATTCATGAAAAGAAACATTATCACCACTCTTGTGCTGACGGCACTCATGTGCGGCACCGCTATTGCCGACAACAATAAGGCCCCCGACCCGTGCTATCCCCTGCCCTCGCCCCAACAGATCGCGTGGCAGCAGCTGGAGACCTATGCATTTATCCACTTTGGGCCAAACACCTTTACCGACATGGAATGGGGCTACGGCGACACACCCGCCGAAGCATTCAACCCCACACGGCTCGACTGCGAGCAATGGGTACAGACAATGGTCAAAGGCGGTTTCAAGGGCGTCATCCTGACATGCAAACACCATGACGGCTTCTGCCTATGGCCCACGAAGTACACCGACTACAGCGTGAGCAACTCTCCGTTCAGGAACGGCAAAGGCGATGTGGTCAAGGAACTGTCTGATGCCTGCAAAAAGTATGGCATCAAGTTTGGCGTGTACCTCTCGCCATGGGACCGGCATCAAGCCTATTACGGCAAGCCGGAGTACCGCGAATACTATTACAACCAGCTGACGGAACTGATGACCGGCTACGGAGAGGTCTTTGAAGTCTGGTTTGACGGCGCCAACGGTGGCGATGGATGGTATGGCGGTGCCAAGGAAAAGCGCGAGATTGACAGGAGAACATATTATGACTACCCTCACGCATGGGGCATCGTCAACGAGTTACAGCCCAATGCCGTGATATTCTCGGACGGCGGCCCCGGCTGCCGCTGGGTGGGCAACGAGAACGGATTTGCCAATGCCACCAACTGGTCGTTGCTGCGTTCGGGTGAAGTGTACCCCGGCTATCCCCAATATGAGGAATTGCAATCAGGACACGCCGATGGCAACATGTGGTGCCCCGCCGAGTGCAACACATCAATCCGCCCAGGATGGTTCTACCATGAGAAAGAGGACACCGCTATCAAGACAGTGGACCAGCTTGTCGACCTTTATTACCGCAACGTTGGGCACAACGGCACATTCCTGCTCAACTTTCCGGTGGACCGCGACGGACTGATTCACCCGACAGATTCGGCAACCGTTATCGAATGGCGTCAAAGAATTGACCATGAGTTAGGAAACAACCTGCTCAAGCATGCCCGATTTACCGCCAGCGAGGAACGTTGCGACAATTATTGCGGCTCAAAAGCCGGGGACGGCAAGTGGGATACTTATTGGGCTCCCGGCGACAGCACAAGGTCGGCAGAATTGTACATTACCACAAAGGGCAAAGTCACGCTCGACCGCATGCTGCTGCAGGAATACATCCCGCTGGGCCAACGCGTCAAGGCATTTGTCATTGAATACAAGACCTGCTGCGGCGAGTGGCGTCCTGTGATTGCCAGCGAGGAGACAACAACCATCGGTTATAAGCGCATCGTGCGCTTTGCCAAAGCGACAGCAAGCGAGTGGCGCGTGCGCATTATTGACGCCCGCGCCTGCCCATGCATCAACAACATTGAAGGCTATTATTCAAAATAAATCCATCCGTCAGCCATGAACAACCATCCCAGCCAGCAAGCGAGAGCCATTGCAGACGAAGTCAAAAGGCGCACCTCCTGCAGCCATTACCGAATGGCACTTAACGAAGAGCGCACTCCCGGCATTACCGACAGCAAGATAGGCGGTCTGCCCTATTGGCCATCGGGCAAGGACTATCCCGTTGATGAACGGGGAGAGAAAATGATATTGCTCCTGCAGATCAACTGCGCCGAGTGCCACCTGCGCGCACCGCTGCCCGAGCAAGGCATGCTGCAATGGTACATCAGCACCAACCCCGACTACATGTATGGATGCCATGGAAATAACAGCACCGACGGCAACGGATTCCGCATCATTTACCACGAGATTATTGACGGGGCTCTCGCCGTCAAGTCGGGCCTTCCCGCCCACGACAGCATAGAGGATTGGCTCACTCCCGTCAAGCGCGAGGTGTCGATTGACATCATTGCCGAAGAAACATCAATGGGTGTCAGCGACATGCACTTTAATGATTTGTTCTTTGACATCGTCAAGACTGTCGCCGGCAGCCACAAGTGGTATCAATACCTGGAGAATGACGATGCCGTCTATTTTGAGCAAAGCCTTGGCATGCCGGAGCCATGCCACCAGATACTGGGATATCCCGTTTGTTCACAAGACGACAGCCGCAGCAAAGGCACCCCCCAAGACACATTATTGTTCCAGTTGTCCTCTCAATTCTCAGCCATTGACCGCGATGAACTGGTCATGTGGGGCGACATGGGGGCAGGATACATCTTCATCAACCATGAGGACTTGGAACAACGAGAATTTTCGCGAGCACTATATCTGTGGGACTGCGGCTAAAAGCGTTGAACTGTTTATGGCTTGATGAAGCGTTCTATTGATTGGAGCGGCACCCCTGGCAACAACTTAACGAGATGCTCCTTGATGCGCTCATAGGACTCTTGAGGGGTGCGGTCAACCCTGATGCGCTCGGGTCCAAAGAAATCCTCTGGAGTGCAATAGCGCGCCACGCCAAACCCATACTTATTCCCCTGCTTGTCAATTCCATATTCAAAGTCGGCCGTCACCACCATTGTTGACATCTGCAAGGCGGTGATTGCCGTCTCATAGGACTCGCGACGCGGCTTAGCCTTTGCCTCGCGACGCCGGATTTCCTGGTCCATCATTTTCTCAAGCGGGTTGGGGCAACGCTTTGGCCTGGGCATGGCGTAGCCGCACAAGCGTTTGACTTCCTTGCTCAACAACGACTTGTGCGTCCTGATGACGTCCAGCATCTGGCGTTCAGCATCGGTGATTTCAATCACACTGCGGCGGTAATTCACAAAATCGGGGAACCACTCCATTGAGACATAACCCGCCTTGCGCTGGAAAAATTTACCGTACGCCAAGTCACCGTCGATGATAGCCGGGCCTTTCCAATCCCAAGGCCCCTCCTGTTCGTCACTGAACCAAAGCTCCGGCGGGCACAACTCGGCGATAGAGAAGCCCGTGATGTCATTAAGAAAAAATGGCAGAAAGCCGCGCTCATTTGCGCAGTCTGCCATTTCTTGAGCCGTATGGAAAGATCGTTTCATTATCCGCAGCGCGAAGTGCCGCAGTTGGTGCAGATGAGACAGCCCTCCTGATAGACGAGCGTCTTTTGTCCGCAGTTGGGACAGCACTCGCCGCACATCTCGCCATTGTTGATGTAACGCTTGAGCGCGCGTTCAACACCCATCTTCCAGGTATTGATGGACTGACTGTCGAGTTCAAGGCTGCTCACAAGCTTTATCACTTGCGGAATGGGCATGCCGTATCGCAAGACACCCGAAATGAGTTTAGCATAATTCCAGAATTCGGGATTAAATTTCTCAGACAGGCCCTCGATGGTGGTCTTGAAACCGCGCTTGTTGATAAACTGGAAGTCATAGCGCTTCACACCATCCTCGCCAACGGCCTTGATGATTTTACCTTTAGTCACCGACTTGGGGCAGAAGATGCCCTCCTCGTCATCGGCGATACCGGTGAAGATTTCATAGGGGCGGTCGTCGATCAGGCCGATAAACGCAATCCATTTCTCTTTCTTGTTCTGGAAACGCACCACATCGGCCTCGAGTTCGACGGGGCGTTTGAGGATGTGGCCCTCATGGGCGATAAACGAAGACGAAACGGGCTCGGCTTTCTCCTTGTCCTTCTCGGATTCCTTCTTCTTGTCCTTGTCTGAAACGGCGACGAGCACGCCGGTACGAGAGCCGTCACGGTAAACAGTGCAACCCTTGCAGCCGCAGCGCCAAGCCTCGGCATAGAGTTTGCCCACCATCTCCTCGCTGATGTCGTTGGGCAGATTGATAGTGACACTGATGCTGTGGTCAACCCACTTTTGCACCTCGCCTTGCATTCTCACCTTGTTGAGCCAGTCAACATCGTTGGCGGTGGCCCTGTAGTAGGGCGACTTGGCGACGATGGCATTGAGTTCGTCCTGCGAGTAGTCGCGGCGCACGGGGATGTTGTGGATGTTCATCCATTCCACAAGTTTGTGGTGGTAAACGATGAATTCTTCAAAGGAATCACCATTCTCATCAATCATGTCGACATGCACATCCTTGTCGCTGGGATTGACCTTGCGGCGGCGTTTGTACACGGGCATGAACACCGGTTCGATGCCTGATGTGGTCTGCGTCAACAGGCTTGTGGTGCCCGTGGGAGCGATGGTCAGGCAAGCGATGTTGCGGCGGCCATATTTCACCATATCCTCATAGAGCTTGGGCGAAGCCTCGCGCAAGCGGTTGATGTAGGGATTCTTCTCCTCGCGCTTGGCGTCAAAGACCTTGAACGCACCGCGCTCTTTAGCCATCTGCACCGAAGAGCCGTAGGCGGCCAGCGCCAAAGCCTTGTGGACGCTCACGCTGAATGCGGTGGCCTCGGGGGTGCCGTAACGCAGTCCCATAGCGGCAATCATGTCGCCCTCGCCCGTGGTGCCCACACCGGTGCGGCGGCCCTCGAGCGTCTTTTCGCGTATCTTGTTCCACAAGTTGAACTCGGTGGTCTTGACCTCCTTGGTTTCGGGGTCGGACTGGATTTTGGCAATAATCTTCTCGATTTTCTCCATCTCCAGGTCGATGATGTCGTCCATCATGCGCTGTGCGCAAGCCACATGGTCAGCAAACAGTTCAAAGTCGAAGCTGGCCTTGTCGGTAAACGGATTTTTCACATAGCTGTATAGATTAATGGCAATCAGGCGGCAGCTGTCATAGGGGCAAAGCGGAATCTCGCCACAAGGGTTGGTCGAGATGGTCTTGAAACCTAGGTCGGCATAGCAGTCGGGCACCGACTCGCGAGTGATAGTGTCCCAAAAGAGCACGCCCGGCTCGGCGCTGTTCCATGCGTTGTGCACAATCTTGTTCCACAAGCGGCTGGCGTCCACCTCGTTTTCATATAAAGGTTCGTCGCCGTCGATGGGATACTGCTGCTTGTAGGTCTTGCCTTCGATGGCGGCCTGCATAAAAGCGTCGTCGATGCGTACAGAGACATTAGCGCCGGTCACCTTGCCCTCCACCATCTTGGCGTCGATAAAGGACTCGGCATCGGGATGCTTGATGCTCACCGTCATCATCAGGGCGCCGCGGCGGCCATCCTGCGCCACTTCGCGGGTGCTGTTGCTGTAACGCACCATGAAGGGCACCAGGCCCGTCGAGGTCAGCGCGCTGTTCTTGACTGGTGAACCCTTGGGACGGATGTGCGACAAGTCGTGGCCAACGCCGCCACGGCGTTTCATGAGTTGTACCTGTTCCTCGTCAATCTTGAGGATGCCGCCGTAACTGTCGGGTTCTCCGTCCAGGCCAATGACAAAGCAGTTGCTGAGCGATCCCACCTGAAAATTGTTGCCTATCCCGGCCATGGGACTGCCCTGAGGAACGATGTAGCGGAAGTGGCTCATCAGCTCAAACAGACGGTCTTCGCTCAACGGATTGGGATAGTTGCGCTCGATGCGTCCAATTTCACGCGCCAATCGTCGGTGCATGTCGTCGGGGGTCAACTCATAAAGGTTGCCATAGGAATCCTTCAAAGCATACTTGGATGCCCACACCCTGGCAGCGAGTTCATCGCCGCCGAAATATTTCAGAGAGGCCGCAAAAGCCTCCTGGTAACTGTAAGTCTTGCTTGCCATTGCCGGTTAAACTTAAATGTACGTAATCATTATTGCCGCAAATCGTCCGCAAAGTTAATAACAATGTTTTGGATAAACAAAATAAAATAGAAAATTTCTTAAATTTTTATTTTAAAAACATAAATTACTGTCTTTCAAGTATTTAATTTTTCACGAAAAGAAAAAAGTTTTCTAAAACAAAAATCTTTTTCATTGCAACACTTTCAAAAAGAACAACTTGCGGACAACAAAGAGGGCACTCCCGGAGAGAGGGAATGCCCAAAATAATTGTCACCTGAAGCGGTGCCGAAAAGATTACTTGAGGGTGCCGTTCTGGGCGTCCTGAATCATCTGCTCGTTGGCAGTGATGTAGATTTCGACGCGACGGTTCTGAGCACGGCCAGCCTCAGTGTCATTGCTGGCAACGGGATAGTCGTAGGCAAGGCCCTGGCTCGACAGGCGGCCAGTGGAAACACCTGCATTCATGAGATAATTCTTAACGGCGGTAGCACGCTCTGCCGATACCTTGTCATTGACGGCGCGGGTTCCTGTGTTGTCGGTGTGGCCATAAATCTGCACATCGGTCTCGGGGTTATTGATGAGCGATGCAGCAAACTGTTCCAGCGACTTCTTGGCGTTGGCGTTGAGAGAGTGGCTGTTGGTGGCAAACAGGATGCCGCCGTCAAAGGTCACCTTGATACCCTCAAAGCCGTTCACGTCGGTACAAGTGTCAACCTGAGCGCCGTTAATCATGGCGAGCTCTCGAGCCTGCTTGTCCATCTTCTTGCCGATGAGCGTGCCGGCAACGCCGCCAGCAACAGCACCGATAGCGCCGCCAATGGCAGCACCCTTGCCCTTGCCGATGAGGGCACCGATGCCTGCGCCAAGAGCGCCACCGCCACCTGCGCCAATCAGACCGCCCTTGGCAGCGTTATTCAATGAGCCACAGCCCGAGATACCGAGCATTAACATTGCACTCAAAAGTACACATAAAGTCTTCTTCATAATTGCTATAATATTAAATTAATAATGTGATTTCAATTGTGTTGGGATTGCAAAAATAGCACAATAATTTGAAACTGCGCATAACTATTGTCTAAAAAAATGTAATACGCGCCCTAAACAATAGTCTGCCCACCGATGGCGGGCATGACTATACACATCTGTTAATCAGTGGTTTCAATCATCGCTTGAGTGTAATCGGACGAATATTCCGTTCCTTGACATCACCATTGCGATAGGCCTCGAGCAACGCCTGCAAGTCCTCGACTTGTGACTTCAGTTCAGTGCCGATGTCGGTATCCTTGACACACATGCGATGGTTGGTGAGTTCGACAAGCTGATAGGTGGACTTGATGTCCTTGCCCAAGCGCACGGCATCGTCAATCGACGAGAACGGCTCGTGCTGCACGAGCTGGAAACCTCGTGAATGGTACACCAGCGTATAGCCCGCAATACCTGTCTCGGGTTGATAGGCTTTGGAGAATCCGCCGTCAATCACCATGATCTTGCCATTAGCCTTGATGGGGTTCTCTCCCTTGATGGTCTTGACAGGCACATGGCCGTTGATAATATGCCGATTGGTGCCCGCAACATCAAATTCGTCCAAAATCATGTCGGCAACCTTTTCATCGTCACGCATAGCGTAATAGTTGCCTTTCAGCTCCTTGTGCGTCTCCTTGTCGGCGATGAAATAGCGTTCAAATGTCGCCATCTTGCTCTTATCAAAGGCAGGCGAATCCTTGCCGCACCACAAATACCAGATGTAGTCAAGAGCAAAAGCGTGATCGTCGGGGTTCTTGCAGCCAAAATAGGCGTCACGAATGAGGTTGCCGGCGCGCTTCAGCAAGGCTTTGCCCTTGAAGTACTCACCTCGTATGAGCACGTCCTTGAGCGTGCCATCGTCATTGAGCGGGATTGAGGCATGGTAAAGCAGGTTGCCGTTGGAGATGGTGTAGATGCAACCGTTGCGGAACATGCACTGCATGTGTTTGCGCAGTTTCTCACTCTCGGTAAACGACTGGTGCAACTTCTGAACAAGGGAATCCTCCTCGGGCGAGAGCTTGAACGGGTGCTTGGGGTCAACAGTCGGGAAATTAGTGTCAAGGAGTTCATATTCCTTGCCGTCAATCTTGATGACACCCTTGGCCAGGTCCATCTTGTCAAGCAAGAGACGGTCCTTCATGTCAAAATCGGGACGGCGCTTGATAGCCGCTGCCTCGAGTTTGAACTGGATGATGCTGATGGCCTTGTGCATCTGCGCCACGAGTTGTGCCGTGCGTGCGCGCTCGGGGTCATCGGCGCTGCCATCCTTGGGCATGAAACGAACGCAGGGGTCATCGTTGTAGGTATCCAGCGCGAACGTTGCCAGCGGCAACAGATTGATGCCATAGCCATCCTCAAGCACGCCGTGGTTGCCATAGCGCAACGCAATGCGGAGGACATTGGCAATGCTGCAGTCGTTGCCGGCGGCAGCACCCATCCACAGGATGTCGTGGTTGCCCCATTGTATGTCAAAGTTGTGATAATTGCACAGGATATCCATGATTTTATCGGGGCTGGGGCCGCGGTCATACACATCGCCCAGGATGTGCAGCACGTCGATGGTCAGCTGCTGGATAAGGTTGCACATGGCCACGATGAAGTCGTCGGCGCGGTGCGTGGTAATAATGGTGCGGACAATCACATCAACATAGGCTTCCTTGTTGGGGTCGCTGCTGTGTTCATGCAGCAGTTCCTGGATGATATAGGAGAAGTCGCTCGGCAGAGCCTTGTGCACCTTGGAGCGGCTATATTTAGACGACACATTGCGGCACACCATCACCAGGCGGTTGATGGTGATGAAATACCAGTCATGCAACTCGGCCTCGTCGGTCAATTCGTCCTTGACGAGATCGAGTTTGAGTTCGGGATAGTAGATGAGCGTGCACAGTTCCTTGCGCTCCTTGGCGCTGATAGAGGCATTGAAAATCTCCCCCACCTTGCGCTTGATTGTCCCGCTGGCATTGCGCAACACATGCTGGAAAGCCTCATACTCTCCATGGAGGTCGGCGAGAAAATGCTCGGTGCCCTTGGGCAGGTTCAAAATCGCCTCAAGATTAATAATTTCGGTACTGGCTGTGGGGACATTGGGGAAACTGCGCGAGAGCAATTTCAGGAACCGCAGGTCGCAATGTGGTGTTTCTTCTTGTTTCATAGTCAATTTTGGTTTAATGTATTTAAGGGTATGGTAAATTTGCTATAATAAGATAACGATATTTAATGTAACATATTGTTTTTCAGCAGCGAAATTCTCACCTTGCGGCCTTTGAGCTTCGCATCGCGCAGACAGGCAAGAACCCCTTGGACTGCATGCCTGGGCACGGCAGCCAGGGCATAGTGGTCGCGCACATCAATCCGCCCCACCTCACTCGCGGGGATACCGCCGTTGCGGGCGATGAAACCCATGATGTCTCCCTTGGAAATTTTCTCCTTCTTGCCCGCCTGAAAATGCAGCGTAGCCATCGGTGCAGCGGCATAGCCGCTCGTTGTGGGCAGCGGTTCAAACACCTCGTTGGCATCAATCCATTCGGGCAACACCTCGCCGGGAGCGGTAATAACATAGGCCTCACCTGTTGCATCGACACGAGCCGTGCGTCCGTTGCGATGGGTGTAAGTCTGCTCATTCACCGGCAGGTGATAGTGTACGATATGGGCCACAGTGTCGATGTCAAGCCCTCGCGACGCCAAGTCGGTTGAGACCAATACGGCAAGGCTTCCATTATTGAGCATGGCCACGACGCACTCGCGTTGCATCTGGTCCATCGCGCCATGATACAAACCGGCCGGGATGCCAGCCTTGAGCAGTGACTGATGAATGCGCTCCGCACTCTCGCGATAGTTGGCAAACACGATAGTCTTTCCATTGCCCAAACCGAGGAGCAACCGCCGGAGCGTGTCGAGTTTGTCCTTGCTGTCGGCCGGCACCTGACGTGCCATGATGCGCTGGGCTGGAGCGTCATCGCATTGCAGCACGTTGAGTACATAAGGATTGTGCAACCGCACATAATCAGGAACAGCATCAAGCACCGTGGCCGAAACGAGGATGCGGCGCGCCAGCCGCGGCATAGTCTTGAGCAGCCGGCGCATCTCGTCCTCAAAGCCCAGTTCCAAGGCCTTGTCCATCTCATCAAGAACTAACAGGCGGGCGCCGCTGAGATTGATGTGCCCGCGCTTGTGATGGTCGAGCAAGCGGCCTGGAGTCGCCACAACGATGTCGGGCGTAACGGCAAGCGATGCTTTTTCATCAGCAACGGAGTGGCCTCCATAACACGGCGTTACCTTGAATCCGGCCGCCAATGAACGCAGCACTTCGCTTGTCTGCATCACCAATTCACGCGACGGGGCCATCACCACGGCTTGCAGGCCGCCCATTGGAGGCTGCATGGCATGCAACAGGCACAGGGCAAAGGCCAGCGTTTTTCCCGTTCCCGTGGGCGAGTACAACACCAGGTCTCCCCTGCCCGACTTCCACGAGTCCAACGCGGCGCGCTGCATGCCGTTGAGCGATTCAATGCCCAAGCGCGTCTTCACTGACTGCAGTATCTCCCTCTCATTCATGATTGCACAAAGGTACTCCAAAACCGCGAAACGGCAAAGCCACATGTAGAGAAGTGAATCAAAATCATGTTGTGCGAATCGGTCGGCAGGGGTTGCCGACTGCGACAGTGTGTGGGGGAATGTCACGGGTGACCACCGAGCCGGCACCGACGACACACCCGTCACCGATAGTCACTCCAGGCAACACGGTGACGTTGCCGCCAATCCACACGTCGTTGCCAACCGTGATGGGGCGGGCGCATTCCAAGCCCTGGTTGCGCCGCGCGACGTCCAACGGGTGGCCTGCTGTATAGAAACCGCAGTTGGGACCGACAAAGACATTGTCGCCAAACGTCACCCGCGCGGCATCGAGAATGACCAGGTTGCAGTTGGCAAAGAAATTCATGCCCACATGCACATTGAAACCATAATCGCACTTGAAAGGCTGGATGATGCGAATCCCTTGCCCCGCCGTTCCCAACATGGCGCTCAACTGCTTGGTCAAACGCTCTATTTGATCGGGAGACGTGTGGTTGTAGTCAAAACACCGTTTTTCGCACTGACGAATGAGTCCCAGCAACTCGGGATCATGATTGGCATCATAGAGCTCCCCGGCCATCATTTTCTCTCTTTCGGTCATACTTTTTTCATTTATTTGACGCAAAGATACAACAAATTCCCCCGCCAACCATTATTGACAGGGGAATTGATGTTTAGGATTTAGTCATCAGCGGTGATTTACATCATGCCGCCCATGCCGCCGCCCATGCCGGGGGCACCAGCGGGCATAGGCTCGGGTTCCTTCTTCTCGGCAATGACGCACTCGGTGGTCAGGAACATGCCGGCGATGCTGGCAGCGTTCTCAAGAGCAATGCGTGCCACCTTGGCGGGGTCGATAACGCCGGTCTCAAAGAGGTTCTCGTATTTCTCGGTGCGGGCGTTGTAGCCAAAGTCGCCCTTGCCTTCCTTGACGCGGTTGACAACCACGGCGCCTTCCAGACCTGCGTTGGCAACGATTTGGCGCAGCGGCTCCTCGATGGCGCGCTGGATGATGTGGATGCCGGTGGTCTCGTCGTCGTTCTCACCCTTCGTGCCCTCGAGCGATGCCAGGGTGCGGATGTAGGCGGTGCCGCCGCCGGGCACGATGCCCTCGGCCACAGCGGCGCGGGTTGCGCTCAGCGCATCATCAACGCGGTCCTTCTTTTCCTTCATCTCCACCTCGCTGGGGGCGCCAATGTAGAGGACAGCGACGCCGCCCGACATCTTGGCAAGACGCTCCTGGAGTTTTTCCTTGTCGTAGGTGGACTTGGTGTTCTCGATTTGAACGCGGATCTGAGCGATGCGGTCGGCAATCTGGTCCTTGTCACCGGCGCCATTGACGATGGTGGTGTTCTCCTTGTCAACAGTCACCTTCTCGGCAGTGCCCAGCATCTCGAGGGTGGCCTTTTCGAGCGTCAGGCCAGTCTCCTCGCTGATGACGGTGCCGCCAGTGAGGATGGCGATGTCCTGCAGCATCTCCTTGCGGCGGTCGCCAAAGCCGGGAGCCTTGACAGCGCAAACCTCGAGCGAGCCGCGCAGACGGTTGACAACCAGCGACGCAAGTGCCTCGCCGTCAACATCCTCGGCAATGATGAGCATGGGGCGATGGGCCTGAACAGCACCCTGCAACAGGGGCAGGAGGTCCTTCAAACCCGAAATCTTCTTGTCAAAAATGAGGATATAGGGGCGCTCCATCTCACATGCCATTTTGTCGGCATTGGTGACAAAGTAGGGCGAGATGTAGCCGCGGTCGAACTGCATGCCCTCAACCACGTCAACGTGGGTCTCGGTGCCCTTGGCTTCCTCGACGGTGATCACGCCGTCTTTCTTCACCTTCTTCATGGCCTCGGCAATGAGTGCGCCGATGGTCTCGTCGTTGTTAGCGCTGACGCGGGCAACATTCTCAATCTTGCCAAAGTCGTCGCCCACCTCTTGTGCCATATCCTTGATGCCGGCCACAACAGTCTTGACGGCCTTGTCGATGCCGCGCTTGATGTCCATGGGGTTGGCGCCGGCGGCCACGTTCTTCAAGCCCTCGGTGATGATGGCCTGGGCCAGCACCGTGGCGGTGGTGGTGCCGTCGCCGGCATCGTCGTTGGTCTTGCTGGCCACTTCCTTAACCAGTTGTGCGCCGATGTTCTGGAACTCGTCCTCGAGTTCAACCTCACGGGCAACAGTCACGCCGTCCTTGGTGATGTGGGGAGCGCCATACTTCTTGTCAATGATGACATTGCGGCCCTTGGGGCCAAGGGTCACCTTAACGGCGTCGCTCAACTGGTCAACACCTTTCTTCAATTCTTCACGGGCTTTGATATCAAAATTAATCAACTTTGCCATAATGTTGTTTCTCCTTGTTTTTCGAATTAATAAAAATCATTCCTCCACGATAGCCAGGATATCGTTCTGACGCATCATCAGCAACTTCTCGCCGTCAATCTCAATCTCGGTTCCGGCATACTTGCTGTAAAGCACGGTGTCACCGGCCTTGACGACCATCACTTCGTCCTTGGTGCCGTTACCGGCTGCGCGAACGGTGCCCTTGAGGGGCTTCTCTTTAGCACTGTCGGGGATGATAATGCCGCCGACAACTTCCTCGGCCTTAGCGGGTTCAATAAGAACGCGGTCATTTAATGGTTTAATAATCATGATTTTTTGAAATGTTTTTAATTGTTATTGTTACTTGATTGAAATCTTTTTCTGACTCTATATCATGCAACCAACGTGCCAATGGAGATTTCACGGGTTAAATGCGACATTTTGTCACCCCGTGACAGACTGGACGGATTGTTTCAAAAGCAAACCGCCAAATCGGGCATGATTCAGCGGTTGGATATCATTGTTTGCCAGGATTAATGCGTTATTAGCCGCGTCAAGGCAAACGACCTTCCCGCCAGCCAGGCATAGGCGCTCATTTTCCAAGAGGACAAGTGAGTTTTGGCAATCAACGGGCCGTAATCCTTGACAACTTGTTGCATCACGGCAATATTATCGCGATTGTCATAATTGCTTCGAGCCGCACTGCGGAGCAACAATGTCATCTCGATAGCAAAACGAGCGCGGGCAATGTCGAGATACTGAGGCCACAGCCTCTCGGTGTCGGCGGATATTTGTTTCCACACGCGATAGGCGCTAAACTGGCGGTCGTCAAACTTCGAGTGCGAGATGCTGTTGCCGTTCATGCGGTAGTGGTAAAACCTGTTGGGGAGAATCCTCACCCCATTGACCTGCTGCAGGACTTGCCAGCACATCAACGCATCCTCGCCGTAACTGATTTGGTCGCCAAACCGCTTTCCGTCGAACAGACAGCGGCGAACCACTTTGGAGCACAGCGAACCGCGGAAGTTAATGTGCTCAAGAAAATGCATGATGGACTCTTCGTGGGTGTAACTCTCACATTCAAGAGTCAAATTGGGCGTCTCTGAAACATTGCGGCCGTTCTTGACATCATCGGGGGTAAATGCAACCATTCCATAAGAGACCATATCATAGTCCCCCTCCTGCTGCTTCCGCATCAATTCCTCAATCGTCGCGGCATCAATCCAGTCGTCGCTGTCAACAAACACGACAAACTCGCCGCGGGCCTTGTCGAGCAAGCGGTTGCGGGTTTCGGCAACTCCGCTGTTGGGCTGGGAATATACCTCAATGCGCTCATCGCGGGCGGCGTAGTCCTGCATGATTTGCCAAGAACGGTCCTTTGAACCGTCATCAATCAGCACGACCTGCAGATTTCGGTAGGTCTGATTGATGATGCTGCCGATGCACTCGCCGAGGAAAGGCTCGACATTATAGACAGGAATGAGGATTGATACCAACGGCTGTTGCATGATACTATTACTTTCGGATGATTTGTCCAATCTTGCTGGTGAGTTTATCGCCCAAGATATTGCGGGCCATCTGCTTGATAGAACCTTTGCCGTCGGTCAGCGCCGTGCGCACCAGACGGATAGCGTCGCTCTCGTCGTCACTATCGGTGAACACTTCAAATATCATGGGGCAGTCACTTGCCTTTGCACTGAAGAATTTCTCATACACCGCAAGGAATTCCTCCTTGTTGCATGCTGAGATATACTCATAGCCCAAGTCCTGGGCGTAATGCTTGACCAGGTCTTGCGACTTATTGCCAAAATGACCTGCGGCAGCCATGAACGGGTCGCCGTCCTCGCCAAACCTGGACGCCGGGTGGTCGCTGTTGTGGAACTCGGTGCCGCGGCCGTTGTTCACGAGCATAATGCGCACATTGTTCCCGACATGACGGTTGCCCAACACATTGAGGTCATAGAAGAATGCCAAGTCGCCAACGACGGCAAAGCACAGTTTGTCGGGGCTGGCCAGCGAGGCACCAATCAAGGTGGAGACATCGCCGTCAATGCCAAATCCTCCTACGTTGCAAGCGGTCGTCACACTCTTGGGCAAGTCAAAATAACTCCAGCATCGCAGCGAGTTCAGGATGCCCACATGCAGTACCGCGCCCTCGGGAACGATGGGAGAACACTGCTGGGCAATCCACACATTGGAGAACGGCAGTTCGGGCAGCGAGGCCAACGCCTGCTTGTGCCAGTGTTGGCAAGTTTCAAGATAGGCGGTGCGCGGCACATTGGAGGTAGCATAATGCTCAAAGAAGGTCACCTCCTCCATCTCAAACACGGCGGTCAGTTTCTTGAAGCGGTCCCTCAACTCGCCGTCGGGATTGACGCGCCACACGGCATCGGGGACGAGTGCGTCCATCGAATAGTCGCCGCTGACCTCGCCGATGTGAATCAGCAAATTGGGCCTAATCGGGCCCTTGTCCCAGTCAAACTGCGAAGCGATTGTGGCCTGGTGGAACTCATATTTGCCGTGGTAACCACTTGTGAGGTCGCAGAAGACCACGGCGTCGTGGCTCCCGCAAAACGCGTCAATCGCGTTTGTCAACCGCTCGTTGCAGGGCTGGTGAGCGCCGATGAATATGGCAATTTTGCCCTCGCTGGGCAACGCGGGAAAGTCATCGTGCGGCATGATGCGGCGAATTTGACGCGCTGGCGGCAGTTCCTGCAACGAGAAGTCCTGACTGTAGGCCGTTTCAAGGTTGATGTGCACCGGTCCGCCGCCATGACGGCGAAGGGCGAGCAAAGCCTTGTTAGCCTTAATCTCACAATCCCACTCTTCGTCTTTGGTCCTCACCATATTCAGCAGAACACTCTCAACCACCATGTCGGCCATCTGGCTGGAGCGGTCAATCACCTGTGGCATCAAGTGTCCCACGCGCATGGGATTTTGGGTGGATGTCACAGCCAGGACGGGCAACTTGCGATAATAGGCCTCGGTCATGCCCGAAACATAGTTGCGCGATGCCGTCGCACCCGTGCAAGTGAGCACGACAGGTTCACCGCTCTCGCTGGCGATGCCGCAGGCCAGATAGGCCGCCGAACGCTCGTCGACCGACGAGAACACCTTGAAAAACGGGTCGCTCTGCACACTCGCCACAAAGTTGATGTTCGTTGTACCCGGCGAGGCAATCACATACCTGATGCCATTGGCCTTGAGCAAAGCCACCAATATCTGTACATTACGCTCTGATGAATAGAATTTGTCCATAATGTGTTATTTTATTTCCACCTTGCATTAATGGTCTTGCCATTGTTGCAAGTGATGATTTGTCCTGAAATACAATTAGATGCATCCGAAAGGAGGAAAGCGGCAGTTTCGGCAACCTCTTCGGGAAGATACACCCTGCGATTGGGATTATATGAACAATAGATGTCCTCATCGGCATTAAAGCCAGTCATTGACGAAGCCGTCACGCCCGGTGCAATAGCATTAACCCGAATAGATTTTCCAACATAAAGCGAAGCCAACCCCTGCACAAGGCTGTTGACAGCAGCCTTGGTCAAGCCGTAGGGGCGAATGTCGGCCGTGTCGCCCGTCTCAGAAGAGATGAAGAGCACATTGCCCTTGACATCGTTTTCCAGCATATAGGCTATTACCTTTTGCGTCAAGAAGAACGGCCCGCGCAGATTGGTGGCAAACTGCTGGTCAAAAGATTCGGGAGTCACTGCATGGAAAGAATTCTCATGTAATGAAATGCCAGCGTTGTTGACCAGGCAATCAATGCCGCCCAACTTTTCAACAGCGAACTTCACGAGGCCATCAAATGCATCAACATCCGTCATGTCGAGTCGGTATGCGGCACAGTGCAACTCACCGGCTATTTGTTTCAATTTGTCCTCATTTCGGCCAGTGATAATCACCTTGGCGCCTTCGGCCACAAATCGCTTCACCATAGCCTCACCGAGCCCGCCTGTACCACCTGTAACGACAATTCGTTTGCCATCAAGTTTTCCGGATGGTTGAGTCGTCACAATCTGGGCATACACAGCCGGCGGATTGGGCAGCATTTTGCGGATTATTCTTTTCAATTTACTGTTCATAAACATAATATTTCAGCGGTGCAACACCTTCTCCAAAATCAAACGCTTCACAGACTGCCGCTCGTCGGTGTGAAGGCCAATCCAATAGATCACGATTCCGCTCGAGATAAAGCTGAGCAAAACGACAAGCACCACGCGGAGTATCGAATCGGGCATAGTAAGATAAACCAGCAACGGGGCGACCACCGCAATAGCAAGTACCAAAAGGCCCTTGAGAATAACCTCACGAACATACATCATCCACGGCATGTGAATCAAATCCTTAACAAGGTATATTCTGACAAAAATCAATGCAAAATAAACGGCGCAGAAGATGTAATAAGTCCATTCTGGCCCGCCTCCCAACTTGTATGCTACCCAAGTCAGCGGGAATACCCAAAAGCCCACGAGAGTCATGACAATCTGATATTTCCTAATCTTTCCTGTTGCCAACTGTGCCGTCACAAGCGTATTGCCCAAAACTGTCACCATCGAAGAAACAAATGTGAGACGGACAAAGGCGACTGCATAGTCGGGAACAACACCTAACCAAATTGACAAGATTTTGGGCGTCTCCAGGCAACAGGGAATGGCAAAAAACATTGTCAAGAAAAATGAAAACTTGGCTCCGCGGCACACCAGTTGATGCATCTTGGGCAAGTTGCCTGCGGCATACAGTTTGGTGATCTGTGGATTGAGCGCCGTCATGAAATTCATTACAAACTGCTGCGCCAAGCCATCCACCTGAACACCGATACCTCGGGCGGCATTCAATGCTACACCAAAGAACACATTTATCAGCAGGTTAATTCCTTGTGTATTAAGAATCCAAGCAGTATTGCCAAAGAAATTCCATCCGGCAAAAGAAGTCATTTCCTTGACCAACGAGGGGTTATGCGTAAATTTGTATTTACATTCCTCAAAGTGCCTGACACAATACTGCGCATATATGAAACGATTGAGCAGCGCAACGCCAAGCAACAAAATCGAATAAGCCACCAACCGGTCCACAGGTGACACCGAAATCGCAAAAGCGACGCCAAGTTTGGCCGTAGCGTCAAATATCGTCATGTAGGCGAAAACATTCATCTTCTCATGTGCGATGATCGAGGCATTGTACGGAACACTAATCAGTCCCACTGCAAAAGAAGCCAAACTGCAATAGAGCACCCAGTTGGCGGCCGATTCACGGCCCGGCGGCATGTTCATCTTGCAGTTGACAAACCACAAACCGATGGCAAGGCCAACGACAACAACAACGGCGGCAATGACAAACTGCACATTCAATGATGTCGAGAACACGGTTTTGAGACGCTCTTTATTGCCACGCCCCAGTTCAAAAGTCAGATAGCGGCTTACCGCAGTTGACAACGAACTGGAGAGAATGGCAAACATAGCCACAACACCGCCCACTGCATTGTAAATACCAAAATCATCGACGCCCAAGGATTGTATCACCACCCTGCTGGTGTATAAACCGATGAGCATCATGACAATCATGCGGATATAGAGCAAAACCGTGTTCTTGGCAATGCGCCGGTTGCTGGAAACAGCATCATCAAGGGGGAGCGGCTCATTTTCTTTGCCCTGCAGTTTGTCCGTCTCGAGGTTTTTAAGTCTCTCCACCTCACTGTCGGCAATGGTCATGTAGCCAGTTCCCGACACATCGCCCGGGTGTTTCAATAGCGAACACGACGAGAGCGAGCAAGTGATTTCAATGACATTGTCAAGTGAGTCGTGGACATAGACATATCCGCCGCCGATAGGAATAAAATATTCCACAGCGGGCAAACCACGGCCGATGCGGTCGCCCGAGACGGCATCCAATTGCCGCTCGACTGCCTCCATACTCTCGTTTGCAGAAAGGACAAACCATATTTTGCCATCGGGTGCGCTCACAAGCTCAGGTATAAACACACATAGGCAGGCGAGGGATTATTAGCCCCTTGCCGCGTGAGAAGTATTTGCCAACCGGTTGACTGGCTTGGGAAAACATTGTGCACATTTTCCTTTTTGTTTTTTTGTCCACATGCCGGGGGCATGTGTGATAAAGTGCAAATTTAGCGACTATCGGCGACATGGCAAAGGAATCTGCCTTTTTTTTTGAGTTGCAAAATCGTTACATCTGCCCCCAAAGCGTCTTATGTTAGGTTTTGTGTACCGCTTTTGGCAAAAGAATTATATATTAACAGGCAAATTATCATTGTGTCGCGGGAAGAAAGCGCCATGACTTGTCAATCGAGAAACTTCGCTTCGTTGCAGTAATTGCTCGGCTGTATATATTCAAAGGCGGGATAATTCCGTTTGTGAATGGCGAAATTTGCAAGGGAATTAAAAAATGAGTAAGTTTGCAGTCCGAAAACAACATTATCATATAAATCCGATGAAAATTTATCTCAGAATTGCCTTTGCCGCCATTGCGGCGCTAATTATGACCGCTTGCGGCAACAGCGACACGACCTACCCGTACAAGACCCAATACCTGCCAGTGCAGCTGGTGGGCAGCGAGAAGTGGAGCATCCTTGACGTGAACAGCGGCGAGGTGGTTGCCAAGGACGCGTTTGAAAATGTGCCGTCGCCCATTGTTGACGGCATGTTCTATGTGATGAACAACGAGGGCACCTATGACTACTATGACGTGTCAGCGCCGACCAAGCCCGTGGCAGGCCACTTTGGCAGCGCCACCTCGTTCAGTGATGACGGTGTTGCTGTATGCAGCCGCATCGGTGAGCCCTTGACCGTCATCAACCGAAAGGGCGAAGTCGTCAAGCAGTTGCCCAAGGACGTGGCCCAGTGCTCGATGTTTGCGCGCGGCATGGCGGCCGTGCAGAACGACCGCGGCACCTGGGGCTACATCAATGCCGCGGGCGACACCATCATCCCCGCCAATTACAGCAACGCCAACCTGTTCCTGTACAACGACTATGCCATCGTTGTCAGCGAGAGCCAGCCGAGCGACACGTCGGTCAACTACACCGTGATTGACAAGACCGGTAAAGTGATGGCCAATATTGACGGCAGCCAGTACCAAATCATGCAGCCTTACTTCATCAACGGCGTGCTGCCTGTTGCCAAAGGCGACAGCCTGGTTTGCCTTAGCCCTGACGGCAAAGAAGTGCCCAACCCCAATGACGACCAAGAGCAAGTGTCCAAGGGCGGATATGACAACTATCAGCGCACGCCCTCGGGCGATTATATCGTCATCAAGGGGAAGAAGACCGGCTTGGTTGACAGCGACAACAAGGTGCTCATCGCCATTGAGCATGACAACCTGGTTGACATCAACGGAGAGCGATTGGTTGCCGTTGACAATGACGTTTACCACATCGTGGACCGCAGCGGCAAACCCGTGGGTAACGTCAAGTTTGGGAATGCCCATGTGGGTGAAGACAACCCATTTGCCGCACGCGGCTTTATTGACACCAACCTGGCTGCATCAACGATGATGATGCTGTTTGACGACACCAGCTGTGCAGGAGCAAACGCCGAGACCACGCTGATGGACATGAACAGGATGGTGAGCACGGATGCCCGCCAATATGCCGGCAACAACACACTGGTAATGCCCCAAGGGCCATATATCCTACAATATGTATTCGACCAGGAAGTTGCGACCATGAGTCCCGACAGCACCTCGGCGTCATTCAACTTTGACGCCAAAGTGAAATGCGTCATCGTGTCGATGAACCTCAGGCACTGCCCTCCCAGCACCGAGGAGACCATCACCAAGATGGTTGAGAGCGCCCTGGGCACCAACGGGTTTGTGCTCGCGCGTGACGGCATCTTTTGCAGCGACCATCTGACAGCGGTGACCCTGGGCTATGACAAGGGCGTGCTCAACCTGCTGTACCACATGCACTTCAATGAGTCGGTGCCCCAACCCAAAAACAAACGCAACAACTAACCGCAGGAACTCTAAAAAAAGGACATAAAGACAAATGTATTACGTACAAAAGACGCTTGAAATATCATCGGCCCATCAGCTGTTTCTCGACCACAACAGCAAGTGCGAAAATCTGCACGGCCACAACTGGATTGTGAACGTGTATTGCAAGGCCAAAGAACTTGACGATAACGGCATGGTCACCGACTTTACCATCATCAAAGAGATGGTGCACGGCAAACTCGACCACCGCAATCTCAACGAAGTGCTGGGTTTCAACCCCACTGCCGAAAACATCGCCCATTGGATTGTGGACACCGTGCCCAACTGCTACCGCGCCGACGTGCGCGAGAGCGCCAACAACCTTGCCATCTACGTCAAGGACGAGGACGACGATGTGGAAGGTTAACGAGATATTCCATTCACTGCAAGGCGAGGGGTACAACACCGGCACAGCCTGCGTCTTTATCAGATTGAGCGGCTGCAACCTGCATTGCGCCTTTTGCGACACACGGCACGAGCAGGGCACGATGATGTCCCTGCCCGAGATTATCGAAACCGTGATGCAGTATCCCCTTGCCCCGTTGATCGTGGTCACGGGCGGCGAGCCTGCGCTTCAAATTGACGACGGCTTTATCGACGGCCTCAAGACGGCCACGGGAAAACGCATTGCCATTGAGACCAACGGCACCTTGCCCTTGCCCGATGGGATTGACTGGGTGACATGCTCGCCCAAGAGCGGGCTGGGCGGCAACGGCGAATTGCCGCTTGCCATCACGCGCTGCGATGAACTCAAGGTGGTGTACCTGGGTCAAGACTTGACACAGTATGATGGAATTGATTGCATTCACCGTTTCCTGCAACCGTGCTACACGAGTGATGCACGCACAGCGCTTGCCAATATGGCAGCCACGGTGCAAGCCGTGCTTGACAACCCCAAGTGGCGGCTCTCGCTGCAAACACACCGCATCCTGGGAATCAGATAACCTCAACCCCGCCCCCCTGACAACACAAGCGCCCAAGCATGCAGCCCGGGCGCTTGTCATTTCATCAAATCGGAATCACTGGCGTCCACTGACAACGATGTCACGGTTGGTCTTGCTAATGAGTCCTTGGAGGACCTTGCCAGGGCCTAGTTCCTGGGCCTCGGTCATGCCGTCGGCAATCATGTTGACAACAATGTGGCTCCAACGCACTGGAGAGGTCAACTGCTTGAGCAAATTCTGCTTGATTTCGGCAGGATGGGTGTGAGGCATCGCGTCAACGTTCTGGTAGATGGGGCAACATGGGTCAGCGAAGACCGCGCTCTCGATTGCGGCAGCCAACTCGGCTCGCGCCGGCTCCATCAAGGGTGAATGGAAAGCCCCTCCCACCTTGAGCGGCAACGCACGCCGGGCTCCTGCCTCTTTCAGTTTCACGCATGCGGAATTCACGGCATCGATTTCGCCAGAGATGACCACCTGTCCCGGGCAGTTATAGTTGGCGGGTACACACACGCCGTCGATGCCGGCGCAGATTTCTTCAATCTTTTCGTCATCCATGCCAATGATGGCGGCCATCGTCGAGGGTGCGGCCTGGCAAGCTTTGTGCATAGCGAGTGCGCGTGCCTCGACCAACTTCAAGCCCTGTTCAAAAGGCAAAGCGCCCGCGGCGACCAGTGCCGAGAACTCGCCCAGTGAGTGGCCGGCAACCATGTCGGGCTTAAACTCGTCGCCCATGGTGAGTGCGAGGATAACCGAATGGAGGAAAACGGCCGGTTGAGTGACATTGGTCTGCTTGAGGTCGTCCTCAGTGCCGTCAAACATGAGGTCGGTTATGCGGAAGCCCAACACCTCGTTGGCATTTTCAAACAAGTCTCGGGCTTGGGCATTATTGTCATACAGGTCTTTGCCCATGCCCACAAACTGGGCACCCTGACCAGGAAACACAAATGCTTTCATATCGTGATAAGTTCGATTTAATTATATTTTATCTAAATGGACCGCAAAGGTAGGCAAATGTTTCTAAATATCAGCAACTAACCACATAAATAATTCTTTACGGTTTCATACTCACAGAACAATGGCAACACTCATGCCAAATACTCGGTCGTGTCGTCGATGCCGGCATCGTTCAATGCCTGACGGCGCTCGGTGCAAGTGCCGCATGTGCCACAATGCTTCTCTCCGCCCTTGTAGCACGAATAAGTCTCGCTATAGTCCAGGCCCAGCGCCGCGCCGTGTCGGGCGATGTCGGTTTTGCTCAGGTCGGTATATGGCGCATAGACTTTGACGCCCTCATAGGTGCCCGTCTGCATAGCGGTGCTCATCGCATCGATGAACGGCGAGCGGCAGTCAGGGTAGATGGAATGATCACCGGCATGGTTGGCAATCATCACGCGTTTCAGTCCGTTGCTCTCGGCAATGCCGCAGGCAATGGCCAGCATGATGCCGTTGCGAAAAGGCACCACCGTTGTCTTCATGTTCTCATCGTTGTAGTTGCCGTCGGGGATGGCGTCGGCACTCTCAAGCAAAGCGCTCTTGAAGTGCATGTGCATGAAATCCAGCGGGATAATCAGATGCTTGATACCCAAGCGCTCGCAGTGCATCACGGCACAACGGCGCTCGCGGCCGTTCTGGGTGCTGCCGTAGTCAAAGGTGATGGCCAGGGCTATCTCGTCCTTGAATTCATAGAGCATGGTCGTTGAGTCCATGCCGCCCGAGGTGATGATAACAGCGTCTTTTGCCATAATCAAATCATTGTTGATTGAACTGTTTTAACAAGCGCGCGCGCACGATATCCTGGTGGCTATCGTCCCCATGGTTGGCAAACGGCTTGATGCTGATGCCTCCGCGGGGATTGAACAAGCCGATTACTTCGATATACTTGGGTGCCATCAGCTTAATCAAATCCTTCATGATGATGTTCACGCAGTCCTCATGAAAATCGCCGTGGTTGCGAAAACTAAACAAGTACAACTTGAGCGACTTGCTCTCCACCATTCGCTCGGCAGGGATGTAGTTGATGATGATGCGGCCAAAGTCGGGCTGACCGGTCTTGGGGCACAACGACGTGAACTCGGGGCAGTCGAGCGACACGATATACTCATTCTCGGGGTGTTTGTTCTCAAAAGTCTCAAGCACATCGGGACGGTAATCAAAATCATACTTCGTGCCCTGGTTGCCCAGCAGCGTCACGCCTTCCAGTTCTTTATCTGTTCTTGACATTGTATTAATGGGAATTATAATAATGGGGGGATTCAACTCTTGGTGGATTTATATCCATGCTCGCGACGGTACTTGCGGACATCACGGAACAAGTCGGTAGCGTACACAAAGTTGTTCAAGTCATCATTGTCCACATCGTAAATCTGGTCTTTGTTACCGACCCAGCCCAGGTGTCCCTTGTTGATGAAAATGATATTCTCGCCAATGCCCATCACCGAGTTCATGTCGTGGGTATTGATAATGGTAGTAATGCCAAACTCATGGGTGATATCGCTCAGCAACTCGTCAATGACAATACTGGTCTTGGGGTCCAGTCCCGAGTTGGGTTCGTCGCAGAAGAGGTACTTGGGATTCAAGGCGATGGCACGGGCGATGGCGCAACGCTTTTGCATACCGCCCGACAGTTCGCTGGGGAACTTGTTCTCGCTGCCCGTGAGATTCACGCGGTCAATGCAGAACTGGGCGCGGTCGCGCATCTCGCTATTGGACATGTTGCCAAACATCACGAGGGGAAACATCACATTGCCCATCACCGTCTCACTGTCGAACAGCGCAGAGCCCTGGAAGAGCATACCAATCTCCTTGCGCAACGCCTTGCGCTGCTTGCGGTCCATCTGCACCAAGTCACGGCCGTCATACAAAATCTGGCCTTCATCGGGGTCAAACAGTCCTACGATATTCTTAACCAACACCGTCTTGCCTGAACCCGACTGGCCGATAATGAGGTTAGTCTTGCCGTCATAGAACGAGGCGCTCACGTCGAACAAGACCTGGCGCACACCGGATTCTTCCTTGAACGATTTGGATATATGCTTAACTTCGATCATAACTGGGAGGAATTTACTATAACAACAAATTGGTCATCGTTACATCGACCAGCAGAATCATGATGTTACTCATCACCACCGTGTCGGTACTGGCCTTGCCCACCTCCACCGAGCCGCCCTTGACCGTGTAGCCATAGAAGCATGCAATGGTTGACATCACAAAGGCAAACACCAATGACTTAATCAACGCGAACCAAACATACCACTCGATAAACAAAGACTGGATGCCAAACAGATAGGTGTCGGGGTCGACAATCCCGGTGATGATGCAAATCAGCCAGCCGCCAAACAGGCTCGTTGCCATGCAGATGATGACGAGGAACGGCAGAATCGTAATCCACGCCACTATCTTGGGAAGCGCCAAGAAATTGGCGCTGTTGATGCCCATGATATCCAGAGCGTCAATCTGCTCGGTGGTGCGCATGGTGCCTATCTCACTGGCGATGTTCGAGCCAATTTTGCCTGACAAAATCAGACAGAGGATGGTTGACGAAAATTCCAGCAAGATAATCTCGCGCGTGGTCAAGCCCACGGTATATCGTGGCAGCAGCGGGTTGGAGATGTTCAACTTAATCAAGATTGTACACAGCGAGCCGATGAACAGCGACACAATGATAATGAGCGGTATGGAGTCGATGCCCAACTTGGCCATCTCGTCGCGATAGCGCTTGAAGAACTGCGACCACTTGTCAGGGATGGCAATGACGCGCCACATGAACATGCAGTACGAGCCAAATTTGTCCAGTATATTTGTAATAAACATATTGATTCCAATTTTTTTTGCAAAGTTACTGCAATTTTCTGATATAGCGCCTGCGGCTGACGTGAAACCCGTCAATGTGGACACGTTAGGCACCAATCAGACCAAAGAACTCTCGTCGATGAGGTTGTTGAGCATGGCATAGACCGTCAAACCCGCCACGCTCTTGATGCCTGTCTTGCGGGTAATGTTCTTGCGGTGGCTGATAACTGTGTGGACGCTCACGTTGAGAGAGTCGGCAATTTCCTTGTTTGTCTTGCCTTGTGCCAGCTCGACAAGCACTGCAGTCTCGCGGCGGGTGAGTTCATAACTGCCCTTGCCGGGTTCGTGGGGCACAGGCATGGCCTGTGCCAGCGCCTCAAGCACTTCGGGACGGCTGTCGCGGATGTCAACCACGGCATCGTAGGGTTTGAGACGGCCGTGCTCAACGTACTGATACACCAGCGCTACCAACGCCATGGGTTGTTCCAAACGCAAGACATTGGGGTCGTCCACCAGCGTCGGGTTGATGAGCAGCACATCGGGACGCGATGCCAGCAACCGCTCCTTGGCACGTGCCACTTCGGTTACCGGTTCCAAGACCTTGAACCTCGGCTGTCCGTCAAGAATTGACTTGAGGCCCTCAACAATCACCTCAGACGGCTCCACTATGAGCAACTTCTGTTTCATGACAAGATGGCGGTTTCGAGATGGTTGACCAGCGGCACCATGATTTTCTCCTCAATGAAAGTGTGCTTTTTCAAGTCCTCGCTCAAACGCAGAATGTCATATACCACATCGAGCACATCCTCATCATCGACCCGAGGGGGCAGATACTTGAACACGATATTCAAGAGGTCGTCGAGTTTATCGTCTATGTCACTGTGATTGTGAATGAACTCGCCAATGCTGTAGGTCGTGTCACGCTCGCCGGCCATCAAGGCACGGATGTGAGGGAAAACAGCACCTTCCTCACGGGCAAAATGGGCCTCGACTTCGGCCTTGTATTCCTTGAAGAAAGTAACGAGCACGGTCCCGATGCGTTCTTCGAGCTGTCTGGCGATGATGCCGATGTGGCGCTCGATGTGCGGCAGGCGCTTGTCCACATAGTAGCGGTGTGAACGTTCCAGATAAGGCACGAGGTCGGTCATGTCGGTCCCCAATATGGTCGCAGTCGACGGCACATAATTATTAAAGGTATAGACATTGCAGATGAGCAAGAAAAAGCCCGTGTCCACCGCGCTGCTCTCGCACACGTCGGCAATCGACCTGTCGCCGAATCCCAACGACAGCCCCAGGCGCGTCAATAGCGTCAGCAACGACGGATGCGCCGTAATCAAATCGCTCAATCGGCTTTCACTCGAAAAAAGTCGCGTTTTGTTCATAATCTATCAATTATCAGCCGCAAATTTACATAGAATTATCGGAATTCTGTGTACATTTGCCGAATGAAAATCAACCAACAGACCATAGATTTTGTTCAAGAGCACCGCAATGACGATGTGAGGGCACTGGCACTTAAGGCCCACCACAACGATGTGAACCTGTCGTGGGCGCTTGACCAAATCCAAGGTTGGCAGACAGCGCGCCGGAAACTGCCGTCATGGTCAACGGTTGACGGCATCATTTACCCGCCTCACCTGTCAATGGAACAATGCTCCAGCGAGGCGACGGCCCGCTACAAGTGCGGCATCGTTGAGTGCCTGCCCTTGTCGCAGCTGAAGACCCTGATTGACTTGACGGGCGGATTCGGTGTTGATTTTGCATTCATGGCACAGGCATTTGAGCGGGCCATTTATGTCGAGCGGCAAGAACACCTGTGCGAAACCGCAAAGCACAACTTCGGTCTGCTGGAACTGACTCATGCACAAGTTATTCACGACGAGGCCGCAAACGTCCTCAAACGACTGGAGGGCAAAGGAATTGACGCATCCTCCACCCTGCTCTATCTGGACCCGGCTCGCCGCAACGACAACGCTTCAAGGACCTATGCCATCGAGGACTGCACGCCCAACGTCCTGGAACTCATGCCTCAACTGCTCAAGGCTGCCCACCGCGTGTTGCTGAAGCTTTCACCAATGCTGGATTGGCACAAGGCGATAAACGATTTGGGCTGTCAGGTCAAGGAAGTGCACATCGTCGGCACAGCGGGGGAATGCAAGGAGCTGCTCGTGTTGCTTGAAAAATGGCACGAGGGAGAACCCGCAGTCCACTGCGTTAATGACCAAGAAATGATTGTCTTCAAGCCGTCGGAGGAAACAATGCCAGCACCTATAGCGCCCGATGCGTCAACGGCCCAATTCCTTTATGAGCCCAACGCTTCGGTCATGAAAGCGGGATGCTTTGGCGTGATTGCGCAACGCTATGGGATATGCGCCATAGCGGCAGACAGCCATCTATTTGTCGGCGACATGATGATAGCTGATTTCCCCGGACGGGCGTTCAGCATCACAGCGGTTTCCACCATGAACAAAAAGGAACTGCGCCGCGCGCTGGCGGGACTCGGCAAGGCCAACGTGGCAATACGCAACTTCCCCCTCACGGCCCAACAACTGCGGCGGCGGCTCAAACTGGGCGACGGCGGTGACTGCTACATCTTTGGCACTACCACCGACAGAGCAGAGCATCTGCTTTTCATCTGCCAGCGCATCGCCAAGCACACCACCTAAACAACAGAGTAACGGCAAAGAAAAAGCCCTCACCGGTGTGGTGAAGGCTCTTCGTTGTAGAGAAACAGGGACTCGAACCCTGGTTTCCGCCGTGAGAGGGCGGCGTCCTAGACCGCTAGACGATATCTCCGTTCTAATGCGATGCAAAATTACTACTATTTTTTGAACTGACAAATTTTTTGGAGCATTTTTTTCAAAAAAAGACGATTTTTCTTGATTTCGGCGATTTTTAGAGGGTTTTCACACCGAGAAAAAGGCTTGTTTGAGTTTTTTTGTGTAACTTAGCGACATCAATAGAAACATCAACTTTTGACTATTACATTATTAATTATGGCAAACAAAAGACAAATCAAGAAAGCGATTCAGAATGCCTGCGGCGAAATCGTGGGTGAGTGCATTTTGTCGGAGTCGGCATTCGGCGAGGGCAAGTATGAGGAGTGGGACAGCATCATCATCGACACCGCCCTGCTTCAGCAAGAGGCTGTGAACAGGGTGAACAACCGCTTTGGCAAGCAGATTAAGGACTATGCCACCCCCAAAGAGTACAGGAAGGCCCGCCGCTCATTCTTCAAGCAGTGCGAGAAGGAACTGAGCGACTATTTCAAGGGCGAGGTGACCAATATTGCCAAGCGCATGAACGACCTCATGCCCAAGAAGCAATAACAACCATAATCTCATCAAGCAACATGAACGGCAGGGCTTGAAAATGCTGTCCATGTTGCTTGGTTTACCCATCCCTGCAACATGAGCCTGTCTGGTTGGATATTGAAAAAAGCCGGTTGGACATTCAAGGTCAACATGGAGTTGCCCAAGAAGTGCGTCATCATCATTGCGCCACACACCAGCAACTGGGACTTCGTCCTGGGCGAATTGGCCATCCATTCGGTGGGCATCAAAGCCGGATTCCTGATGAAAGACTCCTGGTTTTTCTTCCCGATAGGCAACATACTGAAAGCGCTGGGCGGAATCCCCGTCAACCGCCGTCAGCACACCAATCTGACAAAATCTATCGTCAAAGCCTTCAACGATGCCGACACGCTTGCCATCGGCATCACTCCCGAAGGGGCCCGCGGCCCATGCGAACGCTGGCACAAAGGAGCATTATTCATTGCCAAAGAAGCCAAAGTGCCGCTTGTGCTCGCCTACTTTGACTACGGCAAGCGCGAGGCGTGCATTGACCGTGAGTTTGCGCAAAGCAATGACCCCGAAGCCGACATGGTGCGCATCAAGCAGTATTATCAAGGCATTACAGCAAAGTATCCCAAAAACTTTGTCACAGGGCTCAAGTGAACAAGAACAATTACATCTAAACCCAAACCTGACAAGAGATGATTTCACGCAACCTGCGCGTCACGCTCATTGAAGACGACATCGTCTGGGGCGACCGTGACGCCAATCTCAAACAACTGGAACGCAACCTGCGCAACATGGCCGAGGACACCGACCTGGTCGTGTTGCCCGAACTGTTCACGACAGGATTCATCACCGGTGACCGCGAAAAAGCCGCCGCAGTTGCCGAGTGGAACAGCGGCGACACACTGCACAGCCTCAGGAGGCTCGCCGCCGACTATCATGTGGGTATCATCGGCAGTTTCCTGGCCAACACTGCTGCGCAACTGTATAACCGCGCATTCTTTATCGAGCCTAACGGAGAAGAGACCTACTACGACAAGCGCCACCTCTTTACATTTGGCGGCGAGGACAAGGTCTTTAACCCGGGCATAACGGCTGCGCCCATCGTGAGGTTCAGGGGATTCAACATCAAAGTGGTGGTGTGCTACGACCTGCGCTTCCCCGTCTTTTGCCGCAACGTCAACAACAACTATGATGTGCTTGTTGTGATTGCCAACTGGCCCAAGTCGCGTGAAAAAGTGTGGCGCACGCTGCTTGCCGCGCGCGCGATGGAAAACCAGTGCTATGTGTGCGGCGTAAACCGCTGCGGCACCGACCCCGCCGGTGTGGAATACCCCGAAGGCTCATCGCTGGTCATTGACTTCAAGGGAAAAGTCGTCGCCCAGCGCATGACGAGCCCCATCATCACAGCAGACCTGTCTCCCGCACAGTTGGCACAATTCAGGGAGCGGTTCCCCGCATGGCGCGATGCCGACCCGTTCACGCTCAACATCTAAACGATTGTCCCGGCCTGTGTCATGCCCAAGCCACTCGGCATAGAACTCCTTGCGCCCGCACGCGACGCCGACATCGCCATTGCCGCCATCGACCATGGCGCCGACGCCGTGTATATGGGGGCCTCACACCACGGCGCCCGCGCCGATGCCGCCAACAGCCTTGACGACGTGAGACGCGCGTGCGATTATGCCCACCTGTTCGGTGCCCGCATCTATGCCACGGTCAACACATTGATATATGACAACGAGTTAAAGGAAGTGGAGCGACTGGTGCTCCAACTGTATGATGCCGGCGTGGATGCGCTCATCGTGCAAGACATGGCATTGCTGCGCATGGACCTGCCGCCCATTGCCCTGCACGCCAGCACACAATGCGACCTGCGCACCCCCGAAAAAGCGCGCTTTCTCGAAGCACTGGGGTTCTCGCAACTGGTCATGGCCCGCGAGCTCACGTTAGACGAGATTGCGTCGATCAGGCAAGCCACACAAGTGCCGCTTGAAGCATTTGTCCACGGGGCGCTGTGCGTGAGCTACAGCGGCCGTTGTGCCCTCAGTCAAGCACTCAAGGGCCGCAGCGCCAACCGCGGCGAGTGCGCGCAATTGTGCCGACTGCCATACGACCTGGTTGACAGCAACGGTCACACACTCGTTGCGGGAAAGCATCTGCTGTCGCTGCGCGACATGGCGCGCGCCGACCGCATTGAGCAGATGATTGCGGCCGGAGTGTCATCATTCAAGATAGAGGGACGGTTGAAGGATGCAGGATATGTAAAGAATGTGGTGGCCTATTATCGCCGGGCCATAGACAAAGTCATTGCCCTGCAACCGGACAAATACCGCCGCGCATCATTTGGAACAAGCGAGTTCACATTTGAGCCTGCGCTTGAAAAAAGTTTCAACCGCGGCTTTACACGGTACTTCCTTGATGAGCGCCACCCCGGCGAAGGCAACGGCATGGCATCAATCGACACGCCCAAGTCACAGGGCGAATACTTGGGCCGTGCTGTGCGGTGCAACGGCAATGCGCTGACCATCGACACAACAGCACAACTGGCCAACGGCGACGGCCTGAGTTTTACCGGCAGGCAAGGAAATTTCTCGGGTGCTCGCGTCAACCGTGCATTGGGCCGCGGCAGCGTGCTCCTGCGTGAACCCGTGGAAATCACACGTGGAACCGCCATTTACCGCACTGCCGACAAGGCATTCAACGACTTGCTGACCAAACAATCAGCCACACGCGCCATCGGCCTCAACGCCTGGTTGCGCTACACCAGCGGCATGCTGGCACTCACGCTTGAAGATGAACGCGGGATTAAAGCCACTCACGCCGAGCCTTGCGCACTGGATGCAGCAGCCAAGCCTCAAGCCGAACGGCAAATTTCAGAACTTGGCAAACTGGGCGGCACCGTTTACCGCCTGTGCAATGCCGAAGTCGCCGGAGGAACTTTCATTCCCGCGTCGCTGCTTGCCAAACTGCGCCGCGACACCATCGCACTGCTGGACCGCACATGGCGCCTGACGCGCCCAACCGAAAAACGCTTGCCCGAGGACAAGAGCGCCGCCAGCCCGGCCACCACCCTATTGCCTGCAGACAACGTTGCCAATCATGTGGCTGCGCAACTGTATCAAGACCATGGCGTGACCGGCATCACACCCGCCATCGAGGCCGACACCGCAATCACCGCCCAAACGCCGCTCATGCACACACGCTACTGCCTGCGGCGCGAGCTGGGAGCATGCCTCAAAGGGGGAAACGCCAAACGACTCGGGCGGGAACTGTTCCTCAAAACAGGCAACACGTTGCTACAAGTAAACTGTGACTGCAGCAAGTGTGAAATGATTATCACCCGCGCTGAATAAAAAGACCAGACCAATCATCGACCAATACAAGAAACAGACGATTCCATTGTCACCAAAGAGCAGAGAAAAAGAAAAAGTGGAAAAGATTCATTTCGTGAAAATGCACGGAGCAGGCAATGACTACATCTTTGTCGATACTGCACTCCACCCCATTCCCGACCCGGCAGCAGCCGCCCGGGCATGGAGCGACCGCCATAGGGGCATCGGCAGCGACGGGCTGGTGCTCATCGGCCGCCCGGAACAGGGCGAAGATGCCGACCTGACGATGCGGATATTCAACGCCGACGGCAGCGAGGGCCTGATGTGCGGCAACGCATGCCGCTGCATCGGCAAATATGCCTATGAACATGGGCTGACGGAGAAGACAGAGATCAGACTGAAGACGGCATCGGGCATCAGGACGCTCACGATGAAGGTGAAGGCCATGGGCACGGTGGACGAAGTGACGGTGGACATGGGCGCCCCGGGGCTTGACAAGGACAACAGGGACGAATACGGAACTTTCGTGTCGATGGGGAATCCTCACTATGTCGTTTTTGCAGATGACATTGAAGCCGTGGATGCGGCATGTGAAGGCTTCCGGCTGGAGTATCTTGCCCGCCCCGGCGAACGCTGCAATATCGAGTTTGCCCAGATGCTGGGCGAAGACCGCATCCGCATGCGAGTGTGGGAACGGGGCAGCGGCCTGACAATGGCCTGCGGCACCGGAGCATGCGCCACAGCGGTGGCGGCAGTCATCAGCCACCGATGTCATAGGCAGGCACAAGTGGTGATGGACGGAGGCACCGTGAGCATTGAATGGTGCGAAAGCAACGGGCACGTCTATCTCACCGGAGGGGCGGCACTCGCCTTTGAAGGCGAGGCGGAGTTGCCATAGCACTTGACACAAGCCAGCAGCCAGTACAAAACAAATCGGGCGCAGAATTCTGCTCCCGATTATCATTATCTCATTATTTACCTCTTAGCAGAGCGACAGCACGATTTGCTTCACGTCCTCGCCCAGTTTCTCGGCCTGTTCCATAGAGTGGGCCTCGCTGTAGATGCGGATGATGGGCTCGGTGTTGCTCTTGCGCAGGTGCACCCATCCGTCGGCAAAGTCAATCTTGACGCCGTCGATGGTGGTCATCTGCTCGCCAGCATAGTGACGCTCGACGGCCTTGAGAATGCCGTCAACGTCCATGCCAGGCTTGAGTTCAAGTTTGGTCTTGGCGATGCTGTACTTGGGATAGGTCTGCTTGAGCTGGCTCACCTTCATGCCGCTGCGTGCCAACAGCGAAAGGAACAGCGCCACGCCCACGAGGGCATCGCGGCCATAGTGGCTGGCGGGATAGATGACGCCGCCGTTGCCCTCACCGCCAATGACAGCGCCCGTGCGACGCATCTCGGTGGTGACATTGACCTCGCCCACAGCGGCAGCCGTGTAAGAGCAGCCGTGCTTGACGGTCACATCGCGCAACGCGCGCGACGACGACAGGTTGCTCACCGTGGCGCCAGGGGTGTGCTGGAGCACATAGTCGGCCACGGCGACGAGGGTGTATTCCTCGACAAAGAACTCGCCATTTTCCATCACGATGGCCAGGCGGTCCACATCGGGGTCAACGACAAAGCCGACATCGGCCTTGCCCTTGCGCATGAAGTCGCTGATGGCGGTCAGGTTGCCGGGAATGGGCTCGGGGGTGTGACCGAAGTTGCCCGTGGGGTCACAGAAGAGTTTTTCGACACGCTTGACACCCAACGCCTCCAACAGTTTGGGGATAGCGATGCCGCCGACCGAATTGACAGCATCGACAGCAACAGTGAAGTCGGCCTTGCGGATAGCCTCAACATCGACGAGGTCGAGCGCCAGCACCTGGGCGATGTGCCGGTTGAGCCAAGTGTAGTTCTTCATCTCGCGGCCCAGATGGTCCACGTCGGCATAGTCAAAGTCCTCGGCCTCGGCAATGCGCAGCACCTCTTTGCCCTGGGCATCGGTGAGAAACTCGCCGTTGTGGTTGAGCAGTTTGAGGGCGTTCCACTGCTTGGGATTGTGTGAAGCGGTGATGATGATGCCGCCGCAAGCATGCTCGCCGATAACGGCAAGCTCGGTGGTGGGCGTGGTGGCGAGGCCAATGTTGACCACATCTAAACCCATGCCCGTGAGCGTGCCGACAACGGTATTCAGCACCATGCGTCCCGAGAGGCGCGCGTCGCGTCCCACGACAATGGTGTTGGAGTTGACGGGCGAATTGCGGCGCATAAACGTAGCGTAAGCCGAAGTGAACTTGACAATATCAAGCGGCGAAAGTCCATCGCCGGCCTTGCCGCCGATGGTGCCGCGGATTCCTGAGATTGACTTAATGAGTGACATATTATCCCTAATTAAATTTGGCTGTGGTAGTAACGCACATGGTAGAAAAACGGCGTCACATAAGAAATCTCGTTAGAGAAACCATACTGCGACTTGATGACAAGATTGACCTCACACTCCACCCCGAGAAACAGCAACGGGTACTGCAGCCCGTATCCCCACTGCGAAGATGACGGCAGGGAATAGTCGGCAAAGTTGAAGGAGCAAGCCGGAGCATCCATCGAGTTCTCATTGCCGCTATACTGAGTCCAAGTGCCATCGGCATACCAAGTGGAAAGGTTGTAGCGGGCATAGCGGAAGTAGATGGGCTCGCCCGTCTTGGCCTTGTCGGACCGGTCGCCGGCCTTGAGGACCTGCATATAGATGTTACCATCCTCATCGAGGCGATAATAGGGGGCATCCTCACCAATCAAGAACACCGAATCCTCGGGAATCGACATCACCACCTTTTGGTCGGCAAGAAAAGCATTGACGGCATTGCGCTCACTGTTCAACAAGTCGGCATAGCTCTCGTCATCGTTACAGGCCGAGAGCGCCAACAGCGCCGACAGGCCCAGCAAGGCAAATACACCCTTAATAATTCTGTTAGTCATTGTCTGTTTCAATCGTTATAGTCGTTTGTTGTCTGTTATCATCTCTATCCAGCGGCACATTGGGGAAAAAGTCGGCAAGCACTTGATAGAACGTGGCCACCGCTTCGTCGAGCATGCCAAAGAAATCGCCGCCGGCGGCATTCTTGTGCCCGCCGCCATTGAAATATTTAGCACAAATATCGCTCACCGAGAAATCGCCCTGGCTACGGCACGACACCTTGATTTTGTCAGCGTCCTCACGCATGAACACGCTCCAGTAGACTTCGGGGATGGCGAGGGGCTTGTTGACGAGCGACTCGGTGTCGCCCCGGTTGTAGTGGAAACGCTCGAGTTCCTCCTTGTCGAGCACGATGAGCGACGCCCCGTGCCCGGGAAAGAGTTTCATCTTCTCGGAGATGGCATAGCCTTGCAGCCTGAGGCTGTCGGCGCTAAAGGTGTTCAAGGCAAGGTTATACAGCTTGACCCGGTCGAAACGGCGTCGCATGATGCTAGCCAGCACCTCATAGAACTCGGGATTGTCACAACTGAAAGCAAAGCCGCCAGTATCGGTCAGCAGTCCCACATAGAGGCAACTCGCAGCCCGGCGGTCCATCCACTTCAACATGCCCAACTGCATGAGCACCCTGAACACCAGTTCACAGGTCGAAGACATCTCGGGATGGGAAATCATCACATCAAAGACATTGTCGGGGTCGAGGTGATGATCGATGAGTATGCGCTTGGCGCTGAGCGAATCAATGATTTCTCCCAGGGTGTCGATGCGCCTTAGAGTGTTGAAATCAAGGCAAAAAATAAGTTGAGCATCGGCCAACACCTTGCGGGCCCGCAGCTCGTGCTTGGTGAATACCGCGATGTTGCGCACGCCGGGAATGAAGTTCAACGCCTTGGGGGGCATATCGGGAGTGACCACTGTGGCGTCCTTGCCCAGACGCTGGAGTATGTGGCACAGCGCAAGGGTCGAGCCCAAAGCGTCGCCGTCGGGCGACTTGTGGCAAGTGATAACAATGCGCTGGGCACCGTTAATGAGCGCCCGCACCTGCTCAATCGCGTTATTATCAATAATGGGACTAATCATTGCTGCTATATACTCGCATTAATCGGCAAAGTTACAAAAATTCCTCCACCCGACGAACAACCTCAGGATTAATTTTAGTTAATGAGAATGCAATGGCCCAAAGAAGGGAATGCCGTCACCTGGAGGCGCGGTAGTACAGGATAGCGGCGATGATGATATAGACAAAGTTGGGTATCCACATCGCCACACGAGCGCTGGTGTAGCCCGAGACGGCAAAAGTGGAGGTAACCGTCATGAACAGCAAATAAGAGAAACTGAGCAAGAGGCCCAGACCGATGTTAAGGCCGATGCCTCCCCTCACCTTGCGCGACGAGAGCGAGAGACCGATGATGGTGAGGATAAACGCTGCCGCCGTCATGGCAATGCGCCGCTCATACTCGACTTCAAATGACTTGATATTGGACACGCCGCGGGCCTTTTGCTTCATGATATATTCCTGCAGCTCGGGCGAAGTCATCGTCTGCTCGTCGTACTTGGAGATGAGGAAGTCGCGCGGGTCGATATTCAGCAGGGTGTCCATCATAGCGCCCTTGGTCATCGTCTCCTTCAATCCGTTGAACTCGCGGATGGTGTATTGGCGCACGGTCCACAGGCCAACGGAGTCATACTTTATCGTCTCGGCCGTGAGGCGCGACTTGAGGGTGTTGCCCTCAAACTTCTCGAGCGAGAAACGGAAACCGCTGCGCGTCGTGTTGTCGTAGCGCGCCATATAGGCCATCACGCCCGGCTTGACCTGCAACTGGATGTTGTCGCCATAGACCACCTCCTTGTTTTTCACCCACTTATTGGTGTAGGCGAGGCGCTCGGCGTTGGCGGGCGGGATGACGTATGCCGCCAACCAGTAACTGCCCACGGCAATGACGGCCGCCGAGAACAGGTAGGGCAGCGTCAAACGGTAGAAACTGATGCCGTTGCTGAGCATGGCTATGACCTCGCTGCGGTCGGCAAGACGCGAGGTAAAGAAAATTACCGATATAAAAGTAAACAACGGGCTGAACTGGCTGAGCACAAAGGGCAGGAAGTTCATGAAGTACTGGAACACCGTCGCCCTTAACGGCGCCGTGAGCACCGCGTCAAGTTTCTCGTTGATGTCAAACATCACGACGATGGCGAACAGCAACAGGATGGCAAAGAAGAAAGTGCCCAGGAAATTCTTGACGATGTAGCGGTCGATGCGCTTCACGTAGTACCACGGATAGCGGCGGCGCGTGTCGCGCTTGGACTCCTTGGGTTCCAACGCCGCCGCATCGGTCTTTTCGCCGTCGGGCATTAACATGATATCGTCTTGGTGCTCGTCCATCGCAATAAAGTATTACAGTCGCTGCTGCACGTCGTGAAGCATCTGTTGTTTCCAGGCGGGGAAATCGCCGGCGATGATGTGCTTGCGCGCCTCGCCCACGAGCCACAGGTAAAACGCCAAGTTGTGAACGCTTGCAATCTGCATCGCCAGAATCTCCTGCGCGATGAACAGATGGCGGACGTAGGCCCGCGAATAGATGCGGTCAACAATCGAGGGGCCATCTTCCTGCAAGGGTGCGAAATCATCGGCCCACTTCTTGTTGCGCATGTTCATGATGCCGTGGCGGGTGAACAGCATGCCGTTGCGCCCGTTGCGGGTAGGCATCACGCAGTCCATCATGTCCACGCCGCGGTCGATGGCTTCGAGGATGTTGGCGGGCGTGCCCACACCCATCAGATAGCGGGGGCGGTCCTGGGGCAGGATGTCATTGACCACCTCAATCATCTCATACATCTTCTCGGTGGGCTCGCCCACGGCGAGGCCACCGATGGCGTTGCCGTCGGCGCCCAGGTCGGCGACAAACTTGGCCGATTCCTGGCGCAAGTCCTTGTAAACGCATCCCTGCACGATGGGAAAATAGGCCTGGCTGTGGCCGTAAAGCGGCTCAGTTTCCTTGAAATGCTTCCAGCCGCGCTCGAGCCAGCGGTGGGTCAGCGTCAACGACTTGCGGGCATAGTTGTAGTCGCTGGTGCCGGGCGGGCACTCGTCCAGCGCCATCATGATGTCGCTGCCAATGATGCGCTCGATGTCCACCACCTTCTCGGGGGTGAAAAGGTGCTTGCTGCCGTCGATGTGGCTGCGGAAGGTCACGCCCTCGTCGGTGAGTTTGCGGTTCTCGGCCAGGGAGAACACCTGAAAACCGCCGCTGTCGGTCAAGATGGGGCGGTCCCATCCGTTGAACTTGTGCAAGCCACCGGCGCGCCCGATGATGTCCATGCCAGGGCGCAGGTAGAGGTGATAGGTATTGCCCAAGATGATTTGGGCGTGTATGTCGTCACGCAGTTCAGGCATGTGCACGGCCTTGACGGCGCCGACAGTGCCCACGGGCATGAAAATGGGCGTCTCAATCTGGCCGTGTCCCGTAGTAATCAAACCAGCGCGGGCATTGGTGCCTGATGCGGATGCGATGAGTTCAAAATCCATGTGTTCTCGCGTCTAAAAATCGTGCAAAGTTAGTGAAAAGTTTTGAGTCCATGGCGCGGCGGGAGCACATTTTGCCGCAAGCGCCACTGTTTTAACAAAAAAAACGAGGTCCGGCTGAGTTGTCAACCGGGCCCCGGTAATCATGTCGGGCAGCGAAATCAGTTGTATTTTTCCACCTCCTTCTTGGCCTTCTCAAGGTTCTTTTGAGCCTTTTCGATATCCTTGGCAGCATTGTCGCGCTTCTTTTGCAGGTCGGCAATCTGCTTGGCCTGCTTCTCGCTCAATTTGAGTTTTTCTTCGTCCATCTTGACCTTCTCCTCGGCAGTAGCGTTGGCCTTTTTGGCATGCTTGTCCATGAGTTTTTGGGTATCCTTGGCTTGCTTTTCAGGCAGTTCGCGCATCTTCTTCTCCACTTCGTTCTGCTTTTTTTGAGCATCATTCAGTTTATCCTGTGCCTTGGCATAGTTGTCGCGGGCCTTTTGGCGCTTTTCGATTGCCTTTTGCTCCTCCTTGGCCTTTTTCTCGGCCTTCTTGGCTTCCTTCTCGGCCTTTTGAGCCTCCTTCTTTTGCTTCTGAGCGGCCTCCTTTGCATCCTTTGCCTGCTCCTCTTGCTTCTTCAGAGCCTGCTTTTGCTGTTCCTCGTTTTCTTTCATTTGGGCAGCCTGCTGTTGCAGTTGTTTCTGCTGCTCAACAGTGAGCGTTTTCACTTGGGGGTCCTGGTTTTGAGCCATAGCCGCGGGAGCGGCAGCGAGGCAGAAAAGCACTGCCAACATCATCATCTTTTTCATAATAGTCTTGGTTTTATTAAATTATCAATATATAAAGTATTATAAAGACTCGAACCTGCCCAAAAAGTTTAATCACCATTTGCGGTTGGGAGCGTCAAATATCAAGAGGCGGCTCATGTCCCAGACCTTGCGCTGGTGGGGCGTGAGCGCAGTGCTGTCGCCAATCACCGACATGTTGCGGGGCTGCACGGCACTCGTGACGCTGTATCGCAAGATACTGTGTCCCAACCCCTTCCACTCGTAGGAATTGGCACCCATCACGTCAAGTAGCGTGGGGAACACATCCACCTGGCCGATAACGGGCTCGTAACGCAACTTGGTGCCCGTGCCCAGGATAATCATGGGGATGCCCCAGTCATCTGGCACAAACTGCTCGTCGGGGCGTCCGACAATGCGGTTATAGTACAGTTGGGTGTGGTCGCTCACAATGGCGATGACGGTGTTTTGACGCATGCCCTGAGCCTCAAGCGCGCCGATGAACGCTCCGATGCAACTGTCGGTCACATTCACACAGTTGAGGTAGTTGCGCGCCTCGGCGTTGAGTGTGTCGCTGGCGGTAATCCATGAGGGCCGCACCTTGCCGGCGGCATAGGGCGTGTGCATGGTCATAGTCACCATCTCGAGGAAAAACGGCTGGCGCAGTTCGGGCAAGAGGCCCGCAGCAAAGTCGGTCATCGCCGCATCGTCAACCTGGCTGTGGCGCGCCAACGCACCAGCGAGGTGGTCGCGCGTGTAGAGCGTATCAAATCCGTAGGTGCGGGCCGTCACGTTCTGGTTCCAGTTCTTGCCCGGCGTGCAAATGATTTCGCGGCAGTCATAGCCCGGCAATGCCGCAGCCAGCGTGGGATATGGGCCAACGCCATGATTCACCGCCACTGCCGCGTCGCGCAGGGGCAGCAGGCCGGTGTTGTAGATGAAATGGGCGTCGCTCGAATGGCCGTGGCTGGTCTGGAAAAGCACATGCGGCGCATAGATGACGCTGTCGCCCGCCATAATGCTGTTGAGCACAGGCGTCACCTCGCGGCAATCGACCTGCATGCCGATGGGCCAAGTGTGCAGTGACTCGACGATGATGAGCACCAAATTGGGCTTATCGCCAGCGGCAAAGCGGTTATCGGTATAATGCGGGCAATCCTCGGCGAGGAATTTTGCCGCTTGGGCACGCTCGGCATCGCTCACGCCGCGGCCGCTCAGCAACACGTCATGCAGCGTGAACAGACCATAAGGGATAAGGCCATTGCGGGCAAAATAACCGCTGTTGCTGAAATTGTGCAAGAAGCGCGACTTAAAGCCGTCGGCCCCGTTGTAGTAGCCTGCCGCGCCGACGAGCAAAGCGGCAGCCAGCGAACACAAGAACGGTTTAAGCCTCGCGCCGTCGTTCGCCGCGCGTTTGCCGACAAGGCAAGCGATTATGAGCAGCAAAAACGGAACGACGACGAGCAAATCCTGCCATCGCAAGAGGGTCAGGGTGCTGTCCATCAAAGTCGAATTCACATTATCGGTCAGCGTCATGCTCTGCCACGGCATCAGGTCGTCGTAGGCGCGGCAGTAGCACATCTGCACCACGCACCACACGGTGAGCAAGGTTAGCGGGATCCACACCAGCCACCGCCATCGCCGGCGCAATAGCCAGTAGGGCGAGAGCAACAGCAGCGCATTGGCAACGCTGACGGCAACGGCATGCCACTCGTGCAGCATGCGCCCCACCCCGCCCAGATGCGTGTCGAGCGCCACGACAAAGCACTGCCACGACACCGCCGCGACACACATCGCAAAGAACAGGATGCCGTAACGCTTGAATGATAATGTGGATTTCTTGAACATATCTGCCGCAAAAATAGCATTTTTTTCACAACTTAACGCCAAAAAACGCCATTTGCCGCATGAAATTATTCAAAATGCCCCTGCGACAAGACAACGGAACCATCATAACCCCTAATTCCAGTCTTCTTACTATGCGCAGCCGTCGCGGTCGCTGCGGCCGTCGATAAAACCCTCGTCATAACCGCGCCCGTAGCCATCGAGGTACTGCTCGCGGGCCTTGCCGCGCAGTTTGGTCTGGGGATTGTAACTGTCCTCATAGCCACCGCCACAGTCGGCGCCATCGTCATAGCCGTCGTCGTAGCCATCGTCATAGCCCATCTCCCAGTACTTGCTTGCGCTGGAGGCCTTTTTGCGTTTAGCCGATTTCTTGGGTTTGCGAGACTGTTTCTTCTTGGTGTTTTTTTTCTTTTTAGTGGCCTTGGCGGCGAGGGTGACGGACTCCTGGAACGAAACGGGCTCGGGAATCAACGCACTAGCCGTCAGACTGATGACAAGGTTGATGATGATGGCCAGGCAAAGGTTCTTCATTGCTGATAGTGATGTGAGGTTACATGCGCTTGACAATGTGTGTGACGACGCCCCACACTTGGAAATTACTCTCCTCGCTGATGTGCAGTGGGGGGAACGAGGCATTGGCGGGCGTCAGATAAACGCCGTCGTCGCGCACAGTAACGCGCTTGACGGTGAAGTCGCCGTCCACAAAGCACACGGCGATGCAGCCGTCGCGGGCGGGGACAGAGCGGTCGATGATGAGCAGGTCGCCCTCGTTGATGCCCGCATCGACCATCGAATTGCCGATGACGCGGGCACAGAATGTGGCAGCAGGATTGCTGATGAGTTCACGGTTGAGATCGATGCTGTTGGCATACTCGCCCTGGGCAGGGCTGGGAAAACCCGCCTGGATGCGCGTCTCAAACGCATGCGGCCCTTGAACCTTTGTGCTGGATGCGACCTGCGATATTTCAAGTTCGTGAGGTTCCATCAATCAAATGTTTACAATCAGCCCGTCATAGGCCAGTTCGATGCCAGCGGGCAAAACTTCATGCGACCGGGCATGCAGGCCAATGCCGTCGCTCATGTGAATCAGAAAAGTCTTGCCGGGCTTGACGCGCTCAACAACCGCGAGTGTCTCGCCCAGGCTCATGTGGGAGTTGTGCTCAGTCATGCGCAAGGCATTGATGACCAGCAGCGGGATGCCCTTGAGACGGTCAACCTGCTCATCGGCAATGAATTTGCAATCGGTGATATAGGCCATGGGGCCGATGCGGTAACCACAGATGGGCAACTTGTCGTGCATCACGGGAATGGGCTGAATGGTGACGCCCCGGACCTCAAACGGCTGGTTGCCCTCGCCCACGACATGCTCATCAAAACGGGCTACGCCAGGATAAGGATGCTCGGCAAAGCAGTATGGAATGCGCTGGTGCAATGCGTCAAGCACGCGTTGCTGGGCATAGAGCGGAAAACCGTCCTCATGCCGATAGCAATAGGTGCGCAAGTCGTCCAAACCCGCCACATGGTCGAAATGGAAATGGGTGAGCAAGACGGCGTCGAGCCGGGTATCGGAGGCGCGCAGCATCTGGGTGCGGAAATCGGGGCCGCAGTCGATGAGCAAATTGGCACCCTTGTAACGCACGACAGCCGACGCGCGCAGGCGCTTGTCGCGGGGGTCGGTGCTGCGGCACACCGGGCATGGGCACAGCAGCATGGGCACACCCGTTGACGTGCCTGTACCAAGGAATTCTATTTCAAGTCCGTATGCCATATCACCAATCACTTCAGCGCCTGAACTGACTGAGCAGCCCGTCAACAAAATACAGATAGGAACCGCCGTCATAGTACCAGTACTCCCTCATGCCGCCCTGGTCAGGGTTCTCATTGATGCGGTTGGGGCTGCCCAGCGCCAAGCGGCACTCCTCCTTGGTCATTCCGACGACGACCTCGCCTCGCGTGATGCGCAGCCAGTTGGCATCGCCAATGAGTGGATAGCCCAGGTGGGGGTCAGAGGCGGTGAACAACGCGTCAAAGTCGCGTCCGCGCATCGCCGAGCCGTTGACACTCATCCACACCATGGCCCGCTCGCGCGAGTCAATGGCAGTGAACAGCACCCGCAACGGCATCACGGCATTGCCCGCTTTCACACCGTCGATGTGCACCTTGACGAAATGGCGGCCGTCGCGCATCTGCTCGGTGCCGCAGTCATACCAGATGGGCGTCTTGATAAAGTAATCGTTGCCTTCGACCTGCCGTGCGATGTGGTCCACCATGTCCATGTCGATGAGCATCGGGACAGAGAATCCCGGACGGAACTCACCGATGGTCTTGTCGGTGCGATAGACATAGGTTTTGCCCGTAGCGGAGTCCTTGAAGATGATATTTACCGTGCTGCGGTTGTCGTAGATGCTGCCCGTCTCATAGCCCACATACTTGAGCACACGGCCCGTGAGGTTGATGGTGTCGGCAACATCATCCTGGGAATGGGCAAACAGCAGTCGCACCTGGTTGTCGGCCACCCAAAAGCGCTTGCCCGGCTGCCATGCCGGCAGCGAGTCCACAAATGCGTCAAGCGTCACGGGGGCCTGACGCGCATCCATCTCATCGATCACGCGGCTCACATCCTTGTCGGTAACGCGCTCGTTGAGTTCAATGCCCGTGCCGCATGATGACAGCGCCAGACAGCACAAACCCAACATGACCGCAGGCCGCAGCCCCCTGAAGGCGCGGTCCATCCAACCCGATACCGGCAGTGGTCGCATGCCCCGACTGTTACTTTTTCTTGGCTTGCTGTTCCTTCTCGAGGCTGGCATCGATGGCATTGGAAAGCGACTGGATGTCCACGCCGCCATTCAAGGCATCGCCAGTAAGCTCATTGATGGCACTATCCTTGGAAACCCCATTGTCCATCTTGATGGTTACGATATAAGCTGCTGCCTTGTCACGCGCCTCCTTCAATACCTGCTGAAAGTCGGCGACGGCTTTCTCGTCACCTGCGGCAATCACCTCCTGCTCCATGTCGCGAATCTGCTTGTCGAGTTGCATCACGGCAGCAGTGTCCTGCCTTTGGCACATCTCGTTCAGCTGGTCGGCCAACTTCTGGCCCTCGGCCTTATAGTCCTTGTCTCCACTCTTAATGCAGCCCGCCAGCGACACGCACACGGCGAAGGCGACAATCACTAATAATTTCTTCATATTTTTCTATCTGCTAATTGGTTATTTTCCTGTTTTATTTGCCAGAGCTTCGCTCAGCGCCGTCGCCAACTGGTCGGGGCACGACGTGCTCTTGTAGCCACAGCGTATGCCCTGCAACTTGGCAATGGCGTCCTGGGCCTTCATGCCGCGGACAAGCGCAGACACCGCCTGCAGATTGCCGTGGCATCCGCCCAAAAACTGAACGCTCTTGATAACGCCGTCCTCACTGAGTTCAATATCAATCTGGACGGAACAAGTTCCATGGGTATAATAGGTATATTGCATTGCAATCAGTTATTCAATAATGAGAACAGCCCACGAGGGTCAAGAATCTTCATCTCGTTGCTGTCATACTCGATAATATCCTGCCCGCTCAACTTGTCCAGCGCCGCGATGAGAGTCGTGCGCTGGGTACTCAACAACGAGCAGAGGTCTTTCTGCTTATACCGCAGCGTGATGTCCTTGGCGCCGCTGGCGGCCACGGCACCGACGATAGAGGCCAAACGCTCGGACACCGAACCGTCCTTGATGGCAAGGACCGATGAGAAACCGCGCTGACTGCGCGACGACAAGTAATTCAAAATATTGAACAAAAACACCTTGTCGCTGGAAATCATCTTGATGTAGTCACTCTTAACCAGCTGGAGAATGCCACAAGAACCCACAGCACGGGCGCTGAAGGGATAGACCGTTTCACGCCCGAACAGATAGTCGGCAGCAAGCACTTGAGGCGCGGACAGCGTCTGCAGCAACGACACTTTCAGACGTGTGAACGGCGTCTCGAGGCGCAGTTGCCCCGACACGATGAACTTGACATGAGAGCAAGGCTCGCCGGCGGCAATAATCTGCTCGTTGTCCTTGTACTTGAGGAAATGAAACGGCATTTTCTCGACCAGCGCCGTGATTTTCTCGGTGCTCACGCCTTGAAAAAGCGGCAGTCGCTTCAACTGTTTGTACATAATATTCATGACAATGCCTGTTTCTCCCTTAATCAACCTGGTTATTGGCCTATGGCCTTGATTACATCCTCGATGGGCAGCGTCTGCTGGTCACCGGTGGCCATGTTCTTGAGAGCGACGGTGCCATTGGCCACCTCGTCGGCGCCCACGATGGCGACGAACGGAATCTGGCGGTCGTTGGCATAGTTCATCTGCTTCTTCATCTTGGTGCTGTCGGGATAGAGTTCGGCGCTGATGCCGGCGCGGCGCAGGGTCTTGATGTGTTGCAGCGAGGCAGCGGCTTCCTGCTCGCCAAAATTGACAAACAGCACCTTGGCCGTTGCCATGGTGTCGGCGGGATAGAGATTGAGGCCGTTGAGCACGTCATAAATGCGGTCGGCGCCAAAGCTGATGCCCACTCCCGACAGTCCCGGCATGCCAAAGACACCCGTCAGGTTGTCGTATCGGCCACCGCCCAGGATGCTGCCGATGGCGAAATCCAACGCCTTGACCTCGAAGATGGTGCCCGTATAATAGTTCAAGCCGCGGGCCAGCGACACATCGAGTTCGACATGTCCGCGGGTGCCCAGAGCAGCCACATGGGAGAGCACATAGCGCATCTCCTCGATGCCCTTCATGCCCGTCTCGCTGGAGGCGAGCATGCCCTCGAGCGCGGCAAGGCGCTCGTCGTTTGAGCCCTGCAATGCCAGCAACGGCTGCAACGTGGCGACAGCCTCGTCGCTGAGCCCCTTCTCCTTCAACTCGGCGTTTACATTGTCGATACCGATTTTGTCGAGTTTGTCGATGGCGACAGTAATATCGACAATCTTGTCGGCAGCGCCCATTACCTCGGCAATGCCGCTGAGAATCTTGCGGTTGTTCAGTTTGATGGCGATGTTGATGTTGAAGCGGTCAAACACCTCGTCAATCATCGTCACCAGTTCCACCTCGTTGAGCAGCGAGTCGCTGCCAACGATGTCGGCGTCACACTGGTAAAACTCGCGGTAACGCCCCTTTTGCGGGCGGTCAGCGCGCCACACGGGCTGCACCTGATAGCGCTTGAAAGGCATCTGCAGGTCGTTGCGGTGCTGGACGACATAGCGCGCAAAGGGGACCGTCAGGTCATAGCGCAGTCCTTTCTCGCTGATTTTGCCGGTCAAGTGCAACGAGTCGCGCGCCGCGAGCAGTTCCTCGGGGGCGTCCTTCATGTAGTCGCCGCTGTTCAGGATTTTGAACAACAGCTTGTCGCCTTCCTCACCATACTTGCCCATGAGCGTGGACAGGTTCTCGATCGAGGGAGTCTCAATCTGCTGGAAGCCGTAGAGCAGGAACACTTCTTTAATCGTGTTGAAAATGTAGTTGCGGCGCGCCATCTCAATCGGGGAGAAATCGCGCGTGCCCTTTGGGATTGATGGTTTTTGTGCCATTATATCAGTGTTGTTTTTTTATATATAATAATGTTATTAGCGACGGGCGCCCTTGGCCATTACCAAGTAATAGATTAATGTAGCCAGCGAACCGATTGCGGCCACCACATAGGTGTAGGCGGCAGCGCGCAGCGCCTCCTTGGCCATGGGCAACTGCTGCGCGCTGACATAGCCCGAGCCCTCGAGCCAGTTGATGGCGCGCCGGCTGGCATCGATCTCGACGGGCAAGGTCACAAAACTGAATGCCACCGTGGCGGCAAACAGGGCAATGGCGATGTAGAGGGGAATGGGGGTAAACGTGATGAGCGCGACGCCAATCATCAGCAGCCAACTCACGCTGTTGGACGCAAAGGAGACGAGGGGCACCATCTTGGAGCGCAAAACGAGCATGCTGTAGCCCGTCTTGTGCTGGACGGCATGTCCGCACTCGTGGGCCGCCACCGCTGCGGCAGCAATGCTGTTGGTGGCATAGACCGGCTCGCTCAAGTTCACCGTCTTGTTGGCGGGGTTGAAATGATCGGTCAACTGCCCGGCGACACTGGTCACGTTCACATCATCGACGCCATTGTGCCGCAACATGGCCATAGCGATGTCGCGCCCGGCCATGGGAGCAGCCAGCGGGACCTTGCTATATTTGGCAAATTTTGAATTGAGGGAACTCTGAACGACAACGCTCAGCAAGGTGATTCCTCCAATAATAATCCAAATCCACATATTTTTTTCAGTTTTTATTGTTTACCTTGGCATGGAATTTGTGATAAACCCATGACGGACGAAATCTGGCACGCAAAGTTACGGTTTTTTGTCCGCCCAACCGCCCAAAAGGCAAACAAAAGTACAAAAAAAAGAAAAATGAAGACAAAATAATTTGGTAATTCAAAAAATGCCGTTACATTTGCGGCGCTAATTAATCAACAAACAGTTATTACATTTTTTATTAATCATTTAATTTTTAAGTTGTTTTATTATGAAGAAGTTATTTATTATGTTTGCAGCCTGTGTAGCTGCCGTTTCGCTTGTAAGTTGCAACAGCTGCGACACCCAGAAGCCCGCCGAGGAGCAGAATGCCGTTGAGCAGACCGACACTGTTCTCACCGTTGAGAGCGCAACTCAGCAACTGATGGATGCCGCCGACGAGAATGCCGCCATGGGCCTGTTGGATGGCTGGAAGGCTAAAGCCGAGGAACTGCTCAAGGGCGGTGACCAGGAAGGCTACTTCAACATCATCAACATCATCAAGACCGTATGGGAAAACAACAAGGAGGCTCTTGCCGCCAAGATTCCCGCTCTGACCGAGAAGATTGAGGGTTATGTTAACGTGCCCGACGAGATGAAGGAAGCATTTGACGGCTTTGTAAAGAACGCTGCTGCCAACGTGGCCGGCGCTGCCGAGGACGTCAAGGACCAGGCCGCTGAGACTGTTGACGCTGCCAAGGACAAGGTTGACGCTGTCAAGGAAGGCGCTAAGGATGCCGTTGAAAATGCCGCAGACAAGGCAAAAGAGGCTAAGGACAAGGCCGTTGACGCTGCCAAGGACAAGGCTGCCGAGGGTCTGAACAAGGCTGCCGAAGCCCTGAAGAAGTAAGAATCGGACATTATCATCTAATAGGAGAGGCTGGCTCGCAATGAGTCAGCCTCTCGGTGTTTTTAGTACCGTCAGACAAGATTATCGGTGCTTTTGGAAAGCGAGGCGCTCGGCACCGTCGAGCAGGTAGATGATGCCGCAGTAGGCAAAGCCGTACTTGTCGATGACATGGCGCATAATGACATTGTCGCGGTGGGTGTCGATGCGCAGATTGCCAGCCACATTCATGCACCAGTCCATCACATCATTGAAGACACCGTGACTGGCCGCCGTGCTGGCCAAGCGGTGCACCACATGATAGGGTTCATCGTCGAGCCACTGGCCCTCGTAGATGCGTGCATAGGTGGGCTCAGGACTGGGGATGAAGGCAAACGAGGCGACAATGTCCCCACCCTGCTCCACACACAGGAAGCAATGGCCGTTGTTGATGTCTTCCTCTATAGCCTCGGCGCTGGGATAGCCACCCGTCCACTGGTCCATATTGCCGCACGAGCGCATGATGCCCCGCGCCTCGTCAACGAGGCGCATAATCACGGGGACATCCTGCAGCGTAGCGGGTCTGAAAGTTCGGCCTTGCATCGACGGGATTGTTAGTATTACTTCTTGATGCCGTCGCGCTGCATCATAGCGTCAATCTTGGGCTCACGTCCGCGGAAACGCTTGTAGAGCGTCATGGGAGCCTCGGTGGCGCCGCGCGAGAGCACATTGTCACGCCACAAAGCAGCGGTGGCGGGATTGAAGATGCCATCCTCCTTGAACTTGGAGAACGCGTCACACTCAATCATCTCGCCCCACTTGTAACTATAGTAGCCAGCGGCATAGCCACCCGAGAAGATGTGAGTGAACTGCGGCGACATGATGCAGCCCTCGACGGGTTCAAAGGCCTGTACGCTCTTGAGCGCGTCATACTCAAACTTGAACGGGTCGCCGTTGAAAGGCTTGGTGATGTTGTGCCATGCCTGGTCGATGAAGCCGAAGCCCAACTGGCGAATGCAAGCATAGGCAGCGCCATACTGCGACGAGGCAACGAGCTTGTCGATGAGGTCCTGGGGCACATTCTCGCCGGTGAGATAGTGGCGGGCAAAGCTGTCAAGGAACTCGCGCTCATACATATAATTCTCGTTGAACTGCGACGGCGCCTCGACAAAGTCGCGATAGACATTGGTGCCCGACAACGACACATGCTTGCACTGTGACAGCAGGCCGTGGAGGGCATGACCAAACTCGTGCATGAAGGTCTCGACCTCATAGAACGTGAGCAGCGACGGCTTGGTCTCGGTGGGACGGGTGAAGTTGAGCGTCAAGGTGACCAGCGGGCGCACATCATTGCCGTTGGCATCGACATACTGCTCGCGGAAAGCGGTCATCCAAGCGCCGCTCGACTTGGTGGCGCGGGGGAAAAAGTCCACATACAGCATGCCCACAAACTTGCCGCCCTCGTCGGTCACGTCATAGACCTCGACCTCGGGGTTGAACACCTGGGCATCATAGTTTTGAGTGAAATGCAGACCATACATCCTGGTGGCAAAGCCAAAGACGCCCTTGGTCACGGCGCCCAACTCAAAGTAAGGACGCAGCAACTCGTCGTTGACCTGGAACATCGAGTCCTTTTCCTTGTTGCTGTAGTAACTGTAGTCCCAGGGCATGATTTCAATCTTGGTCCCCTCAAGGTCGCTGGCAAACTTGGCCAAGCGCTCCATGTCCTTGCGCTCGACGGGCAGATAGGCGTCGCGCAGTTCGTTGAGCATCTTGTACACATTCTTGGGATTCTCGGCCATGGTGTGCTGGAGCTGGTACTCAGCAAAACTCTTGCAGCCGAACAGTTGGGCAAATTCAAGCCTGGTGTTGGCGATGTCGCGCATCACTTCCAGGTTAGAATATTCGCCGCTGGTGCACTGCTGGTTATACATCTTGTACAACTTCTCGCGCAGGTCGCGGCGCGAGCTGTACTTCATGAACGCCTGATAACTGGGGGCGTCGAGTGTGACGAGCCACTCACCGTCGCGGCCCTTCTCCTTGGCCGCCTGGCGGGCGGCGTCGATGGCACTCTCGGGCAGACCGTCAAGGTCATCGGCGGTGAGCCAGAGTTCGTAGCGCGGAGTCTCCTTGAGCGCATTTTGGTTGAACTTGAGCGTGAGTTCGGACAGGCGCTTGGTCAGTTCGCGGTAACGGTCGCGGTCCTTGCCCTGCAGGTTGGCGCCACTGCGTACAAAACTGTCGTAGGTCTCGCTCAGCAGTTTCTGGTCCTCAACATCAAGAGCCTTCACATTGCAGTTGTCATGCACATACTTCACACGCTTCCACAGGCCCTCGTTGAGGGTGATGCCGCTGCTGTGCTCGCTCAGCACGGGAGCCACGCGATTGCTCACCTCGATGAGCGCATCGTCGGCATTGCACGACAACATGGGATAGAACACGCCCAGCACGCGGTTGAGCATGGCGCCAGCGCGGTCCAGCGCCACAATGGTATTCTCAAAAGTCGGAGTCTCGGGATTGTCAACAATAGCATCAATCTCGGCATTGTGCTCCTTGATGGCCTCGTTGATAGCGGGCTCATAGTCGGCAACAGTGATGCGGTCAAACGGCACCATGCCGTTGGTCGTCTTAAACTCTTTCAAAAAAACATTGTCAGCTTTCATTGCTGTGATGCTTAAAATTAGTAAAACGGTTAATACGAAAATTTTCCTCATAATAATATTGTTATTGATTAGTGTCGATATCAATTACTCCAATTCGGCCACCGTGATGCCGGCACCGCCAAACTGCACATGCTCGTCGTGATAGCTCTTTACCCCGTTCACGCTGCCCAGATACTGCCTGATGGCCTCGCGCAGGGCGCCCGTGCCCGTGCCGTGCAAAATGCGCACGCGCTGGGCGCTGAACTGGATGGCATCGTCGATAAAATAGGTGATGGCCTGCAATGCCTCGTCGGCGCGCATGCCGCGCACGTCAATGTCGGGCTTGAAATTGAGCTGGCGGGTCCGGATTTCGTCAGTGGTCTTCCGGGACAAGGACTCAACCTCCTTCTTTTTCTCCTTGCGCATCGTGCGCTCCACCTTGTCGGCCTCGATGCGCGTCTTGATGTTGCCGAAGGCCACCAGGGCGTACTTCTCGTCGATGCTGATGAGCGAGCCCACCGTGGAACTGCCCTTGATAACGACATTGTCGCCAGGCTGCAGCGGACGGTCCTTGGCCGGGGCCGCCTGCTTGCGAGCCGCCTGCTTGGGTTGCTGGCGGCGCTGAATGTGCTTGGGCTTGAGTTCCTTGAGGCGCTCGGGGTCAACGGCCTCCTCGGATTTGAGGCGCTGCTTGAACTCGTCAAGCTGGCGGCGCAATTCCTTGGTGCGCTCTTTCTCGGCCTGCCGCTCACGGATTTCCTTGATAGTACGCTCGATTTGAGCATTGCTGTCCTTGAGGATTTCCTGTGCCTGGTCGCGAGCGTCGTGGATAATCTGCTTGTGCTCGGCGCGGATGTTCTCGAGGCGTTCTTCCAGGTCGGCCAGTTGGGCGTCGAGGCGCTTCTCCTTGGCGCGGATGTCCTGTCGCTTGTTTTCCCAGTAACGGCGGTCGCGCACGATGTCCAGCAGATATTTGTCCATGTTGACATAGTCGCTGCCCACAATCTCGCTTGCCTTATCGATTACCGAGGACGGCAGCCCCGTCTTGCGGGCAATCTCGATGGCAAACGAACTGCCCGGATAGCCCATCGACAACTGGAACAGCGGCTGCATGCGCTGGCGGTCGTAGAGCATGGCGCCGTTGACCACGCCCTCGGCCTCGTCGGCAAAATGCTTAAGATTCTGGTAATGTGTCGTGACCACACCGAACACCTTGCGTTCGTTTAACTGCTCGATGATGGCCTGTGCGATAGCGCCGCCAATCTGCGGCTCGGTGCCGCTGCCCATCTCGTCGATGAGGATGAGCGTCTCGCGGCCTCCCTTGTGCAAGAACATCTTCATGTTCTGCAGGTGGCTGCTATAGGTGCTCAGGTCGTCCTCGATGCTCTGCTGGTCGCCGATGTCGATGAAAATGTCGTTGAACAGGCCCATGTGTGAGTTGTCCATCAGCGTTGGCAGCAAGCCGCACTGCATCATGTACTGCACGATGCCCACAGTCTTGAGGCACACCGACTTGCCACCGGCATTGGGGCCCGAAATCACAAGAATGCGGCAATCCTTGTTCAATGCGATATTGAGCGGCACCACGGTTTTGCCCTGACCGCGCAACGATAGCAGCAACGCAGGATGCACTGCCGAGTACCATTCCACAACGGGCTTCTTGTCGATGTGGCACAAGCGGCCGCCCACATCCTGGGCCAGCAGCGCCTTGGCACGGATAAAGTCCAGCCTGCCCAGCGTGTCGAGCACGCCCGCCAAATCGTCGAGGTGCGGGCGAATCTGGTCGGTCACAGCGGTGAGTATGCGGATGATTTCGCGGGCAATCTCGGCCTCGGTCTCTCGGATGCGGTTGTTGGCCTCGACGATGGCATCGGGCTCGATAAACACCGTCTTGCCCGTAGCGCTCTCGTCATGCACGATGCCATGCAGTTTGCGCTTGTTCATGGCGCTCACGGGCAGCACCAGGCGGCCGTCGCGCAGCGAGGGCTGCACATCGGCGTCAAGGATGCCGTCCTGCTTGCCTTGAGAGATAATGCGGCGCAGGGTGCCGTTGATGCTGCTTGTGACGCGGGCAATGGAGGTGCGCAGTTCATGCAACCGCGGAGACGCTGTGTCCTTGATATTGCCGGTCTTGTCGAGCACGGCGCCGATGGCGGCGCTCAACTCGGGAAACGCCTGCATGCCTGCGGTGAGTTCACGCAGGCGGGGATACGGCATATTGCCCTCACCGTCGGCAGCAAAGAAGCGAACCACCTGGCTGACCGTTGTCAGCAGGCGCTGCAGGTCAAACAAATGCTCGGCGCTCAAGAACGTGCCGGGCGTTGAGGCCTCCTTGAAGACGACGCGCAGGTCGAAATAGTAACTCAACGGAAACTCCCTGCCCGTCTGCAAGATGGACAAGAACTCGTTGGTCTGCTCAAGCCAGCGCATCACCTCGTCGCGGCGCGTCGAGAAACGCAGGCGCGGCACATTGGCCGCACCGAGCGCAGACACACAGTGCCGCTCCAGTTCACGCCTAACAGCGTCAAAACCAATCTTTATCTCAAAGTTAGCGGGATAAATCATCGTGCAAAGGTAGTGTTTTTTAGTCAAAAATATTATCGTTTTTGCATCTATATAAAAAAAATATCCTACATTTGCGGAATAGATTGAGCGACGCCACGGCAAAAACGGCGCGGGCAGGAATCCCGCCTCCCAGGACCTGGCCATGCACAATCATTGATGAAGCAATTAACCTAATATTATAACTTATACTACCAAAACATTGATTATGAAGAAAATCTTATTCACAATGCTTGCCGGTTTCGTTGCACTCAACGTGTTTGCCGACAGCAAGGTCGTTAATCCCGACAGCACTGGATTCAAGTTTACCGACGTCAAGGTCATCAAGCACACCCCCGTGAAGGACCAGAACAAGAGCGGCACGTGCTGGTGCTACTCGACCAACTCCTTCTTTGAGGACGAAATCCTGCGCATCACGGGCAAGGAAGTCCACCTGAGCGAAGGCTTCGTGGTCAACCACTGCTACTATGACAAGGCCATCAAGTATGTGCGCATGGACGGAGAAATCAACTTTGCTGAGGGCGGCGCCGCCGAGGATGTGCCCTATGTATGGCGCAACTACGGCATGGTGCCCAACGAGGTTTACACCGGCATGACCTATGGTGACAAGAAGTTTGACTCCAGTGAGCTCACCGCATTGCTCAAGGGCTATGTGGGCGTGGTGAATCAGCGCAAGCTCAAAAAGCTCACCCCCGCGTGGGTCGATGGCCTGAAAGGCATCCTTGACGGCTACATGGGCAAGATGCCCGAGGAATTCGTGTGGGAAGGCAAGAAATACACCCCGCAGACCTGGGCCGCATCGCTGGGCGTCAACCTTGATGACTATGTGCCCATCTGCTCGTTCAGCCACCACCCCTACTACCAGCCGTTCATCCTTGAGGTTGCCGACAACTGGCTGTGGTCCAGTTACCAGAATGTGCCCATCGACGAACTCATGGAAATCGCCAACAACGCCATCGACAACGGCTACACCATCGCATGGGGCGCCGACGTGAGCGAGAAGGGGTTCAAGTGGGCCAATGGCTATGCCATCCTTCCCGTGAAGAAGGATGTTCCCGACAGCGAGGGCACCGACATGGCCCGCTGGGCACACATGAACGACAAGGACCGCGAGGCTGAACTGTGGGACATCAAGGGCCCGGTTAAGGAGCAGTGGGTCAGCCAGGAGGAGCGCCAGGAGATGTTTGACAACAAGGAGACCACCGACGACCACGGCATGGTGATCATGGGCAAGGCCGTTGACCAGGAAGGCAACAAGTACTTCAAGGTGCAGAACAGTTGGGACACCAACCAACTGTATGACGGCTACTTCTACTGCAGCGAGGCCTTCTTCCGCGCCAAGACGATGAACATCCTGGTGCACAAGGACGCCATCCCCGCCAACATTGCTAAGAAGATGGGCATCAAGAAGTGACGGCCCATTTTTCCCTCATTGGCTCACGCTATTCATCTTTTGACCATCGAGTTATCACGAGTGAAACGAAAGACATTGCGCAGCCAAGCATAACACATGGCCTGCATACCGGTTTGGGTTTGCAGGCTATTTTTGTTCAAAAAAAACCGCGGGCAAAAGCAGATGTCTGAAAACTTTTCAGTACCTTTGTATCGCAATCAACCCTAACATCAATCATCAACAATTAACACATTTATTGATAATGAAAGCATTAAACACAGACAAGGCGCCCGCCGCCATCGGTCCTTACAGCCAGGCCATCCGCACCGGCAACATCGTTTTTGTTTCGGGCCAGCTGCCCATCAATCCCGCCACCGGGTCATTCCCCGAGGGAGGCGTCCAGGAACAGACCCGCCAGAGCCTGCTCAACGCCCGCGCCATCTTGCAGAGCGAAGGCCTGGACCTGTGCAACGTGGTCAAGACTACCGTGCTGCTGAGCGACATCGCCAACTTTGGGCCCATGAACGAGATTTACAGCGAGTTCTTCACCCAGCCGTTCCCCGCCCGCAGCGCCTTTGCTGTGCGCGACCTGCCCAAGGGCGCCCTGGTTGAGATAGAACTCATCGCCGAGGCATAATGCAAGGCAAAATCTTGGGACAGGCGTTTCATCACTGTTAACGGCACCCTCATGGCAGTCAAGAAAGAATCGGTGACATTTACCTCGCTGAAGAAGGAAATTGGCGGCGGCAAGTTCCGCAACATCTATGTCTTGCAGGGCGAAGAGCCCTACTACATCGACCATCTGCAGCAACTGATTATCGACAGCGCGCTGACCGAGGACCAGCGCGACTTTAACCTGTCGCTGTATTACGGCAACACCGCCAACGTGAGGGAGGTCGTCAGCGCGTGCCGGCAGTACCCGGCATTCAGCGAGTACAAGGTGGTGGTCGTGCGGGAGGCGCAGCTCATCGCCAAGCAGCCGGGACACAAGAACGACCTCGACATCTTTGCCTCCTATGCCGAGAAGCCGCTGCCATCGACGATACTGGTCATCTGCCACAAGGGGGCAACGCTCAAGAGCAAGCCCTTTACCGATGCGCTGAAGGCCAACAAAGGCGCAGGCGTCATCTTTGACTCCAACAAGGTGAAACAGGGCCGCGACCTCGACGCGCTCATCACCACCTATGCCAACTCGCTGGGCTGCAACATCGACATGAAGGCGACGCGCATGCTGGCCGACCACATTGGCACCGACATCGCTCGGCTGTTCAGCGAACTCGACAAGTTGTCGATAGTTGCCGACAGCAAGAACATCACGCCCGCCCTCATCGAGCATAACATCGGCATCAGCAAGGATTTCAACAACTTTGAGCTGGAGGACGCGCTTGCGCGGCGCGACGCTGCCAAGGCGTTCCGCATCGTGGACTACTACGAGCGCAACCCCAAGAACAACCCGCTGGCACCGACCATCGCCCTGCTGTATTCATTCTTCTCCAGCGTGCTGCTGGCGGCCACCGCCGCCGACAAGTCGCAAGGCGGCATCGCCGCGGCGCTGGGCACATCGCCATGGCGGGCGGGCAAGTTCTGCGACGCCACACGCCAGTACAGCACGCGCGGCCTGGTCAACATCATCGGCTACCTGCGCGAGTGCGACACCAGCAGCAAGGGCATCGGCTCCCGCCAAGACCAGTATGCCCTGCTCAAGGAACTGGTGTATAAGATACTGCACTCCTGAGTAGATTCTCGACTATTAAAAAAAAAGCATCTGTTAATTTTCGTGCAAACAGATGCTTTTTTTGTTTTGCAAATATTGCAATTATGTGTAATTTTGTGATTGTGTTATTATAAATTTCTGCAACGATGAAAAGATTGGTATTTGCAATTGTTACAATTGCTGTTATTTCAATTGGTTACGCCCAGTTGCAACGCGTCTTGCCGCCATCGGTCGAGCGATTCTATGGCGAAAGAGCCTTGGCGGAGCGGCTGGACAACAGCGGCAACACTCATGCGAAAGCAATGTTGAAACCCACAATGGCCTCGCCGCGCATGATTGACGGTGTGGAGATGATAGACGCCTTTATCTCGATTGACAACGAGGGCGTGATCAACTCACTCAAGGCCGACGGCGTTATAGTAAACTGCACGTTTGACGGCTTTGTCACGGCACAGATTCCCGTGAACAAATTAACGGAGGTGTCGCTGATGAAGGGTGTGACCGATGTGGAAATCAGCCCGATCGCATATATGAGCAGCGACAGCACTCTTGTATGTACCAACGCCGGCAACGTGATTGACGGCATGAACCATGGTCTGCCGCAGGATTATGACGGGACGGGCGTGGTTATCGGCATCATCGACAACGGATTTGACTTCCAGCACATCGCCTTCAGGCGGGCGGACGACACGACGAGGACACGCATCGTGCGCGTGTATGACCCGCAAGATACGGTGGGTCATCCCGCAAAGGCGGGCACCTCGACGCTGCCCGGGCTGGTGCGCATGGGCGACGAAATCTACGGGCTGACCTATGACCTGGACAAAAGCCACGGCACCCATGTAGCGGGCATCGCCGCCGGCACCCACGTGGGCGGATATGGCGGCATGGCGCCGGGCGCAGACATCGTGTTGTGCGTATCGAGAACGCTGAACAACCAGGGCATCATGCTCACCGAGGTGGCCAATTGCATGAAATACATCTTCGCCTATGCCGACAGCGTGGGCAAGCCGTGTGTGGTCAACCTGAGTTACAGCACCGCCGACGGGGCTCACGACGGCAAGGATTACCTGTCGGCCGCCGTGGCGCAGTGCGTGGGCCCGGGCCGCATCTTCGTCACCTCGGCGGGCAACAACGGCCAGCGGCCCATCTATGCCAGCGGCCCCACGACCGTCAAGAAACCATACCACATATTTTTTGAAACACTGTGCGACTTGCCCAGCGACCACAGCGTCAGCGCCGACAACACCTACTATTACGGCCTGTTCAACACCGATTCATGGATCAGGGCCAGCGGCTCGCAGATGCATGCCAGCGGCCAGCCGGTGGTGAAGTTCCACATCTTTGACAGGATTGAGAAGCGCATCGTGTGGGAGTCGAAGGCCATTACCAGCAAAGACTCCATCTTTGAGGACTCCTACGGCGAGTATTACGAGCCCGACACGGCGGTGAGCAGCAAGAGTTACATGTATGCCATCACGCCGTTGAGCGTGAGGTCGAACAAATATGAAATCTCAACGCAGATCTACAATCTCAAGAGCAAGGAATACACTACCGACTCACTGGGCCGCAGGCTCAGCCGTTACCACATCGGGCTGACGGTGTATCCGCGCACGGCCGACAGCCTGTATGTGGACAGCTGGGTGTGCCGCGACGGCTATTGGATAGGCAAATACAACGATGCGGTGAACGTGGACAACATCACCGCCAGGGGCGACACCGCAGCCAGCCAGGCTGCCGGCTTTTACGCCGAGCCGAGCAATGCCTCGACGATGTGCCCCTATGCGGTGCACGACAGCGTCATCTCGGCCGGGGCATATTGCGCCCGCAACACCTATTACGCCCTGAACCGGGGCACCATTTTGACGGACATTTACAACACGCCGGGCCGATATGCCACCTTCACGAGTTCGCAGACCGAGGGCTGCGGCCCCACGGGTAAAGCGCTGCCCACGGTGATGGCACCAGGCACCAATGTCGTGTCGGCGGTGAGCCGCTACTCTGAGTACAACACCCAGGAGAATAACAGCTACCTGGTGATGAGGACCGAAGACGGATATACCTATGCGACCATGAGCGGCACATCGCTGGCTGCCCCCACGGTAGCCGGCATCGTTGCCCAATGGCTGCAGATCAACCCCAACCTTGCGCCAAGCGATGTCAAAGGCATCATTGCGCAGACCGCCATCAAAGATGAGTTCACCCAAGACCCCAACAATTATTACCGCTATGGCCCCAACGGCAAGATTGACGCCATGGCCGGCGTGAAACTGCTGCTGGGCATTGACTACATCGTGGGCGACGTGAACGGTGACGGCAAGGTAGCGCCATCGGATATTTCGGCGCTCATTGACTACCTGTTGGGGAATAACCCTGAAGCATTTGACGAACGCGGCGCCGACGTGAACCAGGACGGGCAAATCAAGCCTGACGACATCTCGCTGCTGATAGACATGCTGCTTGGGAACGTAGACCTCGAATCGATTGACTGATACACAATGACAAGAACAAGAGTTATCGCCATAGCCGCCCTGATGCTGCTGTGCAGCCGGGCAGCGGCGGCCCAAAGCTTGCTGCCTGTGTCGGTGCGGCAGTTCCTTGACGAATGCATCACCGGCACATCGGCCCGCCCCCCCTTTGCCAGGATGTACATGCCCCCTCGCGTTGTTGACGGGCGGCAGATGATTGACGCATTCATTGCCATCCGGGACGAAAGCGCCATCGCCCTGCTCCAGTCGCACGGAGTTGCCGTCAACTGCCAGTTCGACGGATTTGTGACCGCCCAGATTCCAGTGGACAATCTGGCCGACGTGTCATGCCTGCCCGGGGTTACCGACGTGGAAATTGGCCGCAGGATGCAATTGTGCACCGACAGCACCCTGAGCGTCACCCGCGCAGGCGAAGTGCATGACGGCATCGGCCACGGCCTGCCATGGGCCTATACCGGCCGGGGCGTCATCGTCGGCGTCATTGACAGGGGCATCGACTTCCAGCACCGGTCCTTCCGCCGCAGCGACGACACCACGCGCACCCGCATTGTCAGGGTTTATAACACCCATGACAATTCCGGTCACCCGAGCACCTACATCAACAGCTACGGCAGCGAATTCAAGATGCCCGGCTCGGTGTTTATGGACGATGAAATCTACGCGCTCACGTCAGATGCCCCATCCGAGACCCACGGCACACACACCACCAGCATCGCCGCCGGCGCTCACGTGGGCCAATATGGCGGCATGGCACCCGATGCCGACATCGTGGTCGCCACGCCCACCGTGCTTGACGGCAGCCTGTCCTCCACCGAGATTGCCAACTGCGCGCGTTACATCAGAGCCTATGCCGACAGCGTGGGCAAACCATGCGTGATGAGCATGAGCGTCAGCACGCCCAACGGGCAGCACGACGGCCAGGACTATCTGTCCAAAGCCCTCGAACAAGTAACCGGTCCCGGACGCATTTTTGTCATTGCCGCCGGCAACTGCGGCAACACGCCGGTATATGCCCACAAGCGAGCGTCGAAGGCTAACGCCCTCAACCTGCTATTCAAATGCGGGACGGCCGGTGCCGACTCGTCGTATAACTACAGCCGCTGCATCACCGACATCTGGATGCGTGACCAAAACTGCAAGCCCAGTTACCAGCTTCACATCCTTGACAAGAACACCGGCCAAATTGTCTGGACCAGCGACACACTCAACAAAAACCTCACCATCAAGACGTCGTCGTTGGGTGGCTACTTCACCTACGACCCCGCCGTTGACACCCTGGGTTACATACACACCTATGTCAGTTTGTCCTCCTATGGCCGCAAATACCAGTTCCAGACATCCATCTACAATCTGGTATGCACGGGCGACAGCACCTCGGCCAGCGGCAAGCACATGAGCCGCTATGCCATCGGCGTCAGCATCTGGCCCTCACGCACCGAGCCCTGCGAAATTGACGCGTGGATGTGCAACAGCAACTGCGCATTTGCCACCTACGGCAGTCCCGTAATTATGCCGGGCGGCGAGGCAATACCCCGTTTCTACTCGGCAGGGACAGACTCTTGCACCATCGGCACCTATGCCGTCAACGACGCCATTATCTCGGCAGGCGCCTATGTTGCCCGCAACAGCTATTACTCCATGACCCAGAACCGCATGGTTACCGACAACTCGGGCACCATTGGCGACATCGCAAAATTCTCAAGCTATCAGGCCGAGGGATACGGCCCCACCGGCGTGCCCCTGCCCACCGTGTGCGCTCCGGGCTTCAACGTGGTTGCCGCCGGCAGCCGTTATTCAAACTATGCCCGCAACAGCGCTTACACCGTGATGAAGAGCGACGACGGCAGCCCGTGGTGCGTCATGAGCGGCACGTCGATGGCCGCCCCCACCGTGGCAGGCATCATCGCCCTGTGGCTGCAGGCCAATCCCAACCTGACCGTGGCACAAATCAAGGAAATCATCGCCGAGACGGCCATCAAGGACAGCTACACCGAGGGGGGCCACCATGCGCAATTCGGCGCCAACGGCAAGATTGACGCTATGGCGGGCATGGTCAGGGTGCTCGAGACCCTGCCCCACCCGCTGGGCGATGTCAACGCCGACGGCATCTTCGACGTTACAGACCTGTCGGCACTGATTGACCACCTGCTGGGCAACACGAAGGGGCTGTTCATTTCAACGGCTGCCGACATCGACGGCAACGACCAGATTGATGTCCGCGACCTGTCGGCAATGATTGACCTGCTGCTCAACGAATAACCGTCATCCGGCCCAACAACAACACACAAGCGGACTGCCAAGTCAATGGCGGCCCGCTTGTGTTTATCCATCGTCATCAGGCATCTTTCAGCCCTGCTTTTTCTTCCATAGCCTGTTGATGATCCACCTCTTTTGATAGGTCACCTCAAACCACAGCCACAGCGCCATGGTGAGAATCACGGGCAAATATACATAGATGTACATATTCACCTCCTCATAAGTCATGCCCATGTCGCGTGCAATCAACGCCAGGTCGCCCACACAAGCGCTGAATTTATCGTGTATTGGGTTGCCAGTGTTGTAATTTTCATGAAAGACATTGCATTTTTCGTAAAAATTGATCAGCGTTGAGCCGATTAGGACAAAGCACCATGTAACGCAAGACGAAGCCATGAAATTAAGCGTACTCCAAACGGACATTTTCCTGACCCAATTATACAATGCAGTTAAACACACCACCATGGCCATAACCATAAAGAAGATCGGCAGTCCATAGATACAAACATAGACACTTGCCTCCTCATAATTCAGGCCATACAGCAGCCCAAATACATACATCGCCCCGCAAAGGAGGCCAAAAATCAATTTAATTATCATGCGCTTTATTTACTCGTTTAATGACTCCCTTAACTGTGCCAGGCGCAACAGCACAGCAATTAAAATGTATGTAATGATTTTGCAGCACTCGATTCCCGCCACCGGAAACAAAAAGTCATCGCCGTAACAAGCGAGTTCGGCCATGCCGAGCATTCGAGCAACTATCTCAAACAATGTCGATATCGCGTTCATTAGCACCTGTCGATTGGTTAGTAAATCATTGTATAGTCCTTTATCCCGTTTCTTGGGAAAAGGTAAACATTGGCCCACAAAACAAGCGGGCAACCAATTGCTTGACAGCCCGCTCGTTTATCTGTCAATCAGCGACTTACTTGGTCACGTCGATTAGGCTGTGGCCGGTCATCTCCTTGGGCTGGTCGAGGCCCATGATTTGGAGAATCGACGGTGCCACGTCGGCGAGCCGGCCGTTGTTGATGATAAGTTCGGGATTCTCGGTCACATAGATGACGGGAACGGGATTCAGCGAATGGGCCGTGTTGGGCGTGCCGTCGCTGTTGACCGCGTGGTCGGCATTGCCGTGGTCGGCGATGATGATGACCTCATAGCCCGTGGCGCGGGCGGCCTCAACGGTATCGTGCACACAGCGGTCCACTGCCGACACGGCTTTGCAGATGGCGTCATACACTCCCGTGTGGCCCACCATATCGCCGTTGGCATAGTTCACGACGATGAAGTCGTACTTGTCCTCGCGGATGGCCTCCACCAGTTTGTCGCGCACGATATAGGCGCTCATCTCAGGCTTCAGGTCATAGGTCGCCACATCGGGCGAAGGCACCAAGATGCGGTCCTCGCCGTCGAAGGGCTGCTCACGGCCGCCGCTAAAGAAGAATGTCACATGGGCATACTTCTCGGTCTCGGCGATGTGGAGCTGGCGCAGGCCCTTGCCCGACAGATACTCTGACAGCGTGTTGGCGATGTTATCCTTGGGGAAAAGCACATGCACGCCGCTGAACTTGGGATCGTAGGGCGTCATGCAGTAGTATTGCAGGTCCTTGATGGTGTGCATGCCATCGTCGGGCTTGTCCTGCTGGGTGAGGGCGATAGTAATCTGCTTGGCGCGGTCGTTGCGGAAGTTGTAGAAGATAACCGTGTCGCCGTCCTGGATGCGGCCGTCTACAGCACTGTTGACGATGGGCTTGATGAACTCGTCGGTCACGCCCTCGTCGTATGACTCCTGGATGGCGCGCACCATGTCGTCGCTGGCCTTGCCGATGCCCTGAGTGAGCATGTCCCAAGCCACCTTGATGCGGTCCCAGTTGTTGTTGCGGTCCATGGCATAGTAGCGGCCGATGACCGTCGCCACTGTGCCCGCACTGCTGTTGCAGTGCTCAATCACCTGGCTAACAAATGCCTTGCCGCTCTCGGGGTCGGTGTCGCGGCCGTCCATGAAGCAGTGCACATACACCTTGTCCAGGCCATACTCCTTGGCGATGTCACACAGCGCCATCAGGTGATCCATCGAGCTGTGGACGCCGCCCGTGCTTGTCAGGCCCATGATGTGCAGCGACTTGCCGCTGGCCTTGCAGTGGCTGTAGGCGTTGACAATCTCGGGGTTGTTGAGAATCGAGCGGTCCTCGATGCTCTTGTTGATTTTTACCAGGTCCTGATAAACGACGCGGCCGCCGCCGATGTTCAGGTGGCCCACCTCGCTGTTGCCCATCTGCCCGTCGGGCAGCCCCACATCCTCGCCGCACGCCCTGAGGGTGCTATGAGGATAGGCGGCGCGCAGGAAGTCGAGATAAGGCGTCGGCGTGCTGAAGATGGCGTTGCTGGTGCCGTTGGGTCCCTCACCCCAGCCGTCAAGAATCATTAACAATGCTTTCTTTCCCATAACAATCTTTTTATCTTGTTTTTATATTTTCAACTTTGGACTGCAAAGATACTACTTTCGGCCCTCACACGCAAATCAAAGCCGCAAAACGCATACAAAAAATCACAGCGACACTTGTTATTGCCGCCGCCACGGCAAAAAAACAACGAGCCGCTGCGGAAATCTGCCGCAGCGGCTCGTTAATCATTAATCTTTAATCATTACTCGCGGCGACAGCCGCCTAAAAATCGCGCCCTCGCTGCGCTCGGGCGATTTGACAGGCACGAGAAACGACTTCAATTGCATATTAATTACTTTTGTCGCTGGAACGGGATATGTTGGTTGGCATTGCGGGCTTGCGCACCGCTTTTGCCAAACCAACATATCCCGTCATACAGAGAAGGGCAAGAACTAGAGGGCAAGGCGCAACCCAAGGTCGCTGCCGCGGCCCGATGGCGAGTAGCTGTCCCGGCGCGACACACGGCAGTCCCTGGCGTCGGAGTCCCAGCTACCGCCACGGTACACGCGGTAAGAGCCCGTTTCAGGTCCCGTCGGGTCGGCCTGAGCCGCACTGCTGTAACTGCCCCACCAGTCCTGGCACCACTCCCACACATTGCCGCTCATGTCATACAGGCCCAACTCGTTGGGCGCCTTGGTGGCAACGGGTTGAGTGCCGGTCGTCTGTAAAGGTATGTTGCCCCAATACCATGCCACCGCGTCGATGTCGTTGCTGCCGGCATATTTGTAATGCTGGCTCTTGTTGCCGCCGCGTGCGGCGAACTCCCATTCAGCCTCAGTCGGCAGGCGGAAATTCTTGCCCGTCAACTCGTTCAACTTGGTGATAAAGGTCTGGCAGTCATTCCACGACACCATCTCCACGGGGCGCTGAAGGTTGTCCGTATTGTAACTGGGGTTGGTGCCCATCACGGCGAGCCACAACGCCTGAGTCACCTCGGTCTGGCCGATGCTGTAACTCGACAAGGTCACCTGGTGGGTGGGGCTCTCGTCGGGCCACGCGTAGCTGCCCTGCTCGGCGGTGGCGCCCATGGTGAAGGTGCCGCCCTCGACGGGTATCATCGTGAACGACACGCCGTTGACGGTGAAGGTCTCGGTTTGAGGTGCAAGCGCGGGGATGGTGATGGTCTGCTCCTCGCTTTGGCTCATCAGCTGGCCTTCGCCCTTGGCGGTGGCGCAGGCGGTGACGGTGTATTCCTCATCGCCGCGCATGGCGGTATAGGGGTTGTCCACCGCCTCGCCGTTGACATACAACTGCACGGTGCCCTCGCCCGTGGCGGTGATGATGACGGCATCGTCACACACCTCGGCGGTGATTTCGGGCACGGCGGTGATATGGTTGATGTCTGAAAGGGCAAGGCGCAACCCAAGGTCGCTGTAGCGGTACGATGGCGCGTCGGAGTACCGGCACGACACACGGCAGTACCCGGCGTCGTCGATCCAGCTACCGCCACGGCCCACGCGGCTAGAGCCCGATTCAGGTCCCGTCGGGTCGGCCTGAGCCGCACTGCTGTAACTGCCGTACCTGTCCTGGCACCACTCCCACACATTGCCGCTCATGTCATACAGACCCAACTCGTTAGGTGCCTTGGTGGCCACGGACTGGGTGCCATAGCCTGCCGTGCCACTCGATTGGGAGGGTATGTTGTCCCAATACCATGCCACCGCGTCGATGCCGTTGCTGCCGGCATATTTGTAATGCTGGCTCTTGTTGCCGCCGCGGGCAGCGAACTCCCATTCAGCCTCAGTCGGCAGGCGGAAATTCTTGCCCGTCAACTCGTTCAAGCGGGTGATGAAGGTCTGGCAGTCGTTCCACGACACCTTCTCCACGGGGCGCTGAAGGTTGCCCGTATAGGTGCTGGGGTTGGTGCCCATCACGGCGAGCCACAACGCCTGCGTCACCTCGGTCTGGCCGATGCTGTAACTCGACAGCGTCACCTGGTGGACGGGGAGCTCGTCGCTGTCATAGTCGCTGCCCTGCTCCTCGGTCGCGCCCATGGTGAAGGTGCCGCCCTCAACGGGCATCATCGTGAACGACACGCCGTTGACGGTGAAGACCTCGACGCCGAGCAGGTAGTCAATTAAAGCAGATATGTCGGCAGGGTTCACGCTGCCGTCACCGTTCACATCGGCGGCCGCCTCGTCGATGGCTGTACCGTTCAGCAGGTAGTCAATCAGCGACGAGATGTCGGCGGGGTTAACATAGCCGTCACCGTTCACATCCCCTTGGATGTAATTGCCTTCGGCAAACGCGGGAACCGAGAGACATAGCGCTAATAGTAGCGTTAATAGATAATTTTTCATAATGAATTTGTGTTTTTTGCCCCTTGAGGGGCGGTTGATAAAAAGGGTGGTTGTTTTTATTCACTGACGCCCAGTTCCCATGACGGCTAAATTGGTTATTAAAACAGGGGTTAAAGCATAAAAACGACACCGTGGGAACTATCGAATTGTCACCGATTGGAGGCTCTAGCCTGGGCCCTTTACCAAGTAACAAACAACAGCCCACGCACTATGCATAGCCGCACCCTCGACGGGCACGCGATATACACGCGGCGCGAGCGTCTTGTCCATTATCCTTGGTAAATGAAATTGGCTAGATTTCAAAGATAGGATAACAACGAAACGCTAACGTTATTTTATGTTGGCAAAGTTACTGATTATTTTTGTGATTGCAAAGAAATTATTAAATATTTCACAAAAAGTTTCAATCCTCACCCCTGGCCACTCACTAAAAATCGGCATTTTGTGCTGTCGCCAAACCACCGCGGCATTTTACCTTTGAAAGCGGGAAGACAATAGTGCATTTTAACATTCCATTAACATTTCCGCCCCTACCCTTGCAAGACAAAAACAGGCAATAAGAATTGCCAAATAATTAAGAATCAGGTGTTTTGATTTTTTAAAAGATTTTCTTTGATTTCTGGCGCACAGCGCCATCCAATGGCCGAGAAAACCCGACCGCGGATGCCAAAATTAGTACAATTCGTGAAATTCGTCGTTTGAAATTCGTCGTTCCTGTTTTTCGCATAATTCGCATCAACGACGCAGGCAATTTTTGTCATAGTTGTCATTGTTGTCTTGAATTATTGAAGATGCCACTGCTGTGTGCGGGACTTTTTGTATCTTTGCACTGATGGTTGAACTGAACTTGCCTGAATATGAGCACAAGGTAAAAAAGCGGGACGACGGGTCGTGGGCCATTTGGGACCGGCTGCGCAACCGCTGGGTGGCGCTCACTCCCGAGGAGTGGGTGCGCCAGCACTTTGTGGAGTGGCTCATTGCTGACAAACAGTTCCCCGCCGCACTGATGGGCAACGAGGTGTCGCTGACACAGAACGGCATCGCCCGGCGGTGCGACACAGTGGCAGCCGACCGCACGGGCCAGCCGCTGGTGATTGTCGAGTACAAGGCGCCGAGCGTCACGGTAACGCAAAAGACCTTTGACCAAATCGTGCGCTACAACATGGTGCTGCACGCGCGCTACCTGGTGGTGAGCAACGGCCTCGACCACTACTGTTGCCGCATCAACTACGACACCAACAGCTACGAGTTCCTGCCCGACGTGCCGTGCTACGGAGAACTTTAGTTTAGTGTGGAGTTAGGAGTTAGGAGTTGCCGATAAACAGAAAAAGCAGTAATTTTGCACACATGATTACCGAGGACTATCTGTCGAAACTGAACGAGCAGCAACGAGCCGCGGTGGAATACTGCGAAGGGCCGCAACTGGTGATTGCCGGAGCAGGCTCGGGCAAAACGCGCGTGCTGACCTATAAAATTATGCACTTGCTCAACCAGGGCTATGAGCCGTGGCGCATCATGGCGCTGACATTCACCAACAAGGCCGCCCGCGAGATGCGCTCGCGCATCGAGGACCTGGCTGGCCCCGAGGTGGCGGCACGCCTGTGGATGGGCACATTCCACTCCATCTTCTCGCGGCTGCTGCGGCGCAACGCCGACCGCATCGGCTTCAAGAGCGACTTCACCATCTATGACACGAGCGACTCCAAGTCGCTCATCAAACTCATCGTCAGCGACCTGGGGCTGGACAAAGACGTTTACAAGCCCGCGACCGTGCTGACGCAAATCAGCAATGCCAAAAACGCACTCATCACCCCCGACGACTACTCTCGCAACCATGACCTGATGGATGCTGACGCCCAGGCCGGGCGGCCCGAGATTCACAGCATCTACCGCCATTGCTGGCAACGGTGCCGCATTGCAGAGGCGATGGACTTTGACGACCTGCTGCTTTACACCAACATCCTGCTGCGCGACAATGCCGACGTGCTAGAGCAGTACCAAGAGTACTTCAGATACATCCTCGTGGACGAGTACCAGGACACCAACTTCTCGCAGCACCTGATAGTGTACCAGCTGTGCAAACAGCACAACCGGCTGTGCGTGGTGGGCGACGACGCGCAGAGCATATACAGCTTTCGCGGCGCCAACATCGGCAACATCCTGGGGCTGGACAAATACTACCCAGGAATCCAGACCTTCAAGCTCGAGCGCAACTACCGCTCGACGCAGACCATCATCAACGCCGCCAACAGCCTGATAGAGAACAACAGCGAACAGATTGCCAAGCATCTGTACAGCGAAAACCCCGTGGGCGAGCCCATCCCCGTCATCCAGTGCTATAGCGACTATGAAGAAGCCTACATCGTCGCCAACCAGATTGCCTCGCTCAAAGCGCGCCAGGGCGACAGCTATGAGGACTTTGCCGTGCTCTACCGCACCAACGCCCAGTCGCGCATCCTGGAGGAGGCGCTGAGCAACGGCGGCCGGCGCGACAAGCACGGCAACATGCGCAACGCCATCCCCTACCGCATCTACGGCGGGCTGTCGTTCTACCAGCGCAAAGAGGTGAAAGACGCCATCTGCTACCTGCGGCTTATCATCAACCCCGATGACGACGAGGCCCTGCGGCGCGTGGTCAACTACCCGGCACGCGGCATCGGCGACACCACAGTGGGCAAAATCAACCACTGCGCCGCCGAGAACGGCGTGAGCATGTGGCACGTCATCACCCATGCCACCGAAGTGGGTCTGGAAGTGAACCGCGGCACGCTGCGCAAACTTGAGGATTTTGCCGCACTGATTCTGGGCCTCATCGACCTGAATGCCGAAGGCGCCGATGCCATGACCGTGACACAACAAATGGTGGCGCGCACCAAAATCCTGAGCGTGCTCGCTGGTGACCGCACACCCGAAAACATCTCACGCATCGAAAACCTGGAAGAACTGGTCAACGCCGTCAAGGACTTTGCCCAAGGCAAGGAAGAATCGGGCGACGAGCATTGCCGCATCGGCGACTTCCTGGCCGAGACCTCGCTGCTCACCGACCAAGACATGAACGATCCAGACGGCGAGAAAGTGACACTGATGACCGCCCATGCCGCCAAGGGGCTGGAATTCAAGAACGTCATCATCGTGGGCGTGGAGGAAGACCTATTCCCGAGCGCCATGAGCGCCGGCTCGATGTCGCAAATCGAAGAGGAGCGCCGGCTGCTGTATGTCGCCATCACCCGCGCCGAGGTGAACTGCATCATCACCTGCGCCGCGTCACGCTACCGCAACGGGCGGACACAGACCTGCACAATGAGCCGCTTCTTACATGAAATCAGCCCACAGTACCTGCAGATATCCTCCACCAACATGGCTCCGGCATGCCGCCGCCGCGACGAGGACATTGACGACATGGGACCAATGTGGAAGGCGCCACGGCGAGGCATCGAGCCTCGCTGGCAAGCCAGCACACGCCGCGAGATGCCATCGCCGGCACCAGTGCCAAAGCGCACGCCGACGCGACCGGCAGCCTCGCCCGCCGCCTCCCAGAGCCCTGCGGCAAGCGGCAAATTTGAACTCCACACCGCCGATGAACTCCAAGAGGGCACCCGCATCGTGCACCAGCGCTTTGGCAACGGCACCATCACCCTCGTCGACACCAGCGGCAGCGAAGCGAAAGTCAACGTCACCTTTGCCGACGGCACAACGAGGACACTCATGCTCAAGTTCGCCCGTTTTGAAATCATCAACTAACAGCACAACGACATGGAAGAACTCAAGACCCCCTATTATATTGTGTATGAAGAGCGGCTGCGGCACAATCTGGAACTGATTACCGGCGTGGCGCAACGCACCGGCGTGGAAATCATCATGGCGTTCAAGGCCAACGCGCTGTGGCGCACATTTGACGTGTTCAGGGAGTTCGGCGTCACCTCCACGGCAAGTTCGGTGAACGAAATGCTACTCGCCAACGATGAACTCAAGTGCCGCACCCACACCTATTGCCCCGCCTACACAGAGGACACCATCGACGCCTTCATCGCCGGCAGTTCGCACATCACGTTCAACTCCATCGAGCAGTACCAGCGCTTTGCCGACCGCATCGCCCGTCACAACCACGACTGGCCTGGCGAGCAGGTGAGCTGCGGCCTGCGGGTAAACCCCATGTGCTCGGTCATCGAGACAGACATCTACAACCCTTGCTGCCCCGGTTCACGGTTTGGCGTGCTTGCCACGGACCTGAAAGAACTGCCCGAGGGCATTGAGGGATTCCACTTCCACGCCCTGTGCGAAAGCACGAGTTTTGACCTTGAAAAAGTGCTGCTGGCGCTCAAGCAGCAATTCGGCGACTGGCTGCCGCGGCTAAAGTGGCTGAACATGGGCGGCGGCCACCTGATGACGCGCAAGGGCTATAACATCGGCCACCTCGAGCAAGTGCTGGGAGCCTTCCAGGGGGCCTACCCCAACCTGCACCTGATCATGGAGCCCGGCAGCGCATGGTGCTGGCAAACAGGCGACCTGGAGGCCAGCGTGGTTGACGTGGTGAGCAACAACGGCATCACTACAGCGATTATCGACGCATCGTTTGCCTGCCACATGCCCGACTGTCTGGAAATGCCCTACAAGCCCGTGGTATCACAGGCCCTGCCCAAAGTGGATGCCAGCAAGCCCACCTACCGCCTGGGCGGCAACTCATGCCTGAGCGGGGACTATGTGGGGGACTGGAGTTTTGACCGGCCGCTCAAGCGCGGCGACCGCATCACCCTGGAGGACATGAACCACTACACCACCGTCAAGACCAACATGTTTAACGGCATCCAGCACCCCGCCATCGTGTATCAACACAACGACGGCAGCATTGAGGTGCTGCGCGAGTTCAGTTACCTGGATTACAAAGAACGGATGTCGTGAGCCGTCGCCAAACGTCGAGCCATCACTTGCCGCTGTAGGCCACGCCGTAGCCCACCAAGCGGTCGTAACGCTCGCCCATGGGGCGGTCGTAAACGGTGACGAGGTACTCGTTGACCGTCTCGTAGTGGTCGCCCTCGATGACCGAGGTCTGGCCCACACTGGAGCCGTCGGGGATAAAGAGGTACATATAGTTGTAAGCGCCCTGCTTGAGCATGATGTCGGCGGTATAGCATCCCGTCGAGGCATCGTAGCGCATCATCGACTGCGAGGCAGGATAACCCTCGTTGAACTCGCCATAGAGCCACACATTGCCGCCGTTGAGGCGTCCTGCCGTGTTGAGGGTGAAATGGGTGACCATGTAATCGGCCGTGAGGGGGGCTTCATCATAGCCCTCGGCGTTGCGGATGGTGAAACGGCCAAACTGCGTCTTGTCGTAGAGATACTGCACCTGGTTGCGCGGCTCGTCGGTGAACAGCGTGGCGTGGTACATCGGGTCGTAATACCTGATAGCCTGCACGCCCATGTTGACGGAATGGGCATTCACCGTCTCGAAGCGGCGGAACTCGTTGCCGGCGGCAAAAATCAGGTCGCGGCTGTGCTCAAAGGTGACATGGTCCACGCCCACCATGGTGGGACGGGTCACCGTCACGGCATTGTCCTGACGGGAGTTTTGCGACACCACGCACTTGAATTCGCCGTAAGGGTCCTTCACCTGGTTGGGCTTGTAGCGGACATCGAAACTCACCTGCTGAAAACGGTTATTATACTCGATGTCGGTGCGCGAGGTCACCTGCGGGAACACACTCACCGTGCCTTCGCACATCATGAAACGCGTCTGGAACAAAATCTTGTCGGGGTCGTCCTGCTCATAGACCGTGAGCAGGTAGTTGCCGCTGACCAGAGGCTGCATGCCGGCATTGGGCAGCGTGAACTGATAGTTGTAGTAGTGGACATAGGTGGCCTCGCTGGGGGCATAGTCGTCGATGTCGGCATAGTTGAAGCCGTCCACATACTCACTCTCGACCAACTGCGAGGGTTGCCAGTCGGCATTGCAGTGGGTGATGCTGTAACGCAGGTAATGGACATCATAGTCCAGATAGTCGAAATTGACCAGCAGGCAGTCGTCGCTGTTCATCATCAGCACGGGAGGCGCATACATGTTGCGGGCAAGGCTCACCTTGAGCGAGCGCACATTGGCGTCAAACACATGGGGACGGGTGTCCACCCTGCCCTGGGCCGATGCAGCCATCACCGCCAGGCCGCATAGCAATGCCAAGAGATGTTTCATATTCATATCAGTAAGACTTGTAATCGCCGCGGCGGTTTAACTCACCTCATCAACAGATGGACCGTGTAGGCAATATAGGCAGCGACGAAAATGAAGCCCTCGATGCGATCAAACTTATTCTTCTTGAAGGTGAGCACAACAACAAACAGCATCACCGATGCTAGCAGCATCACGCCATAATCGACAAAGTTGATACCATTCAGCGTCAGAGGCTTGACGGTCGATGCCGTGCCCAAGATGAACAAGAGGTTGAAGAGATTGCTGCCGATGACATTGCCCAGCGCCAACTGCACATTTTTCTTGGCTGCGGCAACGACGGCAGTGATGAGTTCGGGAAGCGAAGTGCCCACGGCCACGATGGTGATGGCGATGACCGCCTCGCTCATACCCCACGAGCGCGCCAAATTCTTGGCGCTGTCAAGGAACAGGTTGCCGCCATAGATAAGCGCCGCCAGCGAAACGATGGCGATGCCCCACAGCAGCCAAGGCGCTTTGCCGGTGAGCGACGAAGTGGCCTCCTCGTCGGCCTCCTCGACCGCCTGCTTGGGGTTCTTGCCCTTTTGAAGCACCACCCAGCCCATATAGCCAATGAAGAGCAAGAGCAACACAATGCCGTCGATGCGCGAGAGCGTGTTCCCGTCAATTCCAGGTATTATCGAGTCGCTGGCTAACAGGGCGGTGAACAAGGTCATGAAAATCAGGAACGGGATGTCGCGCCGGCGCTGCACGCGCTCGATGGGGAACGGAAAGATTAATGCCGTCACACCCAGGATGAGCAGTATGTTTGCAATGTTAGAGCCCACAATATTGCCCATCGCAATGTCGCCGCTATTGCTCAATGCACTGGACACCGATACAAACAACTCGGGCGCACTCGTGCCCATGCCCACAATGGTGAGGCCAATGATGAAATTGGAAATCTTGGCCCGCTGGGCTATGGCCACCGACGAATCAACAAGGTAGTTGGCACCGAGCAGCAACAGCGCAAGCCCGCATACGAGGAACAGGTAATCCATAACGGTGATGTTTTAATTTATAAGCCTAGTGCCTCGCGCATGGCCTGCATGGCATCGTTGAGGCCCTCGGGGTTGCGTCCGCCGGCCTGTGCAAACTGGGGCTGTCCGCCGCCGCCGCCCTGGATGCACTTGGCGGCGTTGCGCACGATGTCGCCCGCCTTCTTGCCCGCCTTGACAAGGTCCTGGCTGAGCATGACCGTGAGCATGGGTTTGCCGTCGGTCTCAGTAGCGGCAAGGAACGCCGTCGAGTCGGTGCACTCGGCCTTGAGTACCATGGCAATGCCCTTGACAAGGTCGGGAATGCGGTTGCCCGTGAGCGTGATGACATTAATGCCGTTGGTCTCAACCGCCTCTTGCTGCAACTGCTTGGCCATCGTATTGATGCGCTGTTTCATGAAGTCAGCGACCTGACGGCGCAGTTCGGTATTCTCCTCGAGCGACTTGCGGAGTGCCGCAAGGGCATCGGGCGCATTGTTGAGCAACGACTTGATGGCACCCATGGAATGCTCCAACTCGTCGAACCTATCCTCGACAGCGGCGCCGGTGACGGCCTCGATGCGTCGGATGCCGGCAGCGATGCTGCTCTCGCCGATGATGCGAATCATGCCGATATTGCCCGTGTTGGGCACATGGGTGCCGCCGCACAGTTCAACGGAGTCGCCGTACTTGATGACGCGCACCTTGTCGCCGTATTTTTCGCCAAAGAGCGCCATAGCGCCCATTTCCTTAGCCTGGGCGATGGGCACATCGCGGCGCTCGTCGCGCACGATGCCCTGGCGCACCATCTTGTTGGCCAGATGCTCCACCTCGCGGATTTCCTCGGGCGTCACCTTGCAGAAGTGCGAGAAGTCGAAACGCAGCGACTCGGGGTCAACGAACGAACCCTTTTGTTCCACATGGGTGCCCAGCACCTGGCGCAGGGCGGCATGGAGCAAGTGGGTGGCGGTGTGGTTGCACTCGGTGGCGCGGCGCGCCTCCTTGTTGATGGTGGCATGCAGCGTCGCAGCAGGGTCGCTCGGCAACTTGGCGGTGATGTGCACCGGCAGGTTGTTCTCGCGCTTGGTGTCGGTCACCTCGATGACCTCGTCGCCAGCGGTGAGGACGCCAGTGTCGCCCACCTGTCCGCCCATCTCGGCATAGAACGGGGTGCGGTCGAGGACAATCTGATAGAACGACTTGTTCTTTTGCGTCACCTTGCGGTAGCGCAGGATGTTGACATCGCACTCGGTGGCATCATAGCCCACAAACTCGGTCACGCCCTCCTGGAGTTCCACCCAGTCGGTGGCCTCGACGGCGGCGGCGCTGCGGGCACGCTGTTTTTGCTTCTGCATCTCGGCATTGAATTCCTCCTCGTTGACCGTCATGCCGTTCTCACGCAGGATGAGTTCGGTGAGGTCCAACGGGAAACCGAAGGTATCATAAAGGGTGAAAGCCTCCTTGCCGTCCACCTCGGTCTTGCCGTCGGCCTTGGTGTCGGCCATCACCTTCTCAATCAGTTTCATGCCCGTCTCAAGGGTGCGCAGGAAGGAGTCTTCCTCCTCCTTGGTCACATGCTTGATGAGGTCGGCCTGCGCCTTGATTTCGGGATAGGCGCCGCCCATCTGGTCGATGAGCGTGTCCATCATGCGGTACATGAACGCCTCCTTGAATCCCAGGAACGTGTAGCCGTAACGCACGGCACGGCGCAGGATGCGGCGGATGACATAGCCCGCCTTGGCATTGCTGGGTAACTGGCCGTCGGCAATCGAGAAAGCGATGGTGCGCACATGGTCGGCCACGACGCGCATGGCGATGTCCACATCCTTGTCCCGGCCATATTGCTTGCCGCACATCTCTCCCACCTTGGTGATGAGGGGCTGAAACACATCGGTGTCGTAGTTGGAATTCTTGCCCTGCATGGCCATGCACAGGCGCTCCAGGCCCATGCCCGTGTCGATGACGCGGTTGGGCAGCGGCTCGAGCGAGTGGTCGGCCTTGCGGTTATACTGCATGAACACGAGGTTCCAAATCTCAATGACCTGGGGATTGTCCTTGTTCACGAGTTCGGCGCCGGGAATCTGGCTCCTCTCGTCGTCGCTGCGCAGGTCGATGTGAATCTCGCTGCAGGGCCCGCAGGGTCCCGTCTCGCCCATCTCCCAGAAGTTGTCCTTGCGGCTGCCGTTGATGATGTGGGCCTTGGACATGTGGACCTCCCAATAGCCGGCGGCCTCGTCGTCACGGCCCAGGTTGTCGCTGGCATCGCCGCCGAACACGGTGGCATACAAGCGGTTGGGATCGAGTTTGAAGACATTAACCAACAGGTCCCAGCACCAGTCAATCGCCTCCTTCTTGAAGTAGTCGCCAAACGACCAGTTGCCCAGCATCTCAAACATCGTGTGATGGTAGGTGTCGTGGCCCACTTCCTCAAGGTCGTTGTGCTTGCCGCTCACGCGCAGGCACTTCTGCGAATCGGCGACACGGGGCCACTGCACGGGCTTGTTGCCCAAAATGACATCCTTGAACTGGTTCATGCCTGCATTGGTGAACATGAGCGTTGGGTCACCCTTGATGACCATCGGGGCTGACGGCACAATGTGATGGCCGCGTTCCTCGAAATAGCGCGTAAACGTCTCTCGAATTTGATTGACTGTAAACATAACTGTGTTGTATATCTTAATTTATTAAAAATGTTCTTGTTTTGTTGCCAAGTCTAAACTTTTTGTTTACCTTTGCAACTGCGTGGCGGTCCGGAAACACCGCAAGGCCCGCGATGATTTCACGAAATCGGTCCCACGGGGCAGATGCCGAGGCACAGCCCACCTTTGCAAACTGCAAAGATAATCATTTCTCTAATTGTGTGCAAGACTATGCAGGAACTGGATAAAAAATTTTATAAGATTGGCGACGTTTCGGAGATTTTGGGTATCCCCGAGTCCACTTTGCGCTACTGGGAAACGCAGTTTACCATCATCAAGCCGCGGCGCAACAAAAAGAACATCCGCTTCTACACGCCTGCCGACATCGAGGTCATCAGCAAGGTGTACTATCTGGTGAAGGAGAAAGGCCTGAAACTTGACGCCGCCCAGGCGCAGATACGCCACAACAAGGACGGCGTGGACAAGCGCTTTGAGGCCATCGAGCAACTCAAGGCCATCCGCCAGCAACTCGTGCAACTGGAGAACAGCCTCGACGCGCTGTACCAGTAAGGGCTGACGGCTCAATCAATGATGACCGTGCCCGGTGCTGAGGGGTTGAAGGTGTTTTTCACCCACACGGGGATGTGCTTCATTGCCACGGGGGCTATGGTGGGCGGGTAAATCACCTTGGCACCCGCGTCGCACATCTGCTGGGCCTGCTCATAGGTCATCGAGGGGATGACGACAGCATCGGGATGGGTGCGCGGGTCGGCGGTCATGAAACCATCGACATCGGTCCAGATTTCCAACGCTTCGGCATCGAGCAGCGTGGCGAGGATGGCCGCCGTGTAGTCGCTGCCGCCACGCCCCAGGTTGGTAATCGCTCCCGTTGCGGCATCGCGCGAGATAAATCCCTGAACGACATGAACGCCATTGCCCAATTCGGCAAACTCCTGCCGGACGAGCCGGTCGGTCTCCTGCCAGTCGAGCGTGCGGTCGTCGGCGCCGTGCTGCGCCGTGCGCATGAAGTTGATGGCCAGATGGGGGATGCCGTCGTCGAACATGGCGGTGACGATTGCCGACGACAAAATCTCGCCGTGCGCCACGATGGCGTCGCACATCTGCTGGCGCTCGTCGGGGGACAGGTGGGCATTGGCGGTGAGCAGCAAGAGGTAGTTCTTGAGGCCCTGGCTGGCAAAACGGTCAATCGTGCTGTGGCACTGCTCCTTGAGCGCATCGAGCACCACGCCATCGACGGCATCGTGATGGCGGCGGCGCGCCTGCTCCAGCAAGTCGAAGCAAGACTCATCGCCCTGCATGGCCAAGCGGCACATGTCGAGCAACTGGTTGGTAAAGCCGCCCATGGCGGAAACCACTACGACAACGGGCTGGGCCGTGGCGTTGACAATATCCCTGAGGTTGCGCAGGCTATCGACCGAGCCGACCGATGTCCCGCCAAATTTCATGACTTTCATTGCGATGTTTTTTTTGTTTACAATAACATAAACGAACAAAGCGGCATATTATTTTAGAGGGGGTTATGCAGAACACAATTATTGCGGCGCGTTGAAGAAAATTGCCGAACGGGCGCGGGGTAACGCAATTTTTACTAAATTTGCAACCATGAACGACTGGGACCATGACATATTCCACCTCGACGATGAACAGCCGCAGCCCATGCGCGGCTGCGCGCTGGTGGCTAAACCGACGGTGGGCGACTACTTTTTCAAGCGGTCGGTCATCGCCATCGTTGACCCCGACGAGGGTGACGGCGCAATGGGCGTTGTGGTGAACCACCTGGCGGGCTACCTCCTCAAAGACCTGCTTCCCGACATCCCCACAATCGAAGAAATTCCCGTGTACCTGGGCGGCCCCATGGGTCCTGACATGCTGTTCTTCATGCACACGCTGGGGCCGGAGTTGATACCCGACGCCATCGACATGGGCGACGGGCTGTGGTTTGGCGGCGACTTTGACGCCATCAGGGACTATCTGGTGATGGGCAAGCCCGCAACGGGGCACATCAAATTCATCCTGGGCTACAGCGGCTGGGGCAAAGGGCAGATTGCCAGCGAACTGAAACGCCACGACTGGGCGGTGCTGACCGACGGCGACAGGCGCGAACTGTACATGGGCGAGGAAGAGGAAGGCATGTGGCTGCGTGCCGTTGAGCGCTTTGGCGACCGCTACCGGCTGTGGCTGAACATGCCCAGCGACCCAAGCTGCAATTAACGATAACAAAAAAACAAATCATCATGAGCATAGTCATAGGCATTGACGCGGGCGGCAGCATGACCAAGATAGCGGGTACTGAAGACGGGCACGTCATCAAGTCGTGTGTCAGCGCCCCTGCCGGCGACCCGATTGACAACACATTGAATAAATTTATGCGCGACAACGGCATCACGCCCGGCGACATCGCGCACGCGATGCTCACCGGCGTGGGCGCGTCCAGCATCGGGAATGACATCTGCGGCATTCCTGCCAGCCGCGTGGACGAATTCCAAGCCGACGGCATGGGTGCGCGGCACCTGAGCGGTCTGGACCGCTTTGTCGCCGTGTCGATGGGCACCGGCACCACGCTGGTGCGCGTCGAAGGCGACGAAATCCGCCACATGGGCGGCATCTCGATGGGCGGCGGCGCGCTTGTGGGCCTCTCGCGCCTGATGCTCCACACGACCGACATCGGCAAGGTCGCGGAGATGGCGTCGCACGGCGACGTGTCGCGCGTGAACCTGCAAATCAAGGACATCAGTGAGGAAGAAATCGAGGGCCTGCCCATGCATGCCACAGCATCGCTGTTTGCCAAGGCTGCAAAAAGCGACGCCAGGCCCGAAGACATCGCCAAAGGCATCATCTGGGCGGTGCTGGAAACCATCGGCTCGTGCGCCGTGCTGTCGCAGATTAACGGCGGGCTCAAGGATTTTGTCCTCATCGGCAGCCTCACGCAGTTGCCCGAGTGCCGCGAAATATTCCCGATGATGGAAGACCTGTACGGCGTGCGTTTCCACATCCCCGGGCACGCGCGGTTTGCCACCGCGTTGGGCGCCGCACTGGGTTACAATAACCACGGCTGATTTGCGTTATTAATATAAGACAAAAAACTATAAGCATGGACCTGAGCGTTGTCATCGTCAATTACCGCGTCAAGTACCTCCTCGAGCAGACCCTGTGCTCGGTGGAGCAGGCCGTGCACGGCATCGTCAGCGAGGTTATCGTAGTCGATAACCTGTCGGGCGACGACAGCATCGCCTTTTCACGCGAGCGCCATCCCGCCGTGCGCTTTGTCGAAAACACCGAGAACGTGGGCTTTGCCCGCGCAAACAACCAGGCCATCATTCAGGCCCAAGGCGACTACACACTCATCCTCAACCCCGACACCATCATCACCCCGCAATGCCTGGCCGAAGGCCTCGCGTGGATGCAGTCGCACCCGCGCTGCGGCGCCATCGGGGCACGCATGATGGACGGCAACGGCGTGTTCCTGGGCGAGAGCAAGCGCGCCTTCCCCACCCCGTGGGTGTCGTTCTGCAAGATATTCGGGCTGTCCAAACTCTTTCCCCGCTCGCCCCTGCTGGCCAAGTACCACCTGCGCTACCTGAGCGACACCGAGCCGCATAGCGTCGACATCTTGTCGGGCGCCTACATGCTGTGCCGCACGGCCGTGCTGCAGCAACTGGGCGGATTTGACGAAGACTTCTTCATGTACGGCGAGGACATCGACCTGAGTTACCGCATCGTCAAGGCAGGCTACGAGAACTGGTTCCTGCCCACACCGATGATACACTACAAGGGCGAGAGCACGCGCAAGGACTCGATGCGCTACGTCAAAGTGTTCTACAACGCGATGCTCATCTTTTACCGCAAGCATTTTCCGCGCTTCGGCGTGATCTTCTACCCCATCGTCAAGCTGGGCGTTGCCCTGCGCGCAGGGCTTGCGATAGCCAAGCGCGGCATCAAGCGCCTGTCAGGCATCACGGCAAGACCCCATGCAGACATGCATCCGTGGGTCATCATCAGCGACAACCCTGCCGCTGTGGCCGAGCGCGCGGGCATCAACCTGTTTAACGACTCCCTGCCCGGTGAGGGCAAGTACAACGTGCTGCTCGACGACGGCTGCTACAGCTATGCCCAGATTGTGGACTACATCCGCAAGCACGGCGACGACGGCAGGCTGTCGTTCCACATCTTTGCCGCACGTCACAACCTGGTTATTTCCCCAAAAATGTCACAACCATGACACAAGGACTGCTTAACAACGGAACCATCGCGCTGCGTGCCCTTGAACCCACCGACCTGGAAACGCTCTACCAGTGGGAAAACGACACCGCCCTGTGGACGGCAAGCGACACGCCCGCGCCCTATTCGCGCAAGGCCTTGTGGCAATATATCGAGGGCGACACGGGCGACATCTATGCCCAGCGGCAACTGCGGCTGATGATTACCCTGGCCAATGACGGCACGCCCGCGGGCACCGTCGATTTCATCAACTTTGACCCGCTGAACAACCGCGCCGAACTGGGCCTGTTCATTGCAGCCGGCTGGCGCGGCAAGGGACTGGGGCGCCAGGCGCTGGACCTGCTCACCCGATATGCCCGCGACCATGTGGGGCTGCGCCAGTTGTATGTATTCATCGCCCTTGACAACGAGGTGTGCCTCAACTTGTTCGAGCAATTTGGATTTCGCCGCGTCGGCGTGCTTGAATCATGGATCAAGCGCGGCGCCGGCTACCGCAACGCGGCATTGCTGCAAATGATACTGTGATGGCACGCGACGGCAGAATAGACACGCTGAAGGGACTGTTGATTATCCTGGTGGTGCTGGGGCACCTGATTACCACCATCGACAACGTCAACGTGATTAACCACGCGGTGATGGGGGGCATATACATCTTCCACATGCCGCTGTTCATCTTCATCTCGGGCTATCTCACCCGTGATCCCCGTGAGCAACCGGCGTCACGCATGTGGAACGGGGTGAAGACCATTGCCCTCGCGCTGGCCATTTTCCAGGTCATCAGGTGCTCGGTCAACATCGCCATGGGCGGCAACCCCGTCGCCACACTCCTGGCGTTCCCCTTTGGCGAGCTGTGGTATCTGCTGTGCCTCATCTACTGGCGCGTGCTGTTTTACTACACCCCCGCCCGGCTCATCGACAAGCCCGCATTGCACATCGGCCTCGCCGTGCTGGCGGCGATACTCGTCGGCCTGATTCCGCTGAACAATGCGTTGGCACTGAGCCGCGGCATCAACTTTTACATGTACTTCCTGCTGGGATACTACTGGCGGCAGGGCAAACTCAAGCCGGCGCTGTGGCGCAACAGCATTGTCCAGATTGCGATTGTTGCAGTACTGTTGCCTGCAATCTTCATACTCTTTCCCCGTTGCGGCAACATGCTCAATGGCGCGGACCAGTACGGCATCCAAGACATACCGCAAAAGGTGATGATCATGCTGTGTTCGGTCTCCATGTCACTGCTGGTGTTCCGTTATGTGCGAGAACACCGCATTATGAGCCATGTGGGGCGTGAAAGCCTATTCATCTACCTGTACCATTACCTGGTCATACGCCTTGCCATTGTGCCCATGACAGAACGTTTTGGCCTGGGCCACACGATGCCCTGGATGCTGATATACCTCGCTATTGTGGTCGGCATCCTGCTGCTGTTGAGCAAGGTTAAGCCGCTCAGGTGGCTGACAAAGCCAACCCTGAAACGGGCGAAACAAGCCCTAACATGAACGGGAACAAAATGCCGGGGTGCCATCCATGCACGGATGACGCCCCGGTAAATCATATTGACGGGTTGAAAAGGCTACTTGACGCTGGCGAGCGCCGCCTCATCGGGGTCGATGGCAAGAATCTTGCCCTGCTTGTCAAGCAGAAAAGAATGGTAGCCCTCGTCAAGGCGCCAGTTGCTGATGATGCGCTGCTGAGCGTCGTGAGTTGTTGCAAAATGCGTTGAACGGTCAAGGTTGTCAACAACAACAATGCTGTTGAACACGCTGTGGCTGCGGTCCAAGTTCACCGACACGAGGACAAACTGCGCCCCGTCGCATTTCGAAAGACGGTCATATCTCAAATTATCGATGCGCGACTGGGCATCGGCCGATGTCCAGAACGAGACGAGCACATTCTCGCCGCGATGCTGCTGCAAAGGCCTCATTCCATTATTGTCATCACCGAGCACAAGGGCAGGCGCCTTGTAACCAATGCGGCTATCATCGGGTGCCGAGTAATAAGCCGATGTGAACAAGGTGAGTAACCCCACAATGGCGATTGTCAAAAAAAATTTATTCATTCATCAAATATTTAGTCCATAGCCGGGCATCGGCTGACCACAGGGGACCAAAATCCGCTGCCCACAACACTCCCACAAAGCCGCACATATTATTGCAGGAGCGCACAAAATTAGGAAATAAAAAGTTATTAACAAGCACTTTTGGCCACTTTTGTGCATTTTGCAGGCGAAAAAGACCACTAAATTAACCTTTAGAACACTCTTGGGCGATATTTTGGCCTAAAAAAATGAGATTACAATGTTGCCGCGTTGCGATAATATGCCTAACTTTGCAAAATATTAACTACTTATCGATGCATCATGAGCAAATTCACCAAATCCTTTCTCCTCATTGCCAGCATCTTGCTGATGGGTGCATTGTTGGCATGCGACTGGGATGACCTGGACAAGAGCGATGACCCAGACCACCCCTTGTATGTCAGTTACACCATCTCGGTGGGGCAAACTGCATTCGACGGCCCCGAGCAGTTGCTCGCCGACATCAATGCGTGGGTCAAGGCCAACCAAATCATGTTTGACCATCAGGTCAACTACAGCACCGGCGACCCCTCGGAATTTACCAAGACCGATGCCGAGGCCATCAAGAAATATGAGGAATTCGTCCCCAAATTCAAGTCCTACCTCGAGGATGTGAAACGCCGCGTCGCAGACGGTTTTTACACCACCGCAGAGCAGCCTGACGTGACGGTCCATGCCCGGTTTTATACCTTTGCGGCACGTGTCCAGGGCACGGGCAACAACCTCAAGAGCGAGACTTTTGAACTTAACTGGCCAGAATGACCGCCTGGCGCCCGCCCCTGTTCCAACCATTGATATCAATTCGCAAAAATTCGCATTAGCCCCACAGGGCTTGCACAACCAAACACTCATGCACTATGGCACGACTCAAAATCAGCGATGACTGGTGGACCGCTCCCGTCGAAAGCGAGAACGGCAGGCTGCTGCTCGTGACAGGCCGCCGCGCGATGGACAACGTCATCGCCACAGGGGTGTACCGCTACTGCGTAGAGGTTTCCTGGAAATATGCCGGCGACAACAAGGGCCTGCCCAACTATCAGGACAGCAGCCTGATGGAAAAAGTCACCGATGCGCTCAACGAATGCTTTGACCGCGACCCGGTGGCCATCCTCACGGGCATTTACACCGGCGACGGTCAGCGCGACTGGGTGTTCTATACCCGCAGCCTGCACATCTTCCAGCGCAAGTTCAACGAGGCGCTGGCGCCGTTTGACGCCCTGCCCCTCGAATTTGAAGCCACCGAGGACCCCGACTGGGAAGGCTACCGCCAGATGTGCGAGTGCGAAGTCGCCGAGGGAGACGACTGAACGGACAAAAATGCAAGCAAACAAAACGTTGACAAGCAGGCATTTATTCAGGCTGTGCATGGCATTGCTGATGAGCGCCGTGTGCCTCGTTGCCAACGCCCACGCCATCGACAACAGCGATATCGAGAATTTTTTCAACCTGTCGCCCGATGAGCAGGGAAACATTATCTCTTACTATATCAATCACAATAAGCAGGATAGTGCTATGCTGTATGCAAATATGCAGGCAACCTATTTCTGCTCTAAAGATGCGCTCTCCAATGAAGAAAGCCGTGCGGTTTGCGCCGCTCTCAACTATTTGGGACAGGTATATTCCATGGATTACAGCAACTATCAATTGAGCGCCAAATATTTATATAAATAGTTCGTTAAAAAATCGATATATGGCGAAACGGCTATGCTGCGCCGCCAAAGAGTTCATTGGAAATCTGAGTAATTAAAGTTTGGTTCGGTCGGAATCGGGACACGTCAAAAATTCGCTTGACCATGAACGTGTTGGTCATCAGCAGTTTGAACTTGGACATGGAATATTCCATTCCCCGTTCCTTCATCATGACCTTTGCCACGTTGAGCGAGGCGAAAGAGGCGTTGAAGGCGCAGTCGAGTTTGTTGGCACCCCTGGCCTGTGAGTGTGTCAGCCCGCAATACTGCTTGGCATCACGGAAGCAGAACTCGATCTGGAACCTTGTCCTGTAGAAGTCCAGGACTTCCTCGCCCGTGAGGGAGGTGTCGGTGGAGAAAAACAGCTTGTGTTTGCCTGTGGGCATGATCCAGATGACAAGCCGCACCGTGCACTTCAGGGCCTTAGAGTAGGCCAGCAGCGTGTAGGCCTTGCCCGGCAGCCCGTCCACGACGACGGGTGTCATCCTTGATTTGTCGAGCTTGTTGACGTCGATCTTGCCGTCCTTTATCCTGGGCCTTCCCTTCTTGCCTGTTGGCCCTCCCTGATAGAG
>CALEJB010000046.1 GCA_937898675.1 uncultured Prevotellaceae bacterium
TTTACAATTTTTTAGACCACTATTTTCGATAATTTCTTATCCCGAACTGGCGTAAAATGGTATAATTTCGCATGCCAAAGAGGACACTTCAAACGATAAAGTTATGAACCCAAATCAAGTGACGCAATTGAATCTGCCGGATGTGCCGCAGATGTATCACAATCTCAAGTACAACGACGGCGAAATCTATTTTGCCGATAACATTACGTCCATACCAGGGCTGATGAAGCAGTTCAAAATCAACTTTATCGCCTATGTGATGGTGCTCGAAGGCCATTTGTCGTTGGACCTCAACTCGGTCAACTACAAACTGGAGAAGAATGATTCCATCCTGATTGACCGCAAGGTGGTCATTGACAACGTGCGCCACAGCGAGGACTTTCGTTGCATGATCTGCGCCATGAGCACTAACCTGGGCTTTGCCTTCATCAACAAGTCCATCCTGCAGTCCATTCTCCATTTGTTGGCCAATCCCGTCATCAAGATTGACCAAAACGAGATGGACTTGATGGTCAAGTACTATGAGTTGCTGTGCTTCAAGATGGACCATCCCGAGATGAACTTCGGGCGCGAGACGGTGCGCGACATCATTCGCTGCTTTGCCTACGACATGCTGTCTAACCTGAACAAGCACATGGACAATGGGGAAGAGGCCGACATGTTGCGCCAGAGCGACCGCATCTATCGCCGTTTCTTGCTGCTCATTGCCGAAAACAGCGGCGTGAACCGCAGCGTCCAGAGCTATGCCGATGAACTGTGCGTGTCGCCCAAGTACTTGACCAGCGTGTGCCGCAAGCACAGCGAGTTCACCGCCAGCGAACTCATTGCCAAGAGCGTGGTGGGCCGCATCAAGCAGTTGCTGCTGTACAGCGACATGAGCATCAAGGAGGTGGCCAACGAACTGGGTTTTGAGAATTTGTCCTTCTTCGGCAAGTATGTGAAAAAGCACTTGCGTCTGTCGCCCAACAAGTACCGCAAGGCCAACGGCTACGGCAAGTGATGAGCGAGGCATAGCAATAGCGGGCTGATTGTCATGTGAGACGGCCGGCCCGCTATTGCATTATCGGCAGCGGTGTCAGTGTCGCAGTTTTTCCAGCATCTGTAGGGCGGTGAGCCCGTTGACGGGGTGCCGCCATGAGGGGGCGAGCTGGGCCATGGGCATCAAGAAAAAGTCGCGCTCGGCCATGTGCGGGTGGGGGACTTGCAGGGCAGGGGTGTGGATGACGAGGCCGTCGATGGCCATGATGTCGATGTCCACCAGGCGGTCGATGTAGTTGCCCTCGGCGTCGCGGTGTGACGCGCTGCCCAGGCGGCGCTCGATGCCTTGCAGCAGGCTCAGCATCTCCAGCGGGGCGATGTCGCTGCGCACCCACATGCCCAGGTTCATGAACCTGTTCTCGCTCTCAAAACCCCACGGCTCGCTCTCGACGACGCGCGACACGGCGCAGCATCCTGTCGTGGCGGCAATGGCAACAACGGCGCGATAGAGGTTATCGCGCCGTTGGCCTATGTTGGAACCAATGTTCAGGTAATAGTTCATTCTCGTTGAGGATTAGAGGCTCTTGTGGACCTCGATTTCCTCAAATGCCTCAATCAGGTCGTTCTCCTGCAGGTCGTTGTAGGACTTGAGGCTCAAGCCGCAGTCAAAGCCGCTGGTGACTTCCTTGGCGTCGTCCTTGAATCGCTTGAGCGAAGCCAGCTCGCCGGTGTGGATAACGATGCCGTCGCGAATGACGCGCACCTTGCTCGAGCGCTTGACCTTGCCCTCGACAACCATGGCGCCCGCAATGGTGCCCACCTTGCTGATGTGGTAAACCTGGCGCACCTCGGCAGTGCCGGTGACTTCCTCCTTGATGTCGGGCTGGAGCATGCCTTCCATAGCGCTCTTGACTTCCTCGATGGCGTCATAGATGATGGAGTAGAGGCGGATGTCCACGCCTTCCTGTTCAGCGGCGCGCTTGGCCGATGCCGACGGGCGTACTTGGAAGCCGGTGATGAAGGCGTCGCTGGCGGCTGCCAGGGTGACATCGCTCTCGGTGATGGCGCCCACGGCCTTGTGGATGACGTTGACCTGCACCTCGGGGGTGGACAGCTTGATGAGCGAGTCGCTCAGGGCCTCGATGGAGCCGTCCACATCACCCTTGACGATGATGTTGAGCTCATGGAACTCGCCCAGTGCACGGCGACGGCCGATGTCCTCGAGGTTGACGCGCTTCTGGGTGCGGCGGCTCAGTTCGCGCTGCAGTTGCTCGCGCTTGTTGGCAATTTGGCGGGCTTCCTGGTCGGTGTCCATGACATTGAACTTGTCGCCCGCGGTGGGTGCGCCGTCAAGGCCGAGAATCAGGGCGGGTGTCGAGGGGCCGCTCTCGGTAATGCGCATGTTGCGCTCGTTGAACATGGCTTTGACCTTGCCGTAGTGAGTGCCGGCCAGCACGATGTCGCCCACATGGAGTGTGCCGTTATCGACAAGCACAGTGGCGATGTAGCCGCGGCCCTTGTCCAGCGACGACTCGATAACCGAGCCGGTGGCCTTGCGGTTGGGATTGGCCTTGAGGTCAAGCATGTCGGCCTCGAGCAGCACTTTCTCCATCAGTTCCTCCACGCCGATGCCCTTCTTGGCCGAGATGTCTTGGCTCTGGTACTTGCCGCCCCAGTCCTCGACCAGGTAATTCAGGTTGGCGAGTTCCTCTTTGATTTTCTCGGGGTTGGCACCAGACTTGTCAATCTTGTTGATGGCAAAGATGATGGGAACGCCGGCAGCCGATGCGTGGTTCAGTGCCTCAATGGTCTGCGGCATCACGCTGTCGTCGGCGGCGACGATAACGATGACGATGTCGGTGACCTTGGCTCCGCGGGCGCGCATGGCGGTAAATGCCTCGTGGCCGGGAGTGTCAAGGAAAGTGATTTTGCGGCCGTTGGGAAGTTTCACGTTGTAGGCACCGATGTGCTGCGTGATGCCGCCCGCCTCGCCGGCGATGACGTTGGAGTTGCGGATGTAGTCCAGCAGTGAGGTCTTGCCGTGGTCAACGTGTCCCATGACGGTGACAACAGGCGGACGCTGCTCGAGGTCCTCGGGCTTGTCTACTTCCTCGGTGATGGCCTCAACGACTTCGGCACTGGTATATTCGGTCTTGAAACCAAACTCGTCGGCGACGATGTTGATGGTCTCGGCGTCGAGGCGCTGGTTGATGCTGACCATTACGCCCAGGTTCATGCACGTGGCGATGACCTTGTTGATGGGCACATTCATCATGATGGCGAGGTCGTTGGCGGTAACGAACTCGGTGAGTTTCAGTGTCTTGCTCTGTGCTGCTGCCAGTGCGGCCTCTTCGCGGACTTCCTCGCGGTGTTCTTCGCGCTTTTCGCGGCGGCGGTTGGCGGCGGCCTTCTTGCCGGTCTTGGCAGTGAGGCGTGCCAGCGTCTCCTTCATCTGGCGCTGAACGTCCTCTTCGCTCACTTCGGGCTTGAGCGGGCGTCGGTTGCCCTTCTTGTCCTTGCCCTTCTTGCCGGCTTGGTCATCCTTGCCGTGGCCGCGGGTGTTTTGTGCGGAAACCTGCGAGCCGGCGGCCTCGATGTCAATTTTCTCCTTGCCGATGCGTTTGCGTTTGCGTTTGCCGGCCTCGGCTTGTCCCTTGGCGATGCGCTCGTTGCGCTTTTCCTCCTTGGTCTTCTTGCGGGGACGTGTCGATTGGTTGATGGCGCTCAGCTCAATCTTGCCGACGACTTTGAGCTGCGGTCCGCCAGTCGTTTGCGAGATGGTCTTGACGGTTTCCTCTTCTTTCTTTTCGTCGGTCTTCACCTCAACTTGGGCAGCGGGGGCTTGCTGCTCGGCTTGCTTGGGCTCCTCTGCTGCGGGTGCCTGCTTGGGTTCCTCTGCTGCGGGTGCCTGCTTGGGCGCCTCAGGCTTGGGTTCTTTCTTGGCGGGTTCAGGCGTGCTGACAACAGGCGCTGCGGTGTTGGATTCGGCCTTTGCGTTGTCGTCTTTTGCCTCTGTAGCCGTTTGTTTCTCCACAGGTTTCACTTCCTTGGGCGCGGGGGCGGCGGTATGCTTGGGCTTGCCCACCGAGTCAAGGTCGATTTTGCCCAATATCGTGGGCTTTTGGCCCGGTATCACGGTTTTGATTTCGTGTTCGGCTTTGGCGGCTACGTTTTGTTTGGCTTTCTCTTTTTGACGCTCGTTGGCCATGTGGTCTGACTTGTTCTTGAGTTCCATGTCGGGCTTGAACTCCTTGACAAGCATCTCGTAGATGCTGTCGTCAATGCGCGCGTTGATGCTGGCCTCGATTTCGATGCCCTTTTTGTGCAGGAACTCTTCAATGGTTTGCCTTCCCACATTTAAATCTGCGATGACTTTGCTGATCTTTTTCGCCATATATTGTTCTTTACCGGTTTGCCTGCTGCAATATGCGTCGGGCTTTTTTTTTGTTTTATTGCTGTTAGTTGTGTGAATGTGGTCGATTGGTCATGATGGCCGCCGGTGTCATTCTTCAAACTCCCTGCGGAGCACATCGAGCAGTTCGTCAACCGAATTCTCTTCAAGGTCTGCACGGTCTATTAGTTCTTCGCGCGGCGTGTTCAGCACGGCCTTTGCGGTCTTGAGTCCGGTTTTTTTCACCTCCTCGATTACCCACTCTTCAATCTCGTCCTTGAACTCGTCAAGGTAGATATCTTCCTCGGTCTCGGTATCCACATCACGGTAAACATCGATGCTGTATCCGGTAAGGATGCTTGCAAGCTTGATGTTGAGGCCGCCCTTGCCGATGGCGAGCGATACCTCCTCGGGGCGCAGGAACACCTCGGCGTGCTTGTTGTCGTTGTCCAGCCTGATGGAAGAAATCTTGGCGGGGCTCAGGGCGCGCTGGATGAGCAGCGGAGTGTCGTTGGTGTAGTTGATGACATCGATGTTCTCGTTGCGCAGCTCGCGCACGATGCCGTGGATGCGGGCGCCCTTGACGCCAACGCATGCACCGACGGGGTCGATGCGGTCGTCGTAGCTCTCGACGGCAATCTTGGCGCGCTCGCCCGGCACGCGGGCAACGGCGTGGATGGTAATGAGGCCGTCATGTATCTCGGGCACCTCCTGCTCGAACAGGCGGCGCAGGAAGTTCTCGCTCGTGCGCGACACAATCACCTTGGGGTTGTTGTTGTTGTTGTCAACCCTTTCAACCACGGCGCGCACGATGTCGCCCTTGTGATATATGTCGGTCGGAATCTGCTCGGCATTGGGTAACAGCAGTTCGTTCTTCTCTTCGTCAAGCAGCAGCACCTCGCGTTTCCACACCTGGTAAACCTCGCCCGAGACGAGCTCTCCCTTGAGTGCCTCAAACTTGGTGGAGATGGCGTTCTTCTGCAGTTCCAGGATTTTGCTGGCTAATGTCTGGCGCAGGTTGAGGATGGCGCGGCGGCCAAACTGGGCAAAGTCAATCTTGCGGGTATGGTCCTCGCCCACCTCACACTCGGGGTTGTCTTCGGCCTTGGCGTCGCTCAGAGAGATTTGCTTGTTGGGGTTCTCAACCTCGCCGTCGTTCACCACTTTGAGGTTTTGGTAAATCTCGCAGTCTCCCTTGTCGGGGTTGACGATGATGTCAAAGTTGTCGTCAGCGCCAAACATCTTGGTCAGCACGTTGCGGAAGGACTCCTCCAGCACGCTGATCAAGGTGGCTTTGTCAATGTTCTTAAAATCCTTGAACTCGGCAAATTGTGCAGTCATGTTGACCGCTTCTGCTCTTTTAGCCATAATGTGTCGTTAAACTGTTATGATGTTTTTTGTATGTTTGATGTCACTGTAGTTGAACCGCAGTTGCTCCTCAACCAGCTCGGGGCGCTTCTTGCCCTCAAGTTTCTTTTTCACGGTCGTGGTCAGTACAAAGCCCTGGTCATCGCTCTCGGCCAGCACGCCCTTGAGCTTGCGTCCGTCGGCGGTGAGCACTTCAACCTCGCAGCCCTCGCTGTTGTGGTACTGCCGCGGCAGCAGCAACGGGTCGGTAAGGCTGTAAGAACCCACGGTGAGCTCATAGTCCTCGACGTCGCGGTCAAATGCGGCGTGCACCGCATCGTTGACGGCGATGCAGTCGTCAATGGTGATGCAGTCGTCGCTGTCCAGCGCCACGTCGATGATGTTGTCCTTGCTCACCTTGAGGGTGACCAAAAACATCTTGGTGCCCGCGAGCGCCTCGTTAATCACTTGTTCCAGTGCCGTCTTGTCAATCATCGGTTCAAAAAATTATAATAAAAATGAGGAAGCCCGATGCCCCCTCTCACGAATGCTGCCGCAAAAGTACTCTTTTTCCCGCATATACGCAATATATAGTGTGTAATACCTGCCAAAAACAGCACATAAATTCGTAATATTTAACTTTGTTTAACAAAAATCACCTCTTGAATTTTGTTATGGAGCGGATATGTCCTGTGTTTTGCATCTATTGAGGTATAGGCACCTGATATGGTGAAACGCCATTCAGTGGCCTGCGTCGGGCGGCTGTCGCACAAAAAAAAGTTGTGCCAACGGGTAGCAGGAACCGGATTTTCTATGTATTTTTGTGCCTTTAACGCTCAAAGGTTGAACGATTGACATGAAACCGATTTTGATATTGTTGGCGATACTGGTGGCGGCTGGCGCTGTGGTGTGGCTCATCGATAGACTGTTTTACCATAAGAAGTCAGCCGAAAATGCCGATGAAACCGGGGAAAACGGCCAGGTGGCTCCTGCCAGCGGGTGTGCCGACGAGTCGTGCGGCTTGCGCAGCATCTGCCCCAGCGAGCAGTTGCTGGAGGGCGCGTGCAAGGCCGAGGCGGTGTACTACGACGACGAGGAACTCGACGCCTTTGCCGGCCGCGCCGCCGGCGATTACTCGCCCGACGAGGAGGAGCAGTGGCGCGACGTGCTGTACACGCTGCAGCCCGCCGACCTGCTGGGGTGGGGGCAGAGCGTGAAGCGCCGCGGCCTGGAAATGCCCGATGCCATCCGCGCCGAGTTTATGCATCTCGCCGCCGAGCAGCGGGCAATAAATCAGGCATCGTCACGTTTAAGATAAAAACAAGGAGACATTCCGTAGTAGATATTGAGTAAGACAGGACGCTACATACCTCTGGCAATCATTGCGATGGTGGTCGTGCTCGCCGCGTGCAGCAACAAGACCAACACCGCGCGCTCGCGTTTTTGGCAGTCATTTACCACCAAGTACAACGTCTATTACCACGGCAAGACCAACTATGACGAGCAGCTGCAGGCCATGATGGACGCCTATGAGGACGACTACTCGCAGCGCCTGTTCATGCACCCCGCCGAGGCGCGTTCCAACCCCAAGGCGCCGCAGCCCACGGGCAGCTTTGACCGCACCATCGAAAAGATGGAAAAGGCCATTGCCACCCACAGCATCAAGAAGAAACCCAAGCGCAAGGGCGGCAAGGATGCCAAGACTCGCGAATGGATGTCGCGTGAGGAGTATAACCCCTTCTTGCACAACGCGTGGTACATGCTCGCCAAAGCCCAATATATGAAAGGCGACTTCCTCGACGCCGCCGCCACCTTCCGCTACATCGCACGCCACTTCACGTGGAAGAATGACTTGGTGCAGGAGTGCCAGGTGCGCGAGGCCCTGTGCTATTGCGCCATGGGGTGGCCCACCGATGCCGACAACGTGCTCACGCATGTACATCTCGAGGAAATCACCAACAGGCGCGTGCGCGCGCTTGCCAACGCCGCGTTTGCCGACTACTACATCAAGGCTCAGGACTCCGAGCATGCTGTCCCCTATCTGGCCGAGGCCGTCAAGGGTTTCAAGGGCAACGAGAAGGTGAGGATGAACTTCCTGCTGGGCCAGTTGTACGAGGAAATGGGCGACAAGCACAACGCCTATTTGGCCTACAAACAAGCAGGCGGGAACAGCGGCTCGAACTATCGCACCAAGTTCAATGCGCGCATCAAGCAGAGCGCTGTATATGAGGGCGCCAACATCGCCAGCGAGGTCAAGGCGCTCAAGCGCATGACGCGCTACGACCGCAACAAGGACTACCTCGACCAGATATATTATGCCATCGGCAACCTGTACCTGTCGCACAACGACACCGTCCGCGCCATTGAGAACTACAAACTGGCGGCCGAGAAGAGCACCCGCAACGGCGTGGACAAGGCCATCAGCCAGCTGACCCTGGGCGGCCTGTACTTCGACCAGCGCCAGTATGACGACGCGCAGCCGTGCTACTCCGAGGCCATCCCGCTGGTCAACGAAGATTACCCCAACTACAAGATGCTCAAGAAGCGCAGCGACGTGCTCGACGAGCTGGCCGTATATTCCCAGAATGTCACCCTGCAGGACTCGTTGCTCAAGCTGTCCAAGATGACCCCCGAGGAGCAAAAGGCCGTCATTGCCAAGATTATTGAGGAACTCAAAAAGAAGGAAAAGGAGGAGGCCGAGAACGCCGCCCGCGAGGAGTATATGCAGCAACAGAACGCCCGCGGCAACCAGAACGGCAATAACCCCAACGCCCCCTCGACCTACACGATGAATACCGACAACTCGTGGTACTTCTACAACACCGCCACCAAGAATGCCGGAAAGACGCAATTCCAGCAGCAGTGGGGCAATCGCAAGCTGGAAGATAACTGGCGCCGCAGGAACAAGACCACCTTCTCGTTTGGCGACGAGTCGTCGGCCGCCGCCGACAGCGCACTGCTGGCATCGGTGGGCGACAACATCATCATCAGCGAGAACGGTGACACCCTGATGGTCAACGCCGACGGCGACACCGTCAAGGTGGACATGCAGGCCCTCAAACGCGCCGAGGACCCGCACTTCGAGGAATACTACCTCAAGCAGATTCCCAAGACCGAGGAAGAAATTCAGTCGTCTAACGAGATTATCCAGGAAGGCCTGTACAACATGGGCATCATCCTCAAGGACAAGATGGAGGACTATGACGCGGCGGCCTATGAGTTCAACGAACTGCTCACGCGCTATCCCGACAACACCTACCGGCTTGACGTGTACTATAATATGTACATGATGTACATGCGCAACGGGCAGGCGGCCGATGCCGACCCATACCGCGACAGCATCCTCACCGCCTTCCCCGACAGCAAGTATGGCCAGGCGATGAAGGACCCCAACTACCTGGACAACCTCAAGAACATGACACGGGACCAGGAGGATATGTACGAGGCCGCCTATGCCGCCTATCTGGCCAACAACCACAACGCTGTGCATGAGGCCTATGCCGAGATGATGCGCAAGTATCCGCTCTCCAAGATTATGCCCAAGTTCATGTTCATCGACGCGCTGAGCTATCTTACCCAAAAGAACCAAGACAAGTTCAAGGAGGTACTCAAGGACATGCTCCAGCGCTATCCCGAGACCGATATCACCCCGACGGCATCCGAGATTGTCAAGCAGCTCAACCAGGGACGCCGGCTCGAGGGCGGAGGCAGCAACGTTCGCGGCATGCTGTGGAGCACCAGGCTGGGCAACGACACCACCGGCTCCGCCGGCTCCGGCAAGGAACTCACGCCCTTCAAGGATGACAATGACGCCCCGCAACTGTTTGTGTTGCTGTACCCCAAGGACAGCGTGAGCACCAACATGTTGCTCTATGAGGTGGCGCGCCACAACTTCAACACCTTCAAGGTCAAGGACTATGACATCGAGGAGATGAAATTTGGCACGCTGGGCCTGCTGGTGGTCAAGGGCATGGACAACTTCAAGGAAGCGGCCAACTACCGCACCGCCTTTGAGCAGGACAAGCAGATGAACATTCCCGCTCTGGTGCACTATGTCATCATCAGTGCCGATAACTTTAACCTGATGCAGAACGAGGGCCGCTCGTTTGAGGATTACTTTGATTACCTCAACAAGAAGAACGATAAGGAGCATAGCGACCTCGAATTCAAGGAACTTGAAGAGGCCGCAGCCAAGGCGCAGGCCGATGCCGATGCCCTGGCAGCACAGGAGCGTGAACGCGCACGCATCGAGGCCGAGAAGATGGAGCGCGAGGCGGCCGAACTCGCCAAGCGCGATGCCGAAGCCAAGGCTCTTGAAGAGGCCGAGGCCGCAGCCGAGCAAGAGCGACTTGATGCCGAGAAGAAGCGCCAGCAAGAGGAGGAACAGGCCCGCCAGCAGGACGAAGAGCGCAAGCAGATCAAGGCGAGCGATTACCGCAGCGGCTCTAATGCGGCGCAGCAGACGACCACCAAGCTCACCAAGGAGCAGGAGCGCGCCGAGGAGGCTCATCTGAAGCAACTTGAGCGCGAGGCCAAGCAGCGTGAGAAGGAAGAGGCTAAGCGACAAAAGGAGATTAACGACAGCATCAAGGCCGAGCAGAAGCATCAGCGCAAAATGGACCGCATCGCCGAGATTGCCGAACAAGACTCCATCGAGCAGGCCGAACGCGAGAAGGAGAAAGAGCGCGACTTTATCTACAAGTGGCGTGAAGACTCGGCTAAGCAGGCTTGGAAAGATGCCCAGCAGGCCAAGAAGGACGCCAAGAAAGAGAAGGAAGAAGCACGCAAGGCCAAGGCTAAAGAGCGCAAGGAACTCGCCAAGCAGCGTGAACGTGAACGCAAGGAGAAGGCCAAGGAGCGCGAACGCGAGCGCAAGGCACGCGAGAAGGAGCGCAAGGAGCAGGCCAAGGCCCGTGAACAGGAGCGCAAACAGCGCGCCAAGGAACGCGAGCAGGAACGCAAAGACAAGGCTAAGGAGCGAGAACAAGAGCGCAGGGACAAGGCCGACCAGCGCAAACAGGAGCAGGATGCCGCCAAACAGGCCGCAAAGGACAAGGCCGACCAGCGCAAGCAGGAGCAGGCTGCCGCCAAACAGGCCGCAAAGCAGGCTGCCAACGGCGGTAAAAACGGTACTACCCGCCGACAGAACGCTACCGGCGCCGACGACGACGGCAAGGCCCCAAGCAACGGTAAGGCCCCGGGCAACGGCAAGGCTCCCGGCGACGGCAAGGCACCTTGATGCCGCAGTCTCCTCTTTTTCTGCCGCCCCCGAACAATCGATATACAAACCAAACGATATAGAAACAGACCAGTATGAGCAAAGAAAGAATCCTGTGGGCCGACGATGAGATTGACCTGTTGAAACCGCATATCCTGTTCCTCCAGAACAAAGGCTACGAGGTGGAAACTGTCACCAACGGCCGCGACGCCATCGACCTGCTTTCCAACACCAACTTCAACCTCATCATCCTTGACGAGAATATGCCTGGCATCAGCGGGCTTGAAGCGCTGCAACGCATCAAAATCTTGCAGCCCAACGTTCCTGTCATCATGATTACCAAGAGCGAGGAAGAGAATATCATGAACCAGGCCATCGGCAGCGAGATTGCCGACTATCTCATCAAGCCGGTCAACCCGATGCAGATACTGCTGTCCATCAAGAAGAATCTGCACAGCGACGCACTGGTTACCGAGAAGGTCACCGGCGACTACCAGCAGGAGTTTGCCCGCATCAGCATGATGATCAATTCGGCTCAGTCCATCGACGACTGGTATGAAGTTTACAACACCATCGTGCGCTGGGAACTCACTCTGTCCAATGCCGACACCAAGATGGACGAGATGCTCTCGATGCAGAAGGCCGATGCCAACAGCGCTTTTGCCAAGTTTGTCAAGCGCAACTACGAGTCCTGGCTGACGCAGCCCGAGCACCCGCTGCGCAGCAACGAGTTGTTCAAGACCAAGATAATGCCATTGCTGGACAATGGCGAGAAGGTGTGCTTTGTCGTTATTGACAACTTCCGCCTGGACCAGTGGCGTGTCATCAGCCCCCTGCTGGCCGACTATTTCAATGTCGAGAGCGAGGAGCTGTACACGACCATCCTGCCCACTGCCACACAGTATGCGCGCAACGCCATTTTCTCTGGACTGATGCCCATCGACATCGAGCGCCTGTTCCCCGACCTGTGGGTGGACGAGGACAGCGAGGAGGGCAAGAATCTCAACGAGGCGCCCCTGGTGCAGACCTTGCTCGACCGCTATCGCCGCAAGGTGCATTTCACTTACAACAAGATGAACGACAGTGCCGCCGGCGAGAAACTGATGCAGAACTTTGGCATGCTCAAGAATTTTGAACTCAATGTAATGGTGTTCAATTTTGTGGATATGCTCTCGCACGCCCGCACCGAGTCCAAGATGATTCGAGAACTGGCCAACTCTGATGTGGCCTACCGCTCGCTCACCGAGTCGTGGTTCAAGAATTCCTATGCCCTTGAGATTTTCAAACTCATGGCGCAGAACGGCTACAAGGTGGTGCTCACCACCGACCACGGCACTATCAAGGTTGACCGTCCCATCAATGTTGTGGGCGACAAGAACATCAACACCAACCTGCGCTACAAGGTGGGCAAGAGCCTGACTTACAACAGCAAGCAGGTGTTCGAGATCAAGCAGCCCAAGCGATGCGGCTTGCCTGCGCCTAATATCTCCAGCACCTACATCTTTGCGATGAACCACGACTTCTTTGTCTATCCCAACAACTACAACCACTATGTTTCCTATTACAACGACACGTTCCAGCACGGCGGCATCTCGATGGAAGAGATGCTCGTGCCCATCGTGACGCTGTCTCCGAAATAAAACCAAACCATTTTTTTGACATCAATATTTGATATGCAAGACCCCAAGATTATACAACTCGGCATCCCCAATCTGGATGCCCTTGAGCAGGCTGCCTACAAGTTCATGACCGAGATGGGCGACTACACCGTTTTTGCCTTCTTTGGCGAGATGGGTGCAGGCAAGACTACCTTTATCAATGAATTGTGCCGCCAGTTGGGCGTGGAAAGCGACCCCACCAATTCGCCCTCGTTTGCCATCATCAACGAGTATCGCAGCGACACCACCGCCGAACTCATCTACCACTTTGACTGCTATCGCCTCGAGAAGGAGGAAGAGGCCGTTGACCTGGGCGCCGAGGACTACTTCGACAGCGGCGCGCTTTGCTTTATCGAGTGGCCCGAGCGCATTGCCGACCTGCTGCCCGATGACACCGTCAGGGTGGACATCACGGTGGACGACAACGGCGAGCGCACGCTCAAGATGACCTTCCCCGCCATCGCTTAGTCCATGCCCCATTACATTAAGGTCAATCGCACCGCGAGCACCAATACCTACCTGTCCCGCCTGGCGGCAACCCTGCCTGGCGGCACAGTGATTTATACCCCCAGCCAGACTGGCGGCCGCGGGCAGCAGGGCAACCGTTGGGAGAGCGAGGACGGCAAGAACCTCACTTTCTCGATGTTGCTCAAGCGCCCTCCGGTTGCGGCGCGCGACCAGTTCTGCCTGAGCGAGGCCGCCGCAATGGCTGCGGTTGATGCGCTGACGGGCGTTGCGGGTGATGACGGTTTCTCGGTCAAGTGGCCTAATGATGTTTATTGGCATGATAGCAAGATTGGCGGTATCCTCATCGAACATTCGCTTGACGGCACGGCCATTGCCCACAGCATAGTCGGCATGGGCCTGAATGTGAACCAGCAATGTTTCGTCAGCGGCGCGCCCAACCCGGTGTCGTTGCTCAACATCACGGGTCGTGAACATGACCTTGACGCATTGATGCGCCAGGTGTGCGCGGGCATTGAGGGCCAAATTGCCGCGCTGGCCGACGAGAAGGCGCGCGCCGAACTGCATCGTCGCTACATGGCGGCGCTCTATTGCAACGATGGCGTGCCGCACCCCTTTGAGGATGCGTCGGGCCGGCGTTTCATGGCTTCGGTGGCGGGCATCGCTCCCGACGGGACACTGACTTTGCGTCACGAGGACGGCGCCACCCATGATTACCTGTTCAAAGAAGTGAAACACATCATCAACCACGTCGCACTATGAATATTGTTGTCTATTGCAGTGCCCAGGATGGCCTGAATGAATGTTACCGGCAGCTCGCTGACCAATTGGGCCGATGGATTGGCCAAAACGGCCACACGCTGGTCTATGGCGGTGTCAAGGCCGGGCTGATGCACGTTACAGCCCAGGCGGTGCACGACAGTGCCGGCGGTCGTGTGGTGGGGGTGATTCCGCAGATGTTTGTGCATCGTGCCGACCCCTTGTGCGACGAGTTGCTGACCACCGCAGGATTGGGCGAACGCAAGGAGCGCATGATTGAGATGGGCGATGTGTTTGTGGTGCTGCCAGGAGGCATCGGCACGCTGGACGAATGGATATCGACGCTGTGTGTCATGGCGGTAGGCGACTCCGATGGCCGTGGCATCATTCTTGCAGATACCGAGGAGATGTTTGGCGATACCCTGTCCCAACTGGGCGTACTGCAACGGTCGCCGTTTGCCCGCGGCAAGAATTTGCAGCGCACCATTGTGGCCAAGAGCCCCGAGCAGTTGATCAATGAATTGGATAAAATAGCGAACAGATATGAATAACAAAGTATATACCCGCACAGGCGACGCAGGCAAGACATCGCTTGCCAGCGGCCGCCGCGTGGACAAGGACGATGTGCGCGTCGAGGCCTACGGCACTGTGGACGAGTTGAACAGCAATCTGGGAGTGCTGGTTGCGAGCAGCAGACTCGATGACCCTGACGTCATCGCACTGCTGCGCAAAGCCCAGAACAAGTTGTTCAACATTGGTGCTTATCTTGCCGATGACCGCGATGGTGCCGCCCTCTATGGTGTCACAAGTGAGGATGTGGCTGAATTGGAGCGCATGATGGATGCCATGAACGAGGAACTGCCTCCCTTGCAGGGATTTATCCTGCCTGGAGGTTCCCGTCTGTCGGCGCTGGCCGACCGCTGCCGCACGGTTACACGCCGCGCCGAGCGACGCGTGGTGACGTTGGCGCGGACGGCTGCCGTTGAAACGCTCGTGCTTGAATATCTCAACAGGTTGAGCGATTTCTTCTTTGTTTTTGCAAGATTTAACAATATTCAAAACCAGACCGAGGAAATTTATTGGGATAAAGAGGCATAGATTTGAAAATTTATGTTACTTTTGCACAATTTTTAGACTAAGGACATTTCATAAAAATAAGAAAAATATGTATTGGACACTTGAATTGGCAACCAAACTGGAAGATGCACCCTGGCCTGCAACCAAGGCCGAGCTCATTGACTATGCTGTGCGCAGCGGCGCGCCGCTCGAGGTGATTGAGAATCTGCAGGAGATAGAGGACGAGGGCGATACCTATGAGTCTATCGAGGATATTTGGCCCGATTATCCCACTAACGACGATGATTTCTTCTTTGACCCCGACGAGTATTAGCCTTGTGGCGACAATTGAGAGATAATAGATGCCGACAGTCTGGCGGAGACATGACACCGCCGGGCTGTCGTTTTTTTATGCCTGACGATTTGGCAGGCAATGTCGGCACGGTTATTGCACTGTTTTGTATATAGCGCATTTTGCGTTACCTTTGCAAAAGAATAATAATACGCATAACGATTATGATATACACCTGTCCCAAGTGTGGCAAGAAGATGGACCTGAGCACCGAGATGCTCATCGACAGTGGCTATAAGGTCGTGTGTCCGCAGTGCTTGAGCGAGTTGATGATTGTGGGCGACTATGCTTATGTTCCCCACGATTCACTGGACCTTGACACCAGTGTTGAGCCGTCGCACACTGTCACCTGCCCCCATTGCGGGCAAGAGGCAAATAGCAATGCCCACTTTTGCCCCAACTGCGGCAGCAGTTTCGACGCATCGCCTGTGCCCCCCGTGCCGCGGCAAACGGCCATTGACGTCGCCCCCGAGGAAGTCGAAGTCCTGCCGCCGCCCATTCCCGATGTGGACCCGCTCTACAACGATGCGCTGCAGTTCTTGGCGACTTGTGCTTCCATCACTCCCATGATGCTGCGTGACCGCTTCCACATCAGCGATGAGCGCGCGGCCGAACTTATCCGCCAGCTTGAGGCAGGCGGCGCCGTCGGCCCCTATAACAATGGCGGTCCGCGACAGATTTTGATACCTCACAGCGGCGCCTATTGGGGAACCTCCCGCCCGGTAACTGGACCGACAATGCAGGCCGGCGACAATCAACAGCCCCGGCAACCGCAACGCCGCAGTGGTTTCAACAACTGCTTTACATGGTTTATCCTCATCATGTTCCTGACGATGATGATGAGGGCCTGTGCCGGATGATGGGCGCAAAACCCAACAATGCCTGGATGTCATGATATTTTTTTGACATCCAGGCATTGTCTTATGTCAGTTTCCTATTTCGTCGATCTTGCGCTTTGCCCACTTCTTGGCGGCGTCGATGGCGTCTTTTTTGACTTGTTCCATCAGCGTATCCATCTCGTCAGGGACGGAAACGCCCATGACCGAGTCGGGCAGCATGTCGGGTCCGTCGGCCTCGTCGCTGTCTTCTTCGTCATCGGGCATCGGCGCGGGGGCGACAGGGGACTCGTGGCTGGACTCGTATTTGTCGAGGGCTTGCGACCAGGCCTCCTCCAGGTCCTCTTTGCCAAAGGTGAACACATGGCCGAAGATGCCTAACGACACTGTCTTTTCCTCGCTGTCACCAATGCGGATGCGGCCCACCGAGCAGACCACATAGTTCTTGACGTCCAGGAAATTGGATACGGCCATGTCGGTGCCGAAACCGGTGATGTTCGTAATCATCTTGTTGATGATTTTGCCGATGATGCCATTGCCGCCCAAGTTCTCCTCAATTTTGTCGCCCATCCATTCCTTGGTAACCTCTTGGATGGCCTCTTCATGGTCTTGGCGATCGGGACAGGTAAACACCATTGTGGCAAACAGGATGGCGAGAATCAGCGCCGCGATGAGCCATCCCGCGCAGCCGCGTTTCTTGGACTCTTGCTGTGCGGGATGCCGTGGCGGCACGGCCGGCGGCACCTGCGGGGGTGCCGTGGGCGGTTCGTAGGGCTGTCCCGTTGTGGCTTGGTTTTCGGCAGCCAGTGCGGCAGCGCGGGCCGCGTCATACTCGGCCTTTTGCAGCACGGCGGTCAGTTCCGCCACATCGCCGGCCTGTTGCCAGTCGGCCATGCCGGGTGCCCACACTTCGCTCTCGGGCGTAATGCCCTGCTGTGACAGTTCCTCGACTGTGAATGGCCCTTCCTGCCTTCCGTTTCTGATGATGTGAAATTCCATGTGTTGATGTTGTATTTATTTAGATATGTTGGTTTCTAAAAAGACTGTTTGCAAGATGCGTGCCAAAGGGCGGTCATCGTCCAAACATGCGTTTGAGCCAGATGCTCATGAAGCGGTCATATATGATATAGCCTTGCGGCGTGCGGTAAACAATCTCTTTGGCGGTGAGGCCTTTTAATGCCGCTTGCGCAACGCTGGCCGACGCTATGCCATGGCGGTTCAGGAAACCGGCCGCAGTGGGGGCTTTGGCAATTCCGTCGCTGGCAATGGCTTTGAGCATGCTGAACTGATTTGATGACAGGAATTGTGACAAACTCTCGTATTGCGGTGATTTGGACTCCACGATGTGGACGATTTCACGGTTCACGTCATCCATCCCTTTGACATGGCGGCAAGTGTCGTAAAGCCTGTTCAATACATTCTGGATGTACCAGGTGTGCCCGTCAAAACGGTCATACAGTTGGCCGAAGACGCCTTGGTCCAGGCTGCCGCGCTTGTTTTCAAAGAATTGGCGGGCAAATTGATAATAGACCTCCTTGTCAAGGGGCTTCAACTCCATCATCTCGGTGCTTTGGAAAAATGGCCGCGTGGGAGAACCAAACATCTCGGTCATGAGGTGGAACTTGCTGCCGGCAAAGATGAAGTGAGTGCCGCCGGTGAACTGGATGTGCGACCTGAGCAGGGCCTCGGTGCCCGTCTCGGGATAGTTGGCTATCTGCTGGAACTCGTCGATGGCAATGAATATTTCGCGCTTGCTGTTGGCAATCAGGTCAAAGATTTGCTGGATTGTCAACTGAACCTGAGACGGCTCAACCGTGATGGTGATTTTGGGCAGACCGGTGAAGGGGTCGCTGACGAGCACGGGACGCAGTGAACCGAGCAGTTTTGCGGCTTTTTGAAAAAACGACTTTTCTTTGTTGGCGAAGCCGTTTAAGACGGCCGTGCCGAACATTTCGGTGAAATCCTGCAGATTCTTGGTGGCAAAAATGTCAAGATAGAGGCAGACCGCATTATTGTTTTCCTGCTCAATTTGGTAAAAAATGTTCTTAATCAGTCCAGTTTTACCAATTCTGCGGGGCGAAATCAGCGTGATATTGCGGTCATTTTTGAAGTGATTGAGCACAGTTTCGGTCTCTTCTTGCCGGTCGCAAAAATATAATGGATTCACATACCCTTGATTTACAAATGGGTTATTGAGTTTTACCGCTTTCTTCCTAGCCATAATACTCGTTGCGTTTAATTATTGTTTTTTAATAATGCAAAGTACATAATTATTTTTTGATTGTGCAAATAATTCAAGATGATTTTTTGCATGGCACTGTGCGGGCAAACGCAAAAACACCCGCTGGCATGTTGCATGGCTGGCGGATGTTATCTGTGTGTTGTGGTGGCTGTCAGGATTTGTTGTTGATAAAGTCCTGGAAATCTTGCTTGTAGCTGTCGCCGATGGGGATATAGACATCGCCAAAGACGATGCGGTTGCGCTCGATTTCGCGGATTTTGCTCTTTTGCACGATGAAGGAGCGGTGCACCCTGATGAAACGGCTGGCGGGCAGCATCCGCTCGATGGCTTTCATGTTCATGAGCGAGAGCACGGGGTGCGGCGACTGCTCGGTGTAGATTTTGACATAGTCTTTCAGGCCCTCGATGTAGCGGATGTCGTCGAGGTTGATTTGCAGCAGCTTGTACTCGCTCTTGACAAAGATGCTCTTGGCTTCCTCCTGCTGACTGGAGGGGGCAGGGGTGGCAGCGGCCGTCTCGGTTTGCCGCACGAGCTGAAACCACCGCATGGCCTTGTTGCATGCCTCAAGAAAGTCGGGGTAGCTGATGGGTTTCATGAGGTAGTCGAGGGCGTTGACGCGGAAGCCGTCGACGGCATACTGGTTGAAGGCGGTGGTGAACACGATGCGCGTTGTGTCGGGCACCAGTTTGGAGAGTTCCAGACCGTTGAGTTCGGGCATCTGGATGTCGAGGAACAGCAGGTCAACGGGCTGCTGGGCGATGCCGCTCAGGGCATCGGTGGCGTTGTTGTACTTGCCGCTTAACTCGAGGAACGGTATTCGCTGGGCGTAACTGGCGAGGAGTTCCACAGCCAGGGGCTCGTCGTCAACGATGGCACACTTGATGTTCATGACTGGATGGTGATTATTGAGTAATACTGGGTGCCGTCACTGGTGACCCCTTTGTCCCAAGTGTAGTGGTCGGAGTACATGAGGTCGAGGCGGCGCTGCACTTGTTCAAGCCCGATGCCCGAGCCGCTCTTGTCGTTCTCGTGCTTGGGATAATAGGAATTGCGTATGTCGCAAACGATGGCGCCGCCCTCGCGGCGCTCCATGCCGATGCTGATGTCGGCGGTGCCTTGGGGCGAGATTCCGTGCTTGAAGGCGTTCTCGATGAGCGAGATGAACAGCAGCGGGGCCACCGGCGTGGCGTCGTCGGGCCGCACATCGATGGCGGTGGTGATTTTGACCCCCGAGGTCACGCGGATTTTCATCAGTTCGATATAGTTCTGGATAAAGTCAACCTCCTTGTACAGGGGGACGAAGTCCTGCTGGTTGTCGTAGAGCATGTGCCGCAGCATCTTGCTCAGCTGGCCAACGGCCGTCTGTGCCTTGTCCTGGTCAAAGGCGATGAGCGCATAGATGTTGTTGAGCGTATTGAGCAGGAAGTGGGGGTTGAGCTGGTTGCGCAGGTTGCTGAGCTCGGCCTGTGTGCGCGCCGCCTCGGCATCCTTGCGCGCCTGCTCGATGTGCTGCCAGCGCTGGTACATCCTGATGGCGACTGCCAGGGCGATGAACAGGATTTCGACCAGCGTGCTGTAGAAGTGGCGGAAGAATTGCGGCCGATGGCCGCCCTTAGTGTGCCAGTTGTCGTCAAGGCCGGGCACGATGTCATGGATTAATGAGAACCAGTCGCTGATGATGCCAAACCCGACGGCGAGCACCACAATGTTGATGAGGATAAAGCGTGCCCAGCTGTGTTTTCGGAGCAAGAACTTGGGCACGAGCCACAGGTAGTTGATGTAGAAAATCAGCATATAGGCAATCGGATTGCCTAACGAGTGCAGATAACGGTTCCACACCTCGCCCCAAGTGTCGTTGGGGTTGTGGAAGAACAGGGGCATGACAACGAGCGCTGTCCAGCACAGCACGTGCAGCGTCAGGTCGCGGTATTTGACTTTTGGTCGTTCCATGATGCAAAGGTACATCATCGTGACGATTGCCGCAAATCAAATAGACAAAACCATGATAATGATAGACGAAAGCAAGCCATTTGTCATTAAAAAAAACAGCAGGGCCCCGGTGTGCGGAACCCTGCCGATTATAGGATTTGTTGAATTTAATCAACTCACGGAATTACATGGGCCAAACGTTATTGAGCAGATAGTCGATGAGGGCGCTGATGTCGCCGGGATCAATCGAACCATTCTGGTCGCAGTCGGCGTTGTTCTCATTAACCTGGCTGCCGTTGAGCAGATAGTCGATGAGGGCGCTGATGTCGGAGGGATCGATGCTGTCGTCGCCATTCACGTCGCCGCGGACAACGGTCTGCTCAGCAACCTCGGTTGCCGATACGATGTAAACCTCTACCTCGCCCTTGTACAGGGTAACGATGCCAACCATGTCATAGGCCTTGTCTTCCTCAATGTTGAGGTCGAGCTGGAACTGGTTGTAGAACTTGAGGCCGGCAGCGTTGGTCCACGAGCGAACGATGGTGTCGGCAGGGGTGAGGATCTGGTTCTTAATTAAGAGATACTGGTGAACCATGTCGGCGTTGATGCTGTCGGCGTCGCACTCGGTGGGCATAACCTCAACCTTGTCATCGCCGCTGTCGGTCACGTTGACGGGGTTCTTGAACTCGGCGAAGCCGTTGTAGGTCACCTTCTGGGCCTCCCAAGCGTCGCTCAGCAGGGTACCCTGCTCAAATGTGGGAAGATCAAAGCCGTAGATAAGGCCGTAGCCGCTATCGTCGCGAACCCAGAGGTTGGAGCCGTTCTGGTAAACAACTACCACGCCGTCGGGAACGAAGGAGAAGTAGGTGTTGTCGGCAAGTGCATTGGCAGCAGCGATGGTGCTAACCTCGGTGATCTTGGTGTAGGTGGCCGAAGCCTTGGGACCCTTCACGTCGCCAACCTGTGCGTAGGCATAGACGGTAGTGGTCTCGGTGATGGTGATGGGAGCGGTGTACTCGGTGTAGTTCTCGTTGTCGGTGCTGTAATAGATGGTAGCACCCTCGGTCTCGCAGGAGATGGCCACTTGCTGAGTGCCAGCAAAGCGAGTGTTGCCGGCAGGCTCAAAGGTGGGAATTGCAACGATTACCGGAAGAACCTCACCGTCAACCCAAACGCGGATTTCGCTTGCGCGAACCTGGTTGGTGAGGGCGGTCAACGAGAAGTTGGCGCTCTTGCCCTGCCAGGTGCCTACCTGACCGTTATAAGCATAGTTGCCGTCGGTGATGTTGCCAAAGCAGCCGGGGCCCCACTTGGCGTCGCCGCTGGCAACGCAGGTGAACTCAACCTTGACGATGTAGCCGGCGGTGGAGGTGAAGTTGATGGTCTCGTTCTTGTAGATGCGATAGGACTCTTCACCAATCATACCATTGGAAACAGCGAAGGTAACGCCGTCCTTGGTTACAGAGTAGGGACCAGCTTCGCTGCCAGCGTCGCCGGTGTCAACGGTGTGGTCAAACACGATGGGCTCACCAATTACAACATCGTTCTTGGTGTAGGTGGCGGTAGCGGTTTCGCCCTGTACGCCGTTCTTGGTGGCATAGGCCGAAACGGTGCAGCTCTCGGTGATGGTGAAGGGAGCAGTGTAGAGCGCGGGCTCTGCATCGTCGATGGCATAATAGATGTCGGCATCGCTGGTAACACAGCTCAGCGAAACCTCGAGGGACTCGTCAAAGCTGGTGCCGCTGGCGGGGGTGAACACGGGCAGGGCCACGGTGGTCTCTACCTCGCCATCAATGGTAACGGTGACGGTGGAAGCACGCACCTGGGCGTTATTAACCTTGAGGGCTACGGTTGCAGCGTCGCCGGTCCAAGTGCCGTTGGCGGCGTTGAAGCCGTCGTTTTCACCGAAACCGCTGGCGGGGTTGCCGCTGGCGCAGTCAAATACCACCTTGGTGATGTTGCCGACAACCGAGCTGACGGTGACGTCAGCACTCTTGTACATGCGATACAGACCGCTGCTTACCATGCCGTTAGAAACGCTCAGGGTAACACCGTTCTTGGTGATGCTGTAAGCGCCGGCAGTGGTGTATTGGCTGCCGTCAACGCTTGCGTCAAACACGATGGGCCCGTCGGGGGTCTCGCCGCTAATCTTGGTATAGGTGGCCTCTACAGTCTTGCTGTTGACGCCATCCAGATAACCAAATGCCGAGAAAGTGGTGGTCTCGGTGATGGTGATGGGGGCGATGTATTGGAGCAGGTTCTCGCCGTCGGTGGTGTACCAGATTTGTGCATTGGGAGTCGAGCAGCTCATGGAAACCTCAAGCGACTCCATGAACTCGGTGCCGCTGGCAGGGGTGAACACGGGATCTGCCACGGTGGGTTGAACCTCGCCGCCGATGGTTACCTCAATCAGGGTAGCGCGCACCTGGGCATTGGCCGACAAGGTGAAGCTGCCGGCATTGCCTTCCCAGGTGCCAACTTTGGCATCATAGGTGTAGGTGCCGGTGGAGGGACTCTGGAAGCAGCCAGGACCGTACTTGGTCGTGTTATTGGCCGTGCAGGTGAACACCACCTTGGTGATGTTGCCAGCGGTGGAAGAGATCGTTGCTGTTGAGCCAGCGTAGAAACGATACTCAGCCGTGGCAAACGCTGCATCGGTGCAACTGATTGTAACACCGTCCTTGGTCATACTGTCAGGCGTGGTGTTGCCGGTTGTGCTGCCCTTCACTGTAGTGGGGTCAAAGGTCACAACAGTGCTGGCCCATGCTGTTGTTGCCAACAGGGCCACAAAGAGGAGAGAAAATAATTTTTTCATAAAAACTTTAATGAAATTGTGAATAAAAACGATATGAAATTAAACAATTAAGTTCATTGTACAGTGCTTATGAATTTTGCCGCAAAGGTAGTCATAATATTTTGAAAGGCCGCAATGTTGCGGGGTGTTTTTGTAGGGGTGGGAACGTTAAAGGGTGTTAATGTGATGCTGGCTGAGGTGGACGGGGGCGCCGTGCCTTGCAATACGGGGCTTGGCGCCGAATGGAATTCCTGCTTCACAGGAGCAGCGGTGCGGCGCACACCTCTTGGCACTTTGAGGGCGGTGTTTGAAAAAAAGATGGTTAAAAAAACGTTTTTATAAAAATAATGTATAACTTTGCCCTCTAGAAAAATCATTAAACATCATTATATATTATGAGACTTGAAGGAAGACGCGAAAGCACCAATGTAGAAGACCGCCGCGGCGGTGGTATGGGAACTGGCTCAAAGATTGGTTTGGGCGGCTGTGGCGGAGGCATTCTCGCCATCATCATCACTTTGCTCATGGGCGGTGATATCACTAATATTTTGCCTCAGATTGCCAACTCGGGCCTTGGCACCGAGGTTGTTGAACCGGGCACCTACAGCGAGGAGGAAGAACAACTCGCCACCTTTGCCAAACAGGTGACGGCCAGCACCGAGGACGCTTGGGCCCAGATTTTCAGGGAGAACGGCCTGGGCGAATATAACGCGCCCACGCTGGTGCTGTACACCGGCCAGACGCAGTCGGCCTGCGGCACAGGCACCGCAGCCATGGGCCCGTTCTACTGCTCGGGCGACCAAAAGGTGTACATCGACCTGTCGTTCTTCCAGAGCATGGACCAGCAGCTGGGCGTCAAGGGCGATAACGCGAGCCTGGCCAAGGCCTATGTGATTGCTCACGAGGTGGGCCACCACATCCAGTACCTGACCGGCACGCTGCAACAGGCCCACGACAAGATGCAGATGAGCAGTGAGGCGACGTCCAACAAGCTGAGCGTAAGGCTTGAGCTGATGGCCGACTTCTATGCGGGCGTGTGGGCGCACTACGAGAACAAATACTTTAACTCGATTAGCCAGCAAGACTTGTTGGAGGCTATCGACTGTGCGGGCAAGATTGGCGACGACTATCTGCAGAAGCGCGCCCAGGGGCGTGCAGTGCCCGAGAGCTTCACCCACGGCACGAGCCAGCAGCGCATGAAGTGGTTCAAGCTGGGCTACGAGACGGGCGACGTGCGGCGCGCAACCACGTTCCAGGAGAGCGACGCATCGTTGTAATCCGCTGTTTGACACTTGAATGATACCACGGGCGGCTCGTTACAATCGACGGGCCGCCCATTATTTTGCATCACCTGCAGATTTTTCCCGGCGGGAGCTGAAGTGAATTTCGAATCATGCTTTTTCAAATTTCGGATTTTTCTCCCTCGTGCAATCGTTTTCAACGGGGGTGTGGAAAAAAGGGGGCAGGGAAATTGCCTGTGATTGGCGGCGAATGATTAACTTTGTGGCGGTAACCATTATCGGGTTCCATCAATTTGTTTATGAAAAAGAAGAAAACCCTCGCACTCATCACTAACGATCCGTGGCTGGAGCCTTACAGCGATGCCATCACGGGGCGCCACCAGGACGCATTGGACAAAATCGCTGCGCTGACGGGCGGCACGGGCGACCTGGCGGGATTTGCCAACGCTCATCTGTACTATGGCCTGCACCGCACAGCCGACGGCGGCTGGGTGCTGCGCGAGTGGGCGCCCAACGCCACAGGCGTCTGGGTAGTGGGCGACTTCAACGGGTGGCGTGAGTGCGCGCCCTACAGGATGCGGCGCGTGAGCGACGACGGCAACTGGGAACTGGCATTGCCGGGGCACGCCTTGCGGCACGGCCAGTTCTACAAGCTGCGCATGCACTGGCAGGGCGGTGAGGGCGAGCGCATTCCCGCCCATGCCACGCGCGTGGTGCAGGATAGCAAGACCTATGTGTTCTCGGCCCAGGTGTGGGACCCCGAGGAGCCTTACCAGATGCGCGTCAAGGATTTTGTGCCCCGCACTTCGCCGCTGCTCATCTATGAGTGTCACATCGGCATGGCGCAGGACCGCGAGGGCGTGGGCACCTACGAGGAGTTTAGGCTGAATATCCTTCCGCGCGTCGTCAAGGACGGCTACAATGCTATCCAGATTATGGCCATTCAGGAGCATCCCTACTACGGCTCGTTTGGCTACCATGTGACAAATTTCTATGCCGCGTCGTCGCGCTTTGGCACGCCCGACGAGTTGAAGCACCTCATCGACGATGCCCATGCCGCCGGCGTGGCGGTAATCATGGACATCGTGCACAGCCATGCGGCACGCAACGAGGCCGAGGGTCTGGGCTGCTTTGACGGCACCGGCGACCAGTACTTCTATGGCGACGGACGCCGCGAGCACCCTGCGTGGGACTCGCTGTGCTTTGACTATGGCAAGGACGCCGTGCTCAACTTCCTGCTGTCGAACTGCAAATTCTGGCTCACCGAGTATGGCTTCGACGGGTTCCGCTTCGACGGCGTGACATCGATGCTCTATTACAACCACGGCTTGGGGCAGGCCTTTGGCAGCTACGACGACTACTACAACGGCGGCGAGGACACCAATGCCATCACCTACCTGACGCTGGCCAACCTGCTCATCCATGCCGTGAATCCGCATGCCATCACCATCGCCGAGGAGATGAGCGGCATGCCCGGCCTGGCGCGCCCCTTTGGCGACGGAGGCATCGGCTTTGACTACCGCATGGCAATGGGCATCCCCGACTACTGGATTAAGACCATCAAGGAACTTAAGGATGAGCACTGGAAGCCGTCGTCGATTTTCTGGGAACTCACTAACCGCCGCGCCGACGAAAAGACCGTGTCCTATGCCGAGAGCCATGACCAGGCGCTCGTGGGCGACAAGACCATCATCTTCCGCCTGATTGACAAGGAGATGTACTGGCACATGATGGTGGGCGACCACGACGGCACCGTGGACCGTGGCATGGCGCTGCACAAGATGATTCGCCTGGTGACTGCCTCGCTGATGAACGGCGCCTACCTCAACTTCATGGGCAACGAGTGGGGGCACCCCGAGTGGATTGACTTCCCCCGCGAGGCCAACGGGTGGAGCCACAAGTATGCCCGCCGCCAGTGGAGTCTTGTGGACCGCGAGGACCTCAAGTACCAGTACCTCAACAATTGGGACAACGACATGGTGCGCCTGCTGGCGGGCACCAAGGGCTTTGAGGCGCTGCCAGTAAGAAAACTGTGGGACAACGATGACGACCAGGTGCTGGCCTACATGCGCGGCAGCCTTGTGTTTGTGTTCAACTTCAGTCCCAACAAGAGCCACGCCGACTATCCCATCCTGGCCCCCGAGGGCGAGTATGACGGGCTGTTCGACAGCGACAACGCGCGCTATGGCGGCTATGGCAACATCGACGGCGATGTGAAGCATCTCACCCGGCACGACGGGCTGTATGCCGATGCCCGCCTGGGGTGGCTCAGGCTGTATCTGCCCGCGCGCTCGTGCCAGGTGCTGCGGCTCAAGCGCCGGCAACGCAAGGCACCGGCAAACAAGTCCAAGAACCGCACGAGGCAGTAATCGTTAAAAGTCGCTGAAGAATGTAGGCCTGATGAGCAGGCCGACGCGCAGGCGCGAGTGGAACTGGTTGTAGTCCAGCAGGCACTCGCCGTAGCCGTTATAGTACTGCAGCATCAGGAACTGGTTGCTGTTGTGGTTCAGGCGGTAACCCACCTGCACAATGGTGTTGCAGTTGAGGTTCCACCCCTTGCGCTTGACAAGCGTCAAGTCAAACACCCACTTGTCGTCTCGGGTGACAGCTTGGAAACCGGCCTGGTATATGCCGCTGTACTTGAGGATGTCGCGGTTGTTCTCGCCGTCCACAATGGGAATCCAGAATTTGGCGTGTGCCATCAGGTAGGGGGAGATGTAGGCCTCGGCGGCAAGCGAGATTTTGTTCCAGCTGCGAGAGGCCAGGCTGTCGCGCCCGTTGCTCTCGTGCTCGGCCATCAGCGTGGCCTTGCCCACCAGGCGGCCCTTGACAATGATGTGCTTTGACAGGCCGATGCCGGGATTGAAGTTCAGGTCATGGAAGGGCATCGACTCCTCGAGCACGTTCCACATCGCCTTTTGGCTGTAGAATAGGTATAGATAGGTATGGAAAGGCAGCACCGACTTGGTGAGGCGCTGCTGGATGCTGAGCTGGAATTTGACGTCGGTGTTATGCTTGTCGGGCACGCCGCCCAGCACCGTGCCGGCGCTGAAGTAGTTGTCCTTGTAGAGGCCAAAGTAGGGCCGGCTGTCCAACTCGCGGCGGATGCTGTCGGCATCCCATTCGTCCTTGTCGATGGCCACAATCTGGGCTGCCGCGGGCATGCACAGGCCTGCAGCCAGCGCAATGGCCAGTATGATGTGGAGTAACCTGGTTTTCATGAATAAACGGTTTATCTTGAACGATTTCAGACTGCAAAATTAAATCATTTTTTGGAGATGGGCAATGTCAAATGATTAAAATTTTGTGGTGCGGGATGGAACCCCGCTATGCGTCAGCGGCTTTTTTTTTAGTGCCAGGTGTGGTGAATAATTGGTGGACTTGGAGTTTTTCACTACCTTTGTGGTTTAAACCATAATGTTGAGAAAAAGCGATGGCACAGGACCCGATGAAGACGCCGATGATGAAACAGTTTGTCGAGATGAAATCCAAGCATCCCGATGCGATATTGCTGTTCAGGGTGGGCGACTTTTATGAGACCTATATGGACGACGCCATTGCAGCGAGCGAGATACTGGGCATCACCCTCACGCGGCGCAGCAACAGCGGCGCAGCGGCAACGCAGATGGCGGGATTTCCCCACCACGCGCTCGACACCTACCTGCCCAAGCTGGTGCGCGCCGGCAAGCGCGTCGCCATCTGCGACCAGCTCGAGGACCCCAAACTGACCAAGAAACTCGTCAAGCGCGGCATCACCGAGCTGGTCACGCCTGGTGTGGTGGTGGGCGGCACCATGCTCGACCGCAAGGAGAACAATTTCCTGGCTGCGGTGCACTTTGGCAAGAAGATGCTGGGTGTGGCGTTCCTCGACATCAGCACGGGCGAGTTCCTCACCGCCGAGGGCGGGGAGGAGTATATCGACAAGCTGCTCGTCAATTTCTCGCCCAAGGAGGTGCTCATCGAGCGCAGCAACCGCCAGCGGTTTGCCGGCGCGTTCTCGTCGCATTACCTCACTTTTGAACTCGACGACTGGGTGTTTTCCGTCGAGTCGGCCGAGGAGCGGCTGCTCAAGCATTTCGAGACGCGGAGCCTCAAGGGATTTGGTATCAGCAAGATGGATAATGCCGTGATTGCCAGCGGCGCCATCCTGCATTATCTGGACATCACCCAGCACACCCAGCTGGGGCACATCACCACGCTGTCGCGCATCGAGGCCGAGCGCTATGTGCGGCTCGACAAGTTTACCATCCGCAACCTGGAACTGGTGGCGCCCATGAGCGACGACGGCAAGTCGCTGCTCGATGTGCTGGACCGCACCATTTCACCGATGGGCGCACGCATGCTGCGCCGCTGGGTGCTGTTCCCCCTGCAGGATGTCAAGGCCATCAACCGCCGCCTCGATGTGATAGAGCACTTCATGCGCGACCCCGACTGCCGCGACCTCATCAAGGAGAAGACCGAACTCGTGGGCGACCTTGAGCGACTGACATCCAAGGCCGCTGTGGGGCGCATCACGCCGCGCGAATTGGTGCAGCTCAAGAATGCGCTGCAGACCATCGACCCCGTGAAACAGCACTGCGGGCAGTCTTCGTGCCAGGTGCTGCGCGCGATGGTCGAGCAATTGAACCCCTGCGCCTTCATCCGTGACCGCATCGCCCGCGAAATCAACCCCGACGCCCCCAACCAGGCCAACCGCGGCAACATCATCAGCCGCGGCGTCGATGCCCAGCTCGACGAGTTGCGCGACATCTCCAGCAGCGGCAAGGGCTATCTGATGGACATGCAGCGCAGGCTGAGCGACGAGACGGGCATCCCGAGCCTGAAAATTGCCTATAACAATGTGTTTGGCTACTACATCGAGGTGCGCAACACCCACCGCGACAAGGTGCCCGAGGGGTGGACGCGCAAGCAGACGCTGGTGAGCGCCGAGCGCTATGTGACGCAGGAACTCAAGGAATATGAAGAGAAAATCCTGGGCGCCGAGGAGAAAATCCTCGTGATTGAGAACCGTTTGTTCAGCGAATTGGTGTCCGCCGTGAACGAGTATATCCCCGCCATTCAGGTGGACAGCGCCATCATTGCCCAACTCGACTGCCTGCACGCCCTGACGCGCGTGGCGATGGAGAACCGCTACAACCGCCCCGTGCTCGACGACAGCCTGGACATCGACATCGCCATGGGACGCCACCCCGTGATTGAGTGCCAGCTGCCGCCGGGCGAGACCTATGTACCCAACAGCATCCGCCTGAGCAACGACGACCAGCAAGTGATGATCATCACCGGTCCCAACATGGCTGGCAAGTCGGCATTGCTGCGCCAGACCGCGCTCATCACCCTGATGGCGCAGATGGGCAGCTTTGTGCCCGCCCAGCAAGCCCGCATTGGCGTGGTGGACAAGATTTTCACTCGTGTGGGCGCCAGCGACAACATCTCGCTGGGCGAGTCCACCTTCATGGTCGAGATGACCGAGGCCGCCGCCATCCTCAACAACATGAGCCAGCGCAGTCTCATCCTGTTCGACGAGTTGGGCCGCGGCACCAGCACCTATGACGGCATCAGCATCGCTTGGAGCATTGTGGAACACATCCACGAGCACGCTGCCCGCCCCAAGACGCTGTTTGCCACCCATTACCATGAGTTGAACGAGATGGAAAAATCGTTTAAGCGCATCGTGAATTACAATGTGAGTGTCAAGGAAATCAACGGCAAGGTAGTGTTTGTGCGCCAGTTGGTCAAGGGGGGCAGTGAGCACAGCTTTGGCATCCATGTCGCCAAACTGGCGGGCATGCCGCCCACGATTGTCAAGCGCGCGGGCGAGGTGCTGGAGAAGCTCGAGGCCAACAACCGCAACGACAGCGCCATCACACGCGACCTGGGCGACGTGGCGAGCAGCCGCGCGGGTTACCAATTGTCCATCTTCCAGCTTGATGACCCCGTGCTGAGCCAAATCCGCGACGAGATACTCACCATCGACATCAACAACCTCACCCCGATGGAGGCCCTCAACAAACTGTACGACATCAAGGGCATCCTCACCGGCAAGAAAGAACGGTAAGTAAATAATCCCGCGTTCGGGGAAAAGTAGGCGCAAAAGAAAAATTTGACCACTTAGAAAAAGTTAGGGTCAAAAAGAAGAAATAAGAAAAAACCAAGCGGAGGAATCGAACCTCTTCACATCTTGCGATGCCGCCTTTACCATACATCACGGTTCTACTTGGCCTTTTCTTATTTCTTCACTGCAAAGATAGGTCATATTTCTTAGACCGCCAAAATTTTTCAAGATTTATTTTATTTTTCACACAAAATTAAGCGGGTGCAATAAAAACGCTTAGTCCAATCAGCGAAAAATGCAAAAAACGCTTATTAGATAAGCGTTTTTTGTGATTTTATGGATTTTCGGATTTCTTTTACATTGCCCAGAGCAGGAGGCCGGCGCAGATGATGGCGCCGCTGATGAGAAGGTCGATGAGGCAATAGCCCATGATGTCCTTTGCGTCAAGGCGGGCAATGGCCAGGGCCGGAAGCGCCCAAAATGGCTGTATGAGATTGGTCCATGCGTCGCCCCATGCAATGGCCATGCCAGTCAAGCCCGGGTCCACACCCAGGTTGGCGCCGGCGGTAAACATCACTGGCGCCTGCACCGCCCAATGGCCTCCGCCACTGGGCACAAACAGGTTGAGCACTGCGGCGCACAGGAAGGTGAGCAATGGATAGGTGACTGGATTGCTGATGCTGATGCAAGCATCGGCCATGACGCCTCCAAGGCTGATGCCGCTGGCGCCGATGCCTGTAACGATGCCCATGATGCCGGCATAGAAGGGAAATTGCATGATGATGCCTGCCGCGCCGGTGGTCGCTTTCCCGAAGGCGCGCACATAGTTGACTGGCGTGGAATGCAGCACGAGTCCCAGCGCAAGGAATATCATGATTACCCCGCCAAGGTCTAATCCGGCACCGCGCACAATGAGATGAAACACGAGATAGGTCGCGAACATCAGTGCCACGAGCCACGAGAGCAATTTGCTTTGTTCGAGCCGCCCGGCCGGCGTTTTGTCCGAGGGGCAGGCGTCGTTGGCGGCAGCGATGTTGTCATCGTCCTTCAGCATCGCAGGGTCGATGGTGAGAATGCCTTGCTTGGGGTGCATCATGGTGTTGGCAACGGTGATGCTCACAATTACCAGCAGCACAGTCACCAGGTTATGCCAGTCAAGGATGGTCTGCGCCAGTGGCACGGGGGAGGTGAGCGCACCGTCGGTGGCTATCGAGAGAGACTCGCCGGGCGTGGCCATCGTGAGGGGGATGGAACCCGAGATGCCGGCATGCCACACCAGAAAGCCACTGTAGGCCGACGCGATGAGGAGCCGATAGTCAACGTCGGCACGCTGGCGCGCTATGGCCTTGGCAAACACGGCTCCCACGATGAGACCAAAGCCCCAGTTGAGCCAGCAGGCCAACGCCGACACGACCGTGACAAGGGCTATTGCTGCGGGGGCACTCTGGGGCAGGCGGGCCATTGCGGCGATGGCGCGCCGGACAACCGGTGCCGCAGCCAGGGTGGAACCGCACACGAGAACCAGCGACATCTGCATGGCAAATTCCAACAAATTCCATACCCCGCCGCCCCAGTGCTCGACCACTTCAAGAGGGGTCTGCCGGCACAGTGGCATTGCTACAAATGCGGCTACAAAGGTGAGCAGTATGGCGAATATAAACGGTTCTGGCAACCAACGTTGCACTAATCGTATGCAGAACTTTTTCATATCTTTTTTCATTACTGTCCCGTTAAAGTGGACAAAGCGTTCTTTGAAATAATTGAAATTCAG
>CALEJB010000047.1 GCA_937898675.1 uncultured Prevotellaceae bacterium
TTTTACAATTTTTTAGACCACTATTTTCGATAATTTCTTATCCCGAACTGGCGTAAGAGATACTCATCATATCTCCTTTTTCATCATTTAATAAGGCATCAGGGCTGAAGTGGTCTGATTTTTTATCGTTTTGAGGTATTTGTCCTCAAAACACATGGCATAACCAAATATAATCATTAACTTTGTGGTCAGAAGAAACAATCAAGAGAACAACAAAAACTATGATAAATATCAGGAAACTTGAAGCGGAATTATGGGAATCGGCCGACCTGCTGCGTCAGGGCAGCAAGTTGACCAGCAGCCAGTATTGCATGCCGGTGTTGGCACTGCTGTTCCTGCGCTATGCCTATAGCCGCTATAAAATGGTCGAGGCCGAGATACTCCAGGGCCGTCCCATGCGTGGCGGGCGCGTGATGCCTGTCGAGCCGAGTGACTTTGCCGCCAAGAGCGCGCTCTACCTGCCCCGTGAGGCCCAGTTCGACTATCTGGTTAACCTTCCCGATAACATCCTGGATGCCCATCTCAAGGGCAAGGACGGCCATGACATCAACTCGCTGGGCGAGGCGGTCAACAATGCCATGCAACTCGTCGAGGACCAGAGCGAGCAGTTGACGGGCGTGTTGCCCAAGACCTACACCATGTTTGCCGACGACCTGTTGCGGGAGCTGCTGCGCATCTTCAACAACAAGACCATCGACGAGGTGGGCGGCGACATCATCGGGCGCATCTACGAGTACTTCCTCTCCAAGTTTGCCAAGGCTGTCGCCAGCGACGACGGCGTCTTCTTCACGCCCAAGTCACTGGTAAAAATGCTCGTCAATGTGCTAGAGCCCAAGCAGGGCGTTATGCTTGACCCCGCTTGCGGTAGTGGCGGCATGTTCGTCCAGACGGGCGACTTCGTCAACGCTGCCGGCATGAACGCCAACAGCCAGATGACCTTCTACGGCCAGGAGAAAGTGGAGTATAATGCCCAGTTGTGCTTGATGAACATGGCGGTGCATGGCTTGAACGGCCGCATCATCTCAGGCGACGAGGCAAACACCTTCTACCACGATGCCCACAACTTGGCGGGCAAGTGCGACTATGTGATGGCCAATCCGCCTTTCAATGTCGATAAGGTGAAGGCCGAATCCACCTTTGCAGCCGGGCGCCTGCCTTTCGGCCTGCCGGGCGTTAATGCCAAGAAGAAAGAGGTGAGCAATGCCAATTACCTGTGGATAAGCTATTTCTATGCCTACCTTAACGACCGCGGCCGTGCGGGCTTTGTGATGGCCAGTTCGGCAACCGATAGCGCCAACAAGGACCGCGACATCCGCGAGCAGCTCGTGCGCACGGGCGATGTGGACGTGATGATGAGTGTGGGCAACAACTTTTTCTATACGCTCTCGCTGCCGTGCTCGCTGTGGTTCTTTGACCGCGCCAAGCGTCCCGAGAACCGTGACAGGGTGCTCTTTATCGATGCTCGCAACTACTACACCGTCGTGGACCGCACCCTCAACGAGTGGAGCGAATGGCAGCTACGCAACCTCCAGGCCATCGTCCACCTCTACCGTGGCGAGACCGAAAAATACAGCCAACTGTTGCAGGATTACAAGGCGGCATTAGGTGGCACTACCGTCGCCACTGCCCAGGAAGCCATCAACCGCCATAAGGCCGAAGCCAAACAATTGATTGCCGACGCGCCCCGCAAAGAGAAAAAGCGCATCGAGGCCGAGATGAATACCCAGTTAGCCGCACTCGAGGACACCCTTGAAACCGCCCGCCAGCATGAGTGGCTCGTCGAGAAATTCGGCGATGGCGAGTATCAGGACGTGCTGGGCCTCTGCAAGGTCGCCACCATCCAGGAAATCGAGGAGAAGAACTACTCGCTCACCCCTGGTGCCTACGTCGGCGTTGCAGAGCAAGAAGACGACGGTGTGGACTTCCACGAGCGCATGATCGAGATCCACGACGAACTCGCCCGCCTCAACACCGAGGCCAACACCCTCATGACCGACATCCTAAAATCATGGGATGACTTGACCAGAAAGGAGGTTCAATCATGACTCAAGAAGAAAAATTGCTGCGCTTGCTCGACGAGCACAAGAGATTGGGCATTGCCGATCAGATAGACTACCAGAAGTTCTACCTCTATTCCATCATTACCCATTCCACGGCCATCGAGGGCAGTACTGTGACCGAGATCGAGAATCAGTTGTTGTTTGACGAGGGCATTTCGGCCAAGGGTCGCACCATTCAAGAGCAGATGATGAACCTTGACCTGAAAGCGGCTTATGAGCAGTCGATGAGGTTGGCTCACGACCATGCCGATTTTTCGGTCGATATGCTCAAGAGACTCTCAGCCCTGGTGATGAAGAATACCGGAGGGCAATACAATACCGCACAGGGTAGCTTTGATGCTTCCAAGGGCGATTTGAGACTGGTGGGCGTCACGGCGGGCATTGGTGGGCGTTCCTACATGAATTTCCAGAAGGTCCCGTCCCGTTTGGCCGAATTTTGTACATTGCTGAACGAACGCCGCCAGCAGTTGATGGCTTCTTCCGACATCATCAGTCAATACCTCTTGAGTTTCGATGCCCATTATCAACTGGTGACGATTCACCCTTGGGTGGATGGCAATGGCCGCATGTCCCGACTGGTAATGAACCATCTGCAATATGAGTTTGGGCTGGTACCATCCAAAATTGTCAAGGAAGACAAGGCCGAATACATCCAGGCTCTGGTGGATGCTCGAGAGCAGGATAGCCTGATCCCATTCCGCCAGTTTATGATCGACGAGCACATCCGCAACATCAGTCACGAGATCAACCAGTTCAAGCGCTCACAGGAGGTTGACCCGATAAAGTCCGCCTCTGACCCGATAAAATCGTTCTCTGACCCGATAAAAGAAAAGTTGTACCGGGCCATCCTGCAGGACAACACCTTGAACTACGCTGAATACGGTCAACGTATCGGCGTTTCGGAGGCCACCGTCAAGCGTCGCTTGGGCGAACTGAAAAAAGCAGGCCTTATCGTCCGCGTGGGCAGCAACAAAAATGGCCACTGGCAGATCACAGGGAAGGAGGACAACGCATGACCGACATCCTTAAAGCATGGGAGGACCTGAAATGAGAAAGGTGCCTATTCAAGTGGTTAGTATCACTAACCAGTTAACATTGCCTGCCCCAGAGCTCAACAGAAAGGAGGACAACGCATGACCGAGTGGCGAAAAGTGAAATTGGGAGATGTTTCCTGTTATGTTAATGACAAGATTGATATTGCGTCATTTGACAACTCACTTTATATAAGTACCGACTCCATGCTGAGTGACAAAGGAGGTATCACAGCGCCTGAGTCCATTCCAACCACGGGGAAGGTAACTAAATACCAGTTTGAAGATATCCTTGTGTCGAACATTCGACCTTATTTTAAGAAAATTTGGAAATCTAATCGTGATGGAGGCTGCTCTAATGACGTGTTAGTATTTAGAAGAAATCCAACAATGATTCTTCCAACATTTCTCTACTATGTTCTATCATGTGATTCGTTCTTTGAACACATGATGGCTGGAGCCAATGGGACAAAAATGCCAAGAGGTAATAAAAAATTGATTTTAAATTATACTTTTGGCTTACCTGATCTTGAAACACAGCGCCGCATAGCGGAGGTGCTTTCCCGCTACGATGCCCTGATAGAAAACTACCAGCGCCAAATCAAGTTGCTCGAAGAAGCCGCACAACGACTCTACAAAGAATGGTTCGTTGACCTACGCTTCCCCGGACACCAATCCACCCCCATCATCAACAACCTCCCCCAATCCTGGCAAAAGAAAAAACTGATTGAACTAGTTAACGTTCAATATGGCTATGCCTTCGATGGCAGCCTCTTCAACAGTGATAAAAAAGGCATGCCCATCGTTAGAATTAGAAATATTCCAGATGGTTACACTAGTGATTACACGACAGAAGAAGCGTCGCCAGAATACGTTGTAAGAAATGGTGATATCCTTGTTGGAATGGACGGCATCTTCCATATCAATAGTTGGAGTGGAGGCAATGCCTTACTCGTTCAGCGTGCTTGCTCATTTAGGCCAAAAGCTGAAGAGTTAAGGGGTTTTGTGTTCCAAGCAATTAAAGAACCTATTAAGTATTTTGAAAAAACGCTTGTGGGCTCTACCGTTGCTCACCTCGGGAAAAAGCATATTGACTCTATCGAGTTGCTTGTGCCCAATAACAAAGAATTGTTTGAACCGTTTACAAGGTTTTTCAATCAAAGACAAGGCCTGCTGGCCCAAATCCGCAACCTCAGCGAGGCCCGGGACCGTCTCTTGTCAAAACTGATGAGCGCCGAAATAGACGTTTGATAGATGCTATAGAATTGATAGACTTTATTGACGAGATAGATTTATCAGAAATAGATAGAAAGGATTATTGAGCATGGATAACGAGAACAAATATAGCATTCAGGACTTGGACGAGTACATTCGCCAAGGGGAGCCCGAGCGTCGTGAGAAGGCTATCGCCTGGCAGACCGCCATTGGCCTGCAAGCTGTTGACGGCCTGACGCCATCGCAGTATTTGCTCGAGACCGCCCGAAAGAATATCGAGGGAGAGATCACTACCGACATGGTGCGCCAGCTGGTGGATTCCTACTATCAGAATAAGACGGCAAGAACGGCTGCAGATCAGAATACTGAAGAGGCGGATAAGGTGTCGGCTAACATCAATAAGGTCCTATCGACCGATACGTTTGCCTTTACCTTCAACGGATTTGTTTCTATTCACCGTCGCATATTTGACGGCGTCCTCATTCATGCCGGGAAGTTGCGCAAATATGACATCAGCAAGAAGGAATGGGTGCTGCGTGGTGACTCGGTGCATTATCTGAATTGGGAAGACCTCGAGCGGGCTATCGATTATGACTTGCAGCAGGAGAAGTCGTTCAGTTATCGTGGCTTGAGTGATGTCGAAAAAGTGAACCACATTTGTCGCTTTGTTGCTGGCCTATGGCAGATACACCCCTTTGGGGAGGGCAACACTCGCACGACAGCTGTGTTCACGATCCAGTACTTGAGGTCGATTGGCTATCAAGTGACCAACAATATGTTTGCTGACCACTCATGGTACTTTCGCAATGCCTTGGTGCGCGCCAACTACAAGAATGTGAAACTGGACATCGACTATGATTACAGCTTTCTGGAGAAATTCTTTGGCAACCTTCTGCTGGGCGAGAAACATGAACTCAAGAATCGGTATATGTTGATTCAGGCACCTGCTGAAATCCAGCAGACCGACGATAACCGAGACACCACCGATGATAAACCGACGATAACCGACGATAAAATGGCGAGTATTTTGGCTTTTCTCAAGAAGAATGGCCCAAGTCGCCGCAAGGATATCTCTGCCATGCTGGGGCTGAAGCCCACACAGACCAAATACTATCTCTACAAACTGCTTGAGCAAGGAAAGATAGTGGCTCATGGCGCCAACAGAAACAGAACTTATTCATTAGCATAGTTTGAACGATCATGTCGAAGGAATTCAGTGAAGATAAGTTGATACAGGCCAGTGCCGCCGAACTGCTGGAGAAGGAGTTGGGGTGGACGGCTGTGTATGCTATGGATGAGGTGCTGGGGCTGGACGGCACCTTGGGGCGCACGAGTTACAAACAGGTGCTGTTGCCGGGGCGCTTTGCCCAAGCCCTGAAGTCGCTGAATCCCTGGATGACCGGCCAGCAGGTCACCGAGGCCATCGAGAGCATGACGGAGTACATGAGCAGCCAGACGCTGATGCAGATCAACGAGCAGAAGTACCAGTACATCCGTGACGGCGTGCCCGTGACGCGCGTCAAGCCCGGAGGCGAGACCGAGGAGGTTCGTGCCAAGGTCATCGACTTCGCCTCGCCCGGGAAGAACGACTTTCTGTGCGTGCGGGAGCTGTGGGTGCAGGGCGCGCTGTATAAGCGCCGTGCCGACATCGTGGGCTTTGTCAATGGTCTGCCGCTGCTGTTCGTGGAGCTGAAGAACCACGACGTGGCGGTTGAGGACGCCTTCAACAAGAACTACCGCGACTACCTCGACACCGTCCCGCAACTGTTCTACCACAACGCCATGGTGATGTTCAGCAACGGGTTGGAGGCCCGCGTGGGCACCATCGACTCCAAGTGGGAATTCTTCCACGAGTGGAAACGCCTCACCGAGGAGGATGCGGGCAACATTGAGCTGCCCACTATGCTGCGCGGCATCTGCAAGAAAGAGAATTTCCTCGACCTGCTCGAGAATTTCATCCTCTATGACCACAGTGGCGGCTCGACCGTCAAAATCCTCGCCCGTAACCACCAGTACTTGGGCGTGAACCAGGCTGTGGAGAAATACCGCAACCGCGAAATCACCCAGGGCAAGCTGGGTGTGTTCTGGCATACGCAGGGCAGCGGCAAGAGCTACTCGATGCTGTTCCTGGCGCAGAAAATCCGGTGCAAGTTTGAAGGTTCGCCCACCATCGTTGTGCTTACCGACCGTGATGAGCTCAACAAGCAGATCAGCGAGACCTTTGAGAACTGTGGCCTGCTGGGCAAGTCCAAATCCAAGGAATTTATGGCGCAGAGTGCCGAGGACCTCATCAATAAGCTGAAGGGCAACCCCTCGTTCGTCTTCTCGCTCATCCAGAAGTTCAACGACACCGCCGCCAAGGCCGAGCCCATCTACCCCGACCACGACATCATCGTGATGAGCGACGAGGCCCATAGGACCCAGAATGGCATCTTTGCCGATAACCTGATGCACCTGCTGCCCACGGCGAGCCGCATCGGCTTCACCGGCACCCCGCTGCTGAAGAACGACAACATCACCGCGAGGACCTTCGGCGGCTATGTGAGCATCTATGACTTCAAGCGTGCCGTCGAGGACAAGGCCACCGTGCCCCTGTACTACGAGAACCGCGGCGAACGCTTGCAAGAACTCAAGAACCCCGAAATCAATGAGGAAATCGCCGCCGCGCTCGAGGAGGCGGGCGATATGGACTCGTCGCAACTGGCGAAACTGGAACTGGAGTTTGCCAAGGAGGTACACCTGCTCACCGCCAAGAAACGCCTGCGCGTCGTAGCCCAGGACTTCGTGAAGCACTACAGCGACCTCTGGACCAGCGGCAAGGCGATGATGGTGTGCTACAACAAGGTGACCTGCGTGCGCATGTACGACTATGTTCAGGAATACTGGCAGCAGGAAATCAAGGCCGTGGAGAAACAACTGGCCAAATGCACGTCACAGCAGGAGTACCAGGAACTGAAGCGCAAGCTGGAGTGGATGCAGGAGACAGAGATGGCCGTGGTCGTCTCGCAGGAGCAGAACGAGATGCAGACCTTCAACAAGTGGGGTCTCGACATAGTGCCGCATCGCGAAAAGATGATGAAGCGCGAGCTCGACAAGGAATTCAAGGATTCCGAGTCTCGGCTGAGGATCGTGTTCGTTTGCGCCATGTGGCTCACGGGCTTTGACGTGAAGACGCTGTCGTGCCTGTATATCGACAAACCCATGAAGGCCCACACCCTGATGCAGACCATCGCCCGCGCCAACCGCGTCGCCGAGGGCAAGACAAACGGCCTGGTGGTGGACTATATCGGCATTGTGAAAGCTTTGAAACAGGCGCTGGCCGACTACACCGCCAATGCCAGAGGGCTGGAGGGCAACGACCCGACCATCGACAAGGAGAAACTCATCAAGAACGTGGACGAGACTATCGCTGCCACCCGTGAGTTCCTAAAAGAGCACGGCATCGACCTGCAAGAACTGATCGAGGCCGAGAGCTTCATGAAACTGTCCATGCTCAAGACGGCAGCCGATGCCATGTGCGCCACGGTGGAAATCAGGAAATCCTACTGCACGCTGGTCACCACGCTGCTCAACCGATGGAAATACCTCGACCGCGACGATATCACGCACGAGCGCAAGCAGGCCAAGGACGCTATCGAGGCTATCTACAAGGAATTGCAGAAGAAGCGCAAACATGCCGACATCACCGACCTGAGTGTCGCCATCAATAACATTATCGACGAGCACCTGGAGATTGACTCCTCGGTTGTAGCCGAGAGTGGACGTCGCTTTGACATCAGCAAGATTGACTTTGACCTGCTGCAGCGTGAGTTCGCCAAGGCCAAGCAAAAGAATCTGCTGCTCAAGGATATCCAAGAACTGCTGCATGAACGATTGGCCGAGATGCTGGCACAGAATCCGTCGCGCATCAACTTCTACGAGCGCTACCAGGAAATCATAGAGTCCTACAACCAGGAGCAGGACCGCGCGTCTATCGAAAAGATCTTTGAGGAACTGATGGATCTGTCCAAGCAGTTAAGCGAGGAGGAGCGGCGCTATGTGCGCGAGGGCTTCGACAACGACGAGCAGCTGTCGATGTATGACCTGCTGATGAAGGACGACCTCACCAAGGCCGAAATCAAGAAAATCAAGGAAGTCGCCGTTGAACTGCTCGAGAAAATCAAGAACCAGCTGGCCACGATGGACCACCCGTTCGAGAAGCGCGAGACCAAGGCCGCCATCATCATCACCATCCGCGACACCTTGTGGGAGATGCTGCCCGAGAGCTACAGCGACGAGAGCATCGACAGCTACAAAGATGCCGTGTTCGAGTACGTCCAGCAACGCTACGGCGGCGTGGCCTAACCCGATCAATCCTCTAGCCGTATGGGCACAACAAAGGCGCACCGTTATTTGATGCGCCTTCATTTGCATTGGTAGGGAAGTGTTAGGCTCTGGCTTCTTTGGCAATTCTCTGAACAGTCCTCAAGCTTATCTTAAACTGTTTTGCAATTACAGGCGATTTTACCTTTTGCTCCAGCAGCATGACAATCTCTGCTTTTTCCTCAGCAGTGAGCGTCCGCTTGGTCTTCTTAGGTCCATCAGTGGTCTTGTTTGACACTCCATTGCTTGCCTCCGTCTTGTCGTCCTCCTTGATGGTCTTGGGCTTTTTGGGCAAAGCCTTCTTTTCTGGCTTAATTTCGACATGCTCAAAGTGCAGATACCAGTTGTCATTGCTGTCCACTAAAAATTGTGGACGGTTAATAAATAAAATTTTCAAACAAAC
>CALEJB010000048.1 GCA_937898675.1 uncultured Prevotellaceae bacterium
TCGGCGATGTCGTCCATGCGGCGGCTGCGTATCTGCACCTCCACCCAGTTGCCCTCGGGGCCCATCACAGTGACGTGCAGCGCCTGGTATTTGTTGGCCTTGGGGTTGCTCACCCAGTCCTTCACGCGGTCGGGGTGGATGCGGTAGATGTCGGTCACCTCGCTGTAGATGCTCCAGCACAGGCGTTTCTCGTCGCTCTCGTTGGGGCACTCAAACACGATGCGGGCGGCATACAGGTCATACACCTCTTCAAAGGGGATGTGCTTGGCCTGCATCTTGTTCCAGATGGAGTAGCACGACTTGACGCGGGCGTTGAATTCATATTTGAGCCCCATGTTGTTGAGCCGCTCGCGGATGGGGGCCGAGAAGCGCGCAAACAGGTCTTCGCGCTGCTTGTTGGTGGCGGCGATGAGTTCTGATATGCGGCGGTGCTCGGCGGGGTGGTTGTACTTGAAACTCAGGTCTTCCAGTTCGGTCTTGATGGCAAACAGTCCCAGGCGGTGGGCCAGCGGGGCATAGATGTAGAGTGTCTCGCCAGCGATTTTGTACTGCTTGTTGGCGGGCATCGACGACAGGGTGCGCATGTTGTGCAGGCGGTCGGCCATCTTGATGAGCACCACGCGGATGTCGTCGCTCATGGTGAGCAGCAGTTTGCGGAAGTTCTCGGCTTGCAGCGACGCGTTGTCGCCAAAGATGCCGCCCGAGATTTTGGTCAGCCCGTCAACGATGCGTGCGATTTTTTCGCCAAACTGCGCCTCGATGTCCTCGACGGTGTACTCGGTGTCCTCCACCACGTCGTGCAGCAGGGCGGCGCTGATGCTCGTGGAGCCCAGGCCGATTTCCTGGCTGACGATGGTGGCCACGGCAATGGGGTGCATGATGTAGGGCTCGCCGGAGCGGCGGCGGATGCCCTCATGCGCGGCGCGGGCAAAGTTGAACGCCTTGTCAATAATCTCCTTCTTCTTGCGGTGATTGCTTGACAAGTAGCCGTTTAGCAGATTCTGATAGGCCTTGTCTATCATGAGGCCTTCTTCCTCGGGCGTGATGTCTCTGTTCTGTATCATGACTCTCGAGCGGTTGTTTCAAACTACAAATATACACATTATCCCAAAAAGAAAGGGCAAATGGGCATGGAATTTCTTTGATCTTTTGCGGCAAATGCACGGGCCACCTGTTCAGCATGCTTGAATGTTGCTGAATTTCAATGGCTTGTATGGATGCCTGTGTGATTCGCGAAAATTCGGAGCCAGGAAAAAAATGAAGGCTGGCGCTCCCGTTGTGGTTCACCCGTCGTTTACCCTTGTCCCTGTGACTTGGGGCGCTGGCCCGGTACGGGGGCGGCGACATTGAAGCGGCGGGTGTAGGAGGCCGCGGGGGTGTGCAGCGTCACCGTGCCGTCGCCGATGGTGATGGCGGTGACGAGCGAAGCCTCGGCGGGGGTGCGCAGGATGGCGCGCACGCGGCCGTTTTGGTCGCATATCTGGATGCCCATGCGGCCCGTCACCACCCACAGGTTGCCGCCGCCGTCAAAGGCCATGGCGTTCACCGTCACGGGGCGGCTGTTGTCGTCGTTGTGCAGCCAGTAGAAGGGCTCGCCGCACTCGCGCTTGTTGCCGTGCACCACATATTGCCACACGGCGTTGCCCAACATGGGCTCGGCCAGCGCCATGAGGGTGCTGTCGGGATAGTAGGCGCTGGGGGGCAGGCTGGAGTAGGGGCGTGCGGCATCATCGCCGGTGCTTGTGGTCCAGCCGGCCTGGCCGTCGATGAGCAGGGCCTGCAGGAAATCGTTTTGCGTCTTTCCGGTGGCAGGCCGTTCGGGCCAGTCACGCCACATCCACTGCATCACGTCGGCAAATATCTCGGTGGCACGCTTGACATTGTGGCCGCCGTCGCTCCAGTCGCATTTAACATCATATCCGGCGAACTCCAGCGCGCTCGCCATCAACTGGTTGTTCTCATACCAGTGGCCAAACAGCGGATTCCACGCGTCGTTGCTGCCGTCCTGCACAAACACGCGCAGGGGCAGCGGCTCGGTCTTGCGCACCAGCGCCTGCAGGTCGTTGCCGCCGCGCATGGCCACAAAGGTGCCCACGCCGGTGAACACCTTGCCGAACAGGTCGGGACGGTGCCATGCGGCGTTGAATGCCGCGATGCCGCCGCTGCTCAGCCCAAATATCATGCGGTCGCCCGGTTCGCGCGACAGTCTGACGGGCACATCGCCATTGACGGTCATCGACTCCACGGCGGGCAGCAGCTCGGCCTCGAGAAAGCGCGCCAGGGCGTCGGTTGTGAAGTCGAACTCAAAACAGCGGTTGTAGCGCACCACATTGCCGTCGCCGTCTTTGACCAGCCCCGGCTGCACGAACACGCCGATGGTGCACGGCATCTTGCCTGCGGCGATGAGCGAGTCCATCACCGCCGGCGCGTTGCACAGCACGCCGTCCAGCCCCACATACAGCGCCGCCGCTTGTGAGCCGTCATACTGTTCGGGCACATACACCTGGAATGAGTGCACCGTGCCGGGAAAGATGCTGCTGTTCACCACGCACCCGTCGATGAGCGCATGTCTGGCCTGAAGTGTGAGTGCGGCCGCAAGGGCCGTTATCGTCAAGATGAATCGTCGTGGCGTCATTGTCGTCAATTGTTGATTTGTGGGGCACAAACTTACAAAATCCCCCGCAGACTGGCAAATCCCGCATCAAAAAAAACGCGTGCACCAGGAGGCGCACGCGCTTGGAGTTGATGGTATGGTCTGTTTTAATGATTTCTAGAGTACCCTGCAGGCGCCCACATAGCGGCGGTTGTAGTAGGATTCTGTGTTCTTGCTCTCGGTGACTCCGCTGTGGCATGCCGAGTGGATGAAGTGGAAAGTGTTGTCGGCGTTGACACGGGTGACGATGCCCACATGGCCCACGCCGCCACGGCCCGAGCGCCCCTGGAAGAACACCAGGTCGCCAGGCTGCAGGTCGCTCTTGTTCACGCGCACGCCGTCGCCCACCTGGCCGCGTGACGAGCGGTTGAGGCGGATACCAAAGCGCTTGAAGACGTAACTGGTAAAGCCTGAGCAGTCAAAGCCCTTGGGCGATGATGCGCCGTAGCGATAGGGGGTGCCGCAAAATCCGTATGCGTAGCTGATAAGTTGGTCCACCACGCTCTTGCGGCCAATCTGTTCGAGTTGTTCAAGCACCGTGCCGTGCTTGCTTGATGACAATGCCTGTGCTTGTGCCGAGAATCCGGCGATAGAAAATGCGATTAAAATGAATAATGCCGATAAATTGATATTGATGCGTTTAATACTCATAAGTTGTTGTTTTGCGGGACTGGAACTTCCGCACATCGGCGGGGCGTTCGTTAAGGGCAACGATAAACAAAACGATGCCGGGCGTCCTGGTTTGCGATGCAAAGGTAACCCTTCCTGGCCGGCCGGGCAAACATCTTAAACACTTGTAAACATTTGACAAATCCTGCCGTTTTAACATTTTGTTCCACGCTAACTCCCTTGCTACGGGGACTTGAGGCTGCCCCGAATGATTAAAATTTGGAAAACAAAATCAAAATAAATTACAATTTTTAACATTAAATGGTATTCTATAAGATTTAATTTTTGGATTTTTGCCATGAAATCTGGTCACGAAGTCAGGTGTTGAGGAATCCAAAATAGCAAAATGCAACCCCGAGAGCCGTTTTTTGACAAAAAGTGGCAAAGCCGGGAAAATACCTTCCCGGCCTTGCCATGTGTGGCGTGGAACAATTGAGTGAGGAGTGAGGTTTAGTTGGTAATCATATACCCGCCGTTGCTGGGGGTCACGCGGTAGGAACGCATGCCCAGCTTGCTGTTGATGGCCACGCCCTTGACGGGGCCGCCGGCACCCGTCAGCGGGTTGTAGCGCGAGCCGCACTTGGGGCACACGGCCTCAAAGTTCTCGGGGTCAATCGACAGGGTGATGTCATGGCTGCGCTCCACGGGGCACGACAGGTCGTAGGCCAGGGGGCCGTCGATGCCCATCATCAGCAACACGCCGCCGTAGCCCGTGTAGGTGTTGACATTGTAGGGAAAATTGGCGGGTATGCCCTTGATGCGGTCAAACACGCGGTATTCGCCCATGCCTCCCACGCCGTAGGCGTTCCATAGCGCATAGCCACCCAGGTCGATGCGCACGGTGAAACTGGGCACCGCCTTGTTGTCGATGTGGTCACAGCCCGCAGTGGCCAAAATTGCGGCGCCAAGCACCGCGAAGATGATGATTTGCCGGATGGTTTTCATAAAAAATGCTATTATTTATAATAATGAACGCAAAAAAACCGCTTTTGATTGTGAAGTTCCGAAGAATTCTGTAATTTTGCATGCTACAAACCATTATTTACAAGGCATGGATCCTTTATTTTCTATCATTACCGTCACTTGGAATGCCGCCGAGTCGCTTGCTCCTACACTGCAAAGCGTCCAGCGGCAGACGTTCAGTGACTATGAGCTGCTGCTCATCGACGGTGCCTCGACCGACGGCACGCTTGATGTCGCACGCCAGGCGTCCATTGCGTCGATGCGCGTCTTCAGCGAGCCCGACAACGGGCTGTATGACGCGATGAACAAAGGCATCGCCCGCGCCAAGGGCAAATATCTGATTTTTCTCAATGCCGGCGACTCGTTTGCCTCCGAGACCGTTCTGGCCAGGCTGGCGCAGTTGGCAGCCGCCAATCCCGGAGTCATGTACGGCCAGACGCAGCTCGTCAACGCCGCCCGCGATGTGGTGGGACATCGTCACCTCACGGCCCCCAAGCGGCTCACCAAGGCCAGTTTTGTCAACGGCATGCTGGTGTGCCACCAGGCCTTTGTGGCGCGCCGCGACCTGGCTCCGCAATATGACCTGGGCTATAAGCTGAGTGCCGACTATGACTGGTGCATCAGGGTACTCAAGAAGTCCCCGTCCAACGTTTACGCCGGCGAGGCGCCCATCATCAGCTTCCTCACCGAGGGCATGACGGCGCGTCACCACGGCAAGTCGCTGTGGGAGCGCTACCGCATCATGTGCCGCCACTATGGCGTGTGGAACGCCACGGTGCACCACCTGGGTTTCATCCCCCGCTACCTCAAGCGACGCTTGGGCGGCAAGGATGCTTCGGGGCTGTAACGGCCTGACTGTTACCATTGTTTCAACGTTCATCCGCAAGAATATGGATATCAAAAAAATTGGCGGTAATATCGCTACCCGTTGGCGCCGTTTCAAGGAATGGTACAAGGGCTTGTACCGCGGCCGCCCCTGGTGGGTGAAGACGCTGGTGGCCATTGCCTCGTTTGTCGTCGCCTTCCTGATATATCTGATAGCCGTCGACATCAACCTGCTGTGGCTGTTCGGCAAGTCGCCCAGCACCTACAGCATCATGCACCCCCACACCCCCGAGGCCAGCTATCTGTACAGCGCCGACAACAAGATTATCGGCAAGTATTACGACGAGAATCGCACGCCGGTACCCTATGACTCCATCAACCCGCAGTTCTTCCAGGTGCTCATCGACACCGAGGACGAGCGCTTCTACAGCCACCACGGCATCGACTTCAGCGGGTTGTTTGCCGCCGTCAAGGACATGGTGCTCCACGGCCGTCCCCGCGGCGCGAGCACCATCACCCAGCAACTGGTGAAGAACATGTTCCGCACCCGCAGCGACTACTCAACGGGACTGTTGGGGTATATCCCGGGCGTGAAGATGCTGATCATGAAGAGCAAGGAGTGGATTATCGCCACCAAGCTCGAGATGTTCTACAGCAAGAAGGAAATCCTCGAGATGTATGCCAACACGGTGGACTTTGGCAGCAATGCCTACGGCATCAAAACGGCGGCGCACATCTACTTCAACACCACGCCTCGTGAACTGCAACTGCATCAGAGTGCCGTGCTCGTGGGACTGCTCAAGGCCACAAGCACCTACAACCCCCGCATCAAGCCGCAAAACAGCCTCAAGCGCCGCCGCGTGGTGCTGATGAACATGGTGGAACACGACCACCTCACCAAGCATCAGTTTGACTCGGTTTCCGCCCTGCCGCTGGGCATCATCTACACCCCCGAGACTTCATACTGGGGCGAGGCGCCCTACTTCCGACAGGCCGTGGCACGCGAGATTGAGGACATTGCTGCGGCACAGGGCATAAAAGTGGACCTGGAGCGCGACGGCCTCAAAATCTATACCACGCTTGACTCGCGCATGCAGGAATATGCCGAGCAGGCCGTGACCGAGAAGATGAGGATTGTGCAGCAGAACTTCCGCCAGCATTGGGGCACACAGGACTGCTGGCTCGACGAGAACAACCAGCCCATCGCCAACTTTGTTGAGGACAAGGCCAAGAACACGCCCGTCTATCACGAGCTGCTCGCACGCTATCCCAACAATCTGGACTCGGTCAACTACTACATGAACAAGCCGCGCATGGTGCATCTGTTTGACTATGACAACGACTCGCTGTACATGGAAATGAGCCCCCTCGACTCGGTGCGCTACATGCTGCACTTCATGCATGCGGGCTTCATCGCCATGGACCCCGCCAACGGCTATGTCAAGGCCTGGGTGGGCGATGTGGACTTCAACACGTGGAAATATGACAAGGTGCGCGCCAAGCACCAGCCGGGTTCCACCTTCAAGCTCTTTGTCTATGCCATGGCCATGGAGCGGGGGCTCACCCCGTGCGACCGCCGCATCGACGAGTATATCGACACGCTGGTGTATAACGAGCAGAAGCACGAGATGGAGCACTGGCGGCCCACCAATGCCAACGGACATTTCTCGGGCAGCAACATGACGCTGCGTTCGGCCTTTGCCCAGAGCATCAACAGCGTTGCCGTGCGCCTGGGGCAGGAGGTGGGCGTCGCCGACATTGCCGAGGTGGCCAACGAGATGGGCATCAAGTCCGAACTGGAGCCCAAGCCGGCGCTCGCGCTGGGAGCCAGCGATGTGGACCTGTTGGAACTGGTCAATGCCTACAGCACCATCGTCAACGACGGCATGATGCATGACCCCGTGATGATTACGCGCATCGTGGACCGCGACGGCAACGAGATTTACCGCGCCCCCGAGGAGCAGCGCCGTGCCATCACCTATCGCACGGCCTATCTCATGCAGCAGATGCTCATGGCCTGCCGCACCGATGCGGGCGGCACGGCGATGGGGCTCAATGCCTATATCACCCCGCCGCTCTACGACATGGACATCGGCGGCAAGACGGGCACCAGCAACCGCCACGCCGACGCATGGTTTGTTGGCGTGACGCCGGGCCTCGTGTGCGGCTCGTGGGTGGGCGGCGAGTACCGCCAGATTCACTTCCGCTGGGGTGCCCTCGGACAGGGCAGCCGCACGGCATTGCCCATCTGCGGACGGTTCCTGCAGCTCGTGCTCAGCGACCCGCAGTTTGCGCAATACCGCCTCAAGTTCGCTCCCGCCAAGGAGGCCATCGACCAGTCGCTGTACTACGGCTGCAATTCTGTGGCACAGGAGGCAGCGCCCGATTCGGCCTTCTACGGCATCGACGAGGACTCCCTGCTGATCGAGGCCGAGGAGGCCGCCACGCCGGCGGGCCCAGGCGCTTCCACGCCGCGCGAGCGTCCCAAGAACGAAGCGCCCGCCGCCGCGCCCGACACCAGCGTGTTCAGGTAATACATTATATATAAATTAATGCACAACAAGACGTTCCTGTGATATGAAAAAGTTTCTTTTCTTGATGTTTTTTGGGGTGCTTGTCGCCTCGTTGGTGTCATGCCGGACCCAAGCTCCAAACTCCTCACTCCCCGTCGCAGGCGAATACATCTACAATATCCCCTGCAAGGTCATGGTGATTCACCCCGAACTCCCCGGCAAGGCACTCTTGATGCTGTGGCTGCACGGCGGAGTCCACACGCCCAAGGCGTTTACATTGCTCGACGACAGCATCAGCTGCAGCCACTATACCACGGTGCCCGACACCATGCGCAGCTACTTTGAGCGCACAGGCACCAAGGCCATCATGCTGCTGCCGGTGTGCAAGCACGCCCACACCACCGACCTGCAGACGTGGCCCGACTGCTGGCCCGATGTCAAGGCGATGATTAACTCCTATGTGGACAAGGGCCTCGTGGACCCGTCCAGGATTTATGTGTCTGGCTCGTCCGACGGCGGCACGGGCACGTGGCAGTATGTCACGCAGCACCCCGACGTGTTTGCCGCGGGCATCGCCCTGTCGAGTAGCCGCTATCAGGAGGGTGCCACCATTCCCGTGTGGTGGTTCACCACGGCCGACGAGGCAGACTGCACCGAGCAGGCCAGGCAAATGAAGGAGTCGGGCATCCAAGTTGAATATAAACATTGCCCCGACGCCAAGCACGGCGGCGACCAGCGCGAAATCACCGACGACCTGATGAATCAACTCCTGAGCATCGTGAAGAGGAATTGATGCCGGCTAATCTGTGGCAACAAACGAGGGCGGTCTGTTATCAGGCCGCCCTCGTTGTTCGCTGCATTGGTCATGTCCCTTAAACCGCTTCCTCGCCCTGCAGGAATGTCCTGGCAATGATGGGCGTGGTGTAGGAGTAGGGGATGAAGTCGATGGATGGTATGGGCCTGGTGATGAAGAAATTGGCGATCTTTCCCCTGGCAATGCTGCCATACTCCTTGCTCAAGTCCATTGCCGCCGCCGTGTTGATGGTCGCCGCGTTGATGGCCTCGGCAGGCAGCAAGCGCATCTTGATGCAGGCAAGCGACACCACAAACTTCATGTCGCCGCTGGGCGTGCTGCCGGGGTTGTAGTCACTGGCCGTGGCCACGGGCAGACCCGCCTCAATCATCTTGCGCGCGGGCGCAAACGGCATGTTCAGGAAAAACGAGGTGCCGGGTAGGCCCGTGGGGATGGTCGCGGTGCCCTTGAGCATCTCGATGTCCTCATCGGTCATGCTCTCGAGGTGGTCCACCGACACGGCGTTGTGCTTCACGCCGACCTCGACTCCGCCCGACGGCGCCAGTTCCTGAACGTGGATTTTGGGACGCATGCCCCACTTGGCGCCCGCCTCCAGGATGCGTGACGTCTCGTCGGGAGTGAAAAACCCCTCGTCGCAAAACACATCCACAAAGTCGGCCAGCTGCTGCCTGCCCACCTCGGGAATCATTTCGCCGATGAGCATGTCCACATATTCGCCCTGGCGGCCCGTGTACTCCCTGCCGACGGCATGCGCTCCCAGGAAGGTGGACACCACCTTAATGGGTGCGGTGTCGCCGATGCGGCGGATAACGCGCAGCATTTTGAGTTCGTCGGCGGTGTTCAGGCCGTAGCCGCTCTTGATTTCGACGGCACCCGTGCCCTTGGCAATAATCTCGTGGACGCGGCCCATGGCCTGCTCGTAAAGTTCGTCTTCGGTCATGCCGTGCAGGCGGTCGGCGCTGTTGAGGATGCCGCCGCCGCGGCGCGCGATTTCGGCATAGCTGAGTCCGCGTATTTTGTCCACAAATTCGCCTTCACGGCTGCCGGCATACACGATGTGGGTGTGGCTGTCGCACCACGAGGGCAGCACGGTGCCGCCCTGCGCGTCAATCACGTCCCAGTCGTCCTGCGGCGCCGGCATGGCGCTCATTTCGCCCCACGAGTCAAAGCGGTCGCCGTCCACGAGCAGCCACGCGTCCTTGATGCAATTCAAGGCCGCCATTTCGCTGCCGCGCAGGCAATGCTTGAGCTGGGTGTCGATGCCGGCCAAACAGGCAATGTTTTTGATTAATCTTTTCATCAGTCAATATTGTTGTTCTGCAGGAACTCTACCGAGCGGGCGATGTGCGGATACATGGGCTGGTCCTCGTTGATAAACGGCACGGCCTTGCGGTAGTCGGCCATCACGCGCTCCAGGATGGGCGATGACTTCAACGGCCGGCGGAACTCCAGCGCCTGTGCGGCGTTGAACAACTCGATGGCGAGCACGCGCTCGGTGTTCTCACACACCTTGCACAGCTTGACGGCAGCATTGGCGCCCATGCTCACGTGGTCTTCCTGGCCCTGCGACGTGGGAATGGTGTCGGCCGACGACGGCATGCACAGCGTCTTGCTCTGGCTGGCTATGGCGGCGGCGGTGTACTGCGGAATCATGAAGCCGCTGTTCACACCGGGCTTGGCCACGAGAAAACTGGGCAGGTCGCGGGTGCCGCCCACCAGTTTGTAGGTGCGGCGTTCCGAGATGTTGCTTAATTCGGCCATGGCGATGCACAGGAAGTCCATGGGCATGGCGATGGGCTCACCGTGGAAGTTGCCTGCCGAGATGATGAGGTCCTCGTCGGGGCAGACGGTGGGATTGTCGGTGGCGCTGTTGATTTCGGTGTCAATGACCGAGCCCACATAGCGGATGGTGTCCTTGACCGAACCGTGAACCTGCGGGATGCAGCGGAAGGAGTAGGGGTCCTGCACGTTGACCTTGGGCTGCTTGATGAGTTCGCTGCCTTCGAGCAGCTGGCGCATGCGAGCAGCCGTGTCGATTTGGCCCTGGTGGGGACGCACGGCATGAACGGCATGGGTGAACGGCTCGATGCGGCCGTCATAAGCCTCGAGCGAGATGGCGGCAATGACGTCGGCCCAACGGCTCAGGCGCTTGGCCTTGATCATGGCCCACACCGCGTGAGCGCTCATGTTTTGTGTGCCGTTGAGCAGCGCCAGGCCTTCCTTGCTGCCCAGCCTGACGGGCGTCCAGCCCATCTTCTTGCTCAGTTCCTCGCCGCTCATGATTTCGCCCTTGTATTCCACCACGCCCAGGCCCACGATGGGCAGGCACAGGTGGGCCAGCGGCACGAGGTCGCCAGACGCGCCCACCGAGCCCTGCTTGTAAACGACGGGATAGACATCGTTGTTGAACATGTCAACCAGGCGCTCCACGGTGTCGAGTTTTACGCCCGAGAAACCGTAGCTCAGCGACTGTATTTTGAGCAGAATCATGATTTTGACGATGTCGTTGGGAACGCGTTCGCCCACGCCGCAGGCATGGGACATCATCAGGTTGATTTGCAGCTGCGACAGCTGGTCGTTGCTGATAGAAATCTTGCACAGCGAGCCAAAACCGGTGGTCACGCCATAGATGGGCTTGTCGCTCTCGGCAATCTTCTTGTCCAGGTATTGGCGGCAATGCGTGATGCGTTTCACCGCGTCGTCACTCAGGGCAAGCGTGTGGTGCCCCTCGATAATCTCGGCGATTTTCTCAATTGTCAGATGTGCGGCACTGATTTGATGTGTCATATCGGTTATAGATGTTTTGTTAAGAATAGTGTGTTAAAAAATCGTGGCAGCGCTGTCAATCACGTCGTCGTCAACCAGGTTGGGCAGGGTGACGGTGAGTTCGGGCGTGCGTTCCATTTCGCGCTTGATGGCGTCCATCGAGCCGCTGTTGCGCGCCCAGCTGCGGCGCGCGATGCCGTTGTTCACGTCCCAGAAGAGCATCTCGCGAATGTGGCGCGCCGAGTCTTCGCTGCCGTCGATGGCCATGCCGAAGCCGCCATTGATGACCTCGCCCCAGCCCACGCCGCCGCCGTTGTGGATGCTCACCCAGGTGGCGCCGCGGAAACTGTCGCCGATGACATTCTGCACCGCCATATCGGCGCAGAACTGCGAGCCGTCATAGATGTTGCTGGTCTCGCGGAAGGGCGAGTCGGTGCCCGACACGTCGTGGTGGTCACGGCCCAGCACAACGGGCGCCGAAAGCTCGCCGCTGGCGATGGCGTCGTTGAAAGCCAGGGCAATCTTGGTGCGGCCCTCGGCGTCGGCATACAGGATGCGGGCCTGCGAACCGACCACGAGGTTGTTCCTGCCGGCTTCCTTGATCCAGTGGATGTTGTCGGCCATCTGGCCCACGATGTCCTCGGGAGCGGTCTTGCTGATTTCCTCAAGCACCTGGGCTGCCAGGCGGTCGGTGACGGCCAGGTCCTCGGGCTTGCCCGATGTGCACACCCAGCGGAAGGGACCGAAACCGTAATCAAAGAACATTGGGCCCATGATATCCTGCACATAGGACGGATAGCGGAACTTGCCGTCGGCAGTCATGATGTCGGCGCCGGCGCGGCTCGACTCGAGCAGGAAGGCGTTGCCGTAGTCAAAGAAGTACATGCCCTTGTCGGCCAGCTTGTTGATGGCGGCGCACTGGCGGCGCAACGATGCGCGCACGCGCTCCTTGAACTCGTCGGGGTCCTCGGCCATCATCTGCTTGCTCTCCTCGAGGCTCATGCCCACGGGGTAGTAGCCGCCAGCCCACGGGTTGTGCAGCGAGGTCTGGTCGCTGCCCAGGTCAACGTGCATCTCTTCCTCGGCCAGCCGTTCCCACAGGTCAACCACATTGCCCACATAGGCCATCGAAACGGTCCTCTTGTCGGCCACGGCTTGACGGATGGCGGGAATGAGCTCGTCCAGGTTGTCATGCAGTTCGTCAACCCAGCCCTGCTCGTAGCGCTTGTGCGCTGCCAGGGGGTTGATTTCGGCGGTGACGCTCACCACGCCGGCAATGTTGCCAGCCTTGGGCTGAGCGCCCGACATGCCGCCCAGGCCTGCCGTGACAAACAGCATGCCGTGGATGTCGCCGCCCCGTTGTCCGCGCTTCACGAGCTGCTTGCGCGCAGCGTTGAGCACGGTGATGGTGGTTCCGTGGACAATGCCCTGCGGGCCGATGTACATATAGGAGCCAGCGGTCATCTGGCCATATTGGCTCACGCCCAGTGCGTTGTCACGCTCCCAGTCGTCGGGTTTGCTGTAGTTGGGAATCACCATGCCGTTGGTGACCACCACGCGGGGCGCGTTGAGGTGCGAGGGGAAGAGTCCCATGGGATGGCCCGAGTACATCACGAGCGTCTGCTCGTCGGTCATCTCGCTCAGGTACTTCATCGCCAGGCGGTACTGCGCCCAGTTCTGGAAGATGGCGCCGTTGCCGCCGTAGATGATGAGCTCGTGGGGATGCTGCGCCACGCGCGGGTCCAGGTTGTTTTGAATCATCAGCATGATGGCAGCGGCCTGGCGCGAGCGGGCGGGATACTCGTCGATGGGACGGGCATACATCTCATACTTGGGACGGTAGCGGTACATGTAGATGCGGCCATATTTCTTCAGTTCCTCGGCAAACTCGGGCGCCAGTGCGGCGTGGAGGCGCTTGGGGAAGTAGCGCAGGGCATTGCGCAGGGCGAGCTTCTTTTGCTCGGGCGTCAGGATGTCCTTGCGCTTGGGCGCATGGTTGATATCGGGGTCATAGGCCTGCAGTTCGGGCAGTTCCTCGGGAATTCCGCCCCTGATGTCGGCAATAAATTCGTCTTTGGTCATTTTTTCGGTAATTGTGATTTCGGGTTAAACGATTTTTTACTTGATTTTTTCTTCGACCATGGCGGTGATGGCAGCCTCCTCGGCATTGGCGCGGGCGGCGATGTCATTGGCCTCGGCGATGAGTTGCTCGGCCACGGCGCGGTCGGTGAGGCTCGAAGCGTTGATCTTGACGTTCATGCCGGCGCCCAGCACGGCGGCGCGGGCGGCGAGCGCGCCCACTCCGGCGTCGGTCACGCTGTTGGGGTTACCGGTCTCGACCATCGCGCGGCAGATCTCGAATGCCTTGAACGCGGCCTTCATTGTGCGCAGGGGCACCTGGGTGGCATAGAGCGTGGCATCCTGGATGGCTGCCGTGCGCGCTGCCTTGTCCTCGTCGGTCTTCTTGGGCATGCCAAAGGCGGCCATGATGCGGTTAAAGGCGTCGGTGTCCTCGTCAACAAGGTGCAGCAGTTCCACCTTCATGGCCTGTCCCTTGTCGGCCCACTGGCTGAACTCGTTCCAGCGGTCGTCCCAACCGGGCTTGTGGCTCGACAGGTTGGCGACCATGGTGCCCAGCGATGCAGCCAGGGCGCCCATGTAGGCGCTGATGGAGCCGCCGCCGGGGGCGGGCGACTCGCGCGAAGTCTCGTCGGCAAATCCGGTCACGGTGAGGTCCACCAGGCGCTTGCCCGTGTTCTCGTCGGCCTCGAGCATGAACTCGATGACCTTCTCGGCAGGGTCAAACGGCTTGAGGTCGTCCAGCCCCATCGAGTGGATGGCGATGTTGATGATGTCCTGCTCGGGGATGCCCGTGGAGCGCTGCTGCTTCTCGAGGAAGTATTTGCCTGCCTCGATGAGGCAGCGCTTGGGCATCAGGCCCACAATCTCGGTGCCGGTAACGCGGATGCCGCGGTTGTGGGCACAGCGGCACACCTCGTCAAAGGCCACATGCAGCGGGGTGACATTGATGTTGGTGATGTTCATCGACACCTGGGCCACCTTGTACTCGTCGATGTACCAGCCGATGGCCTTGGTGCCCTTGAGGGTGCCGGGCCGCATCACGTTGTTGCCGTTCTCGTCCTTGACAATCTTGCCGGTGATGGGGTTGCCCTCGCGCACGGGGCGGCCCTTCTCGCGCACGTCAAAGGCGATGGCGTTGGCACGGCGGGTCGAGGTCGTGTTCAGGTTGTAGTTCACGGCAATGAGGAAGTCGCGGGCGCCCACGGCGGTGCAGCCCGTGCGGGCAACGCCGTCGTCATAGGGGCGTGCGCCAAAGTCGGGCGCCTTCTCGGGGTCGGACATCTTCTCGGGCAGGGCTTCATATTCGCCGGCGCGGCAAACGGCCAGGTTGTTGCGGCCGGGCTTCATGGCTGCTGCCTCGTAGCAGTAGCAGGGGATATTCAGTTCGTTGGCAATGCGTTCGGCGAGCTTGCGCGCGAGTTCGGCACACTCCTCGAGGGTGATGCCTGCAACGGGGATGAGGGGGCACACGTCGGTGGCGCCCATGCGGGGATGCGCACCGTGGTGGCCGCGCATGTCGATGAGCTGGCCTGCCTTGCCCACAGCCTTGAAGGCCGCCTCGACCACAGCGTCGGGCTCGCCCACAAAGGTGACCACCGTGCGGTTGGTGGCCTCACCGGGGTCAACGTCAAGCAGCTTTACGCCTTTCACGCGCTCAATTTCGTCGGTAATTTGTTTAATCACAGCCATATTGCGGCCTTCGCTGAAGTTAGGCACGCATTCTACGATTTTCTTTTCCATGTTTGAAATCAGGTTTTATTTGTTTTTTAATAGTGTTGTTTTCTATAATGTACGGGTTAATTATCCCCCAAAATTACTGCTTTATCCGCACCTGTACAAATTTTTGGGTTGTAACTTGGGCGACGGCGGCATAAAACTCTGTCTGTTACATGATTGTTTAATCACATTCTTGAAGACTCCTCACTAATCACAACGAATGGCCGGCAAATGCGTTTGCCAGCCATTCGTTGTAAGCGTCGGGGGTGTCACCACACGGTGACGCGGTCCTCGGGGGCGAGCCACATGTTGTCGCCGGGTTGGGTGCCGAAGGCCTCGTGGAAGGCGCCGATGTTCTTCAGCGTCACGTTGGCGCGGTAGCGGCCCAGGGGATGGGCGGCGTTGCGGGCTTGCAGCAGCATGGCTTCGTCGGTCATGTTGATGGCCCATAGGTGGGCGTAACTCAGGAAGAAGCGCTGCAGCGGGCTGAAGCCGTCAATCTCTTTTCCCTCGCGGTACTGCTGCGTCTTGGCAAAGGCGTCGAGCGCGATGCACACGCCGCCCAGGTCGGCAATGTTCTCGCCGATGGTGAGCTTGGCGTTCATGTGCTGGTCGCCGGCGACGACAATCTCGCCATATTGTGCCGCCAGTCTGTCGGCCACGGCCTTGAATCGCTTGATGTCTTCCTCGGTCCACCAGTCGGCCAGATTGCCGTCGCGGTCAAACTTGCGGCCCTGGTCGTCAAAGCCGTGGGTGATTTCGTGCCCGATGACGGCGCCGATGGCGCCATAGTTCACCGCATCGTCGGCCTCGGGGTCGAAGAAAGGCGCTTGCAGAATGCCGGCGGGGAAACAGATGTCGTTGTCCACGGTGCTGTAGTAGGCATTGATGGTCTGGGGATACATGCCCCACAGGCTGTGGCTCACGGGCTTGTCCAGTTTGCTCAGGGCATCCTTGTAGAAGTACTGGCCGATGGCCCTGATGTTCTCGAGCAGGCTCTTGGAGGGGTCCACGACCAGGTCGTCATACTTGTCCCATTCGTCGGGGTATCCCACCTTCAAGGTCAGGGCGTTGAGCTTGACCAAGGCATTGATTTTGGTCTTGTCGCTCAGCCAGGTGACGGCGGCGATGCGCGAGGCGAATGAGTCGCGCAGCGCCTGAATGAGCGTGAGCATGCGCGTTTTGCTCTCGGCAGGGAAGTACTGCTTGACGTACACCTTGCCGACGGCTTCGCCCATGATGCTGCTTGCGGAGCCCACGGCGCGCTTCCACAGCGGCGGCAGTTCCCGCTGCCCGCCCAGCATGCGGCCATAGAAGTCGAAACGCAGTTCAACGAAGTCTTCGCCCAGGAGGCCGCCTGTGTGTTTGATGAGGCTGCCTGTCAGGTAGTCGCGCATCTGCAATTCGGTCATCTCAGTCATGATTTCGCAGGTGAGCGCCATCATGCGGGGCTGTGACACGATGATGCGCTTGGCGTTGGGGATGCCAATCAGTTCCAGGTACTCCTTCCAGTCGATGGCGGGGAAGTCGCGCTGCAACTGCTCGACGGTGTACTCGTTGTAGGTGTTTTCGGGGTTGCGCAGCTCCTCGCGCGGCATTCTGGCCTGGGCATACCTGTACTCGATGCCATAGATGGTGTTTGCCATGCGGCGCGCGACGCGGGGGCCGTTGCCGGCCAGGGCGAACACTTTGACCATGTAGTCGCGGTAGGCCTGCTGGATTTTTTTGCTCTCGTCGTCGGTCTTGAGGTAGTAATCCCTGTCGGGCAGTCCCGAGTCGCCGGCGACAAGGCACGCCGCGTGCTTGTCGCTGTCCTTGATGTCAACCGACACGTTGATGTTGAAAAACGGCCACACGCCGTTCATGTGCAGGCGGGCCATGAAGCGCGTCAGGTTGCCCGACTTCTTGTGGGACCTGATGTACTTCAGGTCGCCGGCAATGGGTGCCAAGCCCTCGCGGTTGCGGCGCTCAGCGTCAAGGACGAGTTTGTACAAGTCAACGATTTTCTGTTCGTCGGTGCCCTGCTTGTGCCTGCCTTTGCTCAATTGCTCGAACATTTTGCGGATGCGCTCCTCGTTCTGTTCATACAGTTCGGTGGAGATGCCGTAGGCCGCATGGTCGGGCTTCTCGCTCAAGGGATGGGCTGCCATCCACCCGCCGCCGGCATACTGGTAGAAGTCGTCGACGGGCTTGACCGTCAGGTCCATGTCGTCGCGGTTGATGCCATGGCACTGCTGTGCCTTTGCTTTGCTTGCTGCTTTCTTTTGTTTACTCATACACATTTACTATCAAAGTGACTCATCTCTTAATGTCGTGTCAAGGGATGATGTAAACACTTGTTGGCAACAATTGTGCCAAAAAATGTGTCGGCGCTATTTTTCGGCAATCCACAGCGAGTTCACCTTGCGGCGGATGGCGGTGACGTTGCCGGCGGTGATGGCGGCCATGATGACGATGCCCACCAGCACGGCTACCCAGATGCTCGCGCCGCCGACGCCAAAGGCGTTAATCATGTCCATGTAGGCGAGTCGCCCAACAAGCATCAGTGCCACCGCCAGCACAAACACAGCGGCGTTGAGCGCGACGACCAGTTTGATGTAGGGCATGGAAACCTCTCTGGGGGAATAGCCCAGCATGAGCAGGTCCTGCAGCTTCTTGGTGTTCTTTTGCAACAGCAAGTAGATGCTGAGCATGAGCACAAAGAACGACAGCAGGCTGATGAGGATGCCCACGGCAATGACGATGCCGCTGATGACGGTGAGGAAGTAATTGGCCTTGCTGGATGCCATCTTGTCGCCGGCCACCTCATAGTGGTGCTCGTCCATGTACTGCTCAATCTTGACATCGCCCGGGCTGCTCACCTCCACGATGAGGCGCAGCGGCTGCTGCTTGGTGCCTGTGCCGTAGCGCTGGTTGGCCCAGTCCATGAACTCCTGGGGCACGATGACCGTGTTCAGACGGTTGGAAAATCCCACGATGCGGCCCGGCAGGTTGTCGCGCAGTCCGTTGCCGCTCAACGAGAACGACAGCGGAATCATCTCGGCCTGGCCCTCACTGATCTTGGGCATGCCCTGGCTGGCGGCAAAGCCGAAGTTGTAAAGCGAGAGATAGTCGCGGGAGATGATGACGGGCACCTCTTTGTTGTGGGATGTGAAGCCCCACTCCGACGGGTCCACGTCGAGGAACTCGTCGGGGATGGACTCAAAGAAAAATTGCGTTTTCATCGCATGGCCGTTTGCCACGCCCAGGCTGGCATCGATGGCAAAGTCGCTGCTGACGAAGCGTCCAACCTGGCGGCACCATTTTTGACCCTCGATATCGGCAATCTCGGCATCGCTGAACTCGCTGCTGCCGCCCATCATGGCACCCGCACCAGTCACCGCGCGGGTGATGATGAGGTAGTCCTTGCGGATGAAACTCTCCTCGTCGTTGAACACGGGGCGGATGTCGCGGTAGAACTGCACCGCAAGCAACACGATGGTCAGCCCGATGAGGTTGGCGATGGTGAACCCCACGAGTTGCGTCTTGCTGATGTGCTGCCGCAGCAGCTTCCAGATGATGTTGTTGGTCGTCATGAAAAATAGCGTTTTATAGGTTCAGCCGCACGTCCACCTCCATCTGCAGGTGGTTGCCCACCGACGTGGCGATGACCGCGGCACCCTGCTTGTCGGCCTCGCGTGTGACCAGACTGGCGACAATGCGGTTGTTCTCGTCGTCGAGGTGGCTCACGGGCTCGTCAAGGATGATGAAGTCATAGGGCTGGCACAGGGCGCGGATGATGGCGACGCGCTGCTTTTGGCCGATGGACAGCTTGGATGCCAGGCTGTTCATCTTGTCGGGGATGTTGAGCGTGCCGAACAGTTCCTCGATTTCGCTGCGGGTCTTGAATCCGGTCAAGCGGTTCTTGAGCTCCACATTTTCCATGGCGGTGAGTTCGTCAAACAGGCGCATGTCCTGCGGCAGGTAGGCGATGTGTCGCTGGCGCATTTCGCACCACTGCGCCACGGTGAGCACCGTGATGTCCTGCCCGTCAAAGGCGATGGTGCCGCTGTAGTCGCGGCGGTAGCCGTAGATGTAACTGCACAGCGATGACTTGCCCGTGCCGCTCTCGGCGCTGATGAGGTAGCGCTTGCCGCGCTCCAGCGTCAGGGATTTGTGCCACACGTCGCTGTGGATGCCCGTTTGGCCCGCAAACACCTTGGGCAAGGTGTTGTTGACTTGTATCGTTTTCATTGTCATTGGTCTTTGGTGCGCTCGCACACGTTGTCGCCGTAGTAAGGCTCGACTTGGATGTTGGCCATCACTTCGCCCAGTGCCTCGGTCAGGCGTTGCTCAATCTGGCGCGTGATTTCATGGGACTGCGTCACGTCAAGGTTGTCGTCCACCTTGATGTGAAGGTCCACCACGCGCAGGTTGCCGTTGCGGCGGGTGCGCATGTTGTGAAAGGCCTTGACGCCGGGCGTGCTGTTCACGATGCGGGTGATTTTATCTGATTCTTCGTCAGGCAGCGACACCTCGAGCAGTTCCTCGACGGCCGGTCGCCCCAGCTTATAGGCCAGCACGATAATGAGCACGCTGACGGCGATGGCCGCCATCGGGTCCAGCACGCGCCATTTCTCGCCCAGGAACATCGCTCCCGCCACGCCCAGCAGGGTGGCGGCGGTGGACATCGCGTCGGCGCGGTGGTGCCAGGCATAGGCCTTGAGGGCGCTGCTGCCGGTCTTCTTGCCCTTGAGGCGGGTGTAGTGGTACAGGCTCTCCTTGACAACGACGGCGATGAGTCCCACGATGAGGGCAATGTTGTGGGGGCGTTCCAGCGTCTGGCCGTTAAAGGCATTTTTCACGTCCTCGATGCCCTCGCTCATGAGTCCGATGGCTACGGCCACCAGAATCAGGCTGATGAGGAAGGCAGCGAGCGTCTCAAACTTGCCCCTGCCATAGCGGTACTGGTCGTCAACGCCCTTGCCCGACAGGCGCACCATGGCAAATACCAGGGCGTCGGTCACCGTGTCGCTGATGCTGTGGATGCCGTCGGCGAGGATGGCGCTCGACTTGCCCAGGATGCCGGTGGCGATTTTCATGGCCGACAGGCACACGTCGCAGGTCATGCCCACCAGCGTGCAGCGTTTCTCCTCGCTGTTGTTGGGGTTGTTGATGTGATGATGATGTTCGTGGCTCATAATATGATGTGCATATAATCTGCAAATTTACTACATTCGGCCCATATCATGGCAAAGAAATGTGATAATTTGTGTCGGGATGTACCGTTTTGTTCATCTGGCATTTGGCTTTTTGTCATTTTGTCATCTCGAGACTGATATCAATGGCAGAAACCCTTATCTTTTTGAAAAAATGGGCACATTTTGCATCAAAAATTTGGTCACATTATTATTATTGTATAATTTTGCGATACTTAAATTTAAAGTAAACCAATTATTAAATCAATATAATTAATTAATTTTTACCAATTTATGAGAAAATTATTATTATTGCTGATGGTTGCTGCATTGGCAATCTCGGCATCGGCTGCCCCCGTTGACATGGTGACGGCTCAACAAAAAGCACAAAAGTTTTTAAACACACAACTGAGTTCCACCAAATTAAAAGCCGCGTCACAAAGTGCACCCATGCTGGTACACAGGATTCTGAACAATGGCAAGGTTACCGAGCCTGCAGTCTATGTCTATAACACCGAGGACGCGTTTATCGTTGTTGCCGGTGACGACCGCGCCGAGGAGATTCTCGCTTACGGCGACGGCAAGTTCAACCCCAAGAATGTGCCCGACGGCCTGCAGTACATGCTCGACCTGTATGCTGGCGAGATTGGCTACCTGCTGGACCACCCGGGTCTGGAGGTGCAGCCCGTTGCCAGCCCGCAGAACTCCAAGGAACTCAAGGCGCAGAGCGTTAACGCCCTTTGTACCGCCATGTGGGGCCAGGAGCGTCCTTACAACAAACAGTGTGTGATTAACGATGTGCAGTGTGTGACGGGTTGCCCGGCCACCTCGGCTGCCATTGTGATGTACTACTGGAAATATCCCACGGCTGCAACAGGCAAGGTGCCCAGCTACCGCACCTATCTGACCTCGCGCAACGGCTCTTCGTACTACACTGTTCCCGAGTTGCCTTCGACCACCTTTGACTGGAACAACATGAGGGACACCTACGGATACAGTTACACGACCGCCCAAGGCGACGCTGTCGCTACCCTGATGCGCTATGTGGGACAAAAGGAGCAGATGGACTATGGCTACGACGGCAGCGGCATTTCTTCCACCGACCATGCCAAGATTGCCAACATGTTCAAGTTCTTCGGTTATGACGACGACTGCCGTTCCATTGAGAAGACCTCGTACTATGGCTCGACCAAATATACCGACGCCCAGTGGGCCGCCGTCATGCAGGAAGAGCTGTATGCCGGACGCCCCATGGTGTTCTGCGGCATCTCAGGCAACTACGGCCACGCGTTCAACGTCGATGGCTATGACGCCAGCAACAACAAGTATCACTGCAACTTTGGCTGGGACGGCTACTACAACACCTGGTGCGCCATCAACTCGTTTGGCTACAGCGGCGAGTATTACAACAGCTACCAGATTCTGGTCATCGGCATCCAGCCGCCCAGCGGCGAGCCCCGCCTCAAGCTGTCCACCAATGTTATTGACATCACCAGCGCCGTCAACGAGTCGGCAACCGCCACTTTCACCGTCAAGGGTTACAACCTGACCGGCAATGTGAACTGCACCATCTCGGGCGGCAACGGCACCTTCAGCGTGAATCCCGCCAGCATCAGCTCTGCCAATGCCATGAACGAGCAGGAAGTGACGGTGACCTACTCTCCCACGGCAGTGGGCACCAACACCGCCACCCTCACCCTGAGCAGCAACAACTGCGAGAGCCAGACCATTACCCTGAACGGTACTGCTAAGCAGCCCCAGGTTTCGGTTACCAGCGCTTCGCTCGAAATGACCACCGAGATTGGCTCCAGCATCCGCAAGTCGTTCAAGATTACGGGCCACAACGTGGTTGGCGACCTCACCATCACCAAGACTGACCCCGACAATGTGTTCACGCTCAATTCCAATGTCGCTGAACAGAGCGCTATCGAGTCCACGACGGGCTGCACGATATATGTCACCTATGAGCCCACCGCCATTGGCTCCAACCACGGCTCTCTCACCATCACCGGCGCCGGCATCTCGCCCATCACCGTGTCGCTGACAGGCACCTGCACCGGCGCTAAGGCCATTACCGCTACGCCCAGCACGGTGGATCTTGCCACCAGCGTGGGCACCCCTGCCACCGCAACCTTTACGGTCAGGGGCCAGAACTTGAGCCAGTCTGTAAGGCTCACCTTGAACGATGAGACCGGCGCCTTCAAGATTTCGCCCAGTGTCATCACTGCATCCCAGGCTGCCGCCGGCAAGGTCGTTACCGTGACCTACAACCCCGCAGCTGTGGGCAACCACGACGCTACCGTGTCTATCACTGGCGGCGGCATGGCATCCACCGAGTCGGTTACCGTTACCCTGAGCGGCGTTGCCACCGAGCCCGTGCGCTCCATCACCGCTAACCCCAATGTGCTCGAAATGACTGCCGAGGTGGGCAAGGAAGCCACCGCACAGTTTGTTGTCACAGGCTTGAACCTGAACGGCCCGCTGACCTTGACTACGGACAACGATGACATCTTCTATGTTGAGCCCGACTACATCACTGCATCCCAGGCTGCCGCCGGCAAGGTCGTTACCGTTTACTACGATCCCACCATCGTGGGCGTCCAGAGCGGAGTCATCACCATTAGCGGCGGTGGCGCCCCCGATGCCAGCGTTGTTGTGACTGGCGTGGGCACCAAGCCCGTCCACGGCTATGACCGCGGCGATGTAGACCACGACGGAACCGTTTCGCCCTCCGACATCTCGGCTTTGATTGACTACTTGTTGAATGGCCAGCAGGTTTGTCTGGAGTGCGCCGATGTTGACGATGACGGCTCTGTCACGCCTGGTGACATCTCGGCTCTGATTGACATGTTGCTGAACAGCTAACCAGCGCAAGGAAACATCTGTTTTCCAAAAATATGTACCCTTGCGGGGCATCTCAATGGCGAGGTGCCCCGCATTGCTTGCATTTTGTAAGTGACTGTTTTAGACAAAGTCTTAAAATTCGTGGTTGTAATGGCAAATTGCAAACAAATCACATAAACTTGTGGAAAAATTTGGAATATTCATGATGTTGTGCTAACTTTGCGATTCATTAGACGCCTAATTTAAGACTGAAAGACAGACAATCAATCTTGTTTAGATACCAGTAACCTTATATACATCATTAATTATTAAACTTTATGTTTATGAAAAAATTATTATTCTTTTTATCGCTTGCCGTAGCGGCCATGTCGCTGTCGGCTGCCCCGGTTGACCAGGTGACTGCTCAACAGACGGCAAAGAGGTTCTTGACGAACCAACTTTATGCCGGAAGAGTTATGGCTAACAACGCCATCAACCCCGTACTCGTGAAAACCATCGTTGGCGAGGGCAAGGTTACTCAACCGTCTCTTTACATCTACAACACATCTGAAACCTACATCGTTGTTGCCGGTGACGACCGCGCCGAGCAGATTCTTGCCTATGGCGACCGTCCCCTCGACATCAACCGCATTCCTGATGGACTGCAGGCATTGTTCAACCAATATACCGAGGAGATTCAGTTCCTGCTCGACCGCCCGGGCCTGACCGTTAATCCCCTTGTCGCTCCTAGCAATGACCGCTCATTGAAGGCTACGACCGTAGGCCCCATGCTCACTTGCAACTGGGACCAGGAGGCTCCTTACAACAAACAGTGCAAGATTAACAATGTCACTTGCTACACCGGTTGCCCCGCAACCTCGGCGGCAATGGTGGCCTACTACTGGAAACATCCCACCGACCCCGTGTCGGTTCCCGGTTATCGCTGCTACTTGAGCACCAGCTACTACGGCGGCTCCTATGTCAGTGTTGCTGCTCTGCCCTCCAGGACCTTTGACTGGGCTAATATGAAAGACAGCTACACCGGCAGCTACACCACCGCCCAGGGCGACGCTGTTGCATGGCTGATGCGCTATGTAGGCCAGGCCGAGCATATGGAGTATGGTAACGCCAATGCCGGCGGTAGCGGTATCAGCGTTGACAGCTGTATCCTGATCGCCAACATGTACAAGCGCTTCGGTTATGACAGCAATGTCAGGGTTGTCAAGAAGACCAGCGCCTACAGCGGTGGCCAGACCCTCTATTCCGATACCGAGTGGGCCCAGCTGATCCAGGACGAGCTCGCCGCCGGACGCCCCATCGTGTTCTGTGCCGTTGACCCCAACAACGGCGGCCACGCCTTCAATGTCGATGGCTACCGCACCAGTGACAACAAGTACCACATCAACTTTGGCTGGAGTGGCGACGGCAACGGCTACTGCGCCCTCAACTCCTTTGGCTACAGCGGCTATACCTTCAAGAACTACCAGCAGATGGTAATCGGCATCCAGCCCCCCGGCGGTGGCACTCCCACTCCCCAGCTGAGCGTTAACCCCACTTCGCTGAGCATGAGCGCCGAGGTTGGCCAGACCGTGACCAAGACCTTTACCGTGACTGGCAACAACCTCACCAACAATGTGAGCGTTTCCATCTCGGGCAACAGCGCATTCAGCGTTAGCCCCACCAGCGTCAGCGTTAGCGACGCTACCAACGGCAAGGTGATCACCGTGACCTACACCCCGACCACCGCAGGCACCCAGACGGCTACCGTTACCTGCGCCAGCACTGGTGCAAGCAGTGTTACTGTTAATGTAACCGGTACCGCAACGGCTCCCGCCGCAACCATCGCAGTTAATCCCTCGACGCTGTCCTTTACCGGCATCGTGGGTGAGACCTACACCAAGACCTTCACCGTAACCGGCACCAACCTGTCGAGCTACCTGACCCTGACGCTCAACAACGCCAACGGCGTTTACAGCATCACCCCGAGCCGCATCACGGCCAGCCAGGCTGCCAACGGCGCTACCGTTACCGTGACCTACGCCCCGACCGCAGCCGGCACCAATAATGCCAGCATTACTATCAGCGGCGGCGGTGCCACCTCCAAGACCGTTACCCTGAACGGTACCGCAACGGCACCTGCCCGTTACATCACCGTTAATCCCACTTCGTTGAGCATGAACACCACCGTTGGTGAGCCCACGACCAAGACCTTTACCGTAACCGGCACCAACCTGACCGGCAACCTGTCGCTCGCAGTTAGCGGCGGCAACGGCACCTTCAGCGTTAGCCCGACATCGATTACCGCCAACCAGGCCGCAAGCGGCAGGACCGTTACCGTGACCTATAACCCGCAGACCTTTGGCACCAACAATGCAACCGTTACCATCAGCGGTGGCGGCGCCGATGCTGTGACCGTTACCCTCAATGGCCAGGCTGACCTCGTGAAGTATGCTCCCGTGATGCTCCCCGCCGACGAGTCTTACATTAACCTGACTGGCTTCCGCGCCGACTGGACCGACGAGAGCCCCGCAACCAGCGTGGCCAGCTACACCCTCGAAATCAACAAGAAGGGCGGCACGCAGCCCGATGAGCCCGATGAGCCCACCTATGAGGTGAAGGAAGTGGCCAGCGCCGACTTCAGCGGCACGACCAGGGTATCTGGCTCGAGCGGCCTGCCCAGTGTGCTGGACAACTATACCGACTACCTGCCTGCCGGCTGGACCGCTGCGGGCGGCCTCTGGGCCTATGACGGCTACATCATCAGCGGTGACGATTGCTCCATCAGCACCCCGACGCTCGACCTCACGGGCTATGATGTGGTGACCGTTGAGTTCACCGCCATGAGCTACTATCCCAGCTACTACGGCGCCGCAAGTCTGGAAATCGCCACCAGCCTTGAGTCGACAGGCGGTTCGCTGGGCACCAGCGAATCGTGGGGCACCTACTACTGCGTGCTCAACTGCGCCCAGAACGACAAGGTGACCATCACGGGCACCGGCAACTACTTTGGCCTGCTTGACTTCAAGGTTTATGCCGGCGACAACACGGGCAGCTACCAGCTCAAGCTCAATGCGCCGCGCCTCATGGTCAACGACCCGGGTGGCGAGGACTATCGCCTGATTACCGAAATCACTCCCGACAAGTTCTACGATGTCGCCAACCTCACTGCCGGCGGCACCTATGAGTACAGGGTAAAGACCGTCTATGCCGACGGCACCGAGAGCGAGTGGAGCAATACCGAGGAGGTTACTCTGTTCGATCCCGAGCCTGACCACGGCTACGAGATTGGCGATGTCAACCACGACGGCACCATCAATCCCGCCGACATCTCGGCACTGATTGACTACCTGCTGAATGGTTCGCAGGCTTGCGAGATTTGCGCCGATGTGAATGGCGACGGCGTCATCAATCCCGCCGACATCTCGGCACTGATTGACTACCTCTTGAACGGTCCCTCTGTCAGCATCAATGCTCAGAAGGGCATTCCCATGTTCCTCATGTGCAAGTAAACGATAATTGATTGCCGGTAACCGCCGTTGGGCGGTTATTGGCAATTCCCGATAACGATTGCGGGGCACCCAAATCTGGATGCCCCGCAATCGTTTATTGCTGTTGTTGGCGCGTTACACGTCGCAGGCCGTGGCCGTGATGGCATAGCCTCGCAGATAGGCGTCGGTGCCCATGCGTTTCTTGCCCGAGGGCTGCAGTGACAGCACTTGCAGCCAGCCGTCTTGACAGGCGACGCGCAGCGTTTTCTTGTTGTCGCAGTCGATAGTGCCTGGCGCGGGTTTCTCATCGCCGGCAAAGGGCATGGGCTCGCTGGTGGCAAACACCTTGAGCATCGTCGTTGTGCCGTCGGGGCTGGTCATCGTGGTCCAGGCGGCAGGGTAGGGCGACAGGCCGCGGATGTGGTTGTACAGTTGCTCGGCCGTGCGGGTCCAGTCGATGCGGCAAGTGTCCTTGAAGATTTTGGGCGCAGGGGTGGCTTGCTGCCCGGCGGTGAGCATCTGGTCCTGGGGGATGGGCTTGACCGTGCCGCCGATGATGGCGTCGACGGTCTCGAGCACCATGTCGGCGCCCATGAGCATCAGGCGGTCGTGCACGGCTTCCACATTGTCGTGGCGGCCTATTGCGACGCTGCGCTGCTGTATCACGTCGCCCGTGTCAATCTCGTGCTTGAGAAAGAAGGTGGTGACACCCGTCTCGGTGTCGCCGTTCATCACCGCCCAGTTGATGGGCGCGGCGCCGCGGTAGCGCGGCAGCAACGAGGCGTGCAGGTTGAAGGTGCCCAGCGGCGGCATCTGCCACACGGCCTGGGGCAGCATCCTGAAGGCGATGACGATGAACAGCTGCGCCCCGATGGCCTGCAAGTCGCCGATGAACGCCTCGTCCTTGAGGCTCACGGGCTGCAGCACGGGCAGGCCGTGCTCGACGGCAAAGCGTTTCACGTCGCTCTGGTACATGTGGTGTCCCCGGCCCGCCGGTTTGTCGGGCATGGTCACAACGGCAGCCACGTTGTATCCCGCGTCAACGAGCCGCTTGAGGCTCTCGACAGCAAAGTCGGGCGTGCCGAAAAACACGATTTTCAAGTCTTGTTTTGTCATGATGGTGCGTTGGTCTTTAGTCGTAGGTGTAGTGCTTGAGCACTTGGCGGTAACTGTTGAAGATTTTGCTCTTGGAGACAAATCCCACATACTTGCCCTCCTCGTCCACCACGGGCAGGTTCCAGGCGCCAGTGTTGTCAAAGGTCTTCATCACTTTTTCCATGGGGGTGCCCACGACGACCTTGGCGCGCGGCACCGACATGAAGCGGTTGACGAACATGCGCCGGTACAGGTCGGGGCGAAACATGATGTTGCGTATGTCGTCGAGCAGCACCACCCCCAGCAGTTGGCCCTCCTCATTGGTGACGGGGAACATGTTGCGGTGGCTCTTGGCAATGATGTCAACCACGTCTTTCAAGCTCATCTCGGGGTGGACTTCCATGAAGTCTTTTTCGATGACGTTGTCCATCTTCATCAGGGTGAGCACATTGCGGTCTTTCTGGTGTGTGAGCACCTCGCCGCGCTTGGCCAGTCGCCGCGAGTAGATGCCGTAGGGCACAAAGGCGCGGCTGATGCCGTAGCTCGACGCCGACACGACGAGCAGCGGCAGGAATAGCTCATAGCCGCCGGTCATCTCGGCTACCAGGAAGATGGCCGTCAGCGGGGCGTGCATCACGCCAGCCATCACGCCAGCCATGCCCATCAGGGCAAAGTTCTTGATGCTCAGCGGCGTGTCGCTGCCAATGATGCCGATGTGGTTGACCAGATAGGCAAAGAAGAATCCCGCCATGCAGCCCACAAACAGCGAGGGGGCAAAAGTGCCGCCCACGCCGCCGCCGCCGTTGGTCGCCGCGGTGGCAAACACCTTGAAGGCGCACAGCGCCCCGATGAACAGCAGCACGGCCGCCACATTGTCGCGATAGCCGTAAAAAAGGCTGTGGTCAAAGATGCTTGTCACGTCGCCGTTGATGAGTCCGGTAATCGACGAGAAACCCTCGCCGTAGAGCGGCGGCATGAGGTAGATGAGCACGCTCAGCGTCAAGCCACCCACGACGATGCGCACCCAGCGGTTGCGCACCTTCTTGAACAGGCCCTCGATGCGGTCAATGACATTGATGAAGTATAGCGAGATGAAGCCGCAAAAGACGCCCAGCATCACCACATACGGGATGCGCGAGGCAAAGAAATCTTCGCTCTGCGTGAAAAAGAATTCGACATTGTAGCCCGTGAAGATGTAGGACACCGTTGCGCCCGTTACCGAGGCCACAATCAGCGGGATGGCGGCACCTGCCGTAATTTCCATCATCAGCACCTCAACGACAAACAGCAGGCCGGCAATCGGTGCCTTGAAGATGCCCGCAATGCCCGCCGCGGCGCCGCAACCCACCAGCATCGCCAGCGTCTGCGGCGAGAGCCTGAACGCCTGCCCCAGGTTGCTGCCTATGGCGGCACCGGTGAACACGATGGGACCCTCGGCGCCGACCGAGCCGCCAAAGCCGATGGTGACCGACGACGCGATGAGCGAGGAATACATGTTGTGAATCTTGAGGCGGCTTTTCTTGAGGGCCAGCGCATACAGCACCCGCGTCACGCCGTGCGAGATGGACTCGCGCGCGATATACAGCACATAGCAGCAGGCCAGCAGGATGCCGATGCCCGGCAGCACCAGATAGAGCAGGTTGCCCTCGCCGATGTGGAAGCTGCTGGTCAGTACGCTGGAAATGAGCGAAATGAGGGACTTGAGCAGCACGGCGGCCAGGCCGGCGCCGATGCCCACCAGCAGGGCCAGGGCGATGACAAATGTCTTGTCGGGCACGTGTCGCTCGCGCCACATCAAGAAGCGCAGCCACCAGTTCCCTGACTTGGTGTCGGGACCGCTGTCGGCGGGACCGCGGTGTGTCGTCTGCAATTCTGCCATCACATTCCGCGTCCGGTAAAGACGATTTTTATGGTGTAAATGAGGATTTTCACATCGTTGAGCAGCGACATGTTGTCCAGGTACATCAGGTCATATTTCACGCGCTCGACCATCTCATCGACATTTTGCGCATAGCCATATTTCACCATGCCCATCGAGGTGATGCCCGGCCGCAGCTGGTGCAGCAGGGCATAGGCGGGCACTATCTTGATAATCTGGTCGATGTAGAACTTGCGCTCGGGACGCGGCCCCACGATGGACATGTCGCCCACGAGGACATTCCAGAACTGCGGCAGCTCGTCGATGCGGTACTTGCGCATGATGCGACCAAAGTTGGTGATGCGCGGGTCGTTGTCCGAGCTCAGCTGGGGCTGGCCGGCGCTCTCGGCGTTCTGCACCATCGAGCGGAACTTGATGATGCGGAACGGCCTGTTGTGGTAGCCGATGCGCTCCTGCAGATAGAATATCGGGCCGGGGCTGTCGCACTTGATGATGAGCGCCACGATGGCATACAGCGGGCTGAGCAGTATCAGGGCGATAATCGAAATCACGACATCGAGCGCGCGCTTCAGGTTCTTGCCGCTCTCGCTCAGGCTGCTCTGCGAGATGTTGACCAGCGGCTCGCCGTAGATGTCGTTGTAGCGCACCTGCGTCTGCATCAGGTTGAAGCGCTCGGGCGCTATCTTGATGGGCAGGCCCAGGCTGAACAGCTGGTTGATGGCGTTCATCGTCTGCACGCTGTCGTCACGCGTGGGCACGACAATCAGCTCCCAGATGCCCTCGGCAGTGCACACCTCCTTGAGCTGGCCCAAGTCATAGCAGGGCAGGGGGTTGTCCTTCACGGGGTTCTCGCCGGGGATGTTGACAAAGCCCTTGATTTCATAGCCCGACGACTGCCGCATGCGGTTGAGTTTGTCGGCAAAAGCCACCGCCGCCTGGCCGCTGCCAATGATGAGCGTGGGGAAGGTCCACCGGCGCGACTTGATGCGGCGCGACGCGCCATTGGTGATGACGGCACGCGGGATATATACCAAGGCAAACAGCAGCAGCCACAAGATGAAAATCATCTCGTAGTCGATGCCGCGCTTGCCGATGACGTCGTTGATGAGCGCCAGGAAGAAGATGAGCAGCGCATTGATGCCGGCGCTGGCCGCCGTGGTGAGCAGCTCCTGCACGCGCGACTTGCGGCACACGTCGTTGTAGTAGCCGCTAAAGGCATACACCGCCATCATCAGCAACGGGAAGAATATCTGCCCCAGCACCACCATCTTGCTCGTCAGGTAGCCCTGCAGCGACGTCTGCCCGACAACCGAACCCATGTTCCAGCGCACGCAGTTGTAGGCAAACCACGCCACATTGGACATCACAAAGTCGCACACCACATACTTGATGCGCTGCACATGTGCCTTGTTGTTGAGGTCCAGTCTGATTTTCATGGGTTTATCTCTTGTTATCTGATGATTTTGAAGGTGCCGTCGCGGCCCAGCATGATGATGTTGGACGGCGTGTGCGGCGTCTTGTCGTCGCGCCGGCATTGCACGGCATAATCCACGCCGTCAACAATGGCGGCGTCGATGTCGGCAAAGGTGCGCGCCGTGGGCGACCCGCTCAGGTTGGCCGACGTGGACACGATGGGCGCCCCGTAGCGCTCGCACAGCTGGTGGCAAAACGCGTCGTTGGGGATGCGGATGCCCACGCTGTCGCCCTCGCCCAGCACATTGCGCGCCAGGTTATAGGCACCCTCATAGATGATGGTTAGCGGCTTCACGGCGACATCGATGAGCTCGCGGGCGATGGCAGGCACGTCCACCACATAGTGGTCCAGGCTCTCGGCGCTGTCAATCAGCACAATGAGCGCCTTGCTGTCGTCGCGGCGCTTGAGTTGAAAGACGCGCTTGACGGCCTCCTCGTTGGTGGCGTCACACCCGATGCCCCACACCGTGTCGGTGGGGTACAATATCAGTCCGCCCTCGCTCAACGTCTTGAGGCATTGCACGATATCGCTTTCCTGCAAGGCGCGGCCCTGTTGTATGTTCTCTTTGCGTGAACTCATTTCGATAGATTGTAATTTGCAAAGATAGCACAATCTGACCTATCCCGCAACAGCGACAGGCAAAAATGTTGAAAACGATGAAAAAAGTCAGGTCATTGCAGGTGCCACAAGCCACACCGCCCTGCCAAGCAACAGGGCTGCACCATTTGACATTATTTCCCTCTGTGAAACTTATTCGCTTAGTGGCTCAAAGTGGCGCCAATCACGCGGTTGACGTCGGCGATGAAGACGGATTTCCACCATCACCGCTTCTGCTCTGCTATGTTTTGGCTGGATCTGATATTCGAGAAGTTCATGCATATCATGATGCCGGTCCTGGAGTGCCCGCAGCACAACAATGCTATAAAGTTGATGTCGCTTTCGCGGAGCTTGCCGCCCGCCATTTTGGCGGCAACTTTCAGCCCACTCTTGCAACTTATGGTTGTTTCTGGTTTTTGTCGCCTTCACCGAGCGAATCCAAGTATTCATTCAGTACATCCCTTGTCATGTTGTCGTCAAACGAGAGGCCCAGTTTGTTGAGAATGCGCCGTTTTTTGTTATACAGCGAATGGATGCCATTATACCCCATACAGAGCATTACCACTGACGATGGCAGGTCACAGCAATACAGGCACAAATAATGGATGTCGCTATCTATCAGTGCCGACGGGTGCATTTCCTCCAGACGGTCAATGATGCGGTCGGGCATCTTTGCCTCAACGCAGTCCGACGACAATGGCAACTTTGTGCTCGGCGGGTTTGGCGGCATGGGCGATAAAACCGAATTTGTGGTCCAGGCCATCCAGGAAAACGGCAGCAAGGACGTCTATCTCAAGCTCGACGACAACGGCAAGACGCTGTACTGGAACCCCGACATCATCATCAGCGGCGGCGACCAGTCGCACCGCTTCGACTTCACGCTGCCCCCCGGCGACGATTACGAGATTGTCATCGAGGGCATCTCGTCCACGGGCAGGACCATACACACCCGCGTCCCCGTCCAGTGACGGCACGGGCGCTCAAACAAGGCACCCGACTGAATGGCATGTCGACACAATGTTGCTTTTTGTGTTAGATAGCGAGAAGTTGAAATCTGGCGTAACCATGCCTGATGCAATTATGGCCAGGTATGACATTGTGCTGGCGGATTTGCAGCGTTGCCAATGGATGCTGTCCTATCCGCCCAACGAGAACATGGCAGACATTAAGATGTGGCCTCCTTATTCGTCGTATAACCAATAGACACAGTTATAGAGTCTAATGTCAAAGGGCACGCTGGTGAGGCGTGCCCTTCGGTTTGTATGGGTTGGAGTTGATGCTGCTGGGTGATTATTTGCCTTGCTGCTTTGCCCAACTGTCCTTGAGGGTGATGGTGCGGTTAAAGACGAGGTGGTCCGGAGTGCTGTCCTGGTCCACGCAGAAGTAGCCGATGCGCTGGAACTGGAACTTGTCCTCCACCTTGGCCACCTGGGCGAGGTAGGGCTCAATCTTGGCGTTGTCCACCACCTTGAGCGACTCGGGGTTGAGCAACTCGCGGAAGTCGTGCTCGGTGTCGGCGCTGGGGTTCTCGACGGCGAACAGGCGGTCGTAGAGCCGCACCTCGGCATCGACGCAGTGGCGTGCGCTCACCCAGTGCAGGGTGCCCTTGACCTTGCGCTGGCTGCCGGTGCTGCCGCTCAGGGTGTCGGGGTCGTAGGTGCACTGGATTTCGGTCACATTGCCGTCAGCGTCCTTGGTGCAGCCGGTGCACATGACAATGTAGGCGCCCTTGAGGCGCACCTCCTTGCCCGGGGTGAGGCGGAAGAACTTCTTGGGCGGCTCTTCCATGAAGTCGTCGCGCTCGATGTAGAGTTCGCGCGAGAACGGCATCTGGTGCACGCCGGCGTCCTCCTGCTCGGGGTTGTTGGCCATCTCCATCGTCTCCACCTTGTCGTCGGGGTAGTTGGTGATGACGACCTTGACGGGGTTGAGCACGGCGCTCACGCGCGGGGCGTGCTGGTTCAACTCCTCGCGGATGCTGTGCTCCAGCAGGCTGATGTCGTTCAAGGCCTCATACTTGGTGTAGCCGATGTCCTCGATAAAGTTCTTGATGGACTGGGCGGTGAAGCCGCGTCGGCGCAGGCCGCACAGGGTGGGCATGCGGGGGTCGTCCCATCCGGCCACCAGGCCTTCCTTGACGAGTTGCAGCAGTTTGCGCTTGCTCATCACGGTGTAGGTGAGGTTCAGGCGGTTGAACTCTATCTGGCGCGGGCAGTAGTCGGCGGCGCTCTCGCCGGCCAGCTCGTGTACAAAGTGCTCATAGAGCGGGCGGTGCGGCACAAATTCCAGCGTGCAGATGGAGTGCGTCACGCCCTCAAAGTAGTCGCTCTGGCCGTGGGCAAAGTCATACATGGGATACACGTTCCACGTGTTGCCGGTGCGCCAGTGCGGCGTCTTGATGATGCGGTAGATGATGGGGTCGCGAAAGTGCATGTTGCTCGACGCCATGTCAATCTTGGCGCGCAGCACGCGGCTGCCCTCGTCAAACTCGCCGGCGTTCATGCGCTGGAACAGGTCCAGGTTCTCCTCCGGTGAGCGGTCGCGGTAGGGGCTGGCGGTGCCGGGCGTGGTGGGCGTGCCCTTTTGCGCGGCAATCTGCTCGCTCGTCTGGTCATCGACATAGGCCTTGCCCTCCTTGATGAGGCGGATGGCGAACTCATAGAGCTTGGGGAAGTAGTCGCTGGCATAGTAGAGCCTGTCGGCCCAGTCATAGCCCAGCCAGTGGATGTCGCGCCTGATGGCATCGACATACTCGGTGTCCTCCTTTTGCGGGTTGGTGTCGTCGAAGCGCAGGTTGCAGGTGCCGCCAAATTTCTCGGCGATGCCAAAGTCCATGCAGATGGCCTTGGCGTGGCCGATGTGCAGGTAGCCGTTGGGCTCAGGCGGGAAGCGCGTGTTCAGGCGTCCGCCGTTCTTGCCTGCCGCCAGGTCGTCGGCAACCAGTTGCTGCACAAAGTTTAAGGGCTTCTTCTCCTCGGCCCCAGCGTTGATGTTCTCGATATTCTCCGCCATAATATTTATTATAGGTGTATGGACTGTATGTAATAATAATCTGTAAGTAGGTGCAAAAGTACACAAATTCTTGCGTTGTTGCGCCATAAAGATTGTAAAAAATGCTACCTTTGCCGCACAAATATTATAATAATGAATAATTCCACTTTTACCGACAGCAAGCCGCATTATGCGCTACTCGACGGGCTGCGCGGCGTGGCCGCGTTGCTGGTGCTGTGGTACCATGTGAATGAGGGCTTTGGGTTCGCCCGGTGGGTCAACGGCGCGGGCGACGGCATGGTCGAGGTGTTCAACCACGGCTATTTGGCGGTAGATTTCTTCTTCATCCTCTCGGGGTTTGTCATCGGCTATGCCTATGACGACCGCTGGCAGTGCGGATTCACGGTGCGTGAGTTCTGTATGCGCCGCCTCATCAGGCTGCACCCCATGGTGGTGATGGGCGCCGTGATAGGCCTTGTGTGCTTTGTGCTGCAGGGCGGGGTGGCGTGGGACGGCACGCGTGCCGCTGCATCGATGGTGATGCTGTCGCTGCTCATGGCCATGTTCATGCTCCCCGCTGTGCCCGGAGCCTCCTGCGACGTGAGGGGCAACGGCGAGATGTTCCCGCTCAACGGACCCGCGTGGTCGCTGCTGTTTGAGTACATCGGCAACATCCTGTATGCCCTTTTTATCCGTCGCCTGCCCACGCGGGTGCTGGCGGTCGTGACCGCTGTGCTGGGCGCGGGGCTGGTGTGGTTCACCGCGAGCGATGCGTCGCACACGGGCTCCTTTGGCGTGGGGTGGACGCTCGACGGGCTCAACCTGTGGGGCGGCATGCTGCGCATGATGTTCCCCTACACGCTGGGCATGTTGCTGGCGCGCGTGTTCAGGCCCGTGAGGGTGCGCGGCGCGTTTTGGCTGTGTGCCTTGGCGCTGGCAGGGCTGTTTGCCGTGCCCTGCATCGCGCCGTCGGCCAGCGGGTTGTGCCTCAACGGTGTGTATGAGGCCGTGTGCATCGTGCTGGTGTTCCCCGTCATCGTGTGGCTGGCGGCGTCGGGCGCGACCACCGACGGTGCTTCGACGGCGGTGTGCTGTTTCCTGGGCTATATATCCTATCCGCTGTACATGGTGCATTATCCCGTGATGTACCTGTTTTACTCGTGGCTCATCAAGTCACGGCAATACACGTTTGCCGACACCTGGGCGGCATCGCTGGGCGTGATGCTCGCCTGCATGCTGCTGGCATGGTTGGCGCTGCGGTTCTATGACCTGCCGGTCAGGCGCTGGCTGTCACGAAGGTGAAGAATAGGATAAAAAACATCAAGCGGCCCGGACGAAAAACCGTCCGGGCCGCTTGATGTGTCGTGGCTGTTGTTACCTCACATAGTGGGGCATCTCGTCGGGGATGACCATCGAGATTTCCACCATGCCGCACACCCTGCCGTCGCGGCGCCAGGGTGTCTGGTAAATCATCTTTTTCACGCCGTCCTTGTCAATGGTGTAGCAGTTGACGGTGTCGGTGGCAATCATGTGGCGGATTTTTTCCCGTGACTGCTCGCTGTGGCAGGGCATGAGGTTCTTGCCGAGCATGGTGTGACCGTCTTTGTCAAATGTGGCGCGCGAGCGCTCGTTCATGAAGATGACCTTGCCGTCGAGGTCACACACGGTGATGGCGCAATGGGTGCCTTGGGCCCATGCCAAGGCATCGCCGATGATTTCTTGCTCGTTCATTTGTTCACTTGGTTGATGGGGTCGCCCTTGAGGTAGGCGGCGACATTGTTGGTAATGACATCCATCAGGCGCACGCGGGCCTCATAGCTTGCCCAGCCGATGTGCGGCGTGAAGTGGCAGTTGCGGGCGGTGAGCAGGGGGTGGTCAACGGCGGGCGGCTCGACGGTGGTGCAATCGACGGCGGCGGCAAACAGGTGGCCGCTGTTGAGGGCGTCGGCCAGGTCTTGCTCGACAACGAGCGCGCCGCGGGCCAGATTGAGCACGATGGAACCCTTTTTCATCATCGCCAGGCGCTGGGCGTTGATCATGCCAGCGGTGTCGGCGTTGAGCGGGCAATGCAGGGTGAGTACATCGCTTGTGCGCAGCAGGTGCTCGATGTCGTCGGCTTTCATCACGCCCTCGGGCAACTGGTCGGCGCTCTTGCTGGTGAGTGCCATCACGCGCATGTTCATGCCCAAGGCGATGCGTGCCATGGCTTGGCCGATCTGTCCCAGTCCGATGATGCCTAATTGCTTGTGTGCCATCTCGATGAGCGGCGTGTTCACATAACTGAAGTCACCGCAGTTGCTCCACTTGAGCGAGCGGGCCTCGTCGGTGTAGTGCTGGGGCTGCCAGCAGATGTTGAGCAAGTGGGCAAAAGCCAGTTGGGCAACGCTGTCGGTGCTGTAGGCGGGGACATTGGTCACGACGATGCCGTGGCGCTTGGCCTCGGCGATATCGACGATGTTGAATCCCGTTGCCATTACGCCGATGTACTTTAGATCAGGCAGTTGTGCCATGGCTGCGGCGTCGATGGCGACCTTGTTGGTCAGCACCATCTCGGCGCCGCGGGCGCGTTCGACCAGTGTTGCCACCGTGCCGCGGTCATAGATGTCGCACGGCGCCAGCGCCCTCATTGGCTCCCACGACAGGTCGCCGGGGTTGCCTGCATATCCGTCAAGAATTACGATTTTTCTCATGGGTCTTGTTTTGGTTGGTTTTGGTTTTTTAGGTCAATTTTGTTCACAAAGTTAGGTGAAATTTGCCGTATGGCAAAATTTTGGTTAAATTTGCACCAATATATTTATAGCAGCATCTCATGGACAATAAGAAATTGATAGAGACTGTCGCCGCCAACCTGGGGCGCTCGACCAAGGATGTGAGCAAACTGGTCGAGGCTCTGGCAGGTGTGTTGAGCACCCGCTGCGGTGAGTTGGACAGTGTGTATGTCCCTGGTTTTGGCACCTTTGAACCCAAGAAACGCAACGAGCGCGTGATGGTGCATCCCGCCACGGGCAAGCGCATGCTGGTGCCCCCCAAGGTGGTGCTTGGCTTCAAAGTGAGCAATGTGTTGAAGACAAAACTCAAGTAACAGTCAAAGCGAGAAATCATGTACAGCAAAATCACATTTGTCGAACTCGTGGACCTGCTGGCCGAGGCTACGGCGACCTCGAAGCGCGTGTGCGAACTCTTTCTGCGCGAACTGTTCAGCACCGCCAGCCAGGCGCTCATCAATGGCGAGAACGTGAAAATCAAGGGCATCGGCACGTTCAAGGTCACCCAGGTCAAGCCGCGCAAGAGCGTGAATGTGTCAACCGGTGACGCCATTGAGATTCAGGGCCACAGCAAACTCACCTTTACCCCCGACAGGACGCTTGCCGAGGCGGTGAACACTCCGTTTGCCCAGTTTGAGACGGTGTATCTCGACGATGCCGTGACCGATGAAAAACTTGCTGAAATCGACGAGCAGTTCCCATCGGTGGATGTGCCGCTGGAACCGGCCGGAACGCCGGTGCCCCAGGCCGAGCAGCCCGCTCCTGTTGAGGAAGCGCCCGTGCCCGTGGCTGTTGAGGAAGAACCCGCGCCTGTGGCTGTTGAGGAAGCGCCCGCGCCCGTGGCTCCTGCCATGGCCATCGGCATTGACGGTCCGTCGGCGAGCACGCCCATCGAGCCTGTTCCCGCGTCGGCGCAAACGGAGTTGCCCCCGCTTGTGGGCACGCCCATCGATGGCCCCACGCAAGAGCCCGAGCCCGCATCAACGCCCGAGCCCCAGGGTGACGAGCAGTTTTGCCGCCCCGAGACCAAGAATGCCTATTCGCCCACCCCGGAGCAGATTGACTCGATGCAAAAGAAGCGCCCTGCCGCCTTTGGCCGCCGCTGGCTGTGGGGCTTGCTGGCCCTTGTGCTGGCGGGCGGCGTGGTGTGGATGGCAACTCGCTGCGGCACAGGCAAGACCGAGCAACCCGTGGAGCCCGCCCCCGTGCCCCGTGCCGACACGACAGCCATCCGTCCCGAGGTGGTGACCGACACGGTGACGGCAACCATGGTGCCCTGCCTGATGGCCGAGAAGCACTATGGCTATCAATTGTTTTGGGTGTACATTTATGAGGAGAACAAGGACAAGTTCATCGATTATGGCAGGGTGCCTCTTGGCACGGTGCTGGTGATACCGCCAGCCGAGAAATATGGCATCGACAAGGACGATCCCGAGAGTGTGAGAAAAGCGGGCCTGATTTCCTTGGAGTTGTCAAAGAAGTCCAAGGCCTCGTCCGCATCCCACAACACGTCGAAATCCAAAAAGCGGCGCCGCAGGCGTTGATTATGGCGATTTTCGCACTTGGTGCTTGGCGCGTTGGCAAAAACTTTGTACCTTCGCAAGATTATACAGCAATTATCCAACACAAAATATTACAGCAAGTTTATGAAAGGTATAGTACTGGCAGGTGGCTCGGGCACGAGGCTTTATCCCGTGACCAAGGGCATCTCCAAGCAGTTGATTCCCATCTATGACAAGCCGATGGTGTATTATCCCATCTCGGTGCTGATGCTTGCGGGCATCCGCGACATCCTCATCATTTCCACGCCGCAAGACCTGCCCATGTTCCGCCGGTTGCTGGCCGACGGCAAGGACCTGGGCGTGAACTTTGAGTTTGCCGAGCAGCCCCGTCCCGAGGGCTTGGCCCAGGCGTTCATCATCGGCGAGGAGTTTATCGGCGATGACTGCGCCTGCCTGGTGCTGGGCGACAACATCTTCTACGGCCAGAGTTTCACCCGCATGCTGATGGACGCCGTGGAGCGCACCGAGCGCGAGAATGTGGCTACCTTGTGGGCATACGCCGTCAAGGACCCCTGCCGCTTTGGCGTGGTGGCGTTTGACGAGCAGGGCAAGGCGACGAGCCTGGAGGAGAAACCCGAGCAACCCAAGAGCAACTTTGCCGTGACGGGCTTGTACTTCTATCCCAACGATGTCATACAGATTGCCAAGTCCATCAAGCCCAGTGCCCGCGGTGAGTTGGAAATCACCACGGTCAACCAGGAGTATCTGGCCCAGGACCGTGTGCACGTGCAGACGCTGGGCCGCGGTTTTGCCTGGCTGGACACCGGCACCAGTGAGTCGATGGCCGATGCCAGCAATTTCATTGGCACCATTGTCAATCTGCAGGGCGTGCAGGTGGCCGCGCTCGAGGAAATCTCGTTCCGCAAGGGCTGGATTACCGCCCAGCAGCTGCTGGCGCTTGCCGAGCCCATGAAGAAGAACCAGTACGGACAATATCTCATCAGACTTGCAAACAATGGCATCTAAAGCATCGAAGCGTCAAGTGCACCTCATCGAGCTGCCCAAGATTAACGACCCTCGCGGCAACCTCAGCGTCATCGAGAGCGGCCGCAATGTGCCCTTCAAGGTCAAGCGCAACTACTGGATTTATGACGTGCCCAGCGGCATGTGGCGCGACGGACACGCCTTCAGGGAGCAGGACGAGTTTGTTGTGGCCCTGAGCGGCAGTTTTGACGTCATCGTCAACGATGGTTCCGGTGAGCAGCTGTTCCACCTGTGCCGTCCTCAAATCGGGCTTTATGTCCCTCACATGACATGGCGCCACATCAACAATTTCTCCACCAACTCGGTGGCGCTGGTGCTGTCCAGCACACTCTATGACCAGGAGGATTACATTGAGGACTTTGAAGAATTCATGAGGCTGAAAAACAACGACAATGAAGATTGACACCAAGAATAAAATCCACCGCAAGACGCGCATCAACGATTGCCGCATCATTGCGCTGAACCGCCACCACCACGCCAACGGCAACCTGACGTCGGTCAACAACGGCGTGGAACTGCCATTCAACATCAAGCGCACGTTCTACATCTACGACGTGCCCGGCGGCGCCGAGCGCGGCGGACACAGCCATTATACCTGTCAGGAGTTCATCGTGGCCATCAGCGGCAGTTTTGAAGTGACGGTCGATGACGGCTATGACCAGTACACCTACACCCTCAACCGCCCCTATCAGGGCTTGCTTGTGGTGCCCGGCATCTGGCGCACGCTGACCAACTTCTCCTCGGGCTCGGTGTGCCTGGCACTGTGCTCACACCACTTCGACGAGGAGGACTATGTGAGGGAATATGAGCGATTCCTCACCCTCAAGACAAACGAAACCAAGACCGAATAACTCCTAACTCCTCACTCAATGAAACAATATCCGTTCCTTGACCTGGCGCTTGCCCATGCGCCCTACATCGATGAACTCAAGGCCGCCGCTTGCGAGGTGATTGAGCGCGGCCGCTATCTTCACAGCGCCCACACCGAGTTGCTGGAGCAGGAGATTGCTGGCCTGTGCCAGACCAAGCACTGCATTGCGGTGAGCAACGGCCTGGATGCCCTGCGCCTCATCCTGCGCGCTTACATTGAACTTGGGCTCCTGCGCGAGGGTGACGAGGTTATCGTGCCGGGCAACACCTATGTCGCCAGTGTGCTGGCCATCAGCGACAACCGCCTTGTGCCGGTGCTGTGCGACGTGCGCGAGGACACCATGAACCTCGACAGCGGCCTGCTCGAGCCGCTCATCACGCCCCGCACCCGTGCCATCATGCCCGTGCACCTGTATGGGACGCCGTGCTGGGACGAGGAACTGCTGCGAGTGGCCGCCGAGCACAATCTGCTCATCGTTGAGGACAATGCCCAGGCCATCGGCGCCAGGAGCGCCATTGCGGGCTTGAACGGGACCTGTGTCACGGGCGGACTGGGCCATGCCGCCGGCATCAGTTTCTATCCCACCAAGAACCTGGGCGCGCTGGGCGACGGCGGCGCCGTGGTGACCAGCGACGACGCCCTTGCCGCTGCCGTCAAGGCACTGGCCAACTATGGCTCGGACCGCCGCTATCACAACATCTATCAGGGTTGGAACTGCCGTCTTGACGAAATCCAGGCGGCGATGCTGCGCGTCAAGTTGCGCCATCTCGAAGAAGAAAACGCCACCCGCGCTGCCGTCGCCCGTGCCTATAGCGCCAACATCAGCAATCCCTGCGTCACCACGCCGGCCATTTTTGAAAATATGGGCCAGATTTGGCATCACTACATCTTGCGTGTCCAGAACCGCGACGCTTTTCGCTCCTTCATGAGTGAGAATGGGGTAGGGACCGATGTCCACTACGCCACGCCGCCCCACCGCCAGCCGTGTTACAGCAATCTGCGGCATGCCCCGCTACCTGTCACCGAGCGCTTGGCCGGCGAGGTGGTGTCGATGCCCATCGCCAGCCCCGTCGGTGTTGATGACGCCATCGCCATCGCCCAGATTGTCAACCGGTTTAAGACCCAACTCCCAACTCCTAACTCCTAACTAAGATGAGTCGCTTCCTGCTGCGCACATTGTTGGCCTTGCTGCCCGCATTGGCGTTGGTGGCGCTTTACATCATCAAGGACCCCTTCGGCGTGCTGCGTCCCGAGGGGCGGCTGGCCCATGCCGCCGACACGGTGGCGCTCACGTCTAACACGGGATTTATCTCGGTCGAGAACTTCAACCGCTATAACGCCGAGTGGCGATATGACTCGTTCATCTTCGGGTCGTCGCTGTCGGGCTATTACCGCGTTCAGGACTGGCTGCCGCATCTGCCCCAGGGCGCGAGCGCATTCCACTTCAATGCTTCGCGCGAGACGCTGCACGGCATTCTCAACAAACTCAATTACTTGGCTGCCCGGGGCACAAAGGTTAAAAACGCGCTCATCGTCATGGAGGACGAGATGCTCAAGCGCAAGCCGCTTGACGGCGATATCCTGTATGTGCAACACCCGTCCACGGCCCGCAGCGTGTCGTGGTGGAAGTTTCACCAGCTCTACTTCAACGCTTTTCGCCACCCCCAGTTGGTTGCCTACTCGCTGTTCCCGGCAGCCATGGCGCAGCGGGTGATAGACGACGGCTATGCCACGACCGACATCCCCGACCGCATCGAGCCGCTCAACGAGGGGTACTATCGTTGGGCCGATTCGCTCATCGCCGTCAATCCGGGCGCATTCTACACTCCCGAGCATCTGCGCCGCTACCGCTTGCCGCTCAAGACCATGCCGTGCCCCGACAAAGTCACGCCCGAGGTGGAGCAACTGTTGCGCGCCATCGCTGCGGTGCTGCATGAGCAAGGCACCGATTTCCAGATTATCATCCCGCCGCACTATGGTTATGAGGCTATTTCAGACAGGGACTTGTCAATGCTGAACCAGATATTTGGCGCCCGGCGCGTCCATGACTATAGCCGAGACCCGCAACTGGGCACCGACCTGCACTGCTACTACGACGACGGCCACCTCATTGCCGCCCAGTGCGCCCGCCTTATCGACAGTGCCTACATGGCGCTTCGCTTAGTTAGGAAGTAGGAGTGATGTGTTGGGGGGCTTTTTCGGTTTTTTGTCGATGTTTTTTTGGGTTTTTCGGCCATTTGGCATTAACTTTGTGCAGTTATCATTCAAACCATATTTACAATGAAACATTACACATTCATATCTGTGATTTTAACGGCCATGTTCGCTCTGGCAGCACATGCCCAGACGCCCGCCACCGGCGACCGCTTCTTTGACGGCCGCGTGCTCTACACCGTGCAGCAGGTGCGCAACGGGGCTTTCATTTACATGACTGGCGAGGATGTCGTCGGCAATTACTACGAGATGACGCTCCACAAGGTCCACGGCAAGAAAGGCGAGTTCACGCTCGAGCCCAGTGCCCAGGCCGACGAGCCGCCCATCCCGCATGCCGAGTTTGGCTGGCGCGTCCAGTATGTGCGCAACGACGGCATGAACTTTCTTGCCGTGCGCAATCCCAAGAGCGGCGAGGCGATGCACATCATGGTGCTCACTCCCGACAACCTGGCCGACTGCATGGGCCAGGAGCAATACATGGAGGTTGAGGAAGACCCTCTGCAACTCGTGTGCAACGCGCTGCTCAACACCACTTACCTGCAACGCATCCCGCGCCCGCAGCTGCGCCTGATGCGCAACGCCATCCTTGCCCATCACGGTTACCGCTTCGAGAGCAAGGAACTGCAGGGATTTTTCAACGCCCAGGAGTGGTACACTCCCGCCAAGAGCAACAAGGGCATCAAACTCAGCATCATTGAGCAGACCAACATGGAACTCATCAAGAGCGAGGAGGCTCTGCCCATTGGCGACCATGCGGCGGACAATGCCCCCGAGGCCGTGGGATAACCCCCAGGCTAAAAGATGCTCGTTGGGCGGGAAAGCGCTGAAGGCGCGCCCTGTGAGCTGTAACCGGGGCTGAGCGAGCCTGAGGCGAGCGAGGCCTAACTCCTAACTCCTAACTCCTAACTCCTAACTCCTAACTCCTAACTCCTAAC
>CALEJB010000049.1 GCA_937898675.1 uncultured Prevotellaceae bacterium
TCGGGTGTTGTGCCGCTTTGTTCGCCCGTGAGCGATGCTCCAGCAGTTTCGGCAGACTGCTTAGCCGTAGTATGGCGGTTATCAACTTCCTTTTCAGGATCAAGAACATTCGCAAGAATGTCTCGATATAGGGCAATACCTCCGTGAGGCTGAGACGCTGCGGTTTGAAGGGTATTGCCCTTCTTTATCCCTTCCTCGACAAACACCTCATGCACATACAAGCGGTTGGTATTGTTATCGTGCAATGCTCTGCAGAACACATAACAGCGCTTTCCGTTATACATGATCGGGTATGCGAAGTAATGGTTTTGAACACCTTCTTGTCTCGTGCCGTCTGGCATTGTACCGAGATAAACGGCATTTCCGAAACCATCAACAAGTGATGTGATCGCATCAAGTTTCATTTGCCCATAACCATGAGCAAGCGAACTCTCAACCGAGTTGCGGTTGATTTCGACTTCGCCCACCTCGGTGTCATACCAATGAGGCTCGCCCACGTTATTGTCCCACCATGCTTCCGCCGCCTTTCTTGCAGACTGCTCTTGCGTCGAAACAATTTGGTTAGCCTCGACTTCTATTGCAGGGGCATTACGCAACATGTCACCACGCCGTTGACGATCCTCGTCAGACATGGTGCGAGGATCAATCAATCCAGGTGATACAGTTTTTTCAACTCGTTCAGTTCCTTTTCCTTAACACCGCGCTTCAAGATGCGGTCGGCAATCTTCATCATCGGCTCATACAGTTTCTCGATGAAGTGCTTTCTTGCGTGCATGTTGATGCTGCTAAGGCGGTTTTCGTAAGTCCAGGCATCCTCCTTGCTCGGCAGCTTGTCAAGGCCATGAGCCTTGCAAACCACCTGCTGCAACTTCTTCACGCTCAAGATGGCATCCTGAAACGCCTCCTGGAAGTTGTAACGCGTCATCCTCGGCTTGAAGTCACGACCAGCCACACGGACAACCTTGCCCATGGTATTAACCGCACGGTTGTACGCGCCTATTGTACCATCATCATCGTCACCGTCGTTAAACAGCAAGTCCTCGTCATCACGGTACCTTACGTCTTCGTCGTCTTGGTTTCCGTCTGCTGGTCTTTGGGCTCGTCCTCGCGATCCATTTCGTCCAGCATCTGCATTAGACTGATCTTGCAGCCTTTCAAATTCTTCTTCATTGATTATGATTTCTTTAATTCTCGATACAAAGTTATTGATTTCTTCGTTACCGTAATTCACTTTGCCAGAGAAAAATTTCTTCCAACCGTGTTTTTTAACAGCATGACTTACAAAATAAGCCATCGTCTCATCGGCCCAGTCTTTTGGGGCGTGTTCTGCTTGGAGAGCATCAATAAACTTGTTGCCCCATGATTTTGAGCGGAACCAGTTAAGAATGGCATTATTGAACCTGTTATGCTCCTCTCTACCCAATTGACCGTATGCAATGTGCATGGTTTCATGTGAATTCACCTCCTCAAGATCTTTTAACGATTTGAGTTTATGGGTGAATATCGCTATAAGATCCTTGCCTTCCCTCAACGCGCATCCCAATGTACCGGGATCATTGTACTTCTCCCGTAAATCTTCGGCTTCTTCGTCGGTGAGATGATTATCGGCAATCGCTTGTTCAAGCGCATCTTCGCTATCAACAGCACAGAATGCGGCAAAGCCTTCCTTCACAGCATGACTATGCGGGAAATCCCTCACAATATCGTTGGCACGTTGCTGATTGTAAGGCTCGTCGCTTTCTCCAAGCAAACCAACTCCACCACTGTTGGTGTATTGCGATCCTTCGGCTTGCACGTCCTCCTCAACCCTCGGCAGGTCGGCGCGCTCCTCGTCAAGTGCTCGGCTGATGGTGTCGATGGCGGCAAGCACACCGCTGCGGCGCTCGTCCTTATAGGCACCGTCCTCCCACTGGCGGGTGGCATCCTGCAAGAGCTCCAACAGGCGAGCCTCGCCAGGCAACTCACGCTCCAGCCGTGCCTGGATCTCGTCACAGGCGCGGTTGTAGTCCTTGATATGGCGACGGTCATACTCGTCGGTATAGCTGCTGGTGACATTGGGGCCGTCCTTGGCGATCTCATTACGCAACTCGCGCTCGCTCATGCCGCCCATCATCCGCGCCCAGGCACCGGCCTGCGGCAGTATGTCAAACAAGCTCCCCGTGTATTGTGCTTGCGGCTCGGCGGCTATGGGTCTTGTCTCGTGGACGGCGGCATTGCCGGCGTTAACGGCCTCGCGCTCCATCTGGTCACGGAACGCTTTGCCTTTGGCATAACCGACGACACCTTCCATCTGCATGTTATGGTAGCTTTCCCACAGGATACCGCGCAGGTCGCTGTCGTTCAACGAGTCGGCAACCATAACGCCTACCTTACGCAGGTGGTCAATGAGCCAACCGCGGATCTTCTCCCACAACGTCCGCTGCTCGGGGTGGTTGAGGTCAAGACGCTCGGCGAGCTTGGCCATGTATTCCTCGGTGGCGACGCGGCGCCAGTGCTCGTCGTCATGGCGGGCACGCTGGTCCTCGCTGGCACGCGACTTCTGCTGCTCGGCCATGCGGTCGATCTCGGCACGGATGCCCTTATTTACATTGTTGTAAACATTGTCAACAAATGCGTTGAAGTCCTTGCCGAACAAACGGCGCAATCCCTTATGCGCCACCGTCTCGTGCAAGAAGGTGGAAAGGATGTCATACAGCCTGGTATGGCGACCAAGGTTGATAAATACCTCGCCGGTACGCGGGTTGTACCAACCCTTGCCGCGCAACTGGCGGTCAATGAACTGGGCGCGTTCCTCCTCGCTCATGTCGTCAACATAACGCACATTGACGCCCAGCTTATCGGCCAGCTCGTCAACCATTTCACGGCCACGCCTGCTACGGGCCTCCTGTTGGCGTGCCATACGCTCACGCTGCTTGCGCCCGCTGGTCGTGGTAGTGCGAGATACCATCTCGTACATGTCCCCGTTACCCTCGACCTCGATGTGGTCACCGTCCTCGCTCAGGTACCACACAACATTGCCCGCGGCACGCTCGCGCCACTCGTCGATGGCCGCATTCCGGGATCCGAACTCACCGGGCATCCCCTCAACACGCCACTTGCCGTCCCGCTCCATGATCGCCAAACGGCCACCCTCCACCAGCACCTCACGCAACCGCGTGTCAGCGCTGTTGGCGTTGTCAGTGTATTGCGCGCTATTAGCGCGTACCACTGCCGCCGCATCGCGACCGCCACTTTTTTCACTCTCAACTGTGGGATTTACAAATTCTTTTACTACCTTTGCAGCATCATCAAGCTCTCTAATGAGTTCCTCGGTTTCGGCATGGGGCCGAAGGGCCGAGATCCATTGGAGGGCTTTTTCTTTATCTACAACTGTCAACCTGCGATTGTTAATCCAGTTAACGATGCCACGCTCTTTTTTGGGGTACAGCGACTCTATCTCATTTAACTTCAAGACGACACCGCCTTTCTTTTTGAGAGTTATAGCACGGATCGCCACTATGAAGTTATGTTCGCCCTTCTTTAACTCAGTAAGTATAACCTTGTCACCCGCTGTCGTGCTGTTAAAAACGGCTATAGGAGCATTGATCGCCTTCGGTAAGTCTTTAATGTCGTCTTTAGTGAAGGGATGATCATTCTTATAACTCTTTTTCGATTTCCTGACAAACAAGTCATATTCCATCTGGATCTCGGCATTAACAATTCCTCCAGACAACAAGAAATCTCCAGGATGGCCCAAATGCAACACCCTGTCTTTCTGGTTAGGATCAGCATCAAGCTCATCAAGACGCTCATTGAACCGCTCGTTGATGGCCTCAATGTCACCCTCGCCCGCCTTCTGGAACAGCGGCGCGGTCCGTTGCGTCTCTGTCCCGTGGACGGCGGCAGTGCCGCCGTTAAACCCGCCCAGCAGGTCAGCCATCGCCATGTCGGCAAAGTCCTCGGCGCTCAGTTTGTCGATGCCTTCAACCTTGCCTGCGAACAGGTCACGCGACAACTCCCAAAATGATCTCAGCGCTCTGCGGATCTTGTCAAAGATAACCTTGATGCGGGCCTTGTTGAAGATGCCATCGGCCTTCGCCATTTCGGCCTCCTCCTCACGACGCAGACGATCGGCACCGCGACGACCGCTATAGTGGGTAAAGACTTCCTCAATAAGGTCATCGCCCTCCAGCTCTGGATAGATGCGCTTGACATAATCCAGCACATCCTTCTGCCCAAGCATCAGGTCACACAGCCGCGCCCATGCCTTCGGGTTAGCCTTCTTTAACCAACCACACCACAGATGCCCATACTCATGTATCGGCGTCTCACTGGTGGCAATCTCAGGGTCGATATACATCTTATCACCAATGGTAAAACCATAGGCCTCACCATCCTCAGTGCGGAAAAAGTTGACCTCTTGGCGATAAGCGATGCCGGTTGTGTCTGTATATTCACCGCTATATAGCGTCTGCATAATAGAGCGCACAATGGCACCATAGACATCCCCTTCGGCGCGATTCAGCTGCTTGTCAGAGTAGAAAAACTCAACAAGATGGGCATTACCATCATTGACTATACCTTCGTTGTCTTTGCGAGAGATAACAATACTGATACCATTCTCACGACCTTCATGATCAAATCCGCTTGTATGGGCGTTGTGATCTGAAAGACGTATGGTAACGAGATTTCCATTTACCGTTTCAAAGTCGGCATACTCGCTGATTGTGCCATAACGCCTTGCGTTTAATAGTTTACCGACGTCGCTAATAAAGGATTTTTTCTGTCTTTTTGAAAGATTTTTTACATTTTCTGCATAAGTTTCGAGACTTTGTAGTACCTTTGCGCCAGCATCGCTTGAAACGACAGTTGCTTTGAAAGGAGTTTCATCTCCCGGTACGACGGTTTCTTGTGGTGTTTTTTTGTTTTTGGACATCAGTTTCTCATGTCCTCTCGCTTCCGTCAATACCCGCTGCGCCTCCGTTTTGTCTTCTACCACCTCGATACCGGCGGCACGCATGACATCAATCAGGGCGTCACGAACTGCAGCCTCCTGCTCGCTGACGGGCTCGGTCTCCCCTTCAGCTTTGCTGAACCGCGCGCCCTGCAACTCCGTGCCATAGTCAAGCCCTACGGCATTGCCTGCATCGTCAACGCCGACGGCGCGCCCGGTCTTCTTCCACAGCACAACGGCGTCGGCAAGGTTCTTGGTCAGCTTCAGGTCGGCAGGGAAGATAACCTGCTCCACATGCGCCTCACCATCGAAAAATGCGTCGCCGTCCCAGCCGTCAATCTCGTCAAAATCCTCGCGCCACTCATTCAACCGCTCCATGTCATCGGCAATGACAAGCGACAGCACGCGGCCCTCAAGCTCGTCATTACCCCAAAAGTTTCCCAATTTAGCAGGATGGTCGCTGATGCGGATGGTATATCTCTGGCCCGCATAAGGGCCTTCCTCAATCACGCCAGTGTGGTAGGACGAACTCCGCATGCGCGGTGAATACCTATCACCGTCAGCCTCCGACCGCAACGCGTCGCGCATATCAGACGCGTCGCGGCTATACTTGAACACACCGTACTTGTCAACATAACCGCCCAGGCTATCGTCACCCTGCGTCTCTGTCCCGTGGACGGCGGCATCGCCGCCGTTAAACCCGCCCAGCAGGTCGGCTATCGCCATGTCGGCAAAGTCCTCCGCACTCAGCTTCTCCAGACCCTCGGTCTTGCCAGCGAACAGGTGGCGGGCCGCTAACCAGAAGTTATCTAACGCACGCCTGATCCTGTCAAACACAGCAACCACGCGCGCCTTGTCAAAGATGCCCTTGGCCTTAGCTACCTCGCGCTCCTGCTCTCGCTGCAAGCGCTCACGGCCGCGACGGCCGCTATAGTGGGTAAAGACTTCCTCAATAAGGTCATCGCCCTCCAGCTCTGGATAGATGCGCTTGACATAATCCAGCACATCCTTCTGCCCAAGCAACGCCTCCTTCAACCGTGCCCACGCCGCGGGATTCACCCGACGCAACGCGGCACACCACAGGTGCGTGTACTCGTGTATCGGCGTCTCGCTCGTCGCAATCCTCGGGTCGATATAGATCTTCCCGTCCTTCACAAAGCCGTATGCCGTCCCGTCAGCCGTGCGGAAATATCGGATGTCACCTTTACGCTCGTCATATCGCTGGCTGGGTAGTATCACATTGCCTTCATCATCGCGTGTCACAAGGTCATCGCTCTTGCGGTTGTTGGCCGTGTTCTTATACACCTCGCCTTGGCTGTTATCATAACCCCATTCGGCAATATCGTTGCCGTCCCACCAGACATCATCTACCGGGACTTCCTGCTCGATAATACGGTATTCGTCGCCCCAGCCGTGTATCTCGGCATTTTCCTCAGCATATCTGCGGCTCGGAGTAATCCAGTCGCCGTTGCGGAAACTCTCCTCCTTCACCGATGAGGGAATACTTCGATACATCGTGACGGTTTTCTTCTTGCCGTTCACGACTTCCCGCAGGTTCCTGATGGCCTCGCGACGCTCTTCATCAGCCCCACGGTAAGAACGAGGGTCATTTATCTGCCAGCCCAAATCCCACAGGTCAAGACCGGCATCCATGAAGTCGCCGAGGTTCGCGTCACCGTCCATCTCGCCGTTGTCAAAAGCGGAGACCCGCTCTTCCCGTGTAGGGAAATAGGCATTACGTGCCGGGGCAGCACCATTAAAAGCACTGGTCCCCTGATAGCTGCTGTCGTCCGAGTAACCTCGTCTGCGTTTCATTTCATCAAGTATATCACGCATCTTGGCCTCTGCTTCTGCGATTTCTTCAGCTTTTGTTTGCAGGAGTGAAACTAACTTACTATCTTTGCTGCCGGTATAAGGCGGTAAAGATGCGTTCCCCGCTGTTGTAAAACCTGAAGCTGGTTGATTCACAAAGTCAATCAGCTTTGTCTTTTCCATCTGCGTGAGACGGTGGTCATAATATTTCTTTCCTTGCTTGACACCAATGACAATTTTTGCTGTGTAGTCCACTCCGTCAATAGTAAGACCAACAACGTAATAGCGGAAGCTGTCGAACTTACTGCTGGGTTTGGTGCTTGCCTGTTCCTCGATAAAGATAGCATCTTCAAGCATCCTCGGGATTGAGGAAATGCTTTTCAGATGAGCATCATCATACCTGCTGTGAGATGTCACTTCTTCCGCTCCAACCTTAGAGATGAGAATTTTCTCGCCGGTGTCCTTGATAGTGTGCTCACCACGCAGGTTGTCCTTAATCCATGACTGGGCATCACTGGCATTGAGAGCATATTTGCCGTCATAATCCGCCTTGGTGATATTTACAGGAGCACTGTTACGCAGCTTCTCTATTCTTGAAGGCTTCTCAACCACGTCCAATGCTGTCAGGTACTCCTTGTCCAGGTCTGCATCTGAAATGCCAGACAAGTCGCTCTCGCCTTGGGAACGCTGCATCTGCACCCTGCCGTTAACAGCATCCAGCACACGCTGGCCCTCCTCGACATCAGTCACCACCTCGATGCCCGCACCGCGCAGCACCTCAACCAGCCCGTCTCGCAACGCCGCCTCACGCTCACCCACCGGCTCCGCACTGCCGTCGGCACGGCTATACACCACGGTGTTGCCCTGTTCGTCCTCGCGCGTGAGCATGGAACCGAACAGCGTGTCAAACTTCTCGTCTATCCTGTCGGCTTCCTCGCCATAGGGGTAAGGGTAGTTCTCTGGCTCGCCGTTCCACTGCTCTTGCTCGGTGAACGACGACAGGAAGTCATTGATTTGGCTGCGGTCGGCAAGACGGCGAACGACATAGTCCTGGAACGCGCGGGCGCCCAACTCGGTGGGCTTGTCATAATAGCCCTCGCCGAACTGCTGAGGATGAAGCTTGCGCTCCAACGCAACAGAACGCTGGTAGAACTCACTGCCATTGATGGCATTCATCAGGTCAAGGAAGGCATTGCGCATCTCCTCACGAACCCCAGCGGGGAAACTCGATGACTCGGTGTTGGCAGTGGCAGATGTGGACTTGCGACCCGCGCCGCGGTTGAAGTAAAAGTCCAGCGCATGGAACCACTCATGGGCGAGACTGCCCGCACCGTTGGTCTTGGTGAGGTTGATGACGTTCTCTCCTGGCTCATAGTGCGCAGCGGCACTGCCGCCGCCACGGGCACCGATGGCGAAGCCCAACCTCCCGTCAAGGGAAACGGCTCGGGGTGAAATGCCCAACAACTCGGCCATGTCAAGCAATGCGTCGTAGGACTCGTTGATGAATCGCTGGCGTTCACGCTGCGTCACATAGTTGCCGAACTGCACTCCGCGGAAGTTGAACGTGCTGCGGAACTCATCGGGAGAGATGTCGCGGCCTCCACGACGGTCAACACCGACGCGGGGACGACCGCCGCCCAACGTCAATTCGGGCTTCCAGCGGGTGCCGCCTTCTCCCTTGGAGCCCTTGCGGGCCTGCTTGCGCTCATCGTCAAGCTGTGCGGCCTTGGCCTGCAGCTCTGACTCATGATCCCTCATGTAGGCACTGGTGTCTTTCAACGGACCTGGCTCGGTGAGTGCCTGGACTTCGCCGCCGATCTTCACACCGACATAGTAACTGTCCTTCTTGTAGCGGTTGTAATATACGCTCAGCTTGTAGGGGTGCGCCTTGTTGTAGTCCACACTCTTGGCGACGGATTCCACACACTCGGCGATGGCATTGTCAAACTGCCCGTCCTCATAGTACTGGGCACCGCCGCTCAAACCTCTTACACCGTAGGCGGGTTGCCACTCCTCACTCTTGCCGGTCTCGGCATTGCGGCGGTAATAGGTAGTGCCCTCTCTGGGACTGATGGGGACAATCTGAACACCCGACAGGTCGAGGTCAAACAAGTCATCACCCAACTTCTCATGCAAAGCGTCAAACAGCTTGATGTTCAACTCCACAAACCGCTTGCCGTAGTCGGTGAACGACCAGCCGTCGTTGGTGAACTCCACACTGGTGTCACCGGCTTCAAGTAGCTGCTTGGCATACGCGGCATAGAAACGGGCGGATTCCAGCGCATAAGACTTGCCACGACCGCGTTTGCGGTTGTGCTTCTTGTAGTCGTCTTGCGCCATCTGGCGCAGCATCTTCGTCGCTACCGCCAACTTGGTGTCAAGACCTTGCGAAATGAGTTTCTTCAAGTCATACTTCGGGAACATCTTCATGAACGAATCGGCACCAAGGTCGATGCGCTCCGACATCTTCCTGGCAATGTCCTTCTTCGCGCCCTCAATCTTCTCGCCAACATCATCCAGCCTGTCCTTCGGCACCTCAACGGCATTCGCGGCCTTCTCAACGCTGGAACGCTTTCCTCCGCTATTGGAGCGCTTTCCCGTGATTTCTTCACGTTTTGACTCCGTTTCGGAACGCTTTTCTTGATTTTCGGAACGCAAAAGCACAAATTCCACCGCATCCTTCCAGCAGGAAGCAACATCATCTGCGGTTACTTCTGGCTTGCCAAGAATAGCGCGTAACTCAGACAACTTGTGACTGAAACTTTGGTTGAATGAAGCGACCTCGGATTCCACCTCGTCGCGCAAAGCAGCAAGTTCTTGATCATCGGCCATCGCTTCACGCTCACGGAGTCCGTCAGGAGAGTCCGTCAGAGCCGACACTGTAGCCTGCGTGGGATAATGTTCCGCGATATAGTCACCTACTCGCTCTCGTATGCGCTCTTCAATATCCTCCTTAGAGTTCAGCATCACCTCAACAGGTGCCTCGCTGATTGACAGACCGTCATGCGTAAGTGCGTCAGCAACTTCGTCGAACAGTCGCTCCTCCTCCTTGTCACTAAACTTGATCCTGTCTTTTACTTCGGCAATAGAAAGGTTCCCCGTGACGGCGCTCTGCGACGGCTCCTCGATAGGCTTCATTTCGTTCTCTGCCTGCGTCTCTGTCTCGTGGGCGCCGGCTTTGTCGGCGTTTTGTTTCTCCTCGTCATAGCGGCGGGAACGCTCCATGTACTGTTCCAGTGTGCCGCTCTTGCCGCGGGTAATCGGGTTGATGTCGATAATTACACCGTTAGGACCGCGGAAGTTCAAGTCATAGTTGACCAGGTTAAAGAAGGAGTCCTCACTGATGTCGCCTTCATACTCGACAACCACGTCAAGGTCACTGTCGGGGCGCGCGTCGCCTCTCATGCGGCTGCCGTGCAACGCCATGCCCTTAATGGTGACACCTTCAATACCGGCATCCTCCAGCTGCTGCTCAATGAAGGCACGCACATCTGCCAGGATCTCGTCCTCGGTGTAACCTTCCAAGCCCTGAATGGGGCGTGAAACCTTCACACTCTTGTACTCTGCAAACGGCTTGGTCTTGCGGTGGCTGCTGTCCACCCACTTCTTGAACTCCTCACGGCTAACGCCCGTGATGTTGCCCAAGCCGGTCCAGCCTTCCTCATAGTTCGACAGGTACGCGTCACGCGCTTCCTGCTCGCTGTCGAAGCCGTACATCACCTTGTGCTCGTCAAACGAGCCGTCCTTGTTCACCTGGTCAACGACATACACGTTGCCGTTCCAGTCGTCCATGTGGTCGCTAAGGAACACGTCGATGTGGTCGCCGTCAACGCCTTCGGTGCCACGGATGTAGCCGTAGGTGTTGTGCATTTCCTGGCTCCACGCCTTGCCGCTGGCGTCAACGCCACTGCGCACGCTGCCCTTCGGCTGCTCTATGGTGACGTCAAAGCCGTCGATCTTGACATGGCCCTTCTTGTAGTTACCGGCTTCCTTCTGGCCGTCGGTGGGCTCGGTGTCCACCTCGGCCTCGGCTTGGGCTACAGCCGCACCAACATTTTTTTCGCTATTTCCTTGCACATTAGTATTTTCTGTGCTACCTTTGCCCTCAGAAGTTGTGGGAGCGTTCATGCTGGTCTCGGGTGTTGTGCCGCTTTGTTCGCCCGTGAGCGATGCTCCAGCAGTTTCGGCAGGCTGCTTAGCCGTAGTATGGCGGTTATACACAACCTCCCGTTTAGCACCGTAGGAAGTCTTGAAAATTCCTGCGGTGTTTATATTCCAGTAAGTACCATCGCCCGACAGCTCGACAATCAATGTGTTATTGTGCTTGTCCGTGAGCTGTAGCATGTAGGTCTGCATGCCATTCCTGTCTTTGCCCTTGCGGATCACCTCATAGTTTTTGGCGACCTCTTCAATGAACTCTATAACCGAATGATAGCCTGCATTGCGTATCTGGTCTCCATGTCGGGCCTCAATGTGGACTAACCCGTAACCGTCGTTTGTTTCGGGATTGGTAATAATACCTTCACTCAATAATATGGGAGCTGCGGTCAAACCGGTATCTTCGCCGATCTGGCCAAACTCGAGCTCGCCATTGCTCGTGAGAACAAACTGACGGCCGTTCTCGTCAACCTCGTCTGAAAGCTGATAGCTTACTTCGGGCGACGCCAGATCACTTTGCTGTCCTTCAGCCTCTCGTTCAGCTCCTGATCCTGCTGCGCCTCCCTCGTCGCCTGTGTTAACAGCTGTAACCGGCTCGCTTCCTTGGCGAGCTGCTGACTTGCGCTGCTCGACGGCAGCTGTGATTTCTTGCTTGATTTCATTCTTATTGGAATTATTGATGAGTTGTATCGCGTCTTTCAACAGGCCATCGGGAGAAGCGTCCGTAAAGAACGAGCCCGTGTAACCCACGGTCTGCGATGCACTATAGTTGTACTTGATAAGCACGTTCTTGAACGTGAGCTGGCCGCGGCCGTTAAGGATGTCACCCAACAGCAGGACCATGGTGTTCTGCAGGTCGGCAATGGTGGCGCCGCCGGTAATATTGGGGAACAGGCTCAACTGACGGGCATAGTCCGACACGCTGTCTCCCTGCTTCACCGAACTATTCTTGTCATTGCGCGCCTTGTACACCAGGGCAACGGCCTGCGAGATAACGTCCTCCAGCGAGTAGTCGCCAAGCGTCGAGTTGTTGGCCACTTCGGAAAGGGCCCCGACAATCTGCTGGCGCACACTCGGCATGGAACGTATCTGGCGAATGGCTTCGGGATTACCCTCAAAGGCCTTACCAAGCAGCAGATTCTCCAACATTTCCCTGCCCTGGCCGCTCACCTTGTCACCGTCAAACATCTGGGCGTGCTGCATGGGAGTGATAACACCGCCACGCAACAACAGGGTAATAGCCTCGGTGGGTGCGGTGCCGTCGGCATAGAAGTCCGACATGGTGTCGAACTGGTTGATCAGTCCGACAATATCATTGAAGGTGGTGTCGTCAACGGTCTTACCCAACTTGACGGCACTTTCGGTCAGGTTCTGGCCCTTCATTTCCTGGGCATTGAACTTGGCAAACACATCGGGAGTGTAAGGCAGCCTATTGTCAAGCATGAAGTCAACGCGCGGGTGCTGGAACTGATCCATATCCTCTGCGGTAAATCCGTACTTCTCTGAATACTGGCGCGCCGTCTCGAGATATGCGCCGTCGGTATTGTTACGGGCAGCCATGTCGCCTGCAATGGTGCGGCCGTTGCCGCTGTAGTCGATACCTTCGTCCGATATAATCGGCACATCCTGGTAAGCGCGGCCGTCAAAGGTCTCGCTCATGCGGATGGTGATCTCCTGGGCGGACCTGTCACGCTCATAGTCGCGGTCGTTGACACTGCCGCCGTTCTCGTTCACGGGGAAGCCTTCCGTTGGCTTCCAGCCGGTAGCGGGATCATGGCTCGGGGTGGTGGCGCCTGCCTCATGCAGGACATAGTGACCGGAAACCACTGTACCGTCAGCAAGCACCTTCACGTCCTTGCGGCCGTCAATCTTCTTGGCAGACTTCCACTTGTCAATCACGTTCCGGCCTGGAGTGAACGGGCCGCGCTCGGCCTGTTCAGCCTTCTTGGCTTCCTGTTCAGCCTGGTATTGTGCCTCGGCCTCGATAGCTGCCCGACGAGCTGCCGCATCCTGGGCGGCACGTTCATCGGCCTGCCGACGAACAAGGTCGGCAACCACTTGTTGCTGGGTGGCCTGTACGCCCTTCCAGTAGTCAACGGCGGCCTGCGCCGCGGCTACCTGCTGCTCATGGGCCTCTTTCTCGGCACGGTATTTGTTGAGCTGGGCAGCATTGCCGGGCTTCGGGGCCTTCTTGCTGACCTTCTCCAGTTCCTTTTCAGCGTCTTTGACACTGTTGGCGACAACCGCGTCGGCTTCCTCGGGGCTCAATCCCGCTTCATCATACAGGAAACGGCGCCCGCGCTCGGGACTGGTGGCAAACCAGTCCACCTCGCCTTTGTCATTAACAGGCATTTCTTCATTTTCCTGCCCGTTTTCTTGCTGGTTTGAATTATCTTCACTAACTTTGTCCTCCGAAGGTAAGTCAACCGTAGGGCCGGAAAGGGCACCGGCCTCTTCCCCAGTGGAAGGCAGTATGAGGAGCTGCCCGTCCTCACGGTCGGCCTGCCTTTTTAATTTTTCCAATCCCCTTTCATCAATATAATGCCAGTGGACAATTTCAACATTGTCCTTGTTCTGGTTCACCTCCAGTAGCACGAGACGGTTTTTGCCGTCAGCTCCTCGGGTGTTGATCACAACCCAGTTGTAGGGCTTGCGGGCCTTCTGACTTTGGCCATAGATGTCTGGATTGTATAGAGCTTCGCGCAAGATCTCACGGCTTTGTTCCGGTGTCAAATCAGAATGTGTGATCGCATTGCGCTCAAATATATTCTTCTTGATGACTATTGGTTTTCCTCCAGCACCTATCGCCGCATCAACATTGGCGGGTATCGCAGGAAGTGTAATGCTTCTCGTCGGCTCGTCAAAGTCCTCGTCTGTGATTTCATCAACACTACCCACCTGTTCGGTATAGATGGAGCCGTCACTATTCAGCTGGTTTCCTTGCTGGTCCACTGCCGCCTCACTCTCGGCAATGGCACCCTCCATATCGTCCTGAACGTTCTGCAACATGCCCTCGTCAGCCGCATTGTAACCCTCCTGATAGGAAAGGTCAACGGTTTCGCCTTCTTCCTGGTCCTGCTCGGGATCAAGGTCTTTGGCGTTGTCAACCCATTTCTGCAATTGCTGGGTTGACAATGCCAACGGTATCTGCTCGCCATCCACCTGCACAACTGCGGTGTTGTCTGGCCTCAGCTCAAGCACGGTGCCGTGCAAGGCGTTGCCCTGCTCGTCCACCATGTCATAGGACTCGCCCTGCTGCACATAGCCTTTCATGTCAGCTTCAGCCTGCCCGCCGACGCGGGCCTCGCGCTGCGCGTCGGCGGCATCCTGGATCATCTGCATGGGCATGAGCTTCTGCTCGCCGCCACCCGAACCCACACTTTTCCCCGATTTTTTCGATTAGGTGGGCTTACTTTTTTGAAAAACATCCGCAACGCCTGTTTATCGGCAGTGCGGACGGGGCATTTATCGCTTTTTAAGTTTTACCGGACAATAATATAATAAAATGAGGAACCAGGAGTTGCTAAAAGTTGAAATGCAGCTGAATCCTCACGCCGCGGCGGTCGGTGCCGGCATCATGGCGGTAACTCAGCCTCCAGACATAATCCACGCGCAGGAATGTGAAGATATTGTCCAGTCCCACTCCCATTTCCATGTAGGGCTTGCGTCCCATGGGGCGGCAGGGCACATCGCTGGGAAAGAGGAACAAATCCCCAGCGGTTTCGGGGTTGTTCTTGTTGCTGAGGCTGCCCCACAGGCCTCGCATGGTCACCACCTCGCGCAGACGCAGGCGCTTGATGAGCGGCAGGCGGTTGAACAAAATACCGTTGCCCCAATAGGTCAAGTCCCACGACAATTCCTCATCGTTGATGAACTCCATGGGTTTCATGAGGGTATAACTCTCGGGCTGGATGGTATAGCTCAGGTTCACGTTGGGCAAGAGCAAGTCGGGGTAGCACACCCGGCTCCACACCTTGCGCCCCTTGACGATGACATCGGCATAGCCGAACGCCGAGAACCAAAAACGCTTTTGCAGCCCCAATTCAGTCTGATTGATTTCATACAGGCTGCCCATGAATCCTTTAGGCATATAGGTCTGGCACAGCGTGATGATGGGGGCATCCATGTTGATGGGCATGCGGAACGAACGCGACTGGTAGAAGGTTTCGCCCGGCGCATAGCGCAGTTGCAGGGTGAATCCCGCCTGGGTGTAGCGCTGGCGGCTGGAGCCGTCGGCATAAGCAAACGGCACATACTCGGTGGCCTCGTGGATATTGTGCACAAAACCCAGTTCCAGCGAGAAGTGGTTGTACCACTCGTGGCGAAATTCCAGCCAGGTTGTCCTCAGGTACTGCATCCTCACATCCTTGTGGCGCTTGAGGAACAGGAACATATTGTCGGAGTTAGTGTATAAATAGTGCTGCGAGAGTTTGTCCACATCATACTGGTGGCTGAGCCTCAGGCTGCGGATGGGGAATTCCTGGTCCATCGACTTCTTGGGGATAAATGAATATTCCAGCGACCCCATATACTTGAATTTCTTGTCATCGGTGCCATAGGCCACATATCCGCGCCCGAACCAGTGGCGGCTCAGGTTCACATTGGTGACGCCGCCCAGACGCAGGCGCACGCCCTCCAGCGGGTTGCCACTCACGGTCGTGTTGAGCGGTCCAATGTCGAACTTGCTCGGCTTGCCCGTGGGCACATAGCCATCCACCATCACCGCCAGCAGTTTCTCGCCGATGTAGAAGAGTTTGTGCTTGCGTAGGCGGTTCATCATGCTGTTCATCGTTGCCGAGGTCGTTCGCGTCTCGGCAGGACGGTATTCGGCCCAAAACTCATCGGGCATATAGGCAGCGTTCCCCTCAACCATCTGCTCCGCCTTATTGCCAAAGACGTTGTTCACGGGGCGCTCAAAATTGTGGTCGCGGTAAACAGTCTCGCGCTTGGCAAACAGTTCGGGCAGCCCCATCCACTTGATGCTTAGTTCCACATTGTCACAGGTCTTGAGGCGCGAGCCGTTGGCGGCGCGCTCAAAATCCTGCTCCACGCTCATGCGGTCAACAAAGTTGAGGTTGATATCGTGGGGCACGCCCATCGCCACGCGCTTAATGAACAAGGTAGTGTCCTCCAGCGAAACATACAGACGCCCCAGGAACCCGAAGGTCTGCGGCGTGAACGGCGCAAAGCTCAGTACGGCGCACCGCTCGCCTTCCACCATGACGGTGTCGTTGAGATAGAACTTGTAAAAGTCGGGCGCGATGCGCGACAGCGGACTGACAAATCGGTTGGTGAGCAGCGTTACATCGTTCTGGAAAATATCGATTTCGCCGATGAAGTCGTTGAGGATTTTCTTGATATTTTCCTGGTCAATCTGTTCGTCGATGCCGGCGCTCTTGGTGCCGATGATGACCTGCTTGTGGGCATTGGGGTCGTGGCTGAAATAGTCTCGCGCCACGGTCTCCTTGACAGACACGGGCAGCACGCGGTTGCCCGTGAGCATCGAGGTGTCGGCATATTGCTCAATCCAGGCCTGGTCGTCGGGCTTTTTCATGACGTCGTCGAGGTTGCCAAATCCCAGCAGCATGCGTTCATATTGCGAATAGCCGTAATAGGGCTGGCGGCGCGGGTCGTTATCGTCACGCCTGGCCCGCAGCCGGCGCACCATCTCAACGGCTGGATTGTTCTTCTTGCTGTATTTTTCCTTGCCCTTTTTCACCACCACTTCATGCAGCGACACTCCCGTGGCGTTCAGGTCGATGAGCACGATGCTCCCTTGTCCTGGCCTGATATCCAGCTCCTTGGGACTGAATCCCATAGCGGTTACGCGCAGGCGCGTGGCGTTGGTACGCGTGTTGAGTACAAATCCGCCTTGCTCGTTGGCGATTGTGCCTTCGCTGGTGCCCGCCAGCGTGACAGTGGCATAAGGTATCCCCTCGCGGGTGACCGAGTCGCGCACCATGCCCGTGATTTGTGTCACACCCTGGCCTGTAGCGGTCAGCGCGACCGTCACAACAATTGCCAGCAGACAGAGGATATGTCGAAGGGATTTCTTCATGGGACGACAAAGTTACACATTTTTGACGTACCCCGTCAAGTGTTTTTCCAGAATTTCCCGCGGTTAGCAATGTTAATAAGCAAATTATTCTTAATTTTGCAAAAATTCAAAGAAAGCAAATAGCATGGCAACAGAGATTGAACATAAATTCCTCGTAATTGACGACTGCTACAAGGCATTGGCATTGTGCCAACTGGATATCAAGCAGGGTTTCCTGTCGCGCGATGCGGAGCGCACCGTACGCGTGAGAATATGCGGAGAAAAAGCCTTTCTAACCATCAAAGGAAAAGGAGAGGGCGGAGCCGCTCATCCCGAGTTTGAGTACGGGATTCCCATAGATGACGCCCGGCAGTTAATGGTAATTTGCCAACCGCCAATCATCGAAAAGACGCGCTATGTGGTCATGCACGAGGGCAACCGCTGGGAGGTGGACGAGTTTCACGGCGTGATGCAGGGACTGCAACTTGCCGAACTTGAGGTCCCGAGCGAGGATTACAGGTTCGCGCTGCCCCCGTTTGCTGGGCGCGAGGTGACTGGCGACCCACGCTATTACAATTCGCAGATGGGAATAAACGCCAAGCAATGAACGGCTAATGCTGTTCCTGTTTGAAAACAAAAAAACCGAAGGAGCGATATAAAAATCCCTCATTATTTAAAAAAACACGCCGGCCATCGCGTTTGGCGTTGTTTTTTTTGTAATTTTGCACCCGCCAATGCCGGGCAACTAAGTGTTAATGCAATGCTCAGGATAAAGAAACTATATACATTCATGCTGCAAAGGTTCTTGCCGAGGTTCCTGATGACCTTCTGCATCTGCCTTTTTATCGTTATGATGCAGTTCCTGTGGCGCTACATTGACGAGCTGGTGGGCAAGGGCCTGAGCATCGACGTGGTGGCCGAGCTGTTCTTCTATGCCGCGCTGTCGATGGTGCCGCTGGCGCTGCCGCTGAGCATCCTGCTGGCATCGCTGATGACCTTTGGCGACCTGGGCGAGCACGTCGAACTGACGGCGCTCAAGTCGTCGGGCATCTCGCTGATGACGATTATCAAGCCGCTGGCGGTGCTGATGGTGGTAGTGAGCATCGGTGCCTTCTTCTTCCAGAACTATGTGATTCCCAAGTCGCAGGTGAAGATGTGGACGCTGCTGTTCTCGATGCGGCAGACCTCCCCCACCCTCGACATCCCCGAGGGCGCCGTGTACAGCCAAATCCCCGGTTACAACATCTATGTCAAGCACAAGGACAAAGAGCGCGACATGCTGTACAACATGCTCATCTATGACGTGTCGGAGGGCACGACCTATCCCCGCATTGTCGCCGCCGACAGCGGACGCCTGAGCATGACCGAGGACAAGGCCCACCTGGTGCTCACCCTATACAAAGGCTCGTGGTATGAAGAGATGAGAGGAGGCGGAGGCGTGAGCGGCATGAGCAACGAACTGTACCGCCGCGAGACGTTCCACGACAAGGAAATCATGATTCCCTACGACGCCAACTTCACGCGCATGGACGACCAGTCGATGAAGGAGCAATATGTGGGCAAGAACATCGCCCAGCTGCGTCACACCATCGATTCGGTGCGCCTCAAGGTTGACTCGGCGGCCCAGGTCATCCTGGACAAGTGGAACACCACGCCGGTGTGCGGTGTCGCGGCCAACCGCACGGTTTTCAAGGACGGCAAGATGGTGCAAGAGCGGGTGCCCGAGGTCAAACTGGAAAAACCCGTGGACGTTGACAAACTGCTCGGCGAACTGCCGCCCGCCGAGCAGCGCCAAATTCTCAACCAAGCGCTCATGCGCTCCACCTCGTCCATCCAGGATATGCAGTTCCAGGGCTATACTGTCGCCGACGACAATTATGTCATACGCCGGCACGAGATAGAGTTGCTCAAGAAATTCACGCTGTCGCTGGCATGCCTGATATTCTTCTTTATCGGCGCTCCGCTGGGCGCCATCATTCGCAAGGGCGGCCTGGGCACACCCATCGTCATCTCGGTGCTGCTGTTCATCGTCTATTACATCATCGACAACAGCGGATACAAGTTGGCGCGCGACGGCCGCTGGGAGGTGTGGCAAGGCATCTGGCTCAGCTCGGCGGTGCTGATGCCGCTGGGCATATTCCTAACCAAGAAGGCCGTCAACGACTCGGCGGTGTTCAATCCCGACGCATGGCTCAACTTCATCCGCCGCTTTACGGGCTTGCACCAGACGCGCAAACTCGCCGCTAAGGAGGTTATTATCAACGAGGTGGCTCCCGTCGAGGCAATGGTGCGGATTACCGCCCTCGACGGCGCCTGCCAACAGTTCCTCGAGCGCTACAAGGGGCGACAGCGCTACATCGACTACTGGCGAGAAGGCTATGACAAGGCCGCAATCAAGGCGCTGGCCGGGCAGGTGGACGACGTGGTGGACTACCTCTCCAACTCGCGCGACCAAATGGTGCTCAACAAGGCCATGGACTATCCCGTCATCCGCCAACTGCTCACCTACAGCCCCTGCGGCAACCGCGCTGTGGGCGCCGTCATTGCCGCCCTGTTCCCCGTGGGGCTGCCGGGATGGCTTGTGGGCATGAGACATCAGCAAAACCTCAAGCGCGATGTGCGCTTGACAGCCAAAACCTGTGAACAGCTCGTGGCTATCTTCAACGGAGAGTACAGCCGCGAGATGGAATATAAAGACAGTAGATAGATAACAACCATAAAGACAAATGGAGGAAATTAAATTAAATACCATTGATGAGGCCGTGGAACAACTCAAACGCGGCGAATTTGTGATTGTCGTTGACGACGAGGACCGTGAAAACGAGGGCGATTTCATCATCGCCGCCGAGATGGTCACCGAGGAAAAGGTCAACTTCATGATGCGCGAGGGCCGCGGCGTGCTTTGCACCCCGCTCACGGCCGAGCGCTGCCACAAGCTGGAACTGAACATGCAGGTGGACGACAATACCTCAATGCTGGGAACGCCGTTTACCGTGACCGTTGACCTGCTGGCGGGATGCACCACGGGCGTGTCGATGCACGACCGCGCCATGACCATCAGGGCCCTTGCCAATCCCGACTCGAGGCCGCAGGACTTTGGCCGCCCCGGCCATGTGAACCCGCTGCGGGCCGTGGACAAGGGCGTGCTCAAACGTGCGGGCCACACCGAGGCCTCCATCGACCTGATGCGCATTGCGGGACTGCAGCCCGCCGCCGCGCTCATCGAAATCATCAACCCCGACGGCACGATGGCCCGCCTGCCACAACTTGTCAAGGTGGCCGAGAAATTCAATATGCCCATCATCACCATCAAGGACTTGATTGCCTACCGTCTGCGCACCGAGAAGGTGGTCGAAGTGGGCGACGAGGTGGACCTGCCCACCCAGTACGGGCATTTCAAGCTTATCCCTTTCAAGCAGATCAACAACGGACGCGAACACATCGCCCTCATCAAGGGTGAGTGGAAACCTGGCGAATCGATACTAGTGCGCGTCCATTCCTCATGCGCCACGGGCGACATTTTCGGTTCGATGCGCTGCGAGTGCGGTGAACAACTGCACATGGCCATGCAAATGATTGAGAAAGAGGGAAAAGGCGTCGTGGTGTACATGAACCAGGAGGGTCGCGGAATCGGCCTAATGAATAAAATCAAGGCTTACAAGCTTCAAGAAAACGGTTATGACACCGTAGACGCCAACCTGCACTTGGGATTCAAGCCCGATGAGCGCGACTATGGCGTTGGCGCCAATATCCTGCGCATTCTGGGTGTTACCAAGATGAGGCTCATGACCAACAACCCCATTAAGCGCGTTGGCCTGGAGAGCTATGGCCTGGAAGTGGTGGAGAATGTCCCTATTGAAGTCAAGCCCAACAAGTATAACGAGTTCTACATGCACACCAAGAAGACTCGCATGGGCCACAACCTGCATGAGGTGGAATAATAGCCGTAATGCAACGCAATTTCGACGAAATAGAACGCTTCCTGGAAGAAACCATTGTGCCGCGGTATGATGGCTTTGACGCCGGTCATCGGCGCGACCACGTCCTCACGGTAATGGCCCAGGCAATGCAGATGGCGCAATACTATCCCGAGGCCGACAAATGCATGCTGCTCACGGCGGCGGCCTGCCACGACCTGGGGCTCGCATTCGGGCGCGAGGAACACCACATTCACAGCGCCCGCATCATCCGCAGTGACGAGCGCCTGAAACGCTGGTTTTCCCAAGACGAAATTGAGATAATCGCCGATGCCGCCGAGGACCACCGCGCTTCGAGTGACCATGAACCAAGGACCATATATGGGCGCATCGTTTCGGAAGCCGACCGCATGATTGACGGTGACATTATCGTCAGGCGCGCCCTTCAATATGGCCTTGCCCACGAGCCGCAGCTCGACCGTGAGGGCCAATACGCCCGCCTCATGGAACACATGCGCGAGAAATATGCTCTGGGCGGTTACCTGCGCCTGTGGATTCCCGAGAGCGACAATGCCCGCAATCTTGAGGCGTTCAGGCGGCTGCTCGCCGACACCACGGCATTCCGACAAATGTTTGACCGAATTTATGATACCTTGGCAGGTCATGGCTTGTAAAGAAGTAATGGCAAAACAGCATCAATTATGAAAAAATACTGCATTTCAACACTTTTCCTGCTTGTGGGATTGACGGCGTGGGCCGATGCGCCCAGCGGATATTACAATAATGCCGTGGGCAAGAAAAACGAGGCTTTGATGACCGCCCTCGAGGGCATTGTCTATAGCCACACCGAACTCTCCTACGGATATCTGTGGACGGCATTTGACTACACCGACTTGGGCGACGACGGCTATTACATCGATATGTACTCCAACTGCAAGTACGACAACCAGTCGGACCACACGGCTGGAGCTTCCCATGTGGGAGAAGGCATCAACCGTGAACACTCCATGCCCAAGAGCTGGTTTGGAAGCATGACGCCGTCTTACACCGACCTGCACATGCTCATCCCCACAGATGCCTATGTGAACCAGCGCCGCAACAACTACCCCTACGGGGTGTGCGCCGACGGCAACACATATACCCATGGTTCATACACCATGCGCGGCAAACTGGGCACAAGCACCTATGACGGATACACCCAGACCGTGTTTGAACCCGATGATGAATTCAAGGGCGACTTTGCCCGCATCTATTTCTATATGGTCACATGTTACAAGAGCAGTGTGCACAATTGGCCCGGAAGCGACCAGCTGGACTATGCCGCTAACGGATACAAAGCTTTCTCGACCTGGTCGATGAATATGCTCCTGGAGTGGCATCGCGCCGATCCCGTCAGCGCCAAGGAAATTGCGCGCAACGAGGGTGTCTATGGCCAGCAGGGCAACCGCAACCCCTTTGTGGACCATCCCGAATTGGCGGAGTACATTTGGGGCAGCAAGCAAGGCACCGCATGGAGCGGCGACGACTCTGTTGACCCGATTACCAAGGATGTTCCCGAACTCTACGCCGCCGACACTACGGCAGTGACCCACAATAGCTTTCGTGCCGATTGGAGCCGCGAGGAACATGTGTCAAGTTACACATTGCAAGTCAACAAAGTTGAGGATTCACAGGAGCTCACATTGCTGCTTACTGAAAATTTCTCAAACATGAAGGCCTACAAGGACGGCTCTTCGGACATCAGCGGTTTGATGGATGACTATGCCGACAATCCTGGATGGACCGGCTATAAGTTATATGAGGCCGCTAACCACGGCGTGAAGGTCGGCACCAGTTCCACTGCGGGTTATCTGATTAGCCCCGAATTGGCGCTGGGCCGCACCGTGTCGGTTGCCTTTAATGCCAAGAGCTGGATTAACAGCAAGGGTGTGAGCGACGGCAGTTCGGTCATCGTTGCGTGCGGTAACGCTTGTGACACCATCGCCCTAAGCGAGAACGAGACGAACTATGCGGTAGTGCTTGAGAACTGCAACGGCAAGAACATCAAGTTCTCGATGACCGCTGGTGGCAAGCGTTTCTATATCTATAACGCCAATATCTATAATGGCAACCTGGAAGATTTGACCTGTGCCCCCCGCCGCGCGGTCGTTGAGAAAGGCGATTCCACCGTCCGCACCATCAGCGGCATTACCGACACCTGCTACACCGTCGCCGCGTTGCAAAACGGCACATTTGAATATAAGGTCAAGGCGGTATATACCGACGGCACCCAGAGCGTGTGGTCCAACACCGAGTATGTGACCCTGAAAGCCGGCAGCGACTTCCTCATTGGCGACATCAACAGCGACGGTGAGGTGAATGTGGGCGACCTGAGCACACTGATTGACTATCTATTGGGCGGATATCCCTATGGTTTTAACAAGAGTGCCGCCGACGTAAACAACGACAATGAGATTAATGTCGGTGATGTCAGCGCTCTCATTGACCGGCTGCTAAGCGGCAAATAAGATTGATTGCCGATTAACAAAAGTCATGAGCCGGGGGTTTATATTTCCGGCTCATAATAGTGATTGGCATGGTTATTGCTTATTCCATACAATAAAACGGACAGTGAACATGACTGATTTCACTTGCTGTTGCTGGATGACAAAAACTTACATAAATATATGATTAACGAACAAGACAAACATCAACATCGTCACTGGCAGGAAGATATTGACCTTCCCCGATCTGGGGCCGAATTCCCTGAAGAGGAGGATGACGATGACGAGATGCCTGGTGGCACATCGTCGGGCGACGGAGACACCGAGGGCGCTTCATTCGCCAGCAAATCCCGACGAAATGTCAGTCGGGGTGACAATTCTGGCACACCCGTCATCGACAAATATGGCAAGGACATTACCCGTGAGGCTGCCGAAGGGCGGCTTGACCCCGTGGTGGGCCGTGACGTGGAAATCGAGCGTCTGGTTCAAATCCTCAGCCGGCGCAAGAAGAACAATCCCGTAATGATTGGCGAACCCGGTGTGGGCAAGAGCGCCATTATCGATGGACTGGCCAACCGCATAGTGCAACGCAAGGTGGCGCGCACCCTCATGGACAAGCGCATCATTGCGCTCGACATGGCGGCCCTGGTGGCTGGAACAAAGTACCGCGGTCAGTTCGAGGAACGCATCAAGGCGGTCATTGACGAGGTGAGCGCCAACAAGAATATCATCGTTTTTATTGACGAAATCCATAACATCGTGGGTGCCGGCAACGCCAGCGGGTCGATGGATGCCGCCAATCTGCTCAAACCCGCCCTTGCGCGCGGACAGTTCCAATGCATAGGCGCTACCACCCTCGACGAGTACCGCAAGTCCATCGAAAAAGACGGAGCGCTGGAGCGCCGTTTCCAGAAAGTCCTTGTCGAGCCCACCACCGTTGAGCAGACACTCGAAATCCTTCACAACATCAAGGAGATGTATGAGAAGCACCATGGCGTGTGCTACACCGAGGAGGCCCTGCGTGCCTGCGTGATGCTGACCGACCGTTACATCAGCGACCGCTTCTTCCCCGACAAGGCGATTGACGCCATGGACGAGGCTGGTTCGCGCGTGCATATCACCAAGGTGAATACGCCCAAGGAGATTGAGGATTTGGAACGACGCATCGTCGAAGCCAATGAGAACAAGTTCAAGGCCGTGCAGGCTCAAAACTTTGAAAGCGCCGCCTCCTACCGTGACCAGCAAGAGTCCCTCAAGGAGGAGCTGCGTGCCGCCAAGGAACGCTGGGAACAAGAACTGGACAAGGTGCGCGAGACCGTTGACGAGGCCGCCATCGCCGAGGTCGTCGCCATGATGACCGGCGTGCCGGCCCAGCGCATCGCCCAGAGCGAAGGCATCCGCCTGCTGGGCATGACCGACGAACTCAAAAAGCAGGTCGTGGGCCAGGACGAGGCCATAGAAAAAATTGCCCGCAGCATCCGCCGCAACCGCGCCGGATTGCGTGACCCCAAGCGTCCCATCGGCTCATTCATGTTCTTGGGACCGACGGGCGTGGGCAAGACTTTGCTTGCCAAGAAACTGGCTGAATTCCTGTTCAACTCACAAGATGCCCTCATCCGTGTGGACATGAGCGAATATATGGAGAAATTCAATGTTTCCCGTCTCGTGGGAGCGCCTCCGGGCTATGTGGGATATGAAGAAGGCGGACAGTTGACCGAAAAGGTGCGCCGACACCCATACAGCGTCGTGCTGCTCGACGAGATTGAGAAAGCCCATCCCGATGTGTTCAACATGCTGTTGCAGGTGCTTGATGAAGGCGCTTTAACCGATGGTCTAGGACGCAAAGTGGACTTCAAGAACACCATCATCATCATGACCTCCAACATCGGCACCAGGGAGTTGAAAGACTTTGGCGCTGGCGTGGGATTTAACGCCAACCAGCTGACAAAGGAACGCAGCGACTCGGTTATCCGCAAAGCGTTGCACCGCCAATTCTCGCCCGAGTTCCTGAACCGTGTGGACGACATCGTGACCTTTGGCTCGCTTGAACATGACAGCATCCTCAAGATTGTTGACATTGAGCTGGCCGGGTTCTTCAAACGCGTCGAGGAAAACGGTTTAACGCTTGAGATTACTCCAGCGGCCAAGGAAATGGTGGCTGACCACGGCTTTGATATCCAGTATGGCGCCCGTCCCCTCAAGCGCGCCATCCAGAGCGAGATTGAGGATCCCTTGAGCGACATGCTGCTGCGTGATGCCGCCAAGAGCGGAGACACCATTGTGATTGATGTTGAAAGCGGCAAAATCAACGCAACCATACGCAAGAAACCCGAGGTGGCCCAAACCGAGGCTTAACCCATACAGCCCAACAACAAGGGAACGACTCACACTGGGTCGTTCCCTTGTTTATATTGTGTGTACATCTGCAATTAGAACGGATAACCGATTGCCAGATAAAACGCAAGCCCGTCTTTGAACTTCGGTATGTTGTAGTAACCCTTCTTGCCCGTGTCGTGGGGAGCATGGATGCCGATACCCAAGTCGGCGCGCACAACCAGCATCTCCATGTCAAAGCGCACGCCCAGTCCTGTGCCGAGGGCCAGTTCATCAAAGAAGTTCTTCATCTTGCCCCCCGGGCGCCACTCGTCGTCCTTGAGCAGCCAGATGTTGCCTGCGTCAAGAAAGACAGCTCCCTTGAAATAGCCGAGAATGGGGAAACGGTACTCGCTGTTGGCCTCAAACTTGAAGGTTCCCGTCTGGTCATAGTAAGAATAGCGGTCGGTGTATGCAGGATGGTAACTGCCGGGGCCTAAAGTGCGGACAGCAAAAGCGCGGACGGAGTTGGAACCGCCAACATAAAACTGCTCTCTATAGGGCACTTCCTCGCTGTTGCCATAGGCATGAGCCGCACCCACAAACACCCTGTTGACCCATTTGGCTCCGGGACCTGTCTTTCGGGTCCAAATCAATTGAGCGGTCGCTTTGACAAACTGGGAAAATGGCGTGCCAAACAAGGTCTTTGGGCTCTTAGCGCCACACAGCCCCCAGATTCCAGAAAAGATGTTGCCTGCCTCGGTTATACTGCCCGTGAAATTGATGTGGTCCCGATGATTGAGGTCACGGTCATAAATATAGGTATATTCAATCTTTGGGATAAACGCATCGCTGAAACTCTCGGCCAAAGCTGGATTTGACAACATGGCCGAGTCAAATTCCCATGTCTGGCTGATTAACTTGGTGTAAGTGAGTTTGAACGGCGTCAACTCATGGCTGGAATAACGGTTGGCATGCCACTCCCAAGTGGCGGCGGCATTCAATTGCGCCATCTTGAAAAATCCCGGGCGGTTCAATATGTCGGCGCTTAATGACAAATGAGTCCAACTCGTATAGCGGCGCGACGGGTACAGGAATTTGGGCGCTATCAAGCGCGGAATGTCAAGTTTGGACTCAATGCCGAATTCATAGGAATTGAAATCGGCATCTTTATACTCGCCGCTGCCTCCCGTCTGCCACTCGTAATCGCCATAGAGGTCAATCGAGAATTTTTCACCCGCGCCGAAGGCATTCTTGTGGCTGGCGCCGACTTCAAGTCCCGGACCGATGAAACTGTTGCTTTTAGAAGTGCCTTGCACCTCAAGCGTCACCTCCCACGGTTTATCAAGTTGGCAATTGATGGCAAGGTCAAGCAGACCGTTGCCCTCGGGTGTGATGCTGTCCAGAGGAAATACTTGAATGTCCACGGTGTTGAAGATGCCCAAGCGTGACAAGGCCGCCTGAGTGAGGTCGATGCTGTTGACACGGAACACACGGCCTTTACGGGCACGAATGCAATCGGGAATTACATTGTCCTTGATGTGCACAGGCTCATACTTGACAAGCGTGCAGCGGTTTGTCTCGATGGTATCGGGAGTTCCCACCCCGTCCTCGTTGGTGACGATGGCAGTGATGTTGTTGATGTTATAGCAAACCTTGGCGGTGTTGGGGATGTCACTGGACTCTACCAGCCTCATGTGGACAACGCCCTTCTCTTGGGTGCTGTCGGCAAGGTATTGGATATATTCGGGCCTAAAATAATAGTATCCATGGTTGCGCACAAAGTTTGCAATATCGATGCGCACAGCGGTTAAGGAGTCCACGCAGTAACGGCTGCCGGTCTGTAGATAGCGGTTGGCGCGCGCCAACGAATCCACCAACTGCAAGACGGGCTCATGGCCATTGATGTACTCAATATTGCCAATTGTGTAAGGCGGATTGACCGTCACATCGTATGAAATTTTGGCCTTCTTGGGGTTGCCGGATTGATTGAGCGTGTAGCTGGCCGATGATGTGAAATATCCGTTGTTGCGCAGGATGGTGTTTATCATATCTACACGCGCCTGCGGATTTACCCTGCGGATGAGAACAGGCTTGGCTGCAAAGTGCTTGTAAATCCATCCCTTGAGGCCTGTGGCGTTTTCGTTGATGTGGTTGTATAGCATCAGGCCGATGGGAAATGGCGTGCGGTAATAAGGCGAATACAGCGGATTGTTGGGCTTGACATTGATGGCCGTGAAGATATCTGTCTTCACGCCCTCGTCGGCCTCAACGCTATCCTCGTGGTATTTGAGGTGCTTGACTCCCGTGTACAGTATATCATTCTCACCCAATTTGCTGGTTGTGGAGCAAGAGCAAGCCAGCAATGCAGCCAGCATGGTCCACAAGAGGCATATGTGCTTATTGCTCATTCTCATCTTCTTTGCGGTTTACTGTGGCTTTGTCAATCGGTTCCTGTTGAGCGGACTGTTCATCACTGTGCGGTTCAACAACGTCGCTGCCGTCGTTGATGGCATCCAGCGCCTCTTCCTGGAGTTCCAGTTGGAGCTTGCGTTCCCGCTCGAGCGAGTCGCGCAGGATGTATTCGCGTGAATGCTTGAAGGAGAACAGGTTTTTCAAACTTGACAGTTTGCGTTTGAGCACATAGGCGACACCCATCTCGGTAATTTGTCCCTCAAGCACATTTTCGAAACTCGAATGGCGGAACAACTTCAGGTAACGGCTACCGCGCGCATTGAGATAGTACTCAAGCGACACGTCATTAATCAAGTTGCTGGCGATGTCCTCGTCATTGGTGGAGGCAGTACTGTATTCACCTCCAACGACAACCTTGAAGCGGTCGTTAAACAGCGTTTTTGCCAGGCGGTAACTGTAACTCGTTGTGGTTCCGTTTTGGGCGCCTTGATACTGGTTGATGCCGAACGACAAGTCAACGCCCGGGAGCGTTTGGGCAGCCCACGAGTTCAGTTTGGACTGCAAGAATGTGAACAACGCTGTGGTTGCAGTCATGTTATTGATGTTGCCGGCGCTGTTGGTGCCCGAGTAAGTGTTATAGAGCAGCAAGTTGATGGCCGCTTGAGAGCGTTGGACATCGGACATGGATTGCAGTTCGTTCTGCACGGTCAGGTCACTCTCGGTGCTCAAGTCAAAGTTCAGGTCAATGTTACTGAGGGTGCCGGCAATGTTGGCATCAATGAGGAATTCAACAATCCTCGAGCCTTCATCGTCGCTCTTGACGCTGGTTTTGAGTTTTTCGGTGCCCTTGAGGCTGAGTTGCGGGTTGAGCATTTCACCGGTCCAAGTGATATAACTGCCGCTGGTGATGTCAAAATTCTTCTGCGATATGAGCGGCGGCGTGTAACGGACATTGCCGCTCTCAATGGTGTAGGTTCCTGTGAGATTGTCTTTTCCGGCAAAGTCAAGAGAATAACGCAGTCGTCCGCTGCCATCCACATTGGCACGGTTCTGTCCGTCTTCCGAGAGATAGGCATTGATTTTGGCGCCATTCTGCACGTCAATATTGGCCCTGATGTCCAGGGCACTGCTGCCGCCCTGCGCGGTTACCAGAATCTTCTCGCCGGCATCAGGAGCATTAAACTCGGTAAATGTCACCATCGACTCATCGACCTGGGTCGAGAGCTGTGAAATGTCATCTTTCATCACATAGGTGATATTGCTGCCAGGCAGCAGCGTGGCGTCGGCCCGAACAGCCATCGCACGGGCATCGCTGTTAACCGAAGCGCTGATGTCGACCAAACCTTTGCCAAAGATCTCGGTCACATCATCCTGCTTGCTGTCCATAAACTGCACCTTTTTGCCATTGGCCTTGATGTCGATGAGCATGTTATCCATGTCTCTCAAGTCAACAAAACCGTTGATGATTACCGGATTGCCGTTGGTGCCAATGAGTTTGAAATTATTGAGCGATATCACATTTCCCTCAACAGGGATTCGGTCGGGCGCAAACCTGAGCGTGCTGCCATATCTCGGGAGAGAGAATGTTGCAGAATCGGTGGACAGGTAACCATTCACCAGCGGTGCATCCATTGAGCCAGAGACGGTCACATCTCCGATTGCATAGCCATCCATGTAAATGTAATCTCCGGGAATAAAGGCATTGGCTTTGCTCAATGGTAAACGGTTGAACCGGCCCGAAATGTTGAGGGGGCTTGCGGCCGAGGGGTCATTGAGCGAGCCCTGCAGCGTGATGGCTTCTTGGCCGTCAAAGAGCAGGTTGGCAGTCATGCGAGTGGTGGCGTTTGACGGGTCGAGGTCAAAGTCGGTGTTGACGACCACATCACCAACGCGTTTGCCGTTATACACAAACTTCTCGATATTCAGCGTGCCGCCGCCGTCGGCATTCGCGCCGTCCCAGTTGATGTCCATCGCGGCATTGAGCGTGCCGCTGGTCTCGTCAAGCATAGGAACGATTTGGGTCCATTCCTGCAAATACAGGTTGTCCACGTCAAGATGAACCATTTCGCTGTTCTCGCCCGGCAGCCTCTCGGCAAACAATTCGACCTTGCTGCTGTCGCTCTTGAGCGACAGGTTGGCATCCAGCATGCGCGTCTTGTAGTCGACATTCACATAGTTGTCCTCGTTGAATGTCCAGTGGCGATAGCCGATAACCGGGTCCTTGCCGAATAGTTTCATTTTTACCTCATCCTCGTCTAACGTCGCTTTACAGCCCAATCGGTATCCTGTGAGTCCCTTGATGTTGTGATGGTCTATAAAGAAATCCACTGTCGAGCCCAAGACGCCTCCCGTAACATCCACTTGGGCATAGTCGTCCCAAGTGCCGGGCCGGTTGCCCATGTGAGCGTTAAAGACAAGGTACTTGTCGCGCAGTTCCTTGGCATTAACAGTAATGGAGTCAATGTTTGTCTGGCCAAAACTGAGACCGTAAGCCCGGCCGTTGAGATACAGGCTGCTGTCGCGGCTCATCTCACAACTGATGTGACGGAAGTCCATCTCGTTCTGCTGCATATAGCGCTGGATCAAGCCATCGGCGCCCATGTGCATGTCAAGGTCAAAATGCGGCAGCGGCGCTTTGAGGCGCTCCACGTCAAGCCAACGGGCATCGACCTGGCGCTGAATCTCGGCAAAGGCATTTTGGAAGTCTTCGATGAGCGGCATCACCGAACTGGGCGAATTCAAGTGAATGTAGTTGTCTTCGTTTTCAATGGTGAGGCATGTCAAGCCAGGCGTGCTGTGCAGGATTGCCCGGGCGTCATCGGCAATCAGGTCGGCGCTGTCAAGGCGCCAGTCAACATTGGTGAGTTTCATATCGGCATCCCATACTTGGGTGCGCAGATTGATGTCGCCGGTAGCGCGCAGGTTGGTTGAACCATTGCAGTTGCCGTCATACATGCCCAGTTTCTTCAAATCCAAATCACGGATATCGGCATTGGCCGTAAACACATAATGGTCATTGCAGGTGGTGCCATGGGCGTCGGCGGTGAGGTCGCAGCCGCGATTGCCGCTGGAGGCGTACACGTCGGCACGGCCGCTGTCAAGTTTACCCCGGGCCCTGATGTTGCCGTAGTGAGTGCCGTTATAGCGCACGCTGGCAAGATTAACGGTTGCATCGGTCCATGTGCTGCCGCAGTCCGTGAAGTCAAAGCCGTGACCGCGAGCATTGACGCTTGCCGTAAGGCCTCGCACGTCATAGTCAGGCAGGAACGATTTGACGGGGAAGTTGCTGAAATCGGCATCCACATCATAATTCTCGTTGCACATGTCGTAGTAACCGTCGGCGCGCATTGTGCCGCCGCCAGTGCTGACGCGCAGGTTCTTGGCGACATACTTGCAGCCGTCCTTGCTGATTTTTCCGCTCAGGGTCATTGGCGGAAGTTTCACGCCGTTCAGTCCAAGCATTTTGTTCAGAATGCTCGGGTCGCGCAGGTCAATTTTGGTGTCCAAATCAGCCTTCATGCGATCGATGTCGGTGGGATTGTAGATGGTGCCTTTTCCCCTGACGCGGCCTATGCCGGGGATGTCGGCATCAAGCGACTGCACATCGAGGCGCTTGGTGTTGCCGCGTGCCTTGGCCTTAATCGTCACTGGCCTGTTGTGGGGAATGTCTTTGAGGGCGGAACGCGCCTCGGGCACCAGTTTCTCAACCTCTTTAAGGTCTATCTTGCTGTCGGTATCAATGTTCGCCTTGCCGTTGGGCTTGCCGTCGAGCAGGTCCTGGTCAACGTGGGCATTGAGTTTGATGTCGCTTCCTTTGGTCTTGAGCCTTACGTTGTCAAGGTCGATGCCCCTGTCGTTCATCCTCATGGTGCCGCTGCCGTCCTTGATTTCGAGGCCGCAGCGTTCCTTGCCCGAAATGTGCTTGAGGGGCACCGTCAAGTCACTGCCTTTGCTTTCAAAGTCATCGACAGCGAGGTTGATGTCATCCACGTCAATATATTCCATATCGAGGTCGCCGCCGGGTTTGCCAGGCGTTTTGTCGGTTTGGGCATAGGTCGCGTGGCTGTTGGTCAAACGCAGGCTGTCGGCCTTGATAGACCAGGGACCTTCATCGTCATCATCATGGTCAATATCGGCGGGCAGCGGGTGCTCCTTGCGGTATCGCTTGGCATCCTTCTCGCTTGGATATTCATATTTCACGTCGGCCTTATCAATGCTCAGCCCGCCCACATTGACGGTCTTTTCGCCGGTATTGACCTTTACGTCATTAACCTCGGCGTGGCCCAGATGGGCGTCAAGCTTGTCAACGGTAGGCCGCATGTCCATCTTGTAGTCCACATCATCGATGGTGACCTTGCGGGCATTGATTTTCCAGGGTTTGCTCTCCTCTTTATCCTCGTCTGGCTTCTTGTTTTCGGGCTTGTAACTTAGTTTTGCATTGCCGCCTTTGAGGCTGGCGTCGGCCAGGTCAACCGCATTGCTGTTCAAGTCAACTGAGACACCCTTCATCTTGGCATCATTCAGGTCCACATCCAAGTCCATCGAACCGTCCTCGGTTTTTATCTGGCTTTTGGCGTTTTTCAGCGAAGCACTGTCCACCTGAATTTTCTTGTCCAAAATCGGCTTGACAGCGACATCGGCTTTCACCTCATCGGCGCGGAACAGAGTGTCGCCCTCCGCGCTAATCACTTGTGCATCGTTAATGGTGATGTCGAGCGGGAAATCTATATTTACATGCCCCACGCTGATGTCCATGCCCGTTTTGTCGCTCGCCTTGTCACAGGCGATGTCGGCAATCCAGTTCTGTACCCAAGGAATATACAAGGCGAATGGCAGCGCCACCACCAGGCCCAAAATACTGCCGCCAACCCAGCGCGCAACCTTTGAGAAGATATTTCCTTTAGAACCAGACATTTATCGTTTTGGTCAGATACTATTATGCAATTAACCAACAAATGTACATGAATTTTGCCAAAAACGACTAAAATCTTCTGAAAAATAATCTGATGACAAAAACTTTGTGGAAACCTCTTGCTACAGCCAGGTGGTTAAGTTGCAAAAATACATGCTCGAAGAGCCTTGTGACCCTTCGAGCATGTAAAAATTCATATTACAGAAAACGCCCCTCGATCAGAACCACTTGAGGTAAGCGAAGTCCTGGCGGTGGGGCAGGTTCTCGTTCCAGGGATATGCCCTATAAGCATAACGGTACATGCCGTTGGCCTGTGCCGATTGCTTGATGTGATAGGTGAGCACGTCGCCGTCCTCGGCAACAACATCGAACTGGGCCGTGCGGAAGAACTTCGAGACACCGTCCTCTTCCTTGTAAATTACAACCTCGAGCCTGATGTCCCGGCCCAATGTCGCGGTGTCAATCTTGATGCTCACATCAATGTCGCTGCCACCGTTCTCAAACTGCACATGATTGCTTTGAATGTCGCCAACGAGTTTCACGTCGTTCCAGTGGGCGGCGACATTTTCCTTCCATGCGACAATGTCGCGGGCAAGCGCGTAATTGTCGGCAATGAGTTTGTGGGCACGCTCGGCCTGCGGGCTGTAGAACTTCACAAAATAGTCCTTCATCATGCGCGACATGGTGTAGTTGGGGGCGATGTGGACGATGGAGTTCTTGATATACTGAATCCATTCGGGAGAATACCCTTTGCTGTTCTTGGCAAAATACAAGGGTATGATTTCGTTCTCGAGCATTGAGTATATGGTTGCCGAGTCGAGTTTGTCCTGCTGGTCCTGCTCGGGATAGTTGCGCGTGCTGGTCAGCGCCCAGCCGGCGCCCTTGCGGTAACCCTCGTACCACCATCCGTCGAGCACCGAGAAGTTGAGCAGACCGTTCATCTCGGCCTTCTCGCCCGAGGTGCCCGAAGCCTCTAGCGGGCGCGTGGGGGTGTTCAGCCACACGTCAACGCCGGTAATCAGGCGCTTCGACAGCGTCATGTCGTAGTTCTCGAGGAAGATAATCTTGCCCAGGAAGTCCGGCATCTTACTGATTTCGATGATGCGCTTGATGAGTCCCTGGCCGGCGCCATCGGCAGGATGAGCCTTGCCGGCAAAGATAAACTGGACAGGGAATTGCGGGTTGTTGACAATCTTCTTGAGGCGGTCAAGGTCGTTGAACAACAGGTAGGCGCGCTTGTAGGTAGCAAAGCGGCGGGCAAAGCCAATGAGCAGCGCGTTGGGGTTGATCTTGTCCACAATGCTCATGATGCGCGTGGGGTCGCCCTGGTTCTTGAGCCAGTTGGCTGTGAAGTCGCGCTTCACGAAACTGATGAACTTGTGTTTAAGCAGGCTGCGCATCTCCCAAATCTTCTCGTCGGGCACGTTCATCAGCGGCATCCAGGTCGATTCCAGTTCCTGGTTGTTGATGTAGTCCTCTCCCAGCACTTGCTTATAGAATGCCTTCCACTCGCTGGCGGCCCAAGTGGGCATGTGCACGCCGTTGGTGACATATCCCACGTGCGACTCCTCGGGAGCAAAGCCCTTCCAGATGTCCTTGAACATCTTCTTGGACACCTCGCCGTGCAGCCAGCTCACGCCGTTGCTCTCCTGGGTGGAGTTCAACGCAAACGTGCTCATGCAGAAGCGCTCCTCACTGCCGGGGTTCTGGCGGCCCATGTCCATCAGGTCCTGCCAAGTGATGCCCAGTTTGGCGGGGAACTCGCCCATATATTTGCCAAAGAGTTCTTCGTCAAAGTAGTCGTGTCCGGCAGGCACGGGGGTGTGCACGGTGTACAGCGACGAAGCGCGGACAACCTCGAGCGCCTCATTAAAGTTCAGGCCGTCATTCTGCACATATTCCACCAGCCGCTGCAAGTTGAGCAGCGCGGCGTGGCCCTCGTTGCAGTGGTAAATGTCGGCCTTGATGCCCAGGCGCTTGAGCAACAGCACGCCGCCCACGCCAAGCAAATATTCCTGCTTGATGCGGTTTTCCCAGTCGCCGCCATAGAGCTTGTGGGTGATGGGGCGGTCATACTCGCTGTTGACATCAATGTCGGTGTCGAGCAGATACAACTTCACGCGGCCCACATTGGCAACCCACACATTGGCATAAATGATGCGGCCCGGGAAAGGCACCTCGTGAACGACTTGATGGCCATTCTCGTCGAGCAACGGCTCGATGGGCAACAGGTTAAAATCCTGCGCCTCGTAATTGGCAATCTGCTGGCCGTCCATCGACAAGGTCTGGGTGAAATAGCCGTAGCGGTACAAGAAACCCACCGCCGTCATGTTCACACAGCGGTCGCTGGCCTCTTTCACATAGTCACCCGCAAGGATGCCCAAGCCGCCAGAGTAAATCTTGAGGGCATTGCACAGGCCATATTCCATGCAGAAGTATGCCACCGAGGGCAAATCCTGGCGGATGGGTTTCTTCATGTACTCCTGATAGAGTTCATACACGCTGTCGATGCGTGCCATCATCACGGAATCCTTTTGGATATCGGCGATTTTTTCCGGCGTCAAGCGCTGGAGCATCTTCACAGGGTTCTCGCTGGTCGCGCGCCATGTGTCGCGGTCCAGGTCATGGAACATGGTTTTGCCCTCGCTATTCCACGCCCACCACAAGTTGCGCGACAACTCGTTGAGTTTATTGAGTTTGCCGGGCAAATCGGACTTAACAGTGATGTTTCTCCACTGGGGCTCGTTGCTGTTGCTGACTTGAATTTTCATAAAAAATGGTCGTTATTATCTTGTTATTTGCTGATTTTATTGCAGTTCCTGTTCGGAGAGGAAGCCTTGTCGCTGCTGCGCAGCCTGCAAAGCCTGGGCGTAGGCGGCCTCGTAGCGCGGCATGAAATTTGTCCACGATGCGGTCTTGCTGGTGGCGCGCGCCGCCTTGCTCACGCCTCGGATGGCCGTCGCAGGCATCATGTACAGGTTGATGAGGCTCGAGACGATGGACGACACCGTCTCCTGATAGTTGCTGTCGGTGCGGTGCAGTACGCGGACACCGCATTTGACGGCATCGCTGCCAAATGTGTCAAGCACCCATTGGCCAAAGCCCGACAGGTCGGTCGTAATGGTCGGCACTCCAAAGGCGATGCTCTCAAGCGGCGTGTAGCCCCACGGCTCATAGTACGAGGGGAACACGGCGGCATCCAGACCCGCCAGCAGGTCATAGTAACTCATGTCAAAGATGCCGTCGTCGCCGTTAAGGTACGAGGGCACTTGTATCAAGGTGACCATATCGCCGGGGGCGTTTTCAAAGTCCAGGGCGTTGATGCGGCAGTAAATGGCGTCACCGTCGGCATCATGCAGGCTGTGGGTGATGACAGGATTGAACAGGCGCTTGGCCTTGCCGTTGGCCAGATTGTCGACAAGGTCGGCGCGAGGAGATTTCATCCACGATGGCACAAAGACAAATGCAACCACCTTGCGCCGCAGACTCGTCACGCGCTTCAGCGACTCACGCAGCGACGACAATGCATCGAGATAGACATCGATGCCCTTGTTGCGCATCTCACAGCGGCCTGACGTGGCAATGAGCATGGTGTCCTCGTCATAAGTCTCGCCTGTCAATGCCCTGGCCACTTCAAGCATGCGAGCGCGGGCGGCAGCGCGCAGTTTCACGAGTTTGTCGCCGCGCGGCACATAATTCTGCTCAAAGGCGTTGGGTGTCACAATCGGGTGGCGTTCCAGCAACTGGTCACACTCGCGCGCCGTGACGTCGCTCACCGTCGTGAACGCGTCGGCGGCATGGGCGGCAGCCTTCTCAAGCGAATGCTTGGACTGCATGTTCAGTTCACAGGCCATCTGGTCGCCGTGATAACCGGCCATGTAGTCATACAGTGGCTTGCCGTTGCCACAGATGCTGCGTCCAATGCTGGTGGCGTGGGTAGTGAACACGGTGGCGGCATTGGGAAGATGGGCCTTGACATGCAATAGCCCCATTCCGGTGGTCCACTCGTCGAAGTGGGCAACGATTTTCAGCGACGGGTTGTCTTTCCACTGAACAATGCTCTCGATGACGAGCGCCGAGGCATAGGCAAACATGCACGACTCGTCGTAGTCGCCATAGGCATGCAGACTGTCCACACCATAGCGGTTCCACATGCTGGCATACAGATCATTCTTGTAAGGATAGAGCGCGTCATAGGTCACCAGCACGGCCAGCGGCTTGCCCGGAACATTCCAGCGCCCTGTCCTCACGCGGATGCCGCTGGGCAGTTTGGCCGTTTTGAGCCATGCCGACAGCGGCGTCCTCATCTCGATGAACGAGGGCGACGGGTGCCCGGCAGTCCACAGGTCGGGACCGATGAAGATAACCTTGTCCTTATATTGTTTTTGAAGGGTTTTGGCTTTTGTCGAGAGGACAGCATAGATGCCGCCCACCTTGTTGCAAACTTCCCAACTGGTTTCAAACAGTAAGTCCAACATTTTGAATGTTGTATATATTGATGATAAATCTTTTTTTCGTGAAAATTTGGCACAAAGGTACAAAAAAAACGTTAATCCCCACCCTCTTTCATATCACAATCGACATGCGTTTGACCCAATTTTCATCCACATCACTAATTATCAACCACTTGCACACATTCCAACCCGCACGAAGCCCAATCATACATCTAATTGAATGACAAACAATTACAATAACGCAATCGTTTGAGGTTGTGAATAGCGTAAAATTTTGTATCTTTGCAATATCGCAAACAACCAGACCGAGCGCTTCACGGCACAAATCAATGCCTCAAGTCCTTTAACGGGGAGTTTTTTTGTTCGTGCAATGAATAAACAATGTGGCGCCGGATAATCACTACCCTGCGCCACATCTCACAAATTATTAACCTCTATTGAAATCAGATTTGCTCTCTCACTTTTATATGATTATTTTACCTCTTCATAGGTGGTGTCCTCGACGTTGTCGCCGCCGGGGTTGCCTCCTGCTGCGGGATCGCCTTGGAAACCCTGGTCGGGACCCGGCTGGGGACCACCCTGCGCTCCGCCGGCCTGCTGATACATCTTCTCGAACAGTGAGTTGAGTTCAGCGCTTGCGGCCTCGATGGCGGCGATGTCCTGGCTCTTGTGGGCTTCTTTGAGTTTGCCCAGCGAGCCTTCGATCTGACCCTTGATGTCGGCGGGCAGTTTGTCGCCACTGTCCTTGAGCACCTTCTCGGTTTGGAAGATGAGTGCGTCGGCGCCGTTAATCTTGTCGATGCGCTCTTTCTCCTGGGCATCGGCTGCGGCGTTGGCGGTTGCCTCGTCCTTCATGCGCTGGATTTCGGCGTCACTCAGGCCGCTCGAAGCCTCGATGCGGATGCTCTGTTCCTTGCCCGTGGCCTTGTCCTTGGCGCTCACGTTCATGATGCCGTTGGCATCGACCTCAAAGGTCACCTCAATCTGAGGAATGCCGCGGGGAGCGGGAGCAATGCCATCGAGATGGAACCTGCCGAGGGTCTTGCAGTCCTTGGCCATGGGGCGCTCGCCTTGCAGCACATGGATTTCAACCTCGGGCTGGTTGTCTGCAGCCGTGGAGAATACCTGGCTGCGGCGGGCGGGAATGGTGGTGTTGGCCTCAATGAGTTTGGTCATCACGCCGCCCAGTGTCTCGATACCTACCGACAGGGGCACCACATCAAGCAGCAGCACGTCCTTGACATCGCCGGTGAGCACACCGCCCTGGATGGCGGCACCCACTGCGACAACCTCATCGGGGTTAACGCCCTTGGACGGGGCCTTGCCGAAGAACTGCTCAACCACCTGCTGAACGGCGGGGATGCGGGTCGAACCGCCCACGAGGATGACCTCGTTGATGTCGCTGGCTGTCATGCCGGCATCGCTCAGGGCCTTGCGGCACGGCTCGATGGTATTTTGAATCAGATCATCACACAACTGCTCAAACTTGGCGCGCGACAAGTTCTTGACCAAGTGCTTGGGCATGCCGTCGAGTTGGGTGATGTAAGGCAGGTTAATCTCGGTGCTGGTCGAGCTCGAGAGTTCAATCTTGGCCTTCTCGGCAGCCTCCTTTAAGCGCTGAAGCGCCATGGGGTCCTTGCGCAGGTCGATGTTGTTCTCCTGTTGGAACTCGTCGGCCAGCCAGGTGATGATGCGCTGGTCGAAGTCGTCGCCGCCCAGGTGGGTGTCACCGTTGGTGGCCTTAACCTCAAACACGCCGTCGCCCAGTTCCAGAATGGAGATATCAAAAGTGCCGCCGCCCAGGTCAAACACAGCAATGCGCTTGTCGCTGTTGTCCTTGTCCAAACCGTAGGCCAAAGCGGCAGCGGTGGGCTCGTTGACGATGCGCTGAACCTTCAAGCCGGCGATCTCGCCAGCCTCCTTGGTGGCCTTGCGCTGTGCATCGTTAAAGTATGCAGGCACGGTGATGACAGCCTCGTCAACAGTGGTGCCCAGGTAATCCTCGGCAGTTTTCTTCATCTTTTGCAGAATCATGGCCGATATCTCTTGCGGCGTGTACTGCCTGCCGTCAATCTCGACGCGCGGCTGGTTGCTGCCGTTGTTGACCACCTTGTAAGGCATGCGGTTCACGTCATTGGTCACATGGTCAAAGGTCTCGCCCATAAAACGCTTGATGGAGAACACAGTGCCAGTGGGGTTCATGATGGCCTGGCGCTTGGCGGGGTCACCCACGATGCGCTCGCCACCGTCCTTAAATGCGACAACCGAAGGCGTGGTGTTGCGTCCCTCACTGTTGGGGATTACTACGGGTTTGGTTCCTTCGAGAACCGAAACGCAAGAATTAGTTGTTCCTAAATCGATACCAATAATCTTTGCCATAATTGTTTTCTAAAATCTTTTTTATGTTATTGATGTAATTTCAATTATTTTGGGCCAACGCTAAACATACGGATGACCACGCTCAACTATTAGCAAACAGCGTGCCAATATTGACCTGCTGACACAATGTCAGCAAAACTGACACGTCAAAATGTGCATTTTATTGAATTTTGTGCTAATTTTGCCGAAAAAGTCAATCACGCATCATGAAGCATTTGATTATTCTCACATCCATGCTGTGTATAATGGCAACGGCCTACGCCAAGCCTGCAGGTCCCTCATGGCTGAGCGAGGCGGTCATTTATCAAATATACCCGTCAACATTCATGGACAGCGACGGAGACGGCATGGGCGACATTAACGGCATTATTTCACGGCTCGATTATGTTGAGAAATTGGGCGTGAACACCATTTGGTTTTGCCCGATGTTCAAGTCGGCATGGCAAGACGGCGGATATGATGTAACGGATTTTTATAGCCTCGACCCGAGATTTGGCGACAATCGCGATTTGCAACGGCTTGTTGACGAGGCTCATCGCCGCCATCTGCGAGTAGTGCTTGATTTGGTGGCGGGGCACACCAGCGACCAGCATCCATGGTTCAAGGCATCGGGGCAGAAAGAGCGCAACCGCTATACCGATTATTACATGTGGACCGACAGCATTGCGGCCGAGGAGCGTGCCACCATCGAGCGCCGCCACCGCACCCACGACCCCGCCATTGCCACTTGGGGCAGCTATGGCCTGGCAAATGCCCCGCGCGGAAAGTATTATCTAAAGAACTACTTTGAGTTCCAGCCAGCGCTCAACTATGGTTATGCGACAAACGATACAGCTGCCGCATGGCAGCAACCAGCCGATGCGCCAGGCCCGCGCGCCATGAGACGCCAGTTAATGGACATCATGGCCTATTGGCTCGACATGGGCGTTGACGGATTCCGCATCGACATGGCATCATCGCTGATAAAGAACGACCCCGACAAACGGGCCAACATGGCCCTGTGGCGCGAAATGCGCCAATGGATAGACGACAATTATCCTGAACGTGTACTCATTGCCGAGTGGAGCGAGCCCGAACAGTCGCTGGCCGCGGGTTTTCACATTGACTTCATGATACATTTCGGTTTGCGCGGATTTGACTCGCTGTTCTTGCCCAAAGGCACCCCCGATTGCGGTGACTACGACTATTGCTACTTTGACCGCACGGGCAAAGGCACGCTGGAGAAATTCGTCAACAACTTCACACGGGCCTATGAAGCGACACGCGAACAGGGCTACATTTCTATTCCCACAGGCAACCATGACATCATCCGCCCCAACTATGGCACTCGCAATACCATTGAGCAACTCAAGGTGTGCATGCTGTTCCACCTCACCATGCCAGGCGTGCCATGCATCTATTATGGTGACGAGATAGGCATGAAATACCAGCCAGGCCTGCCCAGCAAGGAGGGTTCCAACCACCGCTCGGGCTCACGCACGCCCATGCAGTGGACCGATGGCATGACAGCAGGGTTCTCAACATGCGACCCCATGCGGCTCTATCTTCCCGTCGACACCCAAAATGGAGCGCTGACGGTGTCGACCCAAGAAAATGACGAGAACTCACTGCTCAATTTTACCCGCATGCTGTTGAGGCTGCGGCAGGCATTCCACGCATTGGGTAACGATGGAGAGTGGAGCATGCTGAGCCATGTCGCCACACCCTACCCAATGGTTTACTTGCGTGAATCCAAAGCCGAAGGTGAGCGTTTTGTGGTTGCCGTCAACCCAAGCGAGAAGAGCGTAACGGCCCATATTCCCGCCCAGAGAATACAAGGTTTGCCCGTGGTGACGACCGGTGAAACGAAATACAAGAGCGGCAAAACCGAAGACAAAATCACGCTCAAGCCTTTCAGCGCTGCAGTGTTCCAATAGCGCTGTGCCTAATTTTGCTGATTTCTCAAAAAGTTTTCTAAAAAATCACTCATTTTTGAAACACTTTTGCTACCTTTGTGTGGTTAATTGTGCCCTTGTGGCATGCTGAGGCCATTTGTTTGACCATTTTAACAAGTTAATGTTATGATTATCATCGGAATCGCCGGTGGCACCGGTTCAGGAAAAACTACTGTAGTTCGCAAGATTATGGAACGCCTTCCCGAAGGCGAGGTAGGCGTCATCTCGCAAGATTCATATTACAAAGACTCGAGCCATGTGCCACCCGAAGAGCGTCAAAACATCAACTTTGATGAACCTGCGGCGTTTGATTGGAACTTGTTGCTTGACCACCTCAAGATGCTCAAAAAAGGTCTGCCCATTGAGATGCCCACCTACAGCTATCTCACCTGCTCGCGCCTTGCCGAAACAGTGCCCATGAAACCGCACGATGTTGTGCTCATCGAGGGCATCATGGCATTAAGCGACCCGCGGTTGCGCAAGATGATGGACATCAAAGTGTTTGTCGATGCCGACGGCGACGACCGCCTGATTCGCGTCATCAGCCGCGACTGCATCGAGCGAGGCCGCACTGCCGCCGATGTCATCGAGCGCTATCAACGCGTGCTCAAACCCATGCACCAACTGCACATTGAGCCGACCAAGAAATTCGCTAACATCATCATCCCCGAGGGCGGTAACAACGAGGTTGCCATCAATCTGATTACCGATTACATCATAAGCCGCTTGACCACCAACAAAAATTAATGAAACTTCCCTGGCAACATAACGGCAAGACAGCGCAAGGCGAAGACAAAAACGTCAAGCCCAAGCGAAACGACAAGGAGACCGCAAGACGCCTAAACGAATCGGGTGAGGCGGGCACGCTCGTGCTCAGCACCGACAACCTGGTGAAGAAATATCGCCAGCGCACGGTCGTCAACCACGTGTCTATTGATGTACACCAGGGCGAAATCGTGGGCCTGCTCGGTCCCAACGGTGCCGGCAAGACGACCACATTCTACATGACTACCGGTCTGGTGACGCCTAACGAGGGGCGCGTGTTCCTCAACGATGTGGACATCACCACCCTGCCCGTCTATCGCCGCGCCCAACTGGGTATCGGCTACCTGCCGCAGGAGGCGTCAGTGTTCCGCACGCTCAGCGTCGAGGACAATATCCGCACGGTGCTTGAGATGACCAGCCTCACGCCCGCCGAACAGCGAGACCGCCTGGAGCAACTCATTGGTGAGTTCCACTTGCAGAAGGTGCGCAAGAACCTGGGCAACCGACTGTCGGGCGGCGAGCGGCGCCGCACCGAGATTGCCCGCGGCCTGGCCATTAATCCACGTTTTATCATGCTTGACGAACCGTTTGCCGGTGTGGACCCCATTGCCGTCGAAGACATCCAGAGCATAGTTTATAGCCTCAAAAGCAAAAACATCGGCATCCTCATCACTGACCATAACGCCCCTGAGACATTGAGTATTACCGACCGCGCTTATCTGCTGTTTGAAGGCAAAATCCTGTTTCAGGGCACCAGCGAAGAACTTGCCGAGAATCCGACGGTTCGCGACAAGTATCTCGGCCACAACTTCATCTTCAGACGAAAGAAATTCGATTGATATCAAAACAACAAAGAATGGGACCCGTTAAGGCCCCATTCTTTGTTATGCAATCGCCATTGTCACTTGCCGCAGGAGATTCGCCAAATTGTGCCTTCGATCAGCGAGCAATAGACATCACCCTTTTCATCCACTTCAAAGCCGTTGACCTCGCTGCTACCCAGCGGATAGGTGAACACCAGTTCGTGAGTCACAGCATCAACCACGGCAAGTATCCCGCGGCGCGAGCCGCAGAAGATATATCCATTGTGCTCCAATACGACGCAGGGCGCATGCTCATAGCCGAAGCCCAGGTCCACCTGCCACAACATCTCGTACTCGGCTCCTGTGCTCATGGCCACCAAGGTACCGTCCATCGTTTTGGCGTAAGCGGTCTTGCCGTCGGCACTCAGGCCCAGACTCTCGCGCACCTTGTTGTCATTTTTGACGCGCCACAACTGTTTTCCAGTTTTGCGATCAATGGCGGTGGAGTTTCTGTCGGGAGCCACAATGACCACGCGGTCGCGAGTCACTGCCGGCACGACATTGCCCGGGCTGTACAGGTTAGCGCTCTTGCCGTTGTCCCATTGCCAATTCAGTTTTCCCGTGCGGGCATCAAGCGAGCGCAGTTTTGTGTCCCATGCGCCGAAGATGACATCATTGCCATCCAGCACAGGCGCTGCCTGACAATAGTTGTTGATGTCGTCATACTTCCACAATAGTTTGTGGCGCTTCACATCCCATGCTTGGAAGGTCTTGTATCCGCCCTGGTACAGCACACCGTCGCGGACCACACCGTCGGCGACATAGGGACCATTGGCATCATATTGCCATACCATCTTACCCGACTCTTTGTCCAGCCACACCAGGCGCTTGTCACTTGTGGGCAACACGATAAACTTGGAGGCAACCGCCGGACGCGAGAACAGCATGGCATTGGTCTTGAATTGCCATTGCTGCTTGCCGGTCATCTTGTCCACCGCCTTGCAGAAACCCAAAGAGTTGCCAAAGTACAGGTTCTTCTCGTCAATTCCAATCCTTGTAAAAATCGAGGCATTGTCGGCAACAATGCGGTCAATCTTGAACCCTGCAGGGACACTGTTGTCTTGCTCAACGGCTGGCACATCGTCATAGTCCAGGTTGATGCGATACGAGAACACAGCCTCGGGGTCGCGGCCCAGCACCTTATTATATACATAAATCCAGTCGCGGTCAAGGTCAATGTTCATCAGGGCGTAGCCATAGTTGCCGCCGCCCATGTCAAGTGAACGGACCATGATGCCGTTCACACCCTCGGTCTCGTATTGGCGCCAAGTGTGGTAGTGGCCGCACAGGTGAGTGATGACAGGATACTTCTTGAGAATGTCAACATAAGCCTTATAATTATCCAAGTCGTCAAGTATGGGATAATGATTGACGCTCAACACCTTCATGCCCGGTTTGACCACCGCATTCAGCGTGCTGTCGAGCCGCAAGAGGTCTTCCTGCTTGATGTGGCCGTCACCCATCTTCATGAACGGCCCACAGTTCATGCCCACAATCACCAAATTGCCCAGCGCAAACATAAAATGGTCGGCGCCCCAGATGTCATTGAATGTCTTGCAGGCGCTCTGGCTCCAGTTATTCTCGTGGTTGCCGGGGATAACATACAGCGGGTGAGCGGTAATGCCGTCAAGAATGCCTTTTACATTCTTGAGCTGTTCATCACTACCCTCGTTGGTCAAGTCGCCGGACAAAATCACGGCATCGACATCGGCGGCATTGATTTCGGCCACCGCCTCGCGCAGTTTGCCCTCATTGGCATTGCCCGGCGTCACATGGATGTCGCTCAAAATCGCCAATTTAAGCACCTCGGCCTGCATGGCAAAGCACATCATTGCCAAGGCAAGCAATAAGCTGAATCGTCTTTTCATATCAATAATCGATTTGGTTTGCGCCCACAAAGTTAGCAAAAATTCGGCACTGTGGACTAATTTTTACTACCTTTGCCATCGAATTATGAACCAAGAGATATTTATAGCAAGCCGCATGAAGCTGGACAATGGGCAGCAGAAGGGTTCTCCCAGCCTCAATGTTGCCATTGCCGGCATTGTGCTTGCCGTGGTTGTCATGATTCTCTCCATCGCCATCGTCATGGGTTTCAAAGGCGAAATCACAGGCAAAATATTGAACCTTGACGCACATCTGCGCGTAACAAACGCCGCATTGGGCATTAATGACGAGTATGCGACCGTCAGAGGAAGTGAGGTATTCCAGGCCGTTCAATCCAACAGCGATTTCAAAGACAAGGTAAGCAGCATGAGTCTCATTGCCGACAAATCATCAATACTCAAGACAGATGAAGACTTCATGGGCATAAATTATCGTGGCGTGGATGACGGTTATGATTTCACATATCTTGAATCCAAACTTGTTGAGGGTGTCGTGCCTTGTGTAGCCGATACAGCCACGTCAAGCCAGATTGCCATTTCCAAGACTGTTGCTGACCGTCTTCAATTGCATTCCGGCGGAAAGGTGTTGTGCTATTTCATTGACGAAAAAGTGAAAGTGCGCAACCTCACGATAACCGGCATTTTCCAGACTGACCTCGAAGCATTTGATAATGCTTACATTGTCGGCAACATTGATGTTGTGCAATCGGTCAATGACTGGAACAGCGACACCGGAACACAGGTCGCCATCAACCTGCGGGACAAGGGCAACCTGGACGCCGACAGTTACAGCCTTTATACCCTGCTGGCCCAGAACACCATCCAGAAAGAAAGTAAAAATCTGTTCTATGTATCCACTACCCGTCAAAACAACATGCAGTTTTTTGCGTGGCTGGGCATGCTTGACATGAATGTCATCATCATCCTCATGCTGATGATGGTAGTTGCCGCGTTCACGCTCATCGCCGCCATGCTGATGATTGTGCTTGAGCGCATCCGCGTCATCGGCATGCTCAAGGCCCTTGGAGCCACCAACGGAAGCATACGCCGCATCTTTATATACCTCACAGGGAAACTCATTTTGAAGGCGCTCGTTATCGGCAATGCCATCGGCATAGGACTGGCATTGCTGCAGCGCTACGGGCACATCGTCCGCCTTGACCCATCGGCATATTACATGTCCTATGTTCCCATACACTTGAGCCCCGTCACTCTAATACTATTGAATGTGGGCATCGTTGTGGTTTCTTATTTCACCCTGCTGGCTGCCAGCCACATCATCTCCACCATCAAGCCCACCTCAACCATGAGGTTTGAGTAGGCTGCGGCAGGGTCAAACAAAAAAATCAAAAAAAGTTCAATTTTTTCTTGCAGGTATCAAAAAAAGCAGTACCTTTGCAGTCGCAATTAGGAATTGTCCTGTGGTGTAATGGTAGCACATCGGATTCTGGTTCCGCTTGCGAGGGTTCGAATCCTTCCAGGACAACAAAGAAAAAGTGACCCTTCAGAAATGGAAGGTCACTTTTTTATCGAGAATTAATAACCTAATAAAAATTTAAACTGTTACATTCATTGTATTATGGCAACAAAGATTAGATTACAGCGCCATGGTCACAAGGACTACGCGTTCTATCCCATTGTTATTGCCGATAGCAGGGCACCACGAGATGGTAGATTTATTGAAAGGATTGGTTCCTATAACCCGAACACTAATCCTGCTACAATAAGTTTAAATTTCGAGCGTGCACTCTATTGGGTGAACGTAGGTGCAATTCCCACCGACACTGTTCGCAACATTCTCTCCCGCGAGGGCGTGATGCTGATGAAGCACCTCCAGGGCGGCGTCAAGAAGGGCGCCTTCACCGAGGAAGAGGCTCAGAAGCGTTTCGATGACTGGAAGGCCAAGAAGCAGGCAAAGCTTGACGGCGTTCGCAACAAGGAGCGTGACGACAAGAAGGCCGCTGACAAGAAGGCTCTTGCCGAGGAGGCTAAGAAGAACGAGGCTAAGGCTGAGGCCGTAGCCAAGAAGAAGGCTGAGATTGCTGCCGCTAAGGCTGCTGCCGAGGCCGAGGCTGCAAAGGCTGCCCAAGAGGCCGCTGCCGAAGAAGCTCCCGCTGAGGAGGCTCCCGCTGCCGAAGAGGCTGCTCCTGAAGCATAATCTTCGCGTTCTGATTTATCACAATGCGCTGGCTCTTAACTCAGGTTGGGAGCCAGCGTTGTATTGCTACATACAACAAGCGGCAGGCGCATTTATCGTGCCTGCCGCTTTTATGGGAAATGCTGTAAAAGAGTTACATGATACCGCGTTCGCGCAGTTTCTTCTGCCAGTTCCATGCGCTCAGCATCGTGTCGTCGAGCGATATCTCGGCATGCCATCCCAGGACCTCGTTGGCGCGTTTGGGGTCAGCCCAAATCTGGACGATGTCACCGGCACGGCGCGGCGCGATCTTGTGCGGCACCTTGACTCCCGTGGCGCGCTCAAACGAATTGAGCAGCTCCAGCACCGATGCACCATTGCCGGTACCAATATTGAACACTTCAAGCTTATTGTCGCTCTTGTCCTCAAGCATGCGTTCGAGAGCCTTGACATGAGCCTTGGCCAAGTCAACCACATTGATAAAATCACGGATGCATGAACCGTCAGGCGTGGGATAGTCATCGCCAAAGATGCTCAACTCCTTGCGAATACCAATGGCCGCCTGGGTGAGATAAGGCACCAGATTTTGGGGCACGCCATTGGGCAACTCGCCGATTTCGGCACTGGGATGGGCACCGATGGGATTGAAGTATCGCAGCAGGATGGCCTTGATGGGACTGCCGCTGTTGATGACATCGGTGATGATTTCCTCTGAAATCTGCTTTGTTGCGCCATAAGGCGAGGTGGCCTTCTTGGTCGGAGCATCCTCGGTGATGGGGTTGCTGTCGGGTTCGCCATAGACCGTGCAAGACGAGGAGAAGACAAATCCCTTCACGCCAAATTCAGGCATATTGTCAAGCAGATTGAGCAGGATATTGAGATTGTTGCGATAATAGAGAATCGGTTTCTCAATGCTCTCGTTAACTGCCTTGCTTGCCGCAAAGTTAATGATGCCGTTAATGCCGGGGTTGTCCTCAAAGAGCTTGCGCACTACGGCGCGGTCGGTGCAGTCGCCCTCAACAAACACGGGGCGGATGCCCGTGATGCGCTCAATGCCGTCAAGCACCTCGGCATTGCTGTTGCTAAAGTTGTCAATAATGACTACTTCATAGCCTGCCTGTTGCAGTTCTACCGTGGTGTGCGAACCGATGAATCCGGTTCCGCCTGTAACTAAGATTTTACCTTTCATATTAATATATCATTATTATCTGTCTGTCAAATTAATCATGCGCCAAAGTCCCCTTTGAGTGTGCGTTTCACGCGTCGCCACGCCTTTGCCCAAAACGAGTTGGTGCGCGAATAGTATCTCTCAAAAGCCTTACGGGCTGCCAGGTTTTCCTCGATTGGATAGATTTTCGTGACCGTCAGTGGCCGCAGCCACAAGTCACTGCCATAGAGCCCTCCCCCGCCGCAATTGGTCCCTGAGCCGTCAAAGCCTTGATTGCTCACCAGCGAGCGTCCCACATTGAGCGAAAGGATATCGGCAAGGAACAGCGAGGCGTTCCAGCGGATGGCCCATGAATTGTTCTTGCCTTCAATCTGCCGGCGCAGCATGCGCGTGAAACCATATTTGCCATTAAAATCAAATGTCTTGGACAATCGCCGTTGTTCCAATTGGTCAAGCAGCACCTTGCCATCGGGGTTAAAATGCTGCCAAGCCCGCTTCCAGGTCGCCCATCCCCAACTGCCCGTGAACTTGATGAGGAATGTGTCGGGCAAAGACGGGTCACGCGTGAAATCGCACGCCTGGATGTGGCCCACTCGCGACTCGTCCTCATAGGCATCCAGGGCGTCGTTCATGAATTGCAGGAAATAAGGCGCCAGCACCAGGTCATCCTCGAGCACAATCACGCGTCCGCATTTATTGACCTGTGTCGTCACGCCGTCAATAATGTTGCGCGCCAGGCCCCAATTCTCATCACGCTCAATGATAGTAATCGACTTGAACCCCGTGACAGTGCGTATGTAAGTCCTCACTTGCCTTACCATTTCAACGGCGGCGGCATCATGTGCAGCATCGGCATAGACATACAGGTCACTCTCGGCGGCCAAATCATTGGCAAGCAATGATTCCACACACCGCTTCACATGGTCGGGGCGGTTATAGGCAAACAGCAATATGGGAGCCAGTTGGTTTATCATTTCTTGTGACGGTTGCGAATGAATTCGACGCACTCCTCAAACATCTTGACCCGCAGCGCCTTCATGGCCAGGACATACAAGCCGGCGGCAATGATCATGCGCGCACAGAGCAAGAAATAAATATTATGTATGGGCAGCGTGACAAAGTAAGTGACAGCAATCACTGTAATGGTAATGAGCAAGAACGGCATCAAATCACAAAGCATGCTCCAATAGGAATACCCGATGAGGCGCGAAGCAAAGAACTGCCATACCAGCAGCCAAAGAATATTGATTGTGGCAAAGGCCATGACCATAGCCGTCAGCCCCCATGGGTGGCAAGCCAGCACCGATGTGATTATGACGGCAATCAGCGCAATGTTGAGCCACATGTAAATGCTGGATTTTCCTAAACTGAGAAACAGATTTTGATAAACCGTATAAAGGGGCAAAAATGCTCCGCTGACGCATAGAATCTGGAGCAACGGTATGCTTTCAAGCCATTTGGTGCCAATGGCGACAACAATGAACTGTGGGGCAATGAGAGACAAGCCGAACAAGGCGGGGAAAGACATGAAAGCGGTGAAGCGCAGCATCTTGCCAAACACACGGCGCTGGCGCTCATTGTCATCGTTGACGCGCGCCAACACAGGTTGCGCCACTTGTGTCACGGTGCCCGAAACGAGCCAATTGGCCATATTGTTCCACTTGTTGGCCTGAGTGAAATTGCCCACATCGGGCGCAGGGAACAGACGGCCAAAAATAACGGTCAACACATTGGTGCTGATGGTGTTCAGCACATAAGTAATCAGCACTTTGTAACTAAACGAGAACATGCGTTTGATGGGCCCAAAATCGACATGAACGGTCGGCCACCACCGTGCGTAAAAATACCGTCCAAAGCACACAATCACATTGTATATCACCTGTTGGGCAGCCAAGCTCCAATAAGAGCAGCCATTGAATGCCATGGTTACGCCGACAATGCCCGAAATGAGCAGCGCGGCAAGGACAATAATCGCCTTTTCCTTGACCATCAGCCCGCGGTTAAGCACCGCGTTGGGCGTAATGCCTAACGCCGAGAACACAAAACCCAGGAAAAGGAATCGAGACAAATCGGTCAAGCAGGGCTGGTGGAAAAATGCGGCGATGAGCGGAGCGCAAAAGAACAACACAGCATACATAAACAATGTCATGGCGAGATTGAACCAAAACACCGAATTATAGTCGTTGTGCTTAATGTCTTTGATGTTGATGAGCGCCGCGCCAAATCCGCTATCCTGCAGGTTGATGGCAATAAGAGAAAATATGGACAACATTCCCACGATGCCATAATCCTCAGGGACAAGCAGACGTGCCAAGAAAATACCGATAACCAGATTGAGCACCTGCGTGCCGCCGCTGCTGAGGAAGCCCCAAAAGAGTCCCCTTGCGGTTTTGTCTTTTAACGTCTGATTGTCGGAATTGTTGTCACTCATTGCTGGGATAGAATCATATCAATCCATTGGCGCACACAGGCATTACCGCCGCGCCGCGGCAACACGAGGATGCCCGGAATGCCCTTAACCTTGTCGCAAGCGTCGGCAGGGCATGCCGCCCAGCGGACTGCTGAAAGCAAGTCAAAGCAGTTGACGTCATCGCCGATGTAGGCCACCTGGTCCAGCGTAATGCCCATCTCACGGCAGATCTCCTGAGTGGCCGCAAGTTTGCCGCCATCACGAGCGCTCTGGCGCAAAAAGTCAACCCCCAATTTTCGGGCACGATTAATGTTGATGGGAGTGTTTTCGCTTGTGACGATACCCACTTTCACGCCTGTGCGCTGCAACAGTTGCAGCCCCATGCCGTCTCGGGTGTTGAATTTCTTGAACTCGGTGCCGTCCGAGCCATAGTACATGCCACCGTCGGTGAGCGTGCCGTCGACGTCGGTCAAGAACAACTTGATGTCGCCGGGCCGAGGCACGTTTGGTATGTCATTGACTGCTGCCATAGATCTATTTAATGTATTTCTCGATATTAAAACGGGGACGATGCTTGCCCTCAATATAAATGCGTCCGACATAAGCGGCGATGACGCTCAAACAGATGAGCAGGCATCCGCCGACAAACCAGATGCTCAGCATGAGCGATGCCCATCCTTGCACTCCCCTGCCCTGAGCCAATGACACCAGCACATAGGCGAGGATTGCCAACGAAATGAGCAAAAACACAACACCCAAATAAAATATCAGGCGAAGCGGCTTGACGCTGAACGAGGTCACGCCATCGACAGCAAACGACATCATCTTGCCAAGGGGATATTTGCTCTCGCCCGCTATACGTTCTTGACGCTCATAATAGACGGCATCACTTTGATAGCCAAGTAATGGAACGATGCCGCGCAAGAACAGGCTTCGTTCTTCATATTGGCATAACGCGTCAACAGCACGGCAACTCATCAGCCTGAAGTCCGCATGGTTGGTCACTGTTTTGGCCCCCATGCCATGCATGAACGCATAGAAGCACCGCGCGCTGGTCCGCTTGAAAAACGAATCGCTCTTACGGCTCTTGCGCACTCCATAAACAATGTCGGTGCCCGCATCAAACTTCTTGACCATTTCAGGGATGGCATTAAGGTCGTCTTGCAGGTCGGCGTCGATAGAAACGGTCGCGTCTGAGTCGTTGCGGGCCGTTTCAAGCCCCGCCATCAAAGCATTTTGATGGCCGACATTGCCAGCAAGTTTCAGTCCGCGAACATGGGGACTACCCTCGCAAAATCCTGAAATCAGTTGCCAAGAGCGGTCGCGGCTGCCGTCGTCGATATAGAGGATGTAACTGCCGTACCCCACCAAGCGCTCTTGCACCATGCTGGCCAACAGCGAAGTGAGGCGAGCATTGCTCTGGGGCAGCGTGGCCTCCTCGTCAAAGCAGGGAACTATGATTGCTAATGTCGTATTCTCCATTTTGTAAAAGATGGTTATAGACCAATTTGCAAAGATACAGTTTAATAACGATATACGCAATACAAATGTTGCCAGAACGGCGTTTTTTAATGATGTGCCATTTTTTCTTTGAATTAAAACAATCTAATGAATGCTTTTTTGTACCTTTGTAAAATTAAAGCAAAATCTAATTAGCAATGATACAATCAATGACCGGATTTGGCAAAGCGGTGCAAGTTTACAACAACAAAAAAATCACTGCTGAGATCAAGTCCCTGAACAGCAAACAACTTGATTTGGCGGTACGCGCTCCGCAAAATCACCGTGAGATTGAACTGGAACTGCGCACCCAAGTGAGCAAAGCATTGTTGCGCGGCAAGATTGACCTGTATATCTACAGCGAGCCCATCGAAGGCACTGCCACAGGCAGCCTTAACATACCGTTGCTGCAACAATACAAGTCTCAAATCGAGGACATGGCAGCGCAACTCAGCCTGCCCCAGCCGGCGGACTGGTATGCCACGCTGCTGCGCATGCCCGACGCGCTCAAAAACGAAGCCCGCAGCAACGAAGCCGATGAAGCGGAACTAAAGGTAGTCAAGGATGTGGTGAGACAAGCCATAGAAAAACTCATTGAGTTCCGCACCCAAGAAGGCGCAAGGCTTGAGACATTCTTTGAGGACAAAATTGCCGCCATACAGGCGCTGCTCGACGAGGTGCCCAAATATGAACTGCCCCGCACCGAGAAAATCAAAGCCCGCATCAAGGATGCGCTCGCCAAACTCAAAGAGCAGGACTACGACAAAAACCGCTTTGAGCAGGAGCTCATCTACTATATCGAGAAACTTGACATTGCAGAAGAAAAACTCCGCCTGCAGAACCACTTGACGTATTTCCTTGACACATTGCATGCCAGTGAAAACGGGCAAGGTAAGAAGTTGGGGTTTATCAGCCAGGAAATCGGGCGCGAGGTGAACACTATGGGTTCCAAGGCCAACCAGGCAGAACTGCAAAACCTGGTCGTGCGCATGAAGGACCAACTGGAACAAATCAAGGAACAGGTGCTTAATGTGCTATAATGCCATGGAACAAGGTAAACTGATTATCATCTCGGCGCCCTCAGGCTCCGGCAAATCGACCATCATCGGCCAGGTCATGAAGGACGAGTCACTCAAGCTGGCTTTTTCGGTATCGGCAACCACGCGTCCCCGCCGAGGCGAAGAAAAGCACGGGGTTGACTACTATTTTCTCACCGAAGACGAGTTCAAGAAACTCATTGCCGACGACGCTCTTGTTGAGTATCAAGAGGTGTATGCCGGCCGTTACTACGGGACACCCAAGAGCGAGGTGGAACGCATCACGGGCTTGGGAAAGAATGTGGTGCTCGACCTTGACGTGCTGGGCGGCGTGAACGTGAAGAAGATGTACGGAGGGCGCGCCTTGTCGATATTCATCCAGCCGCCCAGCGTGGCCGTGCTTCGCGAGCGGCTCGTCAAACGCGGCACCGACAGCATGGAAGACATCGAGAACCGCGTGGCCAAAGCCGAGTTTGAGATTTCAATAGGACCTCAATTTGACCACAGCGTCATCAACGATGACCTGGATACCGCCGTGCAGCAAGTGCGGCAACTTATCACCGACTTTGTCACTATAAAATAGTTGAAACATGAGAATCGGAATCTTTGGCGGCTCGTTTAACCCTATCCACACTGGCCACGCCATCATCGCTCAGCACATCATCAGCGCGGGCGCGGTGGATTGCCTGTGGATGATGGTGTCACCGCAAAATCCGCTCAAGTCGGGCCAAAAGCATCAAGTGAGCGATGCCGACCGCCTGCGCATGACCGAGATGGTGACATGCCCCATGGCTGGTGTGGAGACGACGGCATTTGAGTTTTCGATGCCGCGACCATCCTACACGATTGACACCCTCAACGCATTACAAGCCAAATTTCCCGAGGACGAATTTTATCTGGTAATCGGCGCCGACAACTGGGCCGTGTTTGGCCAATGGCGCAACAGTGACGAGATTTTGGCCAAATACCATCTGCTCGTATATCCTCGTTTGGGATATGAAGTGAATATCCCCGACAACTTGCAAGAGCGGGTCAAACTAGTCGATGCCCCCATCATCGAATTGTCCTCAACCACAGTGCGCGATAGACTTGCCAACGGGTTGGACATACGCTATTATGTCCCCGATGCAGTGCAAGGCCATATTGAGCGCCACAACCTGTACAGAGAAAACACATCAACAGAATCACATGAATAAACTGACACCCAACGAGCTGGCATTCATAGCCCTCGCCAATGAATACTGCCACAGCATCGAGCGCATCCAAGAGAACGAGTCGCGCGACCAGTTTGTGGCACAGATGCTAAAACTGCTGCCGCGCATCTATATCACCGTGAGCGACATCGAAGCCGCCGACGAGGATGAGTACATCGACCCCGCACTCGAGGAAGATGTCTATAACATCGTCCGCAGCCGCGTTGAACTCGTTATGGCCGAAGAGGACATCTACCTTGAGGTGTTTGTCGAAGACATGAGGTACAGCGACACGCCAGTATCGGCATCAGTGTCTGAGAATCTCGCTGACCTATACCAGGAATTCTTCAACCTCATCCACGCTATTGAGGACATGCCGACCGAAGTTCAGCACGGGATGCTCAGTCAATGCAAGATAAACTTCATCAACTACTGGGGCCAGACCCTGTGTAACGTGATGCGTGCTTTGAACACGATTTTCTATGGCACTCCACTTGAACAAGACTAACCAATAACAACAATCATATTTCATTATGGCCCAAAAGACAAAAGAACAGCACATTAACTCACTGCTGGAGTTTATCGACAACAGTCCGTGCAACTTTCTTGCAGTGGACGCAGTCAAGAAAATCCTCGTCAAAGACGGGTTCAAAGAGATAAAAATTGACGACAAACTGACCGCCAAGGCCGGCGACAAGTTATTCTTTACCAAGAACGGCAGCGCTATCTTTGCCGTGAAAGTTGGCAAGAAAAAGCCAGCTGACAGTGGTTTCAAGATCATTGCCGCCCACAGCGACTCGCCGTGCTTTAGGATTAAACCCGCAGCCGAAATCCCAGGAGAAGGCGGCATTATGCGCCTGAACACAGAGGTCTATGGCGGCCCCATTTTATATACCTGGTTTGACCGTCCCCTGTCGCTGGCTGGACGTGTGCTGCTACAGGGCAAGGATGAGCTGCATCCAGTGACCAGACTCATCAAGATTGACCGGCCGCTGATGTGCATCTCGCATCTTGCCATCCACTTCAACCGCAGCGTCAACGAGGGCAACAAACTTTCGAAACAGAAAGACATGCTGCCCATCATTGCCAAAATCAACAATGATTTTGAATGGAAAAACATGCTTCTCAATCTCGTGGCCGATGAATTGGAGGTTGACGCCGCCGATATCGTGGACTTTGACCTGATGCTCTATGACGTGAGCAAGGCAAGCCTGTTTGGCCTGAACAACGAGTTCATATCGGCCGGCCGCCTTGACGACCTGAGCATGGTGCATGCCGCCATCACGGCCATTACCGAGGGCAAGGACAAAGACGCTACGCTTGTCGCCGCCATCTTTGACAACGAGGAGACGGGCAGCGGCACCAAGCAGGGTGCTCATTCGCCAGTGCTTGGCAACATGCTGCTGCGGCTGGTCATGGCGCTCGGCGGCGACTTTGAGGACTTTGGGCGCGCCATCCACCGCTCGTTTATGGTATCGGCCGACAATGCCCATGCCTTCCACCCCAACTACGCTGAGAAATATGACTGGACCAACCATCCATCGCTGGGCGGTGGGCCGTGCATCAAGATAAACGCCAACTGCAAATACATGAGCGACGCCCACTCTTCGGCCATCTTCAAGAGCCTGTGCCAGCGGGCAGGGGTTCCGTTCCAGTATTTTGTGAACCACAGCGATGTTGCCGGCGGCTCCACGCTGGGCAACATCCTTACCGGACAACTCGACATCGAGGGTGTTGATGTGGGCAATCCGCTGCTGGCGATGCACTCGGTGCGTGAGACCGGCTCGGTGGACGACCATGTGAGCATGATCAAGGTGATGACGCACTTCTTTAGTTAATGGCACAATAGCACGGGGCGGAAGCCCGCCACACTGACGGCATGGTAAGTTATTTGCAAGTTGAGGGTTTGAGCAAAGCATTCGGCGCCGATGTGCTTTTCGAGAATCTCACCTTTGGCATAGCCGAAGGCGAGAAAATCGGCCTCATTGCCAAGAACGGCACCGGCAAGTCTACCCTACTCGACATCTTGGCCGGTGTCGCCTCTCAAGACAGCGGAACGGTCATCTACCGCAACAACCTGCGTGTAGGCTATCTGCCACAATTGCCCGACTTGTCGGGCGCGCTAACCGTCATTGACGCCTGTCTGCATGGCGACGACGCGCAGTCAGAGGCCATTCGTGCCTATGAATCGGCGTTGCGCACAGGTGACAGCGATGCAATGACTGCTGCGATCCAGGACATGGATAATGCGGCGGCATGGGACTATGAAGACCGCTTCAAACAGATTCTCACTCAGCTCAAAATCACCGACTACAACCAGTCGGTCAAGCAGTTGAGCGGCGGTCAGGTCAAGCGGGTGGCTCTGGCAAAGCTGCTCATCGACGAGCCACAGATGCTCATACTCGATGAGCCGACTAACCATCTGGACATTGACATGATTGAATGGCTCGAAAGTTACCTGCAACGCAGTCGCGCCACCTTGCTGATGGTGACGCACGACAGGTATTTCCTCGACAACATCTGCAACCGCATCATGGAGATGGACCAGCACAGCATTTTCACCTACAACGGCAATTACAATTATTACCTGGAGAAAAGGGCCGAACGCATCGAGGCGCAAAACGCCCAAGTGGACCGCGCCCGCAACCTGCTGCGCACCGAGTTGGACTGGATGCGCCGTCAGCCGCAGGCCCGCGCCCACAAGGCCCAATACCGCATAGACGCCTTCTATGACCTGCAAGAGCGCGCCCAGCAGCGGCGAGACGACGGCGAGGTGGAATTGAATGTCAAATCGGCCTACATTGGCAAAAAAATCTTCACCGCTCGCCATGTGAACAAGCGCTTTGGCGACAAGGTGATTCTTGACGATTTCAACTACACCTTTGCCCGCTACGAGAAACTGGGCATCGTGGGCGACAATGGCGTGGGAAAGACGACGTTCATCAAGCTATTGCTGGATATCGTGAAGCCCGACAGCGGCTATTTTGACATCGGCGAGACGGTTAAGTTTGCCCACTACAGCCAGGAAGGCATGCACTTTGACGAAGACAAGCGCGTGATAGATGCCGTGCGCGATGTGGCTGAATACATCTACTTTGACGAGAAAAACCACTACACTGCCATGGCGTGGCTGAATAAATTCCTGTTCGCACCTCAGGACCAGCAGAAACCCATTGCCAAACTTAGCGGCGGCGAACGCAGGAGGCTGTATCTGGCCATGGTGCTAATGACCAAACCCAACTTCCTCATCCTCGATGAGCCAACCAATGACCTCGATATCTCAACGCTTGAAATCCTTGAGGAATACTTGACGCAGTTTAACGGCTGCGTCATCATCGTGAGCCACGACCGCTTTTTCATGGACCGCACCGTGGACCACACGTTTGTGTTCACTGGCAATGGCCACATCAAGGACTTCCCGGGCAATTACAGCGAGTACCGCGCCTGGACGCAGCATCAAGAGCAGGAAGCGGCACAGCAGGCCCGAGCGACAGAACAGCCCAAACCCAAGACAAATACCTGGGCCAGGAAAGACAATGTCAAGAAATTGAGTTACAAGGAAGAACGCGAACTTGAGCAACTCAATGCCGACATGGAAGCGCTCAACAAAGAAAAAGCCGAACTGGACGCGCTGTTTGCCAGCGGCGAGACACTGACCGATGTTGCCGAAAAAGCCGCGCGATACCAGCAAGTCAAGGACCTGCTTGACGAAAAAGAAATGCGCTGGCTGGAACTATCAAGCTGAAAACGCCTTTTAGCCCATGTACGGACTCGTTGACTGCAATAACTTCTTTGTATCCTGTGAACGGGTGTTCAATCCCGCGCTCAACGGGAGGACGGTTGTCGTCTTGTCCAACAACGACGGATGCGTGATTGCGCGCAGTGCCGAGGCCAAGGCGGCGGGCATCCCCATGGGCTGCCCAGCATTCAAAATCAAAGAGCACACCGACCCACGTCACGTGGTCATGCTATCGGCCCGGCACATTTTGTATCATGACATGTCAAACAGGGTGATGAATATATTGGGGAACGAGTTTGAAAACCTGCAGGTATATTCAGTTGACGAGGCATTTTTCAGGCTGCCGAATAGTGATGTTGAAACCCACCATCAAACTATGGCTGATTTGGCCAAGAAAATCCGCCAGTATGTAGGCATCCCCGTCAGCATAGGCTTTGCCCCGACAAAAACGCTGGCTAAGGTCGCCAACCACATCGCCAAGCGCGACAAGCGCATTACCGACGGAGTGTATTGGCTCGTCAGGCCCGAGGCCATCGACATTATCCTGCAACGCACAGCCATTGAGGATGTGTGGGGCATCGGGCGGCGGCTATCGGCATCACTCAAGTCACATGGCATTAAAACGGCAGCCGACTTTGTGAAAATGCCACCCTCGCTGGTGCGGTCACGTTACTCGGTGACGCTTGAACGCACACAGCGGGAACTGATGGGAATTGACTGCCTTGCGGCCAATCCCGTGGACATTGCCCACAAGAGCGTCATGACATCACGCACCTTTGGCAAAGTGATTACCAGTCGTAACGAGATTGCCGACGCCGTGGTGTCATTTGCCGAGAAAACCGCCCGGCACCTGCGTGACGAAGGCGGAATCGCAGGCAGCATATTGACATTTATCAGCGGTGACAGATTTCGCGAAGACCTGCCCTATTACCAAAACTCATGCCAGTTGACGCTCGACACGCCATCTAATGACGCAATGACCATTGTGCGGCAGGCATTGAGGGCGTTGAACCTCATCTGGCGCGACGGATTCGCATACCGCAGGGCAGGGGTGATGGCGCTTGACATCCAGCACGGCGGCACCATTCAACTCAATGTGTTTGACACAGAGGATCACGGCAAACTGCGGCGATTGATGACCAGCATCGACGGCATCAATAATCAATATGGCACCCGCTCGGTTAAACTTGCCCCAAGCATCCAACGCGGCGAATGGGCACCCAACCAATCCCATTTCCAAAATGCCAGCAAGACGCTGCAGTTCTACACAGGGATAATAAAGCCGTAGGACCTCGTCTCAAGGCAATTGCTGTTTCGGTTATACTGGAAACAAGCAAAACACCTCAAAACATGTCATAAAGGGCGCAGAAATATACAATACTTCCTAATAACAAATCTGGACACGGCGTCGCTGCGTTCAGCGAGGTCGCCAGCAAAGTCATCGTCAATCGCGCCGCGGAACGCCAGCACATGGTTGCTTTCCAGGCCGTGCTTGGCCATCATGTAGTCGGTCATCTCCATGCGGGAGCGTTCCTTGCCGCCGGTCAGGTCGGCAATGGATTTCAGCAGCAGTCTCATCAGCATGCTGAAGAAGTCGCGCTGACGCATCAGTTCAAGGTAACGCTCATCCTTGAGCATCGCCTCACGCTCCGCCCTGCCCTTCGCGCTGTCGGTCTCTGCCGTGACACTCGCCTGCGTCGGGTAGTGCTCGCCGATGAAGTCCAGAATCCTATCCTGCCACGCCGCGTCAAGCCCGTCATGCCTGCCTTCCGCATCTTCCAAAGCCTTTTCAGCGTCAGCCATTTCATCGCCTTCGGTAGTATTCGCAGTTCCTGTATTATTTTTTTCGCCATTTCCTTGCACGGCAGCATTTTCTGCGCTACCTTTGTCCTCAGAAGTCTGAGGAGAATTTCCTGCTGGCGCGGTTACACCATTATCACGGCCGCTATCAACTCCACTGGAATCGGTGTCAGTTCCAGGCTCTAATGCGGGTCGGGTATAGACTTCAGGTTTACGGCGCGAGTACTTCTTCTTGAAGATACCCGCGCTGTTTACATTCCAGTAACTTCCGTCGCGCGACAGCTGGAAAAACAGCGTATTGTTGTGTTCATCTGAAAGCTCCAATAGGTAGGTTTGATTGTTGGCGACAACGCCGCCTTCCCTGATGGTGTCATAGTTCCTGGCAACGGTCTCTACAAATTCCTCAATAGACTTAAACCCTGTCCCTGGGCTAAGTATCTGCTGACCGTGACCTGCGTCAATATGAAGATAGCCATATCCATGATTAACACCTTCATCATCAACACTGTTTTCTCCAAGACTTAATTTAATTGGCGCTGCTCTAAGTCCGCTCTCGACGGCTACCTCTCCAAATGTGGTGGTTCCATCTGACGACAAGACAAACGGAACGCCAAACTTGTTAACCTCGTCACTAAGTGGCGCATTTACTTCGGTCTGCTCACGCTCCTTGCGCGCCTGTTCATCAGCGGCGGCCTGCTCTGCCGCACGCCTTTCTTCATCGGCAACGCGCTGCGATTCCGCTTCGGCATTGGCCGCCGCATCCGCCTGCTGATGTTTCGCCATTACGGCTTCATGCTCCGCCTTGACGGCATCCCACTTCGACCGCTCAAGAACGAAGAGTCCATACCGGGGTCAAGTCCGTGGCGGCCGCTAAAGTCTAACATCGTGCCGTCAGGCAGCACATAACCGCCTCTCGCAGGTCATTCGTCACGCCGAACTTTTTCTTCGCCGCATCAAAAATCACGTCCGACGAAACTTTTCCGCCTACTCCGCTGGCTGGTTCTGGAACTTTTTGTAATATCGCCTTTACGCGCCCGTTCTCCGCATCCAGCACCCGCTGGCCTTCCTCAACGTCGTCACTCACCTCGATATCCGCCAGCGATGGTGCAAACAGATAATTTTTCAGTGTAAATCATGGTCTAAACAAAAATCCGCCTATTCTGCAAATTTCACGAGCATCAAGCAGAAAAATCACGCACAAAGAGAAAGGCGGTAAAGCCTTAATTTTTAAGACAATACCGCCTAACTTGTTGATATTCAATATTTCATTATTCGCTCTCCAGAGCTGCCTGCGCGGCAGCGAGGCGTGCGATGGGCACGCGGTAGGGCGAACAGGACACATAGTTCATGTCCAGACGGGCGCAGAACTTGACGCTGCTGGGCTCGCCGCCGTGCTCGCCGCAGATGCCGACGTTGAGGTCGGGCTTGGTCTGGCGGCCGCGCTTGGTACCCATCTCAACGAGCTGGCCAACGCCTTCCTTGTCGAGGACTGCGAAGGGATCGTTCTTGAGCAGACCGAGCTTCTTGTACTCACCAAGGAACTTGGGAGCGTCGTCGCGGGAGTAGCCGTAGGTCATCTGAGTGAGGTCGTTGGTGCCGAACGAGAAGAAGTCGGCAACCTCGGCGATCTGGTCGGCAACGAGGGCTGCACGCGGGATTTCAATCATCGTGCCCACCTTGTAGGCAACGGTCTTGCCGCGCTCAGCAAATACCTTCTGTGCCGTGGCGTTGATGATGTCGGCCTGCATCTTGATTTCGGGCTTGACGCCAACCAGGGGCACCATGATTTTGGGATGAACATCTATGCCCTTTTCCTTAACATTGAGGGCAGCCTCGATGATGGCGCGTGCCTGCATCTCGGTGATTTCGGGATAGGTGTTGCCCAGACGGCAGCCGCGGTGGCCCAGCATGGGGTTGAACTCCTCAAGGCTATTGCAGATATTCTTCACATCCTCGAGCGTAACGCCGGTCTCGTCGGCCAGTTCACGCATGGTCTCGAGCTGGTGGGGTACGAACTCATGCAAGGGAGGATCGAGCAGGCGGATGGTCACTTCATAGCCGTCCATGGCCTCGAAGATGCCCTCGAAGTCGCCACGCTGCAGGGGGAGCAACTTGTCGAGCGCTGCACGGCGACGGGGCGCGTCGGGAGCGATGATCATCTCGCGCATGGCCTTGATGCGGTCGCCCTCGAAGAACATGTGCTCGGTGCGGCACAGGCCAATGCCACGGGCACCCAGTTTGCGAGCCACCGAAGCGTCGCGGGGCGAATCGGCATTGGTGTAAACCATCATCTTGCTGAACTTGTCGGCAAGGTTCATGATGGCAGCATAGTCGCCGCTGAGGTCAGCGTCAACAGTTGCAACGAGGCCGTCATAGACCTCACCGGTGCTGCCGTTGATGGAGATCCAGTCACCCTCCTTATATACATTACCGCGCATCTCAACGGTGCGGTTCACATAGTCAACCTTGATTTCGCCGGCGCCCGACACGCAGCACTTGCCCATACCGCGGGCAACAACTGCAGCGTGGGAGGTCATGCCGCCGCGTGCAGTGAGGATGCCCTGGGCGACGCTCATGCCGCGCAGGTCCTCGGGAGAGGTCTCGAGACGGACCATGATGACTTTCTTCTTGCGCGAAGCCCATTCCTCGGCGTCGTCGGCAAAGAACACGATTTGGCCGGTTGCAGCACCGGGGCTGGCGGGCAGACCCTTGGCAACAACCTTGGCATTCTTGACAGCGCTCTTGTCAAACACGGGGTGCAGCAGCTCGTCGAGCTTGCCGGGTTCCATGCGCTTGATGACGGTCTTCTCGTCGATAGCGCCCTCGCGCAGGAGGTCCATGGCGATTTTCACCATAGCGGCGCCGGTGCGCTTGCCGTTGCGGGTCTGGAGGAGCCAAAGCTTGCCGTCCTGGATGGTGAACTCCATGTCCTGCATGTCGTGGTAGTGCTCCTCGAGCTTGTGCTGGATGTCAACGAGCTGTGCGGCGCACTCGGGCATCGACTCCTCGAGGGAGGGATACTTGGCAGCGCGCTCTTCCTCGCTAATGCCCTGCAGCTTGGCCCAACGGCGGCTGCCTTCGGTCATAATCTGTTGGGGAGTGCGTACACCAGCAACCACATCCTCGCCCTGAGCGTTGATGAGGTACTCACCGTTGAACAGGTTTTCACCGGTGGCAGCGTCACGCGAGAAGCAAACGCCGGTAGCGCTGTTGTTGCCCATGTTGCCATAGACCATAGCCTGTACGTTGACAGCCGTGCCATACTCCTCGGGAATCTGGTTCATGCGGCGGTACAGGATTGCGCGCTCGTTGTTCCAGCTGTCAAACACGGCGTAGATAGCGCCCCAGAGCTGGTCCCAAGCGTCGGTGGGGAAGTCCTTGCCGGTATTCTCCTTGACGGCGGCCTTGAAACGAACCACGAGGTTCTTGAGGTCCTCGACGTCGAGTTCGGTGTCAAAGGTCACACCCTTCTGTTCCTTCACTTCCTCGATGATGGCCTCAAACGGGTCGATATCGGTCTTGTTCTTGGGCTTCATGCCCAGGACAACATCACCATACATCTGCACGAAGCGACGATAGCTGTCCCAAGCGAAACGGGGGTTGCCCGACTTGGCTGCCAGTGTCTCGGCCACAGCGTCGTTGATACCCAGGTTGAGGACGGTATCCATCATGCCAGGCATCGAAACGGGAGCGCCAGAGCGCACCGATACGAGTTGGGGGTTAGCGGGATCGTTAAACTTGTTACCCGTGAGGTTCTCGATGTGTGCAATCGACTTCTTCACGTCTTCCTTGATCATCTTAACCACGGCTTCGCGGCCTTCCTTGTTGTACAGGCGGCACACCTCGGTAGTGATGGTAAATCCCGGGGGGACAGGAACGCCAATCAAGTTCATCTCGGCGAGGTTGGCACCCTTGCCACCGAGCAAGTCACGCATGTCGGCACGACCCTCTGCTTGGCCGTTACCAAAAGTGTAAATCGTCTTCATTTACTAAACTTTGAATCTATAGTTATTACTAAAAATTTGTATTCTTGCGAGTTGCGGTTGCCACTGTTGTGCAAGCCGAGTGCAATGCCAGCCAGTTAGAGCATTGCCAAGGCGCGACCAACAGAAGTAGCCATTTACAGCCTGCAAAGGTAGTAATTTTATGGAAAACTTGCGCACCATATGCCACAAAAATGCACTTTTTTTATTAACAAGGTGTAACCATGATTGAAAAATGCGGTTTTTGGGAACAAATTGGGCATTGCAACGAAAAAAAGGTGTATCTTTGCAGTTTAGAAAATCGAAAACAACAAATATTACCGATAAAATATGGACAATTCAACCAAGAAGTTATTGCAAAACGACGCCAACGGGTTACTGACCTATGAGTACATCGCCAATAACATGGGCAGCATCGATGAAGACATGCCTGCGCTGGTGGACAACATCATCGACAAAGACCTGACGGGCCAGTTTGTTGTAAGCACCGCGCGCTATCTCAACGCCATCGACCGTGAGAAGTATGCCGGAAGCATTGACCTGCTGGTCAAGGCCGCCATTGACAAGGACCGCGAGCGCGTGTATCTGCCCGACCTCGCCTCGTCGTTGTGGGGTCCCGACTACAAGGAGCACGCCGAGAAACTGAAGGCCTCTGACGACAACTTCCGCCGCATCTACAAGCGCATCTATCCCGCCGCCGGGCTGTAAAGACAAGGACAAATGAATAAATACTAATATGAAAAAGAACATTTTACTCGTGATGATGCTGGCGATGACACTGATCTCATGCCAGGCCAACACACCCAAAACCGAAAAAAGCGACAACAACATGACCAAAGTTAAACTCGAAACCTCGCTCGGCGACATCGTGGTCGAGCTGTACAACGAAACTCCGCAGCACCGCGACAACTTCATCAAACTCGTCAAGGAAGGCTACTATGACGGCGTGCTCTTTCACCGCGTCATTAAGGACTTTATGGTCCAGACTGGCGACGGCAACAGCAAGACCGCAGGCCCCGAGACCATGCTTGGCGACGGAGATCCCGGCTATACAATTCCAGCAGAGTTTGTATATCCCAAGTACTTCCACAAACGCGGTGCCCTGGCGGCAGCCCGCACTGGCGACCAGGTGAACCCCGAGCGCGCCAGCAGCGGCAGCCAATTCTACATCGTGACGGGTAAGCTGTACAGCAGCGACGAACTCAAGCAGATGGTGCAACGCATGCAGGAGGGCGTGAAGCAAGGCATCTGGAACCGCCTCGTGAACGAGAATCGCGAACAAATCATGGCCATGCAGCAACAGCAAGACGAAGCCGGCCTGCAGGCGTTGCAGAGCGAATTGATACAAAAGATGGAGGCTGAGGCCGCCCAGAAGCCATTCAAGTTCACCGACGAGCAAATCAACGCCTACACCAGCGTGGGCGGCACCCCGTTCCTTGACAACGAGTATACCGTCTTTGGCGAGGTCGTCGAAGGCATGGACATCGTGGACCGCATCCAGAACACCGCCACCGGCAAGGCCGACCGGCCCACCACCGACATCCGCATCGTCAAGGCAACGATTGTCGAATAATGCAGACATCAATTTCTGCCCTCCACAGGGACGTGCTGCATGGGCGCGTCCTTGTTTTTTGCCCGATTTCAGCAATTTTCAGCCAAAATCAGCCCAAAAACGAAAAAAAAACGCCTAAATGCTTGTACGGGTGGAAAAACCTGACTAAATTTGGGGTTAAATTTTTAACAACGGTGGCCGACGCTGTCGTCTCCCGTACCTAAAAAAGAATTATTATGGAACCGCGTGAACAATCTGAATCGATGAACAATCTCGAGAAGGATCAAATCTTGAGCACTGAGCCCCAGATCGAGGCCCAGCAGAATGAGAATGAAGAAGTAAAAGTTGAGGAACCCGCAGCCGAAGAGCCCGTGACTGTTGCACCCGTGGCCGAGGAGAAATCCCCCAGGCTCGCCCTTGCCGGCAAGACAAAGGCTGAACTGGTGGACATGCTGCGTGACGTCGCCAAGCGCCCCATTGAGGAGGTGAAAGACGATGTGGTAGCCATCAAAGCGGCATTCTTTGCCCTGCGCCGCGAGGAGACCGCCCGCGAGAAAGAGGCCTTCCTTGCCAACGGCAACGACGAGGCCGACTTCACCGCCAAGGAGGACCCCGACGAGAACAACCTCAAGGAACTGCTCAATGTGCTCAAGGAGCGCCGTAGTGAATATAACGCCGCTCTGGAGGCAACACGCGAGGCCAACCTCGAGAAAAAGCGCAAAATCATTGAACTCATCAATGAGATTGCCAACGACCCCGACAACATCAACCGCCAGTTCAACCGCGTGAAACAACTGCAGCAGGACTTCAAGGACGCCGGTGAGGTGCCCGCAACCGCTGACACCGAGGTGTGGAAGGAGTTCCAGCGCGCCACCGAGCGTTTCTATGACGTACTGAAGATGAACAAGGAACTGCGCGACTATGATTTCAAGAAAAACCTTGAGCTCAAGCAACAGTTGTGCGAAGAGGCCGAAGCTCTCGACGAGGAGACCGACATCGTGCAAGCCTTCAAGAAACTGCAAGACCTGCACATCAAGTGGCGCGAAATTGGTCCCGTCGCCAAGGAACTGCGCGAGGAATTGTGGGCGCGCTTCAAGGCCGCCTCGGGCGTAATGAACAAGAAATACCAGGCGGTGTTTGAGGACCGCAAGGCCAAGGAAAAAGAAAACGCCGCCGCCAAGACTGCATTGTGTGAGAAAATCGAGCAAATCTCGACCGACGGTCTCAAGAGTTTCGCACAATGGGACGAGGCCACCAAGCAAATTATTGAACTGCAAGCCGAGTGGAAGAAACTGGGCTATGCAGCTCACAAGGCCAACACAGCGCTGTTTGCCCGCTTCCGCAAGTCATGTGACGAGTTCTTTGCCAAGAAGGCTGAGTACTTCAAGACCATGAAGGAAGAGTTGAGTGCCAACCTCGCCAAGAAGGAAGCGCTGTGCGAGCGCGCCGAGGCCCTGATGGACAGCACAGACTGGAAGGAAGCCACCGACCAATTTATAGAGTTGCAAAAAGAATGGAAGACCATCGGCGCCGTTGCCAAGAAGCACAGCGAGACCGTGTGGAAGCGCTTTATTGCAGCTTGCGACCACTTCTTTGAGGAGAAGAAAAAGCAGACCCGCGGCGTGCGCAACGCCGAGCACGAGAACCTCAAGGCTAAGAAAGAAATCATTGCTACGCTCAAGACGACCATTGAAGAGGCCGCCGAAGGCGCAGCGCAGACCGTGCGAGACCTCATGGAGCAATGGCAGGGCATCGGCCATGTGCCATTCAAGGAAAAGGACAAGATTTTTGCCCAGTACCGTGAACTCATCGACAAGGCTTACGAGACACTCGAGATGCGCGGCGCCCGCGTCAGCCGCCAGAACGGTGACTCCGCACCGCGCGGCAACCGCCAGGGCGGACAGGGCGAGCGCGACCGCCTGGTGCGCAACTATGAGCAAAAAATCGGTGAGTTGAAGACCTTTGAGAACAACTTAGGCTTCTTCAACGCACAGTCCAAGAGCGGCAACTCACTCCTCCAGGAGATGGAAAAACGCATCACCCTGCTCAAGGAGGAAATTGCACAGCTCGAGCAGAAAATCAAAGAACTCGACAACGCATAATTTAATAGGACTTAAATCCTGAGTTGTAAATTTTAAGCCCGAGACATCCTGCAACGGACTCTCCCTTAGGATTTACAACTTGGGGTTGTAACCGTGGCACCATGAGGAGCAAAGGCCGTTACGGGCAATTTATCAGGTGGATATTCAGCATCATTGACTTGCTGATAGTGAACGCTGTCTTTTTCCTGACCAGTTTGTGGCACGGGGGAGGCGGCGCCAGCGACGATGCACTGTACTCCCGCCCCGTGTGGCTCGTGCTCAATGTGGCGATGGTCGTGTGCCTGTACTTTTACAGCAACATCCACGAGCGCCGCGTGTTTTACGCCGACAAAGTCGTGGGCCAGGCGCTGAAACTCACGCTCACCCATGCGGGCATCTTTGTGGCGCTGATATCATTCATCGGTTCCTATGACGTATCCTGGCAACGATTTGCGTTATTCTATGCCACATTATTTATTGCCATGGCCACCTGGTGGGTATTGTCGAGGCAGGTGCTGAAGATATACCGTCACCAAGGTTTCAACTTCAAACGCATCATCGTCATCGGTGGCGGCACTGTCGGCGTGCGTCTCATCAACGAGATGCTTGGCGACCAGGGTTATGGTTATCACATCGTCGGTTTCTTTGACGACAATCCCAAGGCACGCTCGGTGTCGGCAGCCTACCAGGGCACGCTCGACGACGTGGAGCAGTTTGTCAAGACACATCAGGTTGACGAGATGTTTTGCGCCGTGCCCGATGTCGAGGAGAACTATAACGTGTCGCGCATGATTCGCATTGCCGATAACAATGCCGTGGACTTCTACTATGTGCCCCAATTCGGACGCACTGTCACACGCCAGTTCGAGCTCAGTTCGGTGGGCGACGTGCCCATCCTGGCCGTCCGCCCCTACCCGCTCAAGAACCCCGTAAACCGCTTTGTCAAGCGCACGTTCGACCTGCTGATGTCCACCGTTGCGCTCATTCTGTCGCCACTCGTCATCATCCCCGTGGCCTTCGGCATCAAGTTGTCGTCGCCGGGTCCAATCTTCTTTGTGCAAAAACGCACCGGCTACCGCGGACAGGCATTTAACTGCTACAAATTCCGCACAATGCGCATCAACGCCGACAGCGACACCCAGCAGGCCACCAAGGGCGACCCGAGGGTGACTCGTTTTGGCAAATTCCTGCGCAAGTCGAGCATCGACGAGTTGCCGCAGTTCTTCAACGTGTGGCGCGGCGAAATGAGCGTAGTGGGCCCGCGTCCCCACATGATTGCCCACACCGAGATGTACAGCGACCTCATCGACAAATTCATGCTTCGCCACACCATCAAGCCGGGCATCACGGGATGGGCACAGGTGCGCGGCTACCGCGGCCAGACCGAGGAACTGTGGCAGATGGAAAAGCGCGTCGAGTATGACGTATGGTATGCCGAGAACTGGTCATTCTTCCTTGACCTGAAAATCATCTTCCGCACCGTGTGGAATGCCGTTGCAGGTGACAAACAGGCCTATTAACCGCTGCACCGCCCCATGCTGTCGGGATGAACAATATTTTGGTCAAGATGGATACAACCCTTAAAAACAAGGCATTATCGTTGCTACGAAGTTGTTACGGCTATGACAGTTTTCGCGGCAAGCAATGGGAAGTCATCGCCCACACCCTGGGCGGCGGCGACAGCATCGTGCTCATGCCCACGGGCGGCGGCAAGTCATTGTGCTACCAGATTCCGGGGTTAATGAGCGACAACGGGTTTGCCATCGTCGTCTCGCCGCTGCTGGCGCTCATGAACGACCAAATCGACTCATTGCAGCAAAACGGCATCCCCGCCCTGTCGCTCAACAGCGAAAAGACCGATGCCCAAAACCGCCAAACCGTGGAACTGCTCAATCAGGGCAAGGTGAAGCTGCTGTACGTCTCGCCCGAGCGGCTGCGCACCGAACTTGAGCGCTGGTCGCCAGCGCTCGCCAGCCGCATATGCCTGTTTGCCGTCGATGAGGCGCACTGCATCTCGCAGTGGGGTCACGACTTCCGCCCCGAATACACTCAACTGGGCGAACTCAAGCGGCGCTTCCCCGACGTGCCCGTGATGGCGCTCACCGCCACTGCCGACCGCATCACGCGCGACGACATCGCCCGCCAACTCAACATCCCCGGAGCCAAACTGTTCATCAGTTCATTTGACCGCCCCAACATCTCGCTCAACGTCGTCAAAGGCTCTACCGGTCGGCAAAAACTGCGGCAGATTGCACAGTTCATCATCCTGCATCAGGGCGAAAGCGGCATCATCTACTGCCAGAGCCGCAAAAACACCGAAAAAATGGCGGCCGACCTCAGGCGCCTGGGGCTGAACGCCGAGGCCTTCCATGCCGCCATGCCCGCTGAAAAAAAGCGGCAGGTGCAGCGCGACTTCATCAACGATGACGTCAAAATCGTATGCGCCACGGTAGCCTTTGGCATGGGCATTGACAAGAGCAATGTGCGCTATGTCATCCACGCCAACATGCCCCGCAACCTGGAGAGTTACTATCAGGAAATCGGGCGAGCCGGCCGCGACGGGCTGCCCGCCGACGCACTGCTGTTCTACAACTACGGCGACCTTATCACCCTGCAAAAGTTTGCACAGGAGTCCGGCCAGCCGCAAGTGAACATGGACAAGCTGCAACGCATGCAACAGTATGCCGAGAGCGGCGTGTGCCGCCGGCGCACCCTGCTGAGCTACTTCAACGAGCGCTATGACCACGACTGCCACAACTGCGACATGTGCGACAACCCGCCACAGCGCTTCGACGGCACCCGCCTGGCGCAGATGGCCCTGAGCGCCATCGCCCGCACGGGGCAGAGCGAAGGGCTGTTTACCATTACCGATATCCTCATCGGCTGGCGCAAGGCCTACATCGTTAACAAGGGCTACGACCAGCTCAAGACCTTCGGCGTGGGGCGCGACATGCGCGTCAACGAGTGGAACGCCTATCTGCTGCAGATGTACCAAATGGGACTGTTTGATGTCGCATACAACGAAGGCAACCATTTGAAAATCACCGAATACGGCAACGAGGTGCTGTACGGAAGGCAGACCATTGAACTCAACCGCTACGAGCCTCACGCCGTCAAACCCGGCCGCAAAGCCGCGCCAAAGCAGTCCCCCACCCTGCAACTCATGCAAGTCACCGCCGAGCGCCAAGAGGCGGATCAGGCGCTGTTCGAGAAACTGCGCGACCTGCGCAAGGCCATCGCCAGCGCCAGCGGCATCGCTCCCTACATGGTATTCAGCGACAAGTCACTCACCGCCATGGCGACCGAGAAACCCGTGACGCAGAGTGAGTTCGGCCTCATCCACGGCGTCGGCGAAGCCAAAATCAAGAAATACTGGCGCACCTTCACCGCCGCCATCAAGGCACACCTCGACGGCCAGCAATAGCCCCAAAATATTGCCCCCTTTTTTCAAGATTAATAAAGTCTTCTCGCCTATCGTCTCTTCCTAGCACAAAAATATCATGAAATCGCTAATCGCTGAGGATTCTATACAACCGATATAGTGGACGCGAAATAATTACCACCATAGGATGCTTCATAAAAAAATTTATTGGTGTCCGCTAAACTTTTTGCGGCTGGAAAAAATCAGGCTGAATCCCATTGCCGAGATTCAGCCCTTTTTCGTTACCTTTGTTTTCACCACAAAAACTCAGTAACTTGAACAAAGGTACACATTTTATCGGACAGCCGGTGTTTGGTCAGCTGATTAATTT
>CALEJB010000050.1 GCA_937898675.1 uncultured Prevotellaceae bacterium
TTTACAATTTTTTAGACCACTATTTTCGATAATTTCTTATCCCGAACTGGCGTAGTGAATGCCCCCCCCTGCGGGGCTTGCGTCCCCGATTTTCTGCCAAAATGTCACTTTTTAACAAAATTTGCCGTGTCAGTCCGGGAAAAATGTTGTACATTTGCATGCCATTTTTTTTTATGACTTGAAATCGACATGCAACAAGATATAGAGCGACAGGAGCCCCAGCCCATCAAGCGCACCGTGCTGGACTACGACGACATCCGCAAGATGGTGCCGTTCTTTGACGGCAAACCCAAGCTGGTGAAGTTCCTGATGCACCTCATCGACCTGGACGACGTGAACTGGATTCACGAGCACAACGTGGACACGCCGGGTGTGCCCTTCTGCACCGGGCTGCTCAACGACCTGGGCGCGACCATCGACATCCGCAACGAGCAAGTGCTGGACAACCTGCCCGACGGCCCATTCGTCACCGTGTCCAACCACCCGTTTGGCGCCCTTGACGGCATCATGATGATTCACATGCTGGGTACCCGCCGCCCCGACTACAAGTTCATGGTCAATATGATACTGAGCCACATTGGCGGCATGATGCCCAACTTCATCTGCGTGGACGCGCTGGCGAGCACCGACCCCGCCAAGCGCGCCGTGTCGATGCAAGGCATCAGCGAGTCGATGCGCCACGTCAAGGACGGGCACCCGCTGGGATTCTTCCCCGCCGGCGCCGTGAGCAAGCTCACGCGCAACCTGCGCGTCGAGGACCGCGAGTGGCAGCCCACCATCATGAGGCTGATTCAAAAGTTCAAGGTCCCCGTCATCCCCATCTACCTGCACGGCCACAACAGCATCACCAGCTATGTGCTGGGCATGATTGACTGGAGGCTGAGGACGCTCAAGCTGCCCAGCGAGGTCTTCAGGCGCAGGAACTACAACTTCCGCGTCAGCGTGGGCGACCCCATCATGCCCGATGTGATTGCCCGCTATGGCAAGCCCGAGGAATTGGGCATATTCTTGAAACAGTCAACTTATAGTATGAAGAAATGGAAAGAATAACCGAACAACACATCCGCGCCATCATGCAGCGCTTCTCCATCGTGGGCAACTCGCCCGCGCTGCTCGGTGCCATCCGCCGTGCCATGCTCGTGGCCCCCATCGACCTGAGCGTGCTCATCATCGGCGAGAGCGGCGCCGGCAAGGAACACTTCCCCAAGATCATCCACGAGTGCAGCCCCCGCAAGCACAAGCGCTACATCGCCGTGAATTGCGGCGCCATCCCCAGCGGCACCATCGACAGCGAGCTGTTTGGCCACGTCAAGGGCTCGTTCACGGGCGCCGTCAACGACCACAGGGGCTACTTTGAGGAGGCCGACGGCGGGGTCATCTTCCTGGACGAGGTGGCCGAGATGCCCCTCGAGACCCAGGCCCGCCTGCTGCGCGTGCTCGAGAACGGCGAATACCTGCGCGTGGGCGACAGCAGCGTGCGCAAGACCAACATACGCGTGGTGGCCGCCACCAACAAGGACATGGAGCAGATGGTCAAGGACGGCAAGTTCCGCGAGGACTTGTACTACCGCCTGTCCACCGTGCAAATCAATGTGCCGCCCCTGCGCGAGCGCGGCGATGACATCGCGCTGCTCACCAGGCTGTTCATGCGCAACTTCGTGACCGCCAACCGCACCGCCGAGGTCACCTTTGACGAGAGCGCACAGCGGCTGCTCGGCGGGTACCACTGGCCCGGCAACGTGCGCCAACTCAAGAGCATCATCGAGCAGGTGGCGCTGTTCGAGGCCGGCAACAGGGTCGATGCCGACACGCTCGCCAACTACATGCCCAACAAGCGCGCCACGGCACTGACGGTGAAGGCGCAGCCCAACTATGACTACAACGCCGAGCGCGAACAGCTGTTCACCCTCATCCTGTCGATGCGCTCCGAAATCGAGGCCATCAAGGAGCGCATCGACAACGCGGTGCCCGCTTCGCACGTGACGTCCAGCGTACACGAGCTTGAGCGCAAGCCCGGCACGCTGCTCGCCATGGCCAACGCCAGCCACACGCCCATCGGCCCGCAGCCCCGCGACGCCATGCGCCACGATGCGCCCGTGGACCTGGGCCGCGTGGACGAGGTGACGGCGCTCGACGTCGAGGGCGAGACCGTCAAGACGCTCGACGAGACCGAGCGCGAGACCATCGAGAATGCCCTGCGCCGCAACAACGGACGCCGCAAGCTCACGGCACAGGAACTCAACATCAGCGAGCGCACCCTGTACCGCAAAATCAAGCAATACAACATGGAACGACAGTGAAACGCCTCTTCATCACATTGACCCTCGCGCTTGCCGCCATCGGCTGGCAAGCATGCCTGCCGCGCTACACCCTCAACGGCGCGTCAATCGACTACAACACCTACAAGACCATCTCATTCGGCGAGTTCCCCATACGCGCCGCGCTGGTCTATCCGCCCCTGCAGCCCATGTTTGAGAACAAGATGACCGACATGATTGCCCAGCAGACGAGGCTGCGCGTCATCGACGGACAGAACGCCGACCTGCGCATGGAGGGCGAGATCACCAACTACCAGCTGTCGCCCCAGGCCGTGGGCGAGGACGCCTACGCAAGCCAGACCAGGCTCACCGTCAGCGTGCGCGTCAAGTACATCAACAACAAGAACCAGAGCCTGAGCAAGGACCTGTCGTTCAGCGCCTACCGCGACTTCTCGAGCAGCGAGCTGCTCGTGGATGTGCAGGACGAGCTGTGCAACCAGATTTGCAAAGACCTGGCCGACCTCATCTTCAACGCCACCCTGGGCGACTGGTAACACGCCGCCGCACGGCTTGGCACGGTATTTGGAATATGGTCAAACGACTAAACGACAACAACAAGACGCAGTGAACTGGATTGACGATGTGAAACACGCGGGGGCAAGCCCCGACAAGACGCTGGTGTCGCGCGAGTGGCTCGAGGGCTGCACCCACGACGCCCCCTACTGCGTCACGCCCTTGCTCATCTACCTCAAGAGCAACGGCGTGAAGGGCAACGAGGACGTGCTGGCACGGCTGGCCATCGCCTTCCCCGACCGCCAGGCCCTGGCCCGCATGCTGGGCGAGGGCGCCGCAGCGTTCGCCGGCTTCTACCCCCCCGACGAACTGCCCGACACGCCCGACACCATCACCGCCATCGACCGCTTTCTCGACAACTACGGCAACACCGCCCCCGGCGAGGTCGAGGCCATCGACCGCGCCATCTTCAACCCCATGCCCGACTATGCCGACGTGCTCGCCGCCCAGGAGATGGAGGAAGGCGGCACACAGCCCGCCGCCGGCGACTCGCAGGACGAGCTCATCAGCAAGTTCATCGCCCAGCAGGCACAGCGAGGACAGGAAGCCGCCGCACAGGCACCGCCAGCAGCGCCCATTGCCGAGGAAGAAAAGGCCGAAATCGCCGGCGAAAAAATCGAAGAACCCGACATCGCCGACGACTCGATGCTGAGCGAAAGTCTGGCCAAAATGTACATCTCACGACACAAATATTCCCAGGCTCTTGAAATTATTAAGCAATTAAGTTTGAAATATCCAGAAAAAAGTATTTACTTTGCAGACCAAATTCGGTTTTTGACCAAATTGGTCCTAAATGAGACACTAAACGACAAAAAATAAGAAAAAATGTACACTATTTTTGCAATTCTGATCGTGATCGCATCGATTCTGTTGATCGGTGTCATCCTTATCCAAAAATCTAAAGGTGGCGGCTTGGCCTCCAATGTGAACAACTACAACCAGTTCATGGGTGTGCGCAAGACCACCGACTTTGTTGAAAAGGCCACTTGGGGCCTGTCTATCGTCATCTGCGTGCTGAGCATCGCTTCGGCTTTCGTCAGCTCGCCCACCATCGTCGAGAGCGCTCCCCAAATCAAGAAGCTGCCCACCAGCGAGACCCAGGCGCCCAACTTCGGCACCCAGGAGGCTCAGGAGGCCGCTCCCGCACAGGGCGAGGCTGCCGCTCCCGCCAAGGAAGCCGCCGCTCCCGCCGCTCCCGCACAGGAGGCACCCGCTGCCCCCGCGCCTGAGGCTGGCAAGTAACACATACATCAACCCATCCGTTATGAGGGATGCGCCACTTCGCATCCGCCCATAAAGGCCACTGCGACGGGACCCTCGGGACCTGCGGGCCCCAATGAGCGGATGCGATGTGTTGTATCTCATTTATTTTTTCCATCCCACCACCATTCCCATGAAGATGACATTAATCTCGATGATCATGGCCGCAGTGATGTTCTCCTGCGGACATGGCAGCAACGAGGGCAGCGACACCACAGGCGACACGGCACAGGCCACCCCCACAGTGGCCGCCTTTAACGGCGACAGCGCCCTGATGCTCGCCCGGGAGCAGTGCAACTTTGGCCCTCGCGTGCCCGGCACGCCCGCCCACGCCCGTTGCGCCGAGTGGCTCACCGCCACCCTGCGTGCCTCATGCGACAGTGTGATGGTCCAGACCGGCACCGTCACCACCGGCCAGGGCAAATCGCTTGACATCAAGAACATCGTCGGCATCATCAATCCCCAGGCCGACCGCCGCATCCTGCTGCTCGCCCACTGGGACACGCGCCCCTGGGCCGACAAAGACCCCGACCCCGCCAAGCATGACCAGCCCGTGATGGGCGCCAACGACGGCGCCAGCGGCGTGGCAGTGCTGCTGCAGCTCGCCCGCCAGCTCAAGGCATCGGGCACCACGCTGGGCATCGACATCCTGCTGGTTGACGCCGAGGACATGGGCATCGAGGACAAGGAGGAATCGTGGGCACTGGGCGCACAGTACTGGGCAGCCACGCCCCACATCGCGGGCTACAAGCCGCTGTTCGGCATCCTGCTCGACATGGTGGGAGCCCCCGACGCCGTCTTCTCGCGCGAATACTACTCGCTCTACTACGCATCGGGCATCGTCGATGAGGTGTGGAAACACGCTGCGGGCAGCCACTTCACCAACGCCGACGGCGGAGCCGTCACCGACGACCACGTCTTTATCAACCAAGCGAGCATCCCCTGCATCGACATCATCGACATGCGCGCCGACAGCGAAACCGGATTCTATGACGCCTGGCACACCACCGGCGACACCATCGACCGCCTCAGCGCCAAAACCCTAGGCGAAGTAGGCCAAACCCTCCTCAACGTCATCGCCGACATGGAAGAGTAAAGACTCGATGCATAAGATATATAATGTATAACAGGAGATTTGTCCTCCCTATCATCCACTAACACTACCCTACTACAATTAAAAGCTATGACAGAGGAACAGCTTAATATGCAAAAGAATCTGAGGGCTTTTGTCAATCAATGCCATCAGACGGGAGCATTGGACCAAAAAACATCTGGATATATCAATTATTACCAAGGCCTAGATGTAAAAGTTAGTTTCGGATTTGGCCAGTTATCACATATACCCTGGATATCTTTTCTTGGAGAAAACCAAGTCACAATGCATGGTATCTATGTTGTCTTGCTGTACTATCGTAAACTGCGCAAGATGGCGCTATGCTACGGAATTAGCGAGTTAAATCAACCCGACATCCATTGGGATTTTAGCGGCACTCCTCCTCAAACAATTGGAGAGTACCTAAAAGAACATGGTTTCACAAAACAAAAGAAATACAACGGAAGTTACATATACAAATTCTTTAGCATTGACGACGATTCTGATTTTGCCGATGTTGTTGAAGCTTTGGACGAGATAATTCCTGTTTACAAGCAAACTTTGAAAAGAAACGGACTAAAAGATAATGTGGACATGCCTTCTAGTCTTAAAACGGAATACACAGGTCCTTTTGCTAATCTAACATACAGTCCAGGACAAGTTTCCATTACAAGCCAAGAACCATCTTTCACCATGACAAACGAAAAAATCAAAAGCGCTTTCATCGATGCAACCAAGCAATCCAATCTCATTTTTGAGGACTCACTGATATCCCGTTTCGTAACTTCACTCGCCACTAAACCGTTTGTCATACTAAGCGGCTTATCGGGCTCGGGTAAAACCCAATTAGCGACCGCATTCGCTCGATGGATAAGCGTTGATTACGAGAAACAGGTATGCGTTGTTCCCGTAGGCGCTGACTGGACTAACCGAGAGTTTCTGCTTGGCTATACAAACGCTCTTGAGCCTCAAAAATACGAGACAACTGAAGTTGTGCGATTGATGCAAAGAGCACAGCAAGACCCCGACAATCCTTATTTGCTAATTCTAGATGAGATGAATTTGTCTTATGTAGAGCGCTACTTTGCTGATTTTCTCAGTGCAATGGAATCGGGAGAACCCATTTCGCTTTGGGAGAAACCTACTGGAAGCACCGACCCGACACCGAACAAGATAAATCAACTGCCGCAGAACCTTTTCATCATCGGAACCATAAATGTGGATGAGACGACCTATATGTTCTCGCCCAAGGTACTTGATCGCGCCAACGTCATCGAATTCCGTATCATGAGAGAGGACATGAAAAAGTTCTTTGCAGGCTTCAAACCCGTTAACAAAGGGGTTCTTGACGCAAACAACAATGAAGAATACGGCAAGCTGTTCGTTCGCATCGCTCGCGACAAAATAAAAGCTGACGAGGAAATTATGACGAATGCCGTCGCAACACTAGAGAACTTCTTTGACGAGCTTAAAAAAGTTCATGCTGAGTTTGGATATCGTACAGCTTCAGAAATGTTCCGCTTCATGACGCTTTACAAACAGTTCGACAGTACCTCCGGCTTTGACTTCATTGTGGATGCCGCCATCGTACAAAAGTTGCTGCCGAAACTGCATGGTAGCCGTAAGAAGATTGTTGATGTATTGAACAAACTTTGGGCCCTGTGCTTAAAATCATCTGACGAGAATAACGGTTTAGAGAAAATAAAAGAATTCAAAAAAGAAGATTGCAAATATCCGCTGTCTGCCGAAAAGATATTCCGCATGTATAATATTGCAATAGATAATGGTTATACCAGCTTTGCCGAAGCATAACGGATGAACAAGCTCGAGATAACTGACATCGCCCTCTATAACGGTCAGGTTCTTTCGCGTGTGGAGATATTTACAACCGGGAAAGATGATGACTCTCTGTTCGTGATGCACGACCATGACGAATATGGGGAGGCCATGCACCAGCTATTGGAAGGTAAAACGTACAGCTATCTAATTCCCGACACAAAATACCAACTTCAGCTCGATGGCAAAGTAACCCAACTTCCATCAACAACCGTTTCAACTGGTACTATCACCACGGGCATCGATGTGGGTACGCTCGTGATAAATATTGTAACCCATGATGAGCGATGTGAGAAAGTTGGTGAAATACGTCTAGAGGTAAGGTCGGTGAAACAGACCTACCGAGAAGATTACCGCCAAATGCTATCGGACATTACCGACTGCTGCAGCGAACTTCTTATGCAGGACAGCTCGCCTGCCATGCAACGGTTTACCATCAATCCCGATAGCGACCCCAAAACCGATTATCAAAGGTTCGCTTTTGTTAGGAGCATCATCGACAGCGATTCGTTCAACGAAGCCTTGCATCAGATACAGCAAAACCCTGTTCGCCGATGGGCCATCAGTGAAGAAGAACGCAAGATTGACCACATCAAGAGACTAGGCAGCATGGAGAAGCGCCAACTCGTAAGAGGCGGCAACCGTATGCCAGTCCCATCCAGCCATCACCTCCAATCTCGCCTCAACACCCTGCCACGCAGCATTATCGTTACCAGCAAAGAAGAAACGCTAGATATTCCAGAGAACAGGTTTGTGAAATTTGTTCTGCAATCATTTCTTGCATTCTGCTCGTCGATATTCAATAACACATATGCCAGCGCACAACTCAAATACGAGTCAGACCAAACATGCAAGAAAATCCAGCGCATGCTCGTCATGCCTATTTTTAGGAACTTGAGCCAGCTGAAAATGCTTCCTTTGAACAGTCCTATCCTACAAAAAAAAGAAGGCTACAGAGAAATATTGCAAAAGTGGCTGATGTTTGACATGGCTTCACGCCTTACATGGTCTGCAGGTGAAGATGTGTACGAAGCGGGCAAGAAGAATGTGGCAACACTATATGAATACTGGCTTTTCTTTAAACTTAAGGGCATCTTCAGCCGCAAATTCGGCATAAAGCCTATTGGCAACGACAAACTGATAACAATAGATAATGGCAATCTGTCGCTCTCGCTAAAACAAGGAAAGCAGAAAGTGCTTAAAGGCGAGTACGTCACCAAAACACGCCGATTGCAAATCAGTTTCTATTATAACCGAACTTTCAGAGCGACACAGGGTAACTATGAAGCTTCGGGCAGTTGGACAAAAGAAATGCGGCCCGACTACACGCTCTCAATTTGGCCAGCCGATATGAATATGGAAGATGCCGAAAGCCAAGAGCTTATCACGCATATCCACTTCGACGCAAAGTACAGAGTGGAGAAACTCAACTTTGGCGAGGTAACGCCTGAGGATAATTTGGACGATGCTCTTCTTGAGCGCAAGAAAGAAGAGGAAAAAGGCACTTACAAGAATGCCGACCTCTACAAGATGCACACCTACAAAGACGCCATTAAACGAACGTCAGGCGCATACATCCTGTACCCCGGTGACATCAACAAGCAGATGATTGGCTATCATGAAATTATTCCTGGGCTCGGAGCCTTTGCCATATCACCTCGGAACTATGATTTTACCCTGCGAGAGTTCAACATTTTCATTGACGAGGTTATTGAAAACTTCCTTGACCGAACAAGTCAACGTGAACGCCTTGCTTATCATACCCATGAGGTTCTGCAAGTTGTGAGCGAGAAACTAAAAATAAATCTGCCCGAAAGAATTGAGGGAGACAAAAAATTCCTGCCTTCAGAGGTTAATGTCATCGTAGGATACTGCCATCCTAAGAACATGGACTGGTTGCTTGAGAATGGCCGTTATAATATGAGAACGGAAAGCCGCCATGGCGGACAAAGGATTACAGAAGAGGTGTTATCTGCCAAGTACATTTTACTTTGGAACAAAGACAAATGCATCCTAAGTAAGATTTCCCGCTTTGAGGCCGCTGTATATTCTGAAAGCAGATTCTGCTCTGATGGCTATAAGTCCCTCAAATACAGAAAGTTCATTAACCAAGGACTAAGCCCAAAGGATGCGATTAAAAAATTAAGAGAAGACGACAGCTATTACCTTGTTCTGAGTCATGATGTCTCAGCCACAGAGCAAGAATTAGCCGAATTAATATGGGACACAACGGAGTTCATCAAAGAACCTTTCTCAATAAAACTGTCTGATTTAATTAAAAACCACTGCAAGAATAAGGCCGTATTAGACGACAACCAACAATAAATAATGAAATAATATGAACGCAAAACATCTTTTGATTATGGGCATTGCCGCTTCGACGATTACAATGCAGGCGCGCATCAAGTACCCTGAGGCTCGCCGGGTGGACACGGTGCGCACCTACTGGGGCGTGGATGTGCCTGAGCCTTATGCCTGGCTCGAGGACGACCAGAGCGCCGAGACCGAGGCGTGGGTCAACGCCGAGAACAAGGTCACCCAGGACTATCTGTCCAAAATCCCGTTCCGCAAGGCGCTCAAGCAGCGCATCACCGCGCTCGCCAACTTTGAGAAGATGGGCACGCCCTTCAAGGTCAAGGACGATTTCTACTTTTTCAAGAACGACGGCCTGCAAAATCAGAGCGTGCTGTACCGCTACCGCGCCGACGGCAACCACGAGACGGTGCTCGACCCCAACACGCTGAGCGACGACGGCACGGTGGCGCTGCAGGATGTGAACTTCTCGAACGACGGCCGCTATTTGGCCTATGTCATCACCCGCAACGGCAGCGACTGGAACGAAATCTATGTCAAGGACGTGAAGACGGGCCAGACGCTCGACGACCACATCGTGTGGGCCAAGTTCACCGACGCGCAATGGCTGGGCGACGGCTTCTTTTACAGCGCCTATGACGCGCCCGACGACGCCAAGTCGTCGAAAAACGAGTACCAAAAGGTGTGCTACCACCGCGTGGGCACGCCGCAGAGCGAGGACTACATCGAGTACCGCAACCCCGCCGAGCCCCTGCGCTTCTACTTTGCGAGCGTGAGCGAGGACGAGCGCTTTGTGTTCCTGAGCGAGAGCGATGGTGACGGCAACGCGCTGTATGTCAAGGACCTCGAGGACCGCAACCCGCACTATGTGAAGATTGCCGACGGCTTTAAGTACACGCGCGGCGTGGTGGGCGTTGACGGCGGCAAGATATATGTGATGACCAACGAGAACGCCCCCAAGTGGAAGATTGTGGCCTATGACCTCAACCGCCTGTCGGCAGGCTGCACCGACTTCATCGCCGAGCAGGACGCGGTGCTCGCCGGCGCCAACATGGCCGACCACAAGTTCATCCTCACCTACGACAAGGACGCGTCGAGCCATCCCTTCCTGTATGACGCCCAGGGCCGTCTCATCCGCGAGATTGAACTGCCCACCTACGGGTCGGTGGGCTTCAGCAGCCGCAAGACCGCCAAGGAGGTGTATTACAGTTTCACCAGCTACACCTTCCCCTCATCCATCTACAAGTATGACCTGGAGACGGGCAAGAGCGAACTGTTCTTCCAGCCCAAGATGGCGCTCAAGAGCGACGACTACGTTACCGAGCAGGTGTTCTACCCCAGCAAGGACGGCACGCGCATACCCATGTTCCTGGTGTATAAAAAGGGGCTGAAGCGCGACGGCCAGCGTCCCACCTTCCTCTACGGCTACGGCGGCTTCAACGCGAGCATGAACCCCGCGTTTTCCTACACGCGCTGCCTGTTTGCCATGCTGGACTGCGGCGGCATCTGCGCCTACACCAACCTGCGCGGCGGCGGCGAGTATGGCGAGGAGTGGCACGAGGCGGGCACCAAGATGAAGAAGCAGAACGTGTTTGACGACTTCATCGCCGCCGCCGAGTGGCTCATTGCTAACGGCTACACCTGCCCCGACAAACTGGCATGCAACGGCGCCAGCAACGGCGGCCTGCTGGTGGGCGCGGTAGTGAACCAGCGTCCCGACCTGTTCGCCGCAGCAGTGCCCCAGGTGGGCGTGATGGACATGCTGCGCTACCACGAGTACACCATCGGCTGGAACTGGGCACACGACTACGGCCGCAGCGATGACAGTCCCGAGATGTTCCGCTACCTGCTGGGCTACTCGCCCCTGCACAACATCGCCAACGACGGCACGCGCTATCCCGCCATCATGGTCACCACCGGCGACCACGACGACCGCGTGGTGCCCGCCCACAGCTTCAAGTATGCCGCCACGCTGCAGGCCAGCAACACCGGCGACCAGCCCAAACTCATCCGCATCGACAGCAAGGCTGGCCACGGCCACAGCAAGCCCATCAGCAAAATCATCGACGAGTACACCGACATCCAGGCATTCATCATGTACAACCTGGGCGTGAAGTACAAGAAATAACCACCCGCCCCACACAGGCAGAAAACGAACCTGGGCCGCATGAACATCCGTGCGACCCAGTTATTTTTGGCAATGTTGGGAAAATATTGTAATTTTGCGGTCTATGGAAGACCAATTTGACATCAGGCAAGAATCGTTGAAGACCGACCAGGACTTTGAGCGCGCGCTGCGGCCCGTGAAGTTTGAGGACTTTGCGGGGCAGGACAAGATTATCGACAACCTGCGCGTGTTTGTCACCGCCGCCAAGTTGCGCGGCGAGTCGCTCGACCATGTGCTGTTCCACGGCCCCCCGGGCTTGGGCAAGACCACGCTGAGCAACATCATCGCCAACGAGTTGGGCGTGGGCTTCAAGGTCACCTCGGGTCCCGTGCTCGACAAGCCGGGCGACCTGGCGGGCCTGCTCACCTCGCTCGACGAGAACGACGTGCTGTTCATCGACGAGATACACCGCCTGAGCCCCGTGGTCGAGGAATACCTGTACTCGGCCATGGAGGACTACCGCATCGACATCATGATTGACAAGGGCCCCGGCGCACGCTCGGTGCAGCTCACGCTGGCCCCCTTCACCCTCATCGGCGCCACCACGCGCAGCGGTCTGCTCACCTCGCCGCTGCGGGCGCGCTTTGGCATCAACTGCCACCTTGAGTACTATGACCACAAGGTGCTCGAGGGCATCATCCGCCGCTCGGCACGCCTGCTGGGGGTACCCATCGACGACGACGCGGCCACCGAAATCGCCCTGCGCAGCCGCGGCACGCCCCGCATCGCCAACTCGCTGCTGCGCCGCGTGCGCGACTTTGCGCAGGTCAAGGGCAGCGGACGCATCGACCTCAAGATTGCGCGCTTTGCGCTCGAGGCATTGAACATCGACAAGTACGGCCTCGACGAAATCGACAACAAGATACTGCTCACCATCATCGACAAGTTTGGCGGCGGCCCTGTGGGCATCAACACCATTGCCACTGCGATGAACGAGGACGCGGGCACCATCGAGGAGGTGTATGAGCCCTACCTCATCAAGGAGGGCTTCATCAACCGCACGCCCCGCGGCCGCGAGGCCACCACGCTGGCCTACAACCACCTCAAGCGCGAGCGCCCCGGCAGCGTGGGGAGCATCTTTTGACACCCCGCCGGGCACACTATGGACTAAAAACCTCACACTTATCATGGCCAATCTCAAATCCCTCGCCAAGGACACTGCAATATATGGCTTGAGCAGCATCATCGGGCGTTTCTTGAACTACCTGCTGGTGCCGCTGTACACCGCCAAACTCTCGGCCGCGTCGGGCGGCTACGGCGTCATCACCAATGTGTATGCCTACACGGCGCTGCTGCTCGTCATCCTCACCTACGGCATGGAGACCACCTTTTTCCGCTTTGCCAACAAGGAGGGCGAGGACCCCAAGACCGTCTATGGCACCACGCTCAAGACGGTGGGCGCCACATCGCTGCTGTTTGTCGCGCTGGTGATGGTGTTCCTGCCCGGCATATCGGGGTGGATGGGCTACAGCGCCCATCCCGAGTATGTGGGCGTGATGGCCACTGTTGTTGCCCTCGACGCGTTCCAGTGCATCCCGTTCGCCTATCTGCGCTACCAGCGCAAGCCCATCAAGTTCGCGACGCTCAAACTGTTGTTCATCTTCCTGAACATCGGGCTCAACCTGCTCTACTTTGTGGTCCTGCCTGCCATCCACAAGAGCCATCCCGGCGCCGTGAGCGCCATCTACGACCCCGCGGTGGGCGTGGGCTATGCCTTCTTCATCAACCTGGCCTGCACGGCGCTCATCACATTCTTCTTCTGGAAGGAACTGAAAGGCTTTGCCTACAAGTTTGACGGCGCCCTGCTGCGCCGCATGCTGGGCTACAGCTGGCCCATCCTGGTGCTGGGCATTGCCGGCATCCTCAACCAGACCTTCGACAAGATGGCGTTTCCCAAAATATATGACGACGCTGCTAACGCCGACGCCCAGCTGGGCATCTACGGCGCGGCGACCAAGATTGCCATGATCATGGCGCTCATCACCCAGGCCTTCCGCTATGCCTACGAGCCGTTTGTGTTCGGCAAGAGCAACGACAAGGACAACCGCGAGACCTACGCCCAGGCCATGCGCTACTTCATCATCTTCACGCTGCTGGCGTTCCTCACCGTGATGGCGTGGATTGACCTGTTCAAGTACATCATCGCCCCCGACTACTGGTCGGGCCTCAAGGTCGTGCCCATCGTCATGGCGGCCGAAATCATGATGGGCATCTACTTCAACCTCTCGTTTTGGTACAAACTCATCGACAAGACCATCTGGGGCGCGTGGTTCTCGGGCATCGGATGCGCCGTGCTCATCATCGTCAACATCATTTTCGTGCCCAAGTACGGCTATATTGCCTGCGCCTGGGGCGGATTTGCGGGCTATGGCGTCGCCATGGTGCTGAGTTACCTGGTGGGGCAACGGTATTACCCCATCCGCTACCCGATGCGCGACATCGCCATCTATGCCGTGCTGGCCACGGTGCTGTTTGCCGCCATGCAGCTGCCCGTGGGCAACGCGTGGCTCGCCTTCGCCTACCGCACCGTGCTGCTGATTGTCTTCTTTGTCGTCATCTACCGCAAGGAGCACATGGCCACGATGCTCGCCAAGCTCCCCGCCGTGGGACGGCTGTTCAAGTAACGGCATTCAACAAAATCAACAATAAAGGCATCCGCAGGCGTGACTTGCCGCGGATGCCATTATTGTTTTCCTATTCAATGCGCGCCGTCTATCGCTTGCGCAGTTCCCAAAAGGCCACCGCCGAAGCGGCGGCGACATTGAGGCTGTCCACATGGTGCTGCATGGGGATGAGCACCACATGGTTGGCGGCGCTGATGGTGGACTTGGCCAGGCCGTCGCCCTCGGTGCCCATGATGAGCGCAAGGCGCGGGATGGCCTTGAGCAGCGGGTCGTCGAGCGAGACGCTGTCGCGGGTGAGTGCCATGGCGGCGGTCTCAAATCCCAGTTCATTGAGCACGGGCGTCACCTCGCCCTCAATCCATGTCCACGGCACGAGGAACACCGAGCCCATCGACACGCGCACGGCGCGGCGGTTCAACGGGTCACAGGAGGTGGGCGTCAGCAGCACGGCATCGATGCCCAGCGCTGCCGCCGAGCGAAAGATGGCGCCAATGTTGGTGGTGTCGGTCACGCCGTCTATCACCGCCACGCGGCTGGCGCCGGCAATGACCTCGGCCACAGGACGCGGCCGAGGGCGCCGCATGGCGCACAGCACGCCGCGCGTGAGGGTATAGCCCGTGAGTTCGGCCAGCAGCGGGCGCTCGCCGGTATAGACAGGGATGTCGCCGCACCGCTCAATGACAGAGGCGGCGTCGCCGGCGATGTGCCGGCGCTCACACAGCAGCGACAACGGCTCATAGCCTGCGTCCAGGGCCACATTGATGACCTTGGGACTCTCGGCAATGAAGATGCCTTTGTCGGGCTCGAGGCGGTTGCGCAGCTGCGCCTCGGTGAGCGTGCCATACACCTCCACGCCCGGCTGGGCGAGCGAGGTGACTGTGATGATGCGTGCCATAGCGCGGAACACGGGTCAGGACTGCTCGCCGGTGCCGGCGCCCTGGATGGCACGCACCTGGCGCTGGAACTCCAGCGGCCGCTTGAGATACTTGATGACGATGGTGCCCGCACCGGTGCCCGACACCTTGACTGTGCCGTAGTTGAACATGCGCCCCCACAGGCCCTGCTCCACCATGATGCTCTCGACCTTGCCGATGACAATCTCGTGGGCGTGGCGGTGTATCCAGCCGTGGCTGTGGAAAAAACGCTTGTCGCTCACAAAGACGGTGGTGGTGAGGTTGCGCACCAGTCTGCCCAGGTGCCAATAGGCCACCTTGCTCAAGCGGGGACGGTAAAGCACCGTCTCGCCCTGAGCCAAAACCTTGCTGATTTTCATAACAATTGCTAAAAATTCAGTTCTTATTGGGCAAAATTATACATTTATTTCCACAATTTTAGTAATTTCGCACCGAATTTTTTTAGTAACAGCGATATTATCATGGCAACCGACAACAAGAACAAGAATAAAGAAAAAGAGTATGTACCCCAGACCGGCTCGCTCAAGCAGCGCCTGGCAGGCGTGAAGGCGACGCGCTGGGTGCGCTTTGGCATCGTGGCCGCCATCTACCTGATGTGGACCATCTGGATGGGCAACCCCTGGCTGCTGCTGGGCCTGCTACTGCTCGCCGACATCTACCTCACCCAGTTCATCCCCTGGGGCGGCTGGAAGGGCATCAAGAACAAGCCCCTGCGCACCCTGTGCAGCTGGATTGACGCCATCGCCTATGCCGTCGTGCTGGTGTATTTCCTGTTCCTGTTTGTGGGACAGAACTACCAAATCCCCTCGTCTTCGCTCGAGAAATCGCTGCTCACGGGCGACTTCCTGTGGGTCAACAAGGTGACCTACGGCCCGCGCGTGCCCCAGACGCCCATCCACTTCCCGCTGGCGCAGAACACCCTGCCCTTCTTTAACTGCAAGTCCTACATCGAGCATCCGCAGTTGGACTACCACCGCCTCAAGGGCCTGCGCAACGTGGAGCGCATGGACATCGTGGTGTTTAACTTCCCCGCTGGCGACACCGTGGCGCTCAAGGTGCCCAACCCCGACTACTACACCCTGTGCCATGAGCGTGGCCGCGATGTGGTGAACAACAACGAGGCCGAGTTCGGCAAAGTCATCTACCGCCCTGTGGACCGCCGCGACAACTATGTAAAGCGCTGCCTGGGCCTGCCCGGCGAGACCATACAAATCAAGAACGGCATCGTGTTTGCCGACGGCAAGGCGATTCCGCAGCCCAAGAATGTGCAGTACTTCTACTATGTCGAGACCGACGGCACCCCCATCAGCGACGAGTTGTTTGACCAGATGCGCGTGAGCGTGGACGACCGCAACTTTGCCATCAACGGGCACATACTGCCCCTCACCGCCGAGATGAAGAAAACCCTCGAGGCAACGCCGTTTGTCAAGAGCATCCAGCGCATCCAGCCCGACGAGCGCGACGCAACGCTCACCTACCCCCTGGGCTACAACTACGGCTGGACGCACGCCGACTACGGCCCCGTGTGGGTACCCAAGAAGGGCGCCACCATCGACATCAATGTCAAGAACCTGCCGCTGTATGAGCGCTGCATCAAGAACTATGAGGGCAACGACCTGCAAGTCAAGGGCAACCAGATTTACATCAACGGCAAGCCGGCGGCCAAGTACACCTTCAAGATGGACTACTACTGGATGATGGGCGACAACCGCGACAACTCGCTCGACTCCCGCTACTGGGGATTCGTCCCCGAGGACCACATTGTGGGCACCCCGTCAATCATCCTCATCTCGTTTGACAAGGACCGCAGGCTCCTTGACGGCGCCGTGCGCTGGAACCGCATCTTTAAGATGCCCAACCCCGACAAAAAGTGACCTCACATCCTGGAACCGGCACCGCGCTGGTGACGGGCAGCATGTGCGCCGCCAGCGTGCGTTGTTATGCCGCCGCCGTCAAGTGCGGCGCATGGCTCATCGACCTGGATGAGACACGACTGCCGCTGCGCCACAGCCACCACCGCTACCGCGTTGACGGGCCCAACGGCCCGCAGACGCTCACCGTGCCTCTCGAGGGACGCACCAACAACATGGCCACCCCCATGCGCGACGTGCTCATCTCGGAGCATGGCGACTGGCGACGGCTGCACTGGGGCGCGCTATACTCGGCCTACGGCCGCTCGCCCTATTTCGACTATGTCGCCGACGACCTGCAACGCATCATCCGCGGCAGCCAGCGCTATCTGCACGAGTTCAACGCCCAGATGCACCAGGTCATCGTCGACTTTATGGCGCTGCCCGTCACAGCGCGCGTCCTCGACGGCGCCACTGCCGACGGGTGCCGCATGACCGACCTGCGCGGACTCATCGCCACCAAGAAGCCCGACACCCTGCCCATCGCCAACGCCCCTTATTATCAAATGTGGAGCAAGCCGTTCCTCCCCGGCATGAGCATCCTGGACCTGATGATGAACCTGGGGCGCGAGGGCATCATCACCCTGATGGAAATGGCAAAGGATTTCACCATTTAAAAAAAGTTAAAATCCCGCCACTTTTCTGTCTTTTAAGAAATCTTTACTATATTTGCAACTCATAACAAAATCAAGAGAAAGTAAAAGAAATAAGAATCATTTAGTCTAAATTTCCCTAAGCCAACGGGCCAAAAGGAAGCATGTGAATGTCGATTGGCGGTTGCGCTGGCACTGTGGAGGCATTATTCCGGTTTCAAGGATAATGCCCCCATTTTTTTTTGAGGGCAAAAAGTTCAAACAACCATAACAACAAGGAACAACAGCAACAACAGATTTTTCAACCACACCTCTGAAGAAAAAACAAGTTGTCCAAGTTGTTACCTGTTGTTCCTGTTGTTTGACAGGTCGCTGTTGATGGACAATTTGGAGAAATTCTCTCGCCCGTGGGGGTTGAATGGAAAGTTTTTAGTAACTTTGCGTGTCTATATACTATATCAAGCATGATGATAGAGGCAAGAAACATAATCAAGCGCTATGGCGAACTTGAAGTGCTGCGCAATGTGGACATGGACATCGCCCAGGGCGAGGTAGTGTCGATTGTGGGCCCCAGCGGCGCCGGCAAGACCACGCTGCTGCAGATTATTGGCACGCTCGACGCGCCGCAGCAGGGCCAGGTGCGCTACGAGGGCACCGACGTGCTTGCGCTGCGCGACCGCGAGTTGGCGCGCTTCAGGAACCGCAACATCGGCTTTGTGTTCCAGTTCCACCAGCTGCTGCCCGAGTTCACCATGCTCGAGAATGTCGCCATCCCTGCCCTGCTGGGCGGCGACAACCGCAACGACGCCTACCGCCGTGCCAAGCAACTGCTGGAGCGCATGCACCTGGCCGACCGCCTGGAACACAAGCCCTCGCAACTGAGCGGCGGCGAGTGCCAGCGCGTGGCCGTGGCGCGCGCCCTCATCAACTCGCCCAAGGTCATCCTTGCCGACGAGCCCTCGGGCAGCCTCGACACCCAGAACAAGCAGGAACTGCACCAGCTGTTCTTTGACCTGCGCGACGACCTGGGCCAGACGTTTGTCATCGTCACCCATGACGAGACGCTGGCTGCCATGGCCGACCGCACACTGCACATGCGTGACGGCATCATCGTGAACGAGACGCGACGCAACGGCGGCGCCAGCACTGCAACAGCCAACCCATGATGAGACTGCGCCTACTGCCCATAATGCTGCTGACGGCCCTGCTCGGACTGGCCTCCTGCGACAAGCAGGAGGACCTGGACCGTTCCTATACCGACTACCGCTACGACATCGTGACCTACCTGGGCCTGAACGGCCAGGGCACGGTGTTTGAATACCTGGGGCGCGGCGACAGCGCCGCCGTCAGGCTGCAGGCGGCAGCAGCCATCACGGGCGAGAACCTCAAGCCCATGACGCGGGTGCTGCTGCGGTATGAGTTCGCCGACGCGCGCCAGTCGGGCGACGCGAGGCAGATTGTGGCCTATGGCTGCAGCGGCATCATCAGCGACTCGCTGCGCTGCGCCAGCAACTTCACAGACTGGCCCATGCACCCGGTCAAACTGCGCAGCCTGTGGCGCACCGGCGAGTTCATCAACCTGCACTGCCAGGTCGAGTTCACCGACAAGGCCCGCACCTTCATGCTCGTCGCCGACAGCCTGACCTTGAGCCAGGACACCGTGCACTGCCACCTCACCCACGACTTGCGGGGACAGGCGGGAACGTTCTGGCGCGACTGCTATGCCTCGTTCAACATCGGCGCCGTGTGGAAGCGCGAGTCGTGCCGCGCCGTCAGGCTGCACCTCAACGACGCGAACTTCAAGGACAAAGACTATTACGATTTTACGAAACAATAAATACTAACCCTTAAATTTTTAAATATCACATTATTATGGCAAACGACAATCAAAACAACCAGCAGCAAATCAAGATCGAAGTTCCCCAGGACGAACTCCAGGGCCGTTACGCTAACATGGCCATGATCGCCCACAGCGTCAACGACTTTTTCATCGACCTGATTCTGCGCGGTCCCAATATGCCCCAGGCCCGTGTGCAGAGCCGCGTCATCATGGCGCCCCAGCACGCCAAGGAACTCATGCTCGCCCTGGCCGACAACATCCGCCGCTACGAGAGCAACTTTGGCGAAATCAAAGTCTCGCGCCCCGCGCCCGGCAACGGCATCATGGACTTCCCCCTGCCCAAGGGCCAGGCATGATACATTGAAACCGGCGGGCTTCACGCCCGATGAATTAACCATAAAACCAAACACCCCCCCCAAAAAAATGGAACATCCTTTGTTCATCTACAATACCCGCACGCGGCGCAAGGAGCATTTCGAGCCCTTGAACGCGCCCATGGTGGGCATGTATGTCTGCGGACCCACGGTGTACGGCGACCCGCACCTGGGACACACCAGGCCCGCCATCACCTTTGACGTGCTGTTCCGTTACCTGCAGCAACTGGGCTACAAGGTGCGCTATGTGCGCAACATCACCGATGTGGGCCACCTCGAGCACGACGCCGACGAGGGCGAGGACAAAATCGCCAAGAAGGCGCGCCTCGAGCAACTCGAGCCCATGGAAGTGGCGCAGTACTACACCAACCGCTACCACGCCGCCATGCAGGCGCTCAACGTGCTGCCTCCCAGCATCGAGCCCCACGCCACGGGGCACATCATCGAGCAGGAGGAACTCGTGAAGCAAATCATGGAAAACGGCTACGCCTATGAGAGCAACGGCAGCATCTACTTTGACATCGAGGCCTATAACCGCGACCACCGCTACGGCGTGCTCTCGGGACGCAACCTCGATGACATCCTCAATGCCAGCCGCGAACTGTCGGGCGTGGGCGAGAAACGCAACCAGGCCGACTTTGCCCTGTGGAAAAAGGCCCAACCCGAGCACATCATGCGCTGGCCCTCGCCATGGAGCGACGGCTTCCCCGGGTGGCACTGCGAGTGCACCGCCATGGGACGCAAGTACCTGGGCAAGCACTTCGACATCCACGGCGGCGGCATGGACCTCGTGTTCCCGCACCACGAGTGCGAGATCGCGCAGGCCGTGGCCAGCCAGGGCGACGAGATGGTGCGCTACTGGATGCATAACAACATGATTACCATCAATGGCCAAAAGATGGGCAAGTCGCTGGGCAACTTCATCACCCTGGAGCAGTTCTTCACGGGCGACCACCCCAAGTTGACGCAGGCCTACTCGCCCATGACCATCCGCTTCTTCATCCTTCAGGCCCATTACCGCGGCACCGTGGACTTCTCCAACGAGGCCCTGCAAGCCGCCGAGAAGGCCCTGGAGCGCATCCTTGACGGATGGCACCGCCTGAACGCGCTCACCGCAGCACCCGCATCCTCCATCCAACTGGAGAACTACCGCCAGCGCTGCGCCGACGCCATGAACGACGACCTCAACACCCCCATCGCCATCGCCACGCTGTTTGACGCATGCAAGGTCATCAATCAGGCCAACGACGGCAACGCCACGCTGTGCCAGGCCGACATCGACGAACTCAAGAGCGTCTTCCAGACCTATCTGTTTGATGTGCTGGGCATCCGCGACGACGCGGCCGGAGGCGAGAGCGTCAACCTCGACCCCTACCGCAAGGCCGTTGACCTGCTGCTCGACATGCGCCGCAACGCCAAGGCCAACAAGGACTGGGCGACCAGCGACCTCATTCGCGACAAACTCGCCGAATACGGCTTCGAGGTCAAGGACACCAAGGACGGATTTGAGTGGAAAGTGAAGTAATGACCGCGGCACGCCGCGACTACAGATGATTGAATCAGGAAGCATCCGCACATTTCTCCCTCACGCCAAGGCACCAGGACAATGTGCGGATGCTCAACTCCCAACTCCTAACTCCTAACTAAAATGCCGCTCATCTCGGTCATCGTGCCCGTGTACAACGTGGAGCAATACCTGGACCAGTGCATGCAGAGCATTGTCGCCCAGAGTTATCGCCATCTCGAAATCCTCGTGGTGGACGACGGCAGCACCGATGGCAGCGGCGCCATGTGCGACCAGTGGGCGGCGCGCGACAGCCGCGTCCGCGTCTTTCACCAGCCCAACGGCGGCCTGTCGGCGGCGCGCAACACCGCCCTCGACGCCATGACGGGCCAGCTGGTCGTCATGGCCGACAGCGACGACGTGCTGCACCCGCAATTCATCGCCACCCTGCTGGCAGTGATGCAGCGGCACGACGCCGACATCGCCGTGGGCGGCTACCAGCCCTTCTACGGCGAGCGCATGGAATTCCCCGCCCTCACGGGCACCGACAAGGTGGTGACGTACGACCGCCGCGAGGCACTGCAGGCCATCCTCTACCAGCGCGGACTCACCCACTCGGCATGGGGGCGCATCTACCGCGCCAGCCTGTTCGAGGGCATCCGCTACCCCGTGGGCAGCATCTACGAGGACCTGGCCATCATTTACCCATTAATAAGAAAATGCCGCCGCGTGGCGGCCATCGGCACGGTGCTCTATGGCTACCGCCAGCGCCAGGACAGCATCATCGGCGCGTTCTCGCCGCGCCGCGCCGCCGTGCTCGACATCGCCGAGGCCCTTGAGCGACAGGTCGAGCGCGACGATGCCCAGCACCTGCCCGCAGTGCGCAGCCGCCTGCTCAGCGCCTATTTCAACATACTGCTGCTCAGCCAGCAAGACCGGCAGCACGACCACAGCGCCCTGGCCAACCGCTGCTGGCAGGGCATCAAGCGCCTGCGCTGGCGCTGCCTCATCGACGGCAATGTCCGCCTGAAAAACAAGTTAGGAATCCTCGCCTCCCTCACCGGCCGCACCATCCTGTGCAGCCTCATCGGCCGCAACTACCGCCCCAAGCCGTAAATCACATCCCGCACGGGACGCCAGTTTGCCGGAGCATGGGATGTAACCCGTCGGCAAAAACCGGGCATCGTAGCGCACAGCGGCATGTAAATCACTGACTTTCAGCACACCCCCCGAGAGCATAGCCTGATTTTTACCGCAGCATGTCGGCCACGCGGCGGGTGGCGGCGACAAAGGCATTGACCTCGTCGAGCGTGTTATAGACCGCAAACGAGGCGCGCACCATGCCCTGCACGCCATAGCGCGCCATGAGCGGCTCGGCGCAGTGGTGCCCGGTGCGGACCGCCACGCCCAGCTTGTCGAGCAGCAGGCCCATGTCGTAACTGCTGATGTCGCCCACGAGGAACGACAGCACGCCGCTCTTGCGGGGCGCGGTGCCAAACAACCGGATGCCCTCGATGCCGGCCAGTCCTTGGGTGGCGGCCGCCAGCAGTTCATGCTCATGGGCGGCGATATTCTCCAGCCCCAACTCATTGATGTAGTCGATGGCGGCGCCAAAGGCGGCGATATCGACAAAGTCGGGCGTGCCGGCCTCAAACTTGAACGGCAGGTCGGCAAAGGTGGTGCGCTCAAATGTCACGTTGCCAATCATCTCTCCCCCACCCTGATAAGGCGGCATCTTGTCCAGCCAGTAGCGCTTGCCGTACAGGATGCCCACGCCGGCAGGGCCGTACATCTTGTGGCTCGAAAAGGCGTAGAAGTCGCAGTCCAGGTCCTGCACATCCACTGCGACGTGGGGCGCTGCCTGGGCGCCGTCCACGAGCACGGGTACACCGTTGCGGTGGGCAATGGCAATCATCTCCTTAACGGGATTGACCGTGCCCAGCACATTGGACACATGGGCGATGGCCACAAAGCGGGTGTTATCGGTGAACAGGTCTTCATAGGCCTGCATGTCCACCTCGCCGCTGTCGCTGATGGGCACGACGCGGATGAAGACGCGCTTGCGCTGGCCGATGAGTTGCCAGGGCACGATGTTGCTGTGGTGCTCCATGGTGGTGACGATGATCTCGTCGCCGCTCTCGAGCATCGTGCCAAATGACGACGCCACCAGGTTGATGGCCTCGGTGGTGCCTCGGGTGAAAATCACCTCCTGGGTGCTGCCGGCGTTGATGAAGGCGCGCACCCGCTCGCGCGTGGCCTCCTGCATGTCGGTAGCCTCCTGCGACAGGGTGTGCACGCCACGGTGCACATTGGCCTTATAGCGGTAATACATCTGTTCGATGGCCTCGACCACACGGCGCGGCGTCTGGGACGTGGCGGCGTTGTCCAGATAGATGAGCGGACGCCCGTCAATCTGGCGTTCCAAGATGGGATATTCGGCACGAATCTTGTTGATGTCCATTTATTTTCAGTGATGAGTTAAATGTTGCCCGCGCTAACGCGGCCCTATTATGCGGAGGGTTCTTTATTCATTTGTCGCCGGGGCGGCACACTTGACTACAGCCGCCACAGTTGCTCAAGGTGCCGGCAAATCGCTTTTCGACCAGGTAGTGCAAGCGGTCCTTGAGGGCGTCGAGGCGCACGCCGTCGATGACATCGGCCACAAAGGCCTGCATCAGCAGCCGCCGGGCCTCGGCCTCGGGGATGCCGCGGGTGCGCATGTAGAACAGTGCCTCTTCGTCGAGCTGGCCCACGGCCGAGCCGTGAGAGCACATCACGTCGTCGGTGTAAATCTCGAGCTGGGGCTTGGTGTACATGCGGGCCGTGGGAGCGCCGCAGATGTTGCGGTTGCCCTGGTAGGCCTCGACGCGCGGGCAGCCGGGCTTGACGAGAATCTTGCCGGCAAAGGCGCCCACGGCGTGGTCGTCGAGCACATACTTGAACATCTCGTTGCTGTTGCAGCGCGGCGCGTTGTGGCCGATGAAGGTGTGGCTGTCCACATGCTGCTCGCCGCTGGCAATGGTCATGCCCAGCAGGCGCGTCTCGGCATGCTCGCCGTTGACCTCCACATGATAGTTGTTGCGGGTATATCCGTTGGTGAGCGTGATGCCATCAATCAGGACATTGCTGCCCTCGTGCTGCTGCACCCAGATGGACGACACGCGGCTGGTGAGCGGCGTGCTCTCTTCCATGTCATAGTAATCGACCGTGCTGCCCTCGAGGGCCACCAGTTCGATGACCTGGTTGTTGAGGTAGCGATACTCGGTGCTCTGGGTGTGGTCACAGGCCAGGATGCGCACGCTGGCGCCCTTGCCCACGACGATGAGCAGACGGCGCAGGGCCATCATGTCGAGTGCGGCATTGAAGATGTTGACCAGCTGGATGGGACGCTCGGCCACCACGCCGTCGGGCACATAGATGAGCAGGCCGTCCTGCACGAGCAGGCTGTTGAGCGCCACGGTGGGGTCGCTCAGCGGCGCCAGCTTGCCGTAGTAGGCGTTCATCAGTTCGGGACGGTCAAAGGCGGCGATGCTGAAGGGTTCCACCACCACTTGGCCGATATTGCGCTCGGCGGAGGCGCTGCTGTGGAAGGCATCGTTGCTGTTATAGTACAGGCAAGTGCTCAGGTTGGGCACATCGCAGCGGAATGCCTCGGCGGGATTGGCCTCAAAGGGCATGCGGTTCACATTCACGCCATAGTTGTGGGCAAACACCCGTTCCAAGTCGGTGGCCTCATAGTCCTCGCTGCCCTTGCGCGGCAGGCGTGCGGTCTGCAATGCCTTGCGGGCCGCGGCGCGCAGGGCGTTGAGCGTGTCGGGCGACTGGCGCTCGATGTCGGCGGCGCACTCGTCAAACAGGTCGATATATTGCCTGAGCGCGTTCATGTCACTCTTGTTGTCCATCATCACTGCTCCTTGCCGTCAACTTGTTCCTTAATCCAGTCATAGCCCTTCTCCTCGAGTTCCAGCGCCAGCTCGGGACCGGCGCTCATGACGATGCGTCCCTTGTACAGCACGTGCACAAAGTCGGGCTTGATGTAGTCCAGCAACCGCTGGTAGTGGGTGATGACGATGGTGGCGTTGTCCTTGCTCTTGAGGGTGTTCACGCCGCTGGCCACGATGCGCAGGGCGTCGATGTCAAGGCCGCTGTCGGTCTCGTCGAGGATGCTCAGCCGGGGCTCGAGCATGGCCATCTGGAAAATCTCGTTGCGCTTTTTCTCGCCGCCCGAGAAGCCCTCGTTCACGGCACGCGAGGCGAGTTTGTTGTCGAGCTGGACGATGCTGCGCTTCTCGCGCATGAGTTTCAAGAAGTCGCTGGCACCCAAGGGGTCCTGGCCATGATATTGGCGCTTGGCGTTGACGGCGGCGCGCATGAAGTTGACCATCGACACGCCGGGAATCTCAACGGGATACTGGAAACTCAGGAACAGGCCCTCGTGGGCGCGGTCCTCGGGCGAGAGGGCGAGCAGGTCCTTGCCGCCAAACTCGACGCTGCCGCCGGTGACGGTGTAGGCGGGATTGCCCGTGAGCACGGCGCTCAGGGTGCTCTTGCCCGAGCCGTTGGGGCCCATGATGGCATGCACCTCGCCGGGATTGACGGTGAGGTTGACGCCCTTCAAAATCTGCTTATCCTCAATCGAGGCCTGTAAATCTTTGATTACTAACATAATCTATATCGTTGTTCGTTATTTTTTATTCATTTGCCAATGGGAGCATGGGAAAAAACCCGCAAACGCACTCCTAACTCCTAATTAAAAAAGTTTACCCCACGCTGCCCTCGAGCGAGACGCTGAGCAGTTTCTGGGCCTCGACGGCAAACTCCATGGGCAACTTGGCCATCACCTCCTTGGCATAGCCGTTGACAATGAGCCCCACGGCGTCGTCGGTGGGGATGCCGCGCTGGTTGCAGTAGAATATCTGGTCCTCGTTGATCTTGCTCGTGGTGGCCTCGTGCTCAACAACCGACGTGTCGTTGCCCACCTCAATCACGGGGAAGGTGTGGGCACCGCTGGTGTCGCTCAGCAGCAGGCTGTCGCACTGGGTGAAGTTGCGGCACCCGGTGGCCTTGGGGGCTATCTTGACCATGCCGCGGTAACTGTTCTGGCTGTGGCCGGCGCTGATACCCTTGCTCACGATGGTGCTGGTGGTGTTCTTGCCCAAGTGAATCATCTTGGTGCCGGTGTCGGCCTCTTGGTAGTTGTTGGTGAGCGCCACGCTGTAAAACTCTCCCGTCGAGCGGTCGCCCAGCAGCACGCAGCTGGGATACTTCCAGGTGATGGCGCTGCCGGTCTCGACCTGGGTCCACGACAGCTTGCTGCGGTCGCCGCGGCACAGGCCGCGCTTGGTCACCAGGTTGTAGATGCCGCCCTTGCCTTCCTTGTCGCCGGGATACCAATTCTGCACAGTGCTGTACTTGACCTCGGCGCGGTCCTCGACAATAATCTCGACGATGGCGGCATGCAACTGGTTCTCGTCGCGCATGGGCGCGGTGCAACCCTCCAGATAAGAGACATAGCTGTCGTCGTCGGCCACGATGAGCGTGCGCTCAAACTGGCCCGTCTGCGCAGCATTGATGCGGAAGTAGGTGGACAGCTCCATCGGGCAGCGCACGCCCTTGGGGATGTACACAAACGAGCCGTCGCTGAACACGGCCGAGTTCAATGCGGCATAGAAGTTGTCGGTATAGGGCACCACCTTGCCCAGGTACTTGCGCACCAGGTCGGGGTAGTCCTTCACCGCCTCGCTCATCGAGCAGAATATCACGCCCAACTCAGCCAAGCGGTCGCGGTAGGTGGTCTTGACACTCACGCTGTCCATCACCGCATCCACCGCCATGCCGCTCAGGCGCAACTGCTCCTCGAGGGGTATGCCCAGTTTGTCGAAGGTCTTTTTCACCTCGGGGTCAATCTCCTTTTTCTCGCTCTCCTGCTTGCGCTTGGGCGCGGCATAGTAGCTGATGTTCTGGAAGTCAATGTCCGGCACATGCACATGGCCCCAGTGCGGCGTCTTGAGCGTCAGCCAGTGGCGGTAGGCCTTGAGGCGGAACTCAAGCAGCCACTCGGGCTCGCCCTTGAGCGCCGAGATGCGGCGCACCACATCCTCGTCAAGTCCCTTGGGGATGACATCGGTGTCAATGTCGGTCACAAAGCCGTACTTGTACTCGGCCTGCGCCGCCTGCTCTATGATTTGGTTACCGTTTTCGGTCTTGTCTGTTTCTTTCATCAGTTCAAATTCCTGCCTTTTGTCATTTAGGCCCACAAAGGTACGAATTTTTCTCGAGTTGCAGGCCCCAACGATGCAAGATTTGTTGAATCGTCAATTCTTGGCCATTATCTGTTCGTTATGGAAAATATTTACTACCTTTGCCCATGATATTATTAACGAAATTAAATAGCCATAAAGATAATGAGTTCCAAACTGATTTCAAGGCACGCTGTCCTATTGATGGCACTGGTGCTCTTTACCGCCTCATGCAACGGGGACCGCAAAGGCCAAGGCACTATCATAAAGGATGAACAGTTTGACAAAGTGTTGGTCATCAACGAAGTGATGGCATCCAACCGCACAGGACTGCTCACAGCAGACGGGAAAACAGCCGACTGGATTGAAATCAAAAACATATCGGAACAGCCCGTCGACCTTGACGGCTATTCACTGGTGTGCCACAGCAAGAAAGCCAAGAAACCAAAAGACGGCGACGGTGAAGACGACAGCACCGAAGCCGCATCAGACAGCACCGTGTTAAAAGACAAGACAAGCGAATGGAACTTTCCCAACGTGACGGTCAAGCCAGGTGAATGCCTAGTCGTGTTCGCAGTAAAAGACAAAAAGAAGAAAAACAAAGACGGCAAGGAAGACGCAGACGACGCTGAGGACAAGGAAGAGAACAAGGACAATAACGGCGAATTGCGCGCCAACTTTAAAATCCCCGGTGACAGTTGCAAGCTGCAACTGATCAAAAACGAGACTGATATTATGGCCGAGGTTAAAGTCATCGAATTGAGCGCCGATGAATCTTACAGCCGACAGGACGACGGCACCTACGAGAAGACATACATGCAAAGCCCCGGCTTTGACAACAACCGCGACGGCTACGAGGCCTACAACCAGCGCATCGACGAACAGCGCAACGGCAGCCCGCTGCTCATCTGGCGAGCGTCGTCGAGAATGGAGAAGGGCCATTTCAACTGGGTGACTGTCAAAAACGTGTCATCATCCCCCGTAGAACTCAGCGACTATGCCCTGTCCACCAAGGGCGGCAAGAAGGGCAAGGAATGGCAATTCCCCGCCCGGCAGCTCGCCCCAGGAGAAACCTATCAAGTGGAACTCGCCGGCAAAAAGGCGAAAAAACCCGCCACACAGGCCGGCTTCAAACTGGGCGACAGCGAGACCCTGCGCCTCACCCAGGGCGGCAGGCTCATTGACGGCATCTGCCTGAGACCCACCTATCAGGGCGTGACAATGGGCCGCGCCGAGGGCATGAAGGGATTTTTCTTCTTCGGCAGCGACGGCAAGCCGCGCCGCTTCATCGACGAGGGACCAACGTTTGACCAAGCGCCAGGCGTGTACGAAAAAAAAAAGCAGTTAACGCTACACCTTAATAAGACTGGCAAGCCTGTCCACTACACCCTCGATGGCTCTGAACCCGACCCTGGCTCACCTGTGCTGAAAGACACGCTCACACTCACCAAGAGCACCGTGGTGCGCACCTACGTTGAGGGCGACAGCACGTCGCTGCGCAGCCCTGTGGCCACCGCCAGCTACATCCTTGGCGACGAACACACTATTCCCGTCATCAGCATCTCAATCAAGCCCGCCGACATGTGGGACTTCCACAGCGGCATCTATGCCAATGGTCCAGGATACGACCGTGAATTTCCCCACAAGGGCGCCAACTATTGGAAAAACCGGGAAAAGAAAGCCCACGTCGAGTTATTTGACGGCAAGGAGGGGTTCTCGACCGATTGCGCCTTCAAGATTCAAGGCGGATTCTCGAGGGCCGAGCCCAAAAAATCGTTTCAAGTCAAATTTTACGGCCAGTACGGCAACGCCAGCATCAAGTATAACTTTTTCGGCACCGGCAAGGCAGAGGAACTCGAAAGATTCATCTTGCGCGGCGGGTCCCAGGACCAGGCGCAATGCATGATACGCGACGAATTCTTCACCAGCCTGATGGCCGCCCAAAGCCCCACCCTCATCGTCCAGAACTACAGACCCGTGGCGCTGTACATCAACGGCGATTACTTCGGCCTCTACTATCTGCGCGAGAAAATCGACCGCAAATTTGTCAAGCAACGCCTCCAAACCACAGCCGGCATCAAGGTGTCTGACGACAACATCAATATGATTCAGGCGATATACTGCGAGGAGGGCTCCGCAGCCGGCTGGAACCGGCTCAACAACTATGTGCGATCGCACGATATGCGCAACGACAGCAATTATGCCGAGGCGAGCCAAAAGATTGACGTGGACGGCCTGATTGACTGGAAACTCGGCGAGATATACTCCCGCAACACCGATTTGGGCAACATCCGCTATGTGCAATCCGACGAAAAAGGGAGCGACATGAAGTGGCATTTCGTTTTCTACGACATCGATGCCTCGTGGGCAAGCCATTGGGGAGCTGCCCGATACCTCCGCGTGGCGGCAGCAGACAATGCCCTTACAGCAAGGCAAAACATACTGATCGACAGACTGCTGCGCAACAAGGGTTTCCGCACACGCTTCCTGGAGCGCCTGTCGCATCACATGCACAACACGTTCACCGAGGAGAACACAACCCGGGTGTTTGACAACCTCGTCGCCACCATCACCCCCGAGATGAAACTCAACTGCAAACGATGGCCCCAACTCTCATACAAGAAGTGGGAGAAAAACATAGCGACATTCCGCAAGCGTTTCACAACCCGCAACAGGGATATGCTCAACGACCTGCGCAAGGTCATAGCCATCACTCCCCAAGAGGACAAAGAATACTTTGGCGACCTGGGTTACTAAAACGCCCGCGCTATTCAGGCGCACTATAACACCAGTCTGAACTGCTCCTCACACCCGTCAACGCATAATCACCGCCCGATGTTGCCATCTCGAGCGGTGATTGAGTGTTGACGGGCCATACGCCCATCCAAATCATTGACAGATATCGTTCAGGCGGCTACAGCGCCAGGCGGAAGCCCACGTCGGTGCTTGCGCTGCCGGGGTTGATGCTGCCGCGCACGGTCACCCGGGCGCTCAAAGGGTTGGCCGACCAGCCGCCTCCGCGGCACACGCGATAGGTGCCCGTTGCGGGGCCTTGGGGGTCGGTCTGCGCCGCGCTGGTGTAGGTCTTATACCAGTCGTTGCACCACTCGTCCTGATTGCCGCTCATGTCATAAATGCCCAGCTCGTTGGGCGCCAGCGTGGCCACGGCATGGGGCTGCCAGCCGCTGTTGTCAAAGTACCACGCCACGTCGGCGACATTGTCGCTGCCGGCATACATGAAGCCCAAGCTCTTGTTGCCGCCGCGCGCGGCAAACTCCCACTCGGCCTCGCTGGGCAGGCGGAAGGTCTTGCCCGTCAGCTCGTTCAGCTTGGCGATGAACGTCTGGCAGTCGTTCCACGACACGCAATCGACGGGACGCTGCAGGTTGCCCCTGAAGTTGGTGGGATTGCTGCCCATCACGGCCACCCACAGCTCCTGCGTTACCTCGGTCTGCCCGATGGAGAAACCGGACAGCGTCACCTGGTGCACGGGGCGCTCGTTGGCGTTGCATTCAGGCTGTTCCTCGCCCGCGCCCATCATAAAGGTGCCGCCCTCGACGCTCACCATCTCAAAGGTCACGCCGCCCACGGTAAAGGTCTCGGTGACGGGCGGGGTGTCCAGCGGGCGCACGGTGACGGTCGTCTCGCCGCATTGCGTCTTCTTCTTGCCGCTGGCCTGGGCCGTGGCCTGCACCTTGAGGTAACGCGGCTCGCTGCCGCGCATGGCGGTGTAGGGATTGGCGACAGCCTCGCCGTCAACAATCAGCGTCACGGTACCCTCGCCCGTGGCGGTGATGACCAGGGCGCTGTCGGTAAGCCTGGTGGAAACCTCGGGCATAGCCGTGCAGGCGGGGTCGTCGGCGGCAAGGCGCAGCCCAAAGCCCCAGTCCTTGTCGCTCGCCCTGCCTCCCCAGCGGCATGCCAGGCGGCACGTGCCCTCGCTGCCGTTAAAACCGCCGCCACGGCACACGCGGTCAAGGCCCCACGACGGTCCCTGAGGATTGGTCTGGGGCGCGCTGCTATAGTAGGCAAACGCGTCGTTGCACCACTCAAACACGTTGCCGCTCATATCATACAGGCCCAGCTCGTTGGGCGCTTTGGTAGCCACGGCATGCGAGCCGTAGTCGGGACTGCGGCTGTCGTTAAGGGCGTTGCCCTCATACCATGCCACCTCGTCAAGACTGTCGCTGCCGGCATACATGTAGTGCCCGCTCATGTTGCCGCCGCGCGCGGCAAACTCCCACTCGGCCTCGGTGGGCAGGCGGAAGGTCTTACCTGTCATCTCATTCAGCTTGCCGATGAACGTCTGACAGTCGTTCCACGACACATTGTCCACGGGGCGCTGCAGATTTTCACCAAAATCGTGGTAACCGGCATCGCCGTTGCACACGCTGGGGTTGCTGCCCATCACGGCAAGCCACAATTCCTGCGTCACCTGAGTCTGGCCGATAAGGAAGCCCGACAGCGTTACCTGATGCACCGGGAACTCGTCGTCGGCATCCTCGATGGCGGTCTGCTGCTCCTCGGTAGCGCCCATCATGAATGTGCCGCCATCGACCGTTACCATCGTGAACGACACGCCGCCCACGGTGATGACCTCGCCCGCGGGTTCGTCGGGCCACCCGCTGCCGAGCAGATAGTCGATGAGCGCCGAGATGTCCTCGGGCCCGACGCTGCCGCTGTTGTTAACGTCGGCGCTCTGCGCCGAGGCGCCGGTGTCGCTGCCAAGCAGATAGTCGATCAGTGCCGAGATGTCGGCAGGACTGACTGCGCCGTCGCCGTTCACGTCGCCCCTGACATCAGCCCAGGCGGGAACAATGCTGAAAACCAGCAATAACAATAATGCAAGAAATGATTTCTTCATAAACAAAACTTTGAGTTTAGGGCCATTCATTGGCAGTTAATATGATAATATTGTTTTTTTGGTTACTTGTCTCACCTCAAGATAATGTCTATCACGGCATTGATGTCGCTGATGTTGACCTCGCCGTCGCGGTTCACGTCGCCCGCGGCAGCGGCGCCGCCGCCCAGTATCATGTCGATGATGGCGTTGATGTCGGCGATATTGACCTCGCCGTCGATGTTCACGTCACCCGTGGCGGGCTCGACATGGCCCGAGTGGTTGGGATAGTGGCAGTAGAACGACTTGAGCGCCAGCGTGTGGTCGCCGGCAACGGCATCGGCCTTGCTGATGGTGAACTTGATGGTCTTGACGGTCAACGGATAAGTGCCCACATAGTCCGCGCCGCCCAGCGCGTCCAGGTCGAGCAGGATGCGGTGGTCCACGCCCGGCTCAAAGCGCGCGGCGCCGCCGGCGGGCTCGATTTTGAGGAAGTTGGACGATGGGTTGAAGCGGTTGCGTGCGTCAATCTGCACATAGTCAATGGGAATGGTGCTGTTAAACACCAGCCCCACGGTGTCGGGCAGGCTGTACAGCGCCAGGTCCTTGCTCATCTGCAGGTAGGGCGCGCGGTTGCTCGCATAGGCAAAGCTCACGGTGCCCGTGGCCTCGTCGATGGCGATGTCCTTGGCACCGGCGCCCTTGAAGGTCCAGCCCGTCCAGTCCTGATAGAGGTACTCGGCGGGGCTGATTTCCACCGTCACCTGGTCGGCCTCGCTGTAGGGGCCCACCTGGCAGCCGATGTCCGTCGTGCCCTCGCCCACGCCGCGCAGCACGCCGCCCTCGATGGCGGCAACAGCGGGGTCGCTCACCTGCCAGTCGATGCAGGCGGGGTCGTAGTAATAGACATTGTTGTTGATGGTCGCCGTCACCTCCATGGGATAGTCGCGGGTGTCGATGAGAATGGGATTGAGGGCGATGCTGGGGTGCGCCTCGATGATGCGCACGGGCACCGTCGCCGTCATGTCGCCCAGGGTGGCCGTGAGCACGCCGCCGGCCACATCGCCGCCGGCCATGAACACCTGGCCGCGCGTCGTGCCGATGGAGGCGTCACAGGCCAGGGTGAACCCCTGCACATCCATGTCCACCAGTTCGCCTATCTTGTTGTAGCCCAGCACGCGCGGTGTCACCGACGAGTAGGCGGGCATGTCGATGCGGAACTGGTCAAAGGCGATGCTCGCCACCTCGTTGTCCTCCTCCCCCACGGCCTCGACCAGCCAGCCGCAGTCCACGGCGCGCGGCGTGCCCTCGGTGGTGGTGTTGATGATTTGGCCAAAGAGCATCATCTCGGCCGAGCCGCCCGCATCCATGTTCACCATCTCGCTCACATCGGGGCACATCTGCTTCAGTATCTGGCACGCCACGGCTGTGGGGCAGCCGTCCGACTTGCCGTAGAGCGGGCTCGTCGAGCGGTCGATGACCAGCAGATACAGGTGCTTGCCGTCGGCGCTGGCGCCGTAGCAGGTGCGGCTGTACACCTGGCTGTTGTAGGTCTCGTCATAGTTGCGGCCCAGCAGCTCGCCGTTGTGCATGATGGGCGCGTTGCCCGTCACCAGGTTCTCGATGTCGGGGCGGTCGTTGGGGCGGTCGTCCTCATACACCATCCACCCCTGGTTGATGGTAACCGTGTCGCCCACGGCCAGCGCCGCCATCGCGTCCTTGTAGGCGCCCGTGGCGGTCAGGCAGGCATCATAGTCGCCCAGCGTCATGCGGTCGCGGTTGGGCACGACGCCGGCCACCACAAGCGTCATGGGGGCATTGATTCTCCAGTCGCTGCCCTCAGCAAAGGTCAGGTAGTAGTTGTCCGTGTGGTTGTCGCCCTGGGTGTTGTAGCCCGTCCAGTTGTCCTCAAACTCGCGCGTGCGGGTGTAGGCAGGGCCCCACAGCGCCATCTCGCCGCCCACGCAGCGGCGGTTGATGTTGGCAAACGACAGCGCCTGCGGCAACTTGGGCGAGGCCACCTCGCCCGACCACAGGAAGCGCCCCACAATCACCGTCTTGTCGCGCGTCATGGCCGCCGACGCCGTGCGCTTGGCGCCGCCGTCCCACTGGTCGCAGGTGTTGTTGTCGTTGACCATCACGGTGTCGTTGCGCGCCACGCCGCCCAGGGGCGACCCTAGGGCATACTGGTTCAACGGTGCGCCGCTGCCCGACACTACCCAAAAGTTGGCGTTGCAGCCCGCAAAGGGGCGCTTGACGGGCGTGCGGTTGCGAGTATAGGCGTTGGCGAGCGACTCGGTGCGGCCCACGGTGTTATAGCCCATGGTGGTCTCCACGCGGTTGTTGGGGTCGTTGAGGTCCACCTCCATGACATACACATTGAGGGCATAGTCGGGGATGCGCACAATGGTGTTGACCGTGCCGGGGCCCACCTGGCGGTGCACCAGCGTATCGACATGATACTCAGCGCCATCAATCACATAATCTGCCCGTGCAAGCATACACACCACGGCGGCGAGCGCCAGCAAGAGGTAAGATAACTGTTTCATAGTCCACAATCAGTTTTATATTCCTTCGCAAATTTACAAAATTTTCCTACACAAAACAATAAAACGACGAATTTCACGAATTAACCGAACGGCACCGGCCCACAGTTCCCAAGCGCCAGCGAGGGGCAAACGTGTCTATTTTCCCGCAAAACTTTGCGCCTTAGTGCCTTAGCGTGAGAAGAAAAAAGGAGCGCGGATGCTAACTCCTAACTCCTAACTCCTAACTCCTAATTCCTCACTATCAACGGGTCATTTTCAGGAACGCCGACGGCGTCAGGCCCACGATGTCCTTGAACACGGCGTTGAAGTTGCTGCGCGACTTGAAGCCCACGCCATAGCCGATGCTCTCGATGGTGTAACTGCCGTAATGCTCGCGGTCCATCAGGCGGCGGCACGACTCCTTGATGCGGTATTCGTTCAACAGCGCATAAAAGCTGCCGCGCTTGCTCGCGCTGATGGCGCGCGACACATATTTGCTGTTGCTGCCCACCAGTTCGGCCAGCCGCTGGCGCGAGAAGTCCTCGCTGAATATCTCTTGCGATGACTCCATCACTGCAGTGATTTTCTCCATCAGGTCTCGGTCGGCCTGCGTCAACTCGTCGGCGGCAGATTTCTCGGCATCCTCGGCAGGCTCATCGGGTTCATCGGGCTCGTCGGGCACGGGAGTCACCGCAGCCACGGGTCTCAGTTCCTGGTTGGCGGCGAGCAGGGCGACGTTCTTTTCATACAGCAGGCGGTTGGTGCGGCACGTCTTGCGGTAGTTCATCCACAGCACGCCCAGCAGCGCCAGCGCCAGCAGCGCGATGATGATTGACCCCCACATCACGATGTTCTGCATCCGCTGGCGGTAACTCATTTCCTGCATTCGGTCACGCGTCTGCTCCAGTTCCAGGTTCAGTTTCGCCTGATCCATCTTGCCCACCTTGCTCTTGTTAAAGAACTCATCCTTGGTAATATAATATTGTAAGGCATATTTGTCCGCCAACTCCTTGTTGCCATCTGCCTCATAGTGCTGACGGATAAGTTGCAACGCCTCCAACTGTTCAAATGACATCTCATTTTCGCGCAGGAACTGCTCATGTTGCAGTAGGAGATTCATAGCCTCTGTCCGTTTCCCGCTTTTAACCAGCACGGCATATTGGGCGATATTGACCATTGCCTGGAATTGGCAGATGTCACGGTCATTCAGGTTCGACGGATGGGTTATCGGCGTCTGAAGGATTTCAAATGCCTTGTCATGGTTGCCGGCATTGTAGCATTCAATGGCACAGCAAAGCACTTGTGCGATATTACAGTTGACCCCATATTTCTTTTGCGCTTCTTGATATGCCTTGACTTCGTTGGCGACGTCCTTGGTCTTGTCAAACTTGAAAGCAAGATACAGCAGATTGGATGCTGTGGATTCCATAAACAGGTTGATGTTGTTTGACCCCGATTGTTCAAATATCCGTTGCAAGGCTTTCTTGAAACCGTCCAATACATCTTTATTATACGCAAAGTTGTTCTCCAGGTCATTTCGTGTGGCTGTCAGCGTTGCGTTGTCAACCGCAATAAATGTTTGCAGGTCTTTTAGTCCATATTCGTTGGCAATGTTCTCGGCTTTCAAGTGGTTCTCGGTAGCGAGTTGGTAATTATAATAGCCGTCAAGATATTCCAAGCCCATATACCTGAACGCAAGGCAGCAGGCTAAAATCTCCTCGTCGGTGAGTTTTTCCTTGCCATATTTGCTGGCTTGAATGTTAGCACATTGCATGGCGCTGTCAATTTGGTTGTGTTGAATATAGTAATTCAATTGGGTTCTGAATTCTTGGGGCGAAAGATTATAGAACCGCTCAAATGTCTTGTTGTCAGTGGCTGCACGGGAGAAGCCAGTCAAGGCACACAAAGTGGCAACCAATATGATGATGTAATGCTTGATTTTCATTGTTTCTGCTGAATATTTTGTACTACAAAGGTACACATTTTTTCAAACGGACAAGCAAAACACAACATCAAGTTTTTCACGTAAAATAAGCAGACAAGCCGCCACGGCATTCCTGCCGCAGCGACTTGACAATAATAAATTCTCCTAAAATTTATAGAATGGTCGTTACGCCATTAGAGAACTAGGCGCAAACCGAGGTTATTCATAGCACCCCATTCATCATCTTGTCCTCTTCCTCTCCAAGAAACACGGAACTGTATAAGATTAGAAATGTTCCAGCCGCCGCCACGGTAAATGCGGGTACCATATCCTTCTGCAGGACCTGTCGGGTTGGTTTGGGGATCAGCACTGTACGAACCATAATTATCTTGGCACCATTCATTTACATTGCCGCTCATGTCATACAAGCCCAACTCGTTGGGTGCCTTGGTAGCAACCATGTGAATTGAATCGTCACTATTGCCCGAATACCATGCGACATCGTCAAGCGTGAAACTGCCTGCATATTTGTAGCCTTGGCTCAGGTTGCCGCCGCGTGCTGCAAACTCCCACTCGGCCTCGGTCGGCAGGCGGAAATTCTTGCCCGTAAGTGCATTTAATTCGGCAATAAATGCCTGGCAATCAGTCCATGAGACATATTCTACTGGATATTGGGGATCAGTACCCGCAATACTCGGATTGGAACCCATCACGGCCTCCCACAGTTCTTGAGTCACCTCGGTCTGACCAATGCTGTAACTCGACAAAGTCACCTCATGGGCAGGCTTTTCATTGTTTTTAGCTTCATCTTCCTGCTCCTTGGTAGCGCCCATGGTGAAAGTGCCACCCTCGACAGGAATCATGGTGAACGAAACGCCATTCACGGTGAAAACCTCACCGGCAGGTTCTGCGGGCCATACGCCATTGAGCAGGTAGTCGATGAGCGCCGAAATGTCGGACGGGTCGATTTGGTCGTCACCGTTAGCGTCACCACGCAGGTAGCAATGGTCATCGTCTGCAATCGCGGGGATTGCGAAGCAAAGCACTGCCATGAGTGCAAAAATAATTTTTTTCATAAATAATGATTGTTTTTATTGCCCTTGCGGGCGAGTTAATAAAAATTGAAATTATAAATGTGTAATTAAGTCAAATCAATTGCTTTCAGGTTTTTACCTCACAACCTTCACAGCGCTGGCGGTGCCGTCGGTGTAGGTGGTCACAGCAATGCAGATGCCGTTGGGCTCGCTCATCTGCTGGCCGGCCATGTTGTAGTATTTCACGCCTGCCACCGTCTTGCCGGCATTGACCTCGTCAATTGCGCCCACGGGCTCAAACACCTCCAGGTAAATGATGTCCGAAGCGGTCATCTCGCCATTGTCGCACAGGTAATAACTCTGGATGCCAATCTGGTGGTTGAAGAATGGGTCATAGCCCTCGGCATTGGTACGGTAGATGTAACTGAAGGTGTTGCGGACATCAACGCCAATGTGGTTGTAGGGCACCAATGTCACATCCTCTTGGAAGTCATGGGTATATTTCGAGGCATCGTAGGTGAACAACTGGTCATCGTCGGTGAATATGCTGAAGTAGATGCGGTTGGGGTCCATGGGTTCCCCGTCGGTGGTGTATTTGCTGACGGTGTAGAAGAACCTGCTGTAGCCGTTCTCGTTGCCGCTGTCATACCACTTGTCGGCGGTGGGATTGGCGGGAACACCGTACTCTACATAGGTCGGCACCAGGTAGTAATACCTGATGTGCGAAGCATTGCGCACTCCGTTGACCGTGTAATAGACCTGGATGCCGATGCGGGTGGTGAACAAGGGCTCGTAACCCTCAGCATTGGTGCGGGCGAAGTATGTCCAGTCAGGGGATACATAATCAAGATATAAATTATAAGGAAGTTCGTCCGTATCTTCCGGGATGTAAGGAGGCCATGCCGTGAATGTGTAAGGCTGGTCATCGGTGAAGATGGTGTAAGTCACATGTTCGGCATCGAGGGGATTGCCGTCCACATCCTCGAGCTTGATGTGGTGACGGAACACGCTGCGGCCGCTCTCGTCGCCACAGTCATACCATGGCTTGACATAACCGGTTTCGGCCTCGTCCAGACTGGGGTCGGCGGGAACCGCGGGAACCACCTTGAGGAAATAAGTGTTCCAGTCAAGGTAGGTGGCGAATGGCAACTCGTCAATGTCCCACACGCCGCCAAGCCCGGTAAAGCTGGTGGGCCAGTCGGCATACATGTCGCCGCTTGTGCCGTCCAGCGTCAGGGTGTTGCCGTCGATGGTGAAGGTCATCTCGGTGACGTCTTCGTTGATGGTGAGGGTGACATACCCTTCGGCGTCAACATCAAGGGTCAAGTTCTTCAACATGATGCCGTGTTCGTCATTCCAATTCCAATAGACATACTGGTCCATGGGCATGGTGATGGTCTTGCCGTCAGCACTCAAGGTGCCTTCCATCCAGCAGTCCCTCTCATAGGTGAACACGGGCAGGCCGTAGATGGGGTTCTTCAGATAAACCTTGCCGTCAGTGCCATAAACGACGTAAAGTTTACCGCTTTGCTCATAAAGCATCATCCTCGTGATGGACTCGCCGTAGCGCAGATATTCAACCAGTTCGCCCTCAGGCTGCTCATTGATCATCTTGGGGAAATTAACATCGTGGCCTTCAATATACTCGGTGCCGCAGTCAAGAAAGCCGCACCATTCTGTGGTGCCGGCCCACACGGCAGACAGGCCTGTCATCGTGTAATTGTCCGGGTAGGCGGCGGTGGCGTCCCCCTCGGTGCCCTCGAGGTAGATGCAGTCGCCCTCGATGGTGTAAACAACCTCGTCAACACTCTCGTCGATGGTGAAATCACACCATTTATAAAGGTCACTGCCATAGGATAATTTGGTGGAACCCCAGCACAGGACCAACTCATTGCCGCCCTCCTCATACATAGTCTGGCCCATGGGAACGGTTATCTTGGTGCCGTCCTCGTTGAGGGTGCCCTCAACCCAGAAGTCATAATTGAGATTGATGCCATAAATGGGATTGCGCAGGTAAACCTTGCCGTCATCGCCGAAAATCACGTAGGCGTTTCCGCTTTGCTCACACGCCCAAACTCCGGCTTCACCATTATAGATGATGGCGCCGCCGTAGCGATTATAGGCCTTCATCGTGCCTGAGGGACGCTTGTTGTTGGATGCGGTAAACTTGGTTTTGTTGGCCTTGCCCGGTTCATTCATGAACTTGAGGGGCTGATCGACGGCCACGCCATTGGGGTGGGTGGCAGCTTGCTTCTTCAACTGCTGATTGCCTCCGGTGGTGATGTTGGTCGCCGCCGACGTGAGCGCAAGAGCAAAAGTCAAAAGTAAAAAGATTTTTTTCATGTATTAATTTATTAATTTTTGGAAATTAGTTTGCCGCAAAATTAGTCTTTATGTGTCAGAATGGGGAAAATATCTGGTTGACAGGTGCGCTAATACGGGAAAAGGCCCCCTAAAAGCGCAAAAAGGGCCATCTGGCACCTTGTTTTCAGCCTTGAGGCCCTCTGTGAGCGGTGGCGCAGGGCACAAAAAAAAGGCATCCCCGCCGGGAGGGGCGGGGATGCTATCGCTGTTGACGGATTGTCAAAATTGGCAATCGCTCGTCAGGAATCACTGAGCCTTGGGAACCCAAACGGGGCGCACCTGCAGGCCCACGCGCTTGTTGGTGGAGCTGATGCTCTGATAGGTGCCCGAGCCAAAGAAGTAGTATGCCGTCTTAGTCGAGCCGTTCCACTCGGCCTGGGTGCTTGACCAGTACCAGGCATAGCCGTTATCGCTGAGGCCGGCATCAATCATCTGGCCGCACATGGGCAGATAGATGTACTTGGAGGCGTCGGTCTTGCAGCGCACCTTGAAGCAGTCAACGCCGCCGACGTTGGTCTTTTGGATGATGGTGTTGGCCTTGAGCTCGTCCCACTGAGCCTTGGTGGGAGTGGTCCACCTGCCGCCCCACAGGTTGGTGGCGGGGTCGTACTCGGTGCCGGCGATGCAGTCGATGGTCATCTCGTCATAGTCGTAGGAAGCCTCGTCGTAGGAAGCCTTGCCAGCCGACTCGCCCCATGACAGGAAGAGGCCGGTGCCGGTCTCGCTGGTGGCGCCGATGTTCATCGATGCCCACAGGGTGCCGCTGGGCAGGCCTAGGTCGATGGCGCGCTCGTCGGGCTCGTTAGAATCCTCGGGTGCGGGCCACTCGCCGTTGAGCAGGTAGTCGATGAGTACCGAGATGTCGTTGGGGGTAATCTGACCGTCGGCGTCAGCGTCACCACGCATGAAACAATCTTGGGCAAAAGCGGGAACAGCAAAGCAAAGCATTGCCAGGAGCGCGAAAATAGTTTTCTTCATAATTGATAATAGTTGTTGTTGTTGCCCTTGCGGGCGGGTTAATAAAAAAGATTAATTAGTCATGTGATAACCACAAAAAAAAACACACTGGGTTGTCCAATTTCTTTGCAAAGGTAATGCTTAATTGCAACAGGCAAAAACCGCATGTAGTTAAAAATGGTTAATCCGCGCCAGATTAAAGATGCCTTAATCGTTGTTATTCATAGAAATACGGTTTTGGGCATAATACCAGACAGAACACAAATGAAGGAATTTGGCAAAAATTTGTTCAAAACTGAAATTTGATATAATTTTGCGTTTTCTTTGCCGTTATTTAGTTTTACCGGATCCGCCGGCGCGAAACCCGATCAATGCCGGCAACCAAGGTACACATTATAATTACATACTATCATTTATCTTAATCAAGACTATGAAGCATAAATTTGAAAAAACAAGAAACTTGACTTGGGCAGCGCTCATGCTGTGCTGCGCGTTCATTGTTGCCGGCACGTCGCTGGTGTCGTGCAGCGAGGAGCACTACGAGTTCCCCGAGCCCAATCCCGACGGCATCCCCGAGCCGGGCACCTACGTCATGGCGATGGACGGCGACTTTTGGGCCGCCGGCCCCAAGACAGCCCCGGTGCTCCTGGGCAACGCCGCACCCGTGGCTCCCTCCGGGCCCAACCTAGGTTCGATGATATTGAGCTATGGTGTTGACATCCTGGACCGCTATGTCAAGGGCAAGGCCGTGAGCGCGCTCGACGAGTTCATCAACGGTCTGCTGTTCGCCCAGCCTGTGGACAGCACGGGCATCAAGCTCAACGAAATCATCAACAAGCTCGACGCCATCAAGCAGCAGCTCGACTACATGCAGTCTGTGATGGAGAGCATCCAGCAGCAGGTAGATGAGGTGGAATTCAACGCCTTCAAGTCAGAGTACTGGAGGGTGAACAGCGAGCAGTATGCGCTGCGCGAGCACAACATGCGCTACTACTACATGCTCCAGGACGCCACCACCGACGAGGAGAACGCCCGCCTGCTGGACAAGTGGGCCAACACCATCATCAACGGCAACCCTGCCTACATGGGCGGCCAGATGCTCATCTATGAGCTCACCACATGGGTGCGCAACTACCACCAGCATGCCATCAACCTCACGGGCGTGTATGACATGATCGTGTATGACAACTACGCGTGGGAGCACGAGGGCTACGGAGCCCAGGAAGAGTACCGCGCGGTGCTCGCCACCGACTTCCTGCTGGCACAGACGCTCGCCTATGCCTACTACTGCCGCGAGGGCGACACCCGCTCGGCCGACAAGGCCATCGCCTTCCTCGAGGACGGCATCAAGTATCTGGACGGCAACGCCGTGAAGTACCACAACGACAAAGCCATCTGCCAAATCCAGGACACCCACTTCGAGCTCAACAACGACAACCCGTTCATCGACAAGAGCGAGTTCAACAGCGGCACCACGGGCAGCGTGTTCTTTGCCGACATCGACGAGATGACGCTCATCTACCAGAACAACCAGTACCCCGGACGCACATCAACGGTCAAGAGGCCCGACGGCAAGGACGTGTACTGGATGAAGGACCTGTTCCTCATGAGCCAGTTTACCAGCCAGGAGGTGCAAAACCTCATCGCCTACTACAAGGACACCTGCCCTACCCTCACCTTCCTGGGCATACTGCAGGAAAAGGGCGGCGTGAAGCTCAGCTGGGAGTTCCAGCCCAACTACGCCATCAGCGACGGCAACGAGTTTGCCACCGTCAGGTCGCACATCAACATGCAGGTGCAGGAGTCGCACTGGAGGTTCTGGGACAAGGGCAGCGCCACCGAATATACGCAAAAGTGGACCCACCTCTACCGTGTCGATATCCCCATGGGCTACAAAATCAACTACCTGCACCCCATGGGCCCCAACAAGAACAGCAGCAAGTGGGCCAACTTCAACGCATGGGACTTCCACGACATCAACTGGCCCATTCCCGCCACCTACCTCTCGACCGAGTATGGCGACCCCAAGCCCAAGAACAACAACATCCACGAGGGCATACAGTTCTACCGCAACAAGGTGGGCGACAGCCTCAGCAAGGATTTCTACACCGAGTCTGAAGAATACAACGACGACGGCGTGACCACCGCCAAGCGCAAGCAATGGCGCGGCGCATGGGTCAAGAGCATCTGGGCGCCCCACTACACCGGCGACTACGGCTCGACAGCTGTGCTCATCGGCGTGAAAATCGACAACCTCAAGCACCTGGACTGACAACGTCCACGTGCCTAATAGCAACAACCCAAGGGGGGGGCGGAAGATGTTCCGCCCCCCTTGGGTTGTAAAGGCCCCGACAAGCGATGGCAGGGGCACGACAGGCTGGTCCACACAGGGCGATGGTCCGCGATTTACTGCAGCGCTTTGTGCCGGCATGGGGCGCATTATTTGCCCTTGTTATACAATAAAAGGCGCGTTTCATAGTTAATTAGTTAGACAACAAACCAAATTTTTCTAATTAGAAATGAAACTGAGTAAAACGATACTTGCCGTCCTGTTGACGGCAACGGCCATGACGGCCTGGTCTCAAGAGGAAGGTGCGCTCAAGGATGAGTTCAACCCGATTACGACGGGCGTTACCTCGCTGGGCATCACCCCTGACGCGCGCGGCGCGTCGATGGGCGACCTGGGTGCCGCTACCGACCCCGACGTGAACTCGCAGTTCTGGAACCCGTCGAAGTATGCCTTTGCCAACAGCGGCGCGGGCGTTTCGCTGAGTTACACCCCGTGGCTGCGCAAACTCGTCAACGACATCTACCTGGCCAATCTGTCGGGCTACTACAAGGTGGGTCACGACGACAACCAGGCGGTGAGCGCCTCGCTGCGCTACTTCTCGCTGGGCGAGGTGATGGCGACCGACGGCGACGGCGCCACACTGGCGACCGTCAACCCGTTTGAGATGTCGGTGGACGTGGGCTATAGCCGCAAGCTGTCCGAGAAGTTCTCGATGGGCGTTGCCCTGCGCTACATCTACAGCGACCTGGGCTACGGCGAGATGACCGGCGTGGACCAGTCGTCGAGCGCGTCGGCCTTTGCCGCCGACCTGTCGGGCTACTATACCACCTATCCCATCATCGGGCGCAACGAGTGCCAGTGGTCGCTGGGCTTAAATGTGTCGAACATCGGCTCCAAGGTGGGCTACAACGGCGGCAACGACCCTGCCTACCTGCCCGCCAACCTGAGGCTGGGCACCGCGTTCACCTTCCCCCTGGCCGACTACCACAACATGACGCTGGCGCTGGATGCCAACAAGATGCTGGTTCCGGCCAAGCCCCGCTTGGCCGACTTTGAGGACAACCTCGCCTATGAGGACGCCCTGCAGGAGTGGAAGGACAAGTCGAGCATCTCGGGCATCTTTGACAGTTTTGACGGCGACTTTGCCAAGCGCATCACCTACTCGCTGGGCGCCGAGTATGCCTACAACCAGCAGTTCTTCCTGCGCGGCGGTTACTACTACGAGAGCAAGTACAACGGCAATCGCCAGTACTTTGGCCTGGGTGCCGGCTTCTCGCTCAACGTGCTGCGCCTCGATGCTTCCTACATGATTGCGACGGCGCAGAACAGCCCGCTGGACCAGACGCTGCGCTTCACCCTGTCGTTTGACATGGACGGTATCAAGAACCTGCTGGGCCGCAACTGATAGCATTCACCTAACGAGACGATGGTCATGACACGCGTAGGAATGGGTTTTGACGTGCACCGGCTGGTCGAGGGCAGGGCCCTGTGGCTGGGCGGCGTGAACATCCCCTGGGAGCGCGGTCTGCTGGGCCACAGCGACGCCGATGTGGCCATCCACGCCCTGTGCGACGCCCTGCTGGGTGCCGCGGCGCTGCGCGACATTGGCTACCACTTTCCCGACACCGACCCACGCTACAAGGGCATCGACAGCCGCGTGCTGTTGGCCCGTGTGATGGCGCTGCTCGACGAGCACGGCTACACGCTGGGCAACTGCGACATCACCATCTGCGCCGAGCAGCCCAAACTCAATCCCCACATCCCTGCCATGCAGCAGTCGCTGGCCCGGTGCATGGGCTGCGCGCCCGGGCAGGTGAGCGTCAAGGCCACCACCACCGAGCGCCTGGGCTACACCGGCCGCGGTGAGGGCATCGCCGCCTATGCCGTCGCGTTAATCGAAACCAAACCATCCCCCCAGCCATGATGTCCGAGGCCCGTCTGCAGCGGCGCATCCCCTATCTTGACATCCTGCGCGTGGTGGCGTGCATGCTGGTCATCCTCATCCACACCCCCATCCGCCAGTGGACCGCCTACTGCGGCGCCCCGTCGGCCGTGAGCGCGGTCTATACCGTGCTGGTGGCGGTGAACTGCAACCTGTTTTTCATGATCACCGGCGCACTGCTGCTGCCGGTGACGCTGCCCGCCAGGCAGTTTCTCAAGCGCCGCCTGCGCGTGGTGCTTGTCCCGCTGGCGGTGTGGACTGTCATCTACCTGCTCGAGCACGCCCTGCTGCTGCACAACTTCACGCCACGGCTCGTTGCGTCGGTGCTGTTCCATCCCGTCGAGGGGCTGCTGTGGTATGTCTATGTGCTGGCGGCCATCTATGTGACGCTGCCGCTGTTGAGCAAGTGCATCGACGCCGTGGGCAAGCGCGGGGTGCAGCTGGTGCTGGTGCTGTGGGCGCTGTCGTCGTTCATCCCTTATCAGCACGGCATGTTCATCGAGGCGTCGCAGTACAGCCACAACATGCTGGGCGCGTTTGCCAACTACTACGGATATGTGCTGCTGGGCTACTACATGCACCGCTACGGCCTGCCCGTGTTCACCGCGCGCCACGGCTGGAAGTGGGCGCTGCTGTTCGTCTTTGGCATTGTGCTCATGCCCCTGCTGGAGTTCACGGTGCAGGGCCGCTTTGGCGTTACCTGGCAGCAGCACATCGCCACCGTGACCAGCGACATCAGCGTCAACAACATCGCGCTGGCCGCCCTGATATTTGCCGCCGTGCAACGCTTTGCCCCCGCGCGTTACGACCGCGAGGCCCATCCCGCGGCCGCCGCATGGTGGCCCATGCTCAGCATCTGCACCTTTGGCATCTACCTGATGCAGATGTTCGTGCTGCGCCAGGTGGTGTGGCCCATGACCGCCTCGTGGCTTGGCCGCGCCCATTGGCTGGTGGACAGCCTGTGCTGCGGCTTCATCGCCATGTTATTCTGCTTTATTTTCACCCTCGTCATCCGCCGCCTTCCCTGCGGCAAGCTCGTCACTGGCAAGTGACACATGGGCTGGTCCATGCCGGGTGATGCTCCCCCGTGCGGCACAAAGCGCCGCATTGGGGCCGCAAAGGCACTGCCTCGGGCTCGCCTGCCGCTACATGCAGCGTGGCGAGCCCGAGGCAGTTGTCTTTGTGGCGCAGTCCTTTTAGTCGCGGCTGCCAAACAGGCGCAACAGGTACAGGAACAGGTTGATGAAGTCGAGGTAGAGGGTCAAGGCGCCCATGGTGGCGACTTTGCCCTTTTGGGTTTCATCGGCCGTGGCGCACATGCGCTTGATGGACTGGGTGTCCCATGCCGTGAGTCCCACAAAGATGAGCACGCCGGCAATGCTGATAATCATGTCGAGCATGGAGTTTTGCAGGAACAGATTCACCACCACGCACACGATGAGTCCGATGAGTGCCATAAACATGATGGCGCCAAACTTGCTCAGGTCCTGCTTGGTAACATAGCCATAGATGCTCATGGCGCCAAAGGTGCCCGCGGTGATGAAGAATGTGGTGGCAATGCTGGCACCGGTGTAGATGAGGAAGATGGGCGCCAGCGTCAAGCCGTTGAGGGCACTGTAGGCATAGAACAGCGCGGTGGCTGCGCCCGTGATCAGGCGGTCGATGCGGGCGCTCAGGTAGATGACGAGGCCCAGTTCCAGTGCCATGAGCACCCAGATGGCGATGCTGTTGCCAAACAGCATCATCATCAGCGACTCGCTCGACACTACGAGCAGCGACACGATGGCGGTGAGCAGCAGGCCCATGGTCATCTTGCCATACACCTTGCGCATCACGCCGGCGACATAGCGCTGCAGCGTCATCTCGTTCTCAACTGCCGAGGCCGTATCGTAGCCGTAATTGTAATTCTGGTCAAACATAATTGATATTTTTTTAAGTCCTTAAATACTAATATTGTTTATGCAAGAACCGTGCCAACTGTTACATGCGCTCGGGCATCTCGATGCCCAGCAGGCCCATGCCACGCTTGATGACGGCGGCCACGGTCTCGCTCAGCAGCAGGCGCATGGCGCGCACCTTGTCGTCCTGCTCCTTGAGGATGCTGCAGTCGTGGTAGAACTGGTTGTACTCCTTGGCCAGGTCATACACATAGTTGGCGATGAGCGCAGGGCTGTAGTTGCGGCCCGCGTCGCTCACGGCGGCGGTGAAGTCGGCCAGGCGCTGGATGATGCTGGTCTCCTTGTCGTTGGGCGCCACGGCGCTGATGTCCAAGGCCCTGTAGTCGTCGGCGCTCTTGCGCAGCACCGACTGAATGCGGGCATAGGTGTACTGGATAAAGGGGCCCGTGTTGCCGTTGAAGTCGATGCTCTCCGACGGGTCAAACAGCATGGTCTTGCGCGGGTCCACCTTGAGGATAAAGTACTTCAACGCGCCCAGGCCAATCATGCGCAGCACGTCGGCGCGCTCCTCGTCGGCCACGCCCTGCAGGCGTCCGGGCTCACCGGCCATCTGGGTGGCGGTAGCCACCATCTCGTCCATGAGTTCGTCGGCATCGACCACGGTGCCCTCGCGGGACTTCATCTTGCCGTTGGGCAGCTCCACCATGCCGTAGGAGAAGTGCACCAGGTCCTTGCCCCACTTGAAGCCCAGCCTGTCGAGCAACAGCGACAGCACCTGGAAGTGGTAGTTTTGCTCATTGCCCACCACATATATCATGCGGTCGATGGGATAGTCGCGAAAGCGCATCTGCGCCGTGCCGATGTCCTGTGTCATGTACACCGAGGTGCCGTCGCTGCGCAGCAGCAGCTTGTGGTCCAGGCCGTCGCCCGTGAGGTCGGCCCACACGCTCTGGTCCTCCTTGCGGTAGAACAGGCCCTTGTCCAGGCCCTCAAGCACGGTATCGCGGCCCTCGAGGTAGGTCTGGCTCTCGTAGTAGATTTTATCAAAGTCCACGCCCATGCGCTTGTAGGTCTCGTCAAACCCGGCATACACCCATCCGTTCATCTGCTCCCACAGGGCGCGGATGTCCTTGTCGCCGGCCTCCCACTTCACCAGCATGTCGTGGGCCTGCTTGATGAGCGGTGCCTCGTTCTTGGCCTTTTCCTCGGCCTGCTCCTCGGCCATGCCCTCGGCCATGTACTGCGCCTTGAGCTCCTTGATTTCCTCCTTGTAGTGCTTGTCGAACAGCACATAGAAGTCGCCGATGAGGTGGTCGCCCTTCTTGCCTGCGCTCTCGGGCGTGCAGCCGTTGCCCCACTTCATCCACGCCAGCATCGACTTCATGATGTGGATGCCGCGGTCGTTGACGATGTTGGTCTTGACCACCTTGTAGCCGTTGGCCTCCATGATTTTGGAGAGGCTGTAGCCCAGCAGGTTGTTGCGCACGTGGCCCAGGTGCAGGGGCTTGTTGGTGTTGGGCGAGGAGTACTCAATCATCACCAGCTGGCTGTCGTCGGTCACGGGCTTGAAGCCGTAGTCCTTCTCGCCCGCCACATGCTGCAGCACGCCCGTCCAGAACGACGGCTTGACGGTAATGTTGAGAAAACCCTTGATGACATTGAACTTCTCCACGGCGTCGCAGTGGGCCGCCATGTGCTCGCCAATCTCCTGCGCCGTGGCGTCGGGCGCCTTGCGCGACGCCTTCAGGAACGGGAACACCACGATGGTCTCGTTGCCCTCAAACTCCTTTTTGGTGGTCTGGGGAACTATTTTCTCGGCGGGAAAGTCCACGCCATACAACTCCTTCACTGCCTGGGCAGTGGCCTGTGCCAAAATGTTGTCAATCGACATAATGTATTTTTTGTTTAGTTATTATCCTGTGAATTGAACTGCAAAGATAAACAAACTTTCCCGTTTACGGCCATCGCCCCGCGGTTTTTTGCGCAGGGGGCGACGCGATTGCGCCAAGGCGAGGGTTACAGCAGCCGGTTGCCATGCTCGTCAAGCACGATGCCGTACTTGATGTACCAGATGCGGCCCACGACAGGGGTCCCGTCGGGAACCAGGCCCGTGGCGCGCAGGCGCTCGATGTAGCCCCTCACCTGCTTGCAATGCTTGAGATGCAGGCGGTGCTCCTGGCCCGGGTTTTCCTTGTCCTTGACGATGAGTTCGCCGCTCTTGTAGTCGATGACAATCCATGTGCCGTCGGGGCGGCGAACGATGCGGTCGGGGCGCAGGTTCTCGATGTCGCTGCCGCCGTCGGCCGAGCGGTTGGCGGTGGTTACCGTACGCTCTGAATACACCTTGTTATCGGGGTCAAACCACTTGCCAATCATGCCGTTGGCATCCATGATGGGCCGCACCACATGCTCCGTCACACGGTCGATGCTGCATGGGTCATCGGCCCCGCTGGTGATGGTGCCATGCTTCACGGCCTCGGTGATGACGCGCTCCACGCCGTTGCGGTCACCGATGCGGCTCAGCAGGGCGTGCAGGCGCTTGCCCACGGCAATGTTGGAACCGGTGGCGTTTTCCACCTTGACGATAATCTGCTCGGGCATCTTGGCCGCGCGGTAGATGTCAAGCGGCTTTTGGCACACTTCAGACCGAGCCGGAGCGCCGCGCTTGGCGGCCATGTCGTCTCTTGACGACGGCGAGCCCATCTCATACCAGCTGCCCTCAAACCCGGCCACGGGAGCCATCGCCCCGACGGCGAAGTCCGCCAGCAGGTGGGGCACGGCGGCATACAGGTCGCCCAGCTTGGCATTCTTGGGCGCCTTGTAGGGCGCAAAGATGTGCAACTCGGTGCCCGCGCGGGTAAACGCCACATAGGTCTTGTTGAGGTTGTCTATGATGGTGTCGGACCGCTGCTTGAGCACAAACGCCTTGGCAGGCCCGGCAACGCCGTTATCGTCGGTGAGCTGTCCCGCCTCGAGCATGCTGACAAGGCTTTTCTTGTCAGCACAGACCAGCGGCGGCACAAGTTTCTCGTCCACGTCCAAGCCGTGCTGCCTCATGATGTCGACGACCGCCTCGCGCGGCACCCAGTACGATTTTTCTCGTGTGTTGTCTTTCAAGTCCCACTTGGCAAACGGGATGACCACACAGTCAAACTCCAGCCCCTTGGACTTGTGGATGGTCATGATGCTGACAGCGTCGCCGCCATCGGTCCCCGGCACACTGAGCTTTTCTTTCTTGGTATCCCAGTAGTTGAGGAACTCCCTCACGGTGCCGCCGTTGCGCTTGGCGCAAAAGGCTTTGACCTGGTCCTGGAACGCCAGCACAAAGGCCGCCTCGTTGTCCACCACGGCACGGTGGCGCTCATCGGCCCTGAAGCGTGCGATAATGTTCTCGACAATGCTCACCAGCGTGGTGAGTTCGCCCTCGCCGGGCAGCATTTCATTGACCAGCTGCTCGTAGGAGGCGGCATCGTTGCCGGCGGCGGCATGCTGGTCATGCTGATTGAAGCAGCTCGCCAGCACCTTGCCAATATCGCCGTCGGGCGTCTGTGCCGACTCCCTGATAAAGGCATCCAGCACAGCATGCATCCGCTGGTCGTTGCCCAGGCGCTTGAGCATGCTGTCACGATAACGGCCCTTGTCGTCGGTGGCCCTATCGGCATCGGCATCATCATCATTGGCGCTGAAGAAGCAGATGTCGATGAAGCGCAGCATGGCAATGATGCGGCAGATGACAGGAGAATTGTTCAGCAGCAGCGACTCGTCCGAGACGACATTGATTTGCTTGTCGGCGGCGACATGCTTGTTGTAGTTGAGGATGCACTCCACCACTTTTTTGCCTTCGCTGCGCCTATCGGTCAGGATGCCTATCTGCCCCCAGCCAAAGCGCTCGTGCAGCTCGAGCAGATAGCACGGCAGCACGGCAAACATGGCGTCGTCGCTGTTGCCCCCGCCCTGGTCCCCCTCATTGTCCTGGCCGGCGTCTTGCGCCTGCCCGCCCACGGCGGCAGCCGCCTCGGCAACCACGGGAAGGGCCAGCAAGCCCTTGTAATTATCCAGATAGACGCGCACCCAGCCCGGCACCTTCGCCTCATCGACATCGGCCGGCAAGTCCTGCTCCACATCCCCATAGGCGGTGACGACAGCCGGAAAATTGCGGTAGTTCTCCCTCATGTTGACAAACAGACGGTTGTTGAACTCCACGATGGTGCGCGAACTGCGGTAATTGGTCGATTTGGTCTGCCCGCCACGGTTGATGTGGGCGGCAAAGTCCTGCTCCACCAGCTCGCGGAACACCGTGGGGTCGGCATTGCGAAAGCGGTAAATGGACTGCTTGGCGTCGCCAATGAGCATATTGAAGTTGCCGCTGGCCAGACTCTCGTCAATCAGCGTCTTGAAATTGGCATACTGCTTGGCGCTCGTGTCCTGGAACTCGTCGATCATGAAGTGAGAGACAGTAGTCCCCACCCGCTCGTACACAAATTCCGAGCCGCTCTCGAGCACGGCGCCAATGAGTTCATTGGTGTCGCCAATGAGGATGCAGTTCGACTCGTGGCGGTAATTCTCGAGGTGGCGGTCTATCGCCGCCAGCATGCCCAGCAAGCCGATTTTTTTGGCCATGTGCTTGAACAACGACAATTTATTGACCGCACGAAAGTGCTGGTTAATCAGCTGCACCATTTGGGACTTGGATTGCGGCGAAGGATTCTTACCCTTAAGGTATTGACCGTCAATCGTTGACGCATCCACGCTGGCCAGGGTGGCGGTCAGCATGGGCAGTTTCCCAGTATCGTTGGCCTTGTTCAGCCACTTCTTGAGAGACTTGCTGGCGCTCAATTTATCGGCCTCGGACGCAGCCAGCACCTTCATTTGCTCGAGGTCGTCGGTGATTTGCTGCTCCAACCCGTCAACGATGGACCTGACCTGTTTGAGAAATCCTCTCACCTGGCCAAAGTCATAGCGGTACACCCCGTCCTGGTCCGTCTTGCCCAGATAGTCGCGGATGTCATCCATGCGGGAGCGAAAGGTCTCACTGGTCATCTGCTTGGCAAAGGTGAGCAAGTCACCGCCGTCCTCAAAGAATTTCCATTTTCGCTTGCTCGGGTCATCGTTTATCATGCCGCGCTGATATTCCTTGACCCACTTCTCCATTTGCCCGCCCTTGTCGCGGCGGCCCAGCGACAGCAGGAAGCTGTGCACCGCCACGCGCATCGCATATTCCTCATCAATTTCCAGTTCATAGGAGAAATCCCTGTCGAGCTCGCGCGCAAAGTTGCGCAGGATGCCCTGGAAAAACGAGTCGATGGTGCTCACGTTGAAGTTAGAGTAGTCAAACAGCAGTTCCTGCAGGGCGATCCGCGCCAACTCCCGCACACGCTCCTCGCCAAGGCCCGACAGGGCCATGTACTCCTTCAGATACTTGCTCTTGCCGTCGGGCTGCGACAACACATGCAGTTCCTGGATAATGCGGTCCTTCATTTCGCCGGTGGCCTTCTTGGTGAACGTGATGGCCAGGATTTGACGGTGGGCGTTCACGGGTTGGCTGCCGCCGCCGCGGCGCGGCACAGTCTGGCCGTTGCCGGTGGCAAACAGCAGATGCTTGATATATTCCAGGGCCAGCCTGTAGGTCTTGCCCGAACCCGCGCTGGCCTTGATGACCAGCAGATTCTTTTCGGTATCGGTGGAGTTCATTTAATGGGGAGTTAGTTATCTTTACAGATGCCTTTCTATTATAAAAATCAATCAAGTGATTCGCATCGGCCCGGCAGGGCCCAATCGCTATATCACGCGCGCCTTGAAGCCCATGGCGGTGAGTTCGTCCAGCACACGCTGGCGCCAGTCGCCCTGCACCAGAATCTCGCCGCCGCGGGCACTGCCGCCCGTGCCCAGCCGGCGCTTGAGGTGCGACGCCACCAGCCTGACGGCATCGTCATCAATGGTAAAGCCCGTGACAATGGTGGCCTGCTTGCCGGCGCGGCCCTTGCGCTCCAGCACAATGTCGAGGCGCGCCTTGCCCTGCAATGCCACGGCATCGAGAGCAGTGGCGGCAACAACTTGCGGCGCGGCGGCCGTGGGGGCGGGGGCGGGTTCCTCGCCCCCGGGCATGTTAAACGCTTTGCCCAGCGCGTCTTTCCAGTCGGTCGTGTTCATGTGGCGGTAAAAATGATTGATGCGATTAAACTTTTGCGTTTTCCTATCATCAAAGGTACAAAAAAAAGCGGAAATTATGTGCTAAAAAACCTAAAATTGGCGATAGAGCAAGAAAATTCATGAAAACATGCCCGTCAGTTCAAATAAAAGCACTATTTTTGTCGCCAGATTATATTCACTGATTTAACTAATTTCATTTTTAACTAAATTACATTAGTATGGCTTACGTAATTAATGATACCTGCGTTGCATGTGGAACATGCCAGTCTGTATGCCCCGCCGAGGCAATCTCCGAGGGCGACATCTTCACCATCGATCCCGACACCTGTCTGGACTGCGGTACCTGCGCTGACGCTTGCCCCACCGGCGCTATTGCTCCGGGCGAGTAATCTGCGACACAGATTATCGACAACAACACATTGCGGTTGCGCCACTTGGTGCAACCGCAATCTTTATAATGCTGTGACACCACGCCGCGCGCGGGGGCCTGGGCCTTCCCGCGCGCGGCGCGATATCTATTGTGTGTGTGCCGTCACCGTGTGGCGGTGCCCGGCGGTCACTTGTTGGACTTGAGGGGCTCGAGCACGATGAGTTTGTTGATGGGAGTGCCGCCGTAGTTGCCGTTGTCGTTAAAGGTGGCATAGTAGCGGTACAGTCCCGCGGGCACGGTGTTGCCGTTCATGTCCTTCATGTCCCAGGTGACGGGGAAGCTGGCGGTCTCGGTCATCCACACGAGTTTGCCGGTGGCGTCGGTCACGCGGACAATCACGCTGGGAGCGCCCGAGAGCTCGCTCTCGAAGGCAAAGTTCACCTCGCCGTCCTGGAATGCCGGCTGCTTGTCGGCAACGATGTTGGAGGTGCTGGCGGCACCCACCATAAAGGTGATGGTGCGGGTGGCACTGTTGCCGGCCATGTCATAGACGGTGTAGGTCAAGGTGTGCAGGCCGTCGCTCAGGTTGCTCAACGGGTAGGTGATGCTGACGGTCTTGCCGCCGTCACCAATGGTGGCATAACTGGTGATGTCGCTGGTGGAATTCTTGCCGGCGTCAAGCACGAGCGTCATGCCGTTGTCGATGGAGTTGGACTGGGTGTTGATGCCCATGTCGTCGGTGGCGGTGATGTAAAGCGTGCCGTCGCTGCCAACACGCGCGCCGGCGGCAAAGCCGGCCTCGTCGTTGATAAACATGCTGGTGATGACGGGCGCCTGATTGTCGTGGATGGCGGCGTTGTCGTCATAGGGCAGCATGGTGACATTCTCGGTAAATCCGTTGACCATATAGTCGGTGTTGTCCTTGTGAGCATAGCTGCGCAGCAGCACGGTCTGGTCCTTGGCCAGCGGCGACTTGGGGACAATCATCGTGCCGTGGAACACGCCGTTGACCACGCGGCCCGTCACCTCGGTGAGCCTGTCGCGGTTGAAGTAGATGTCGCGGTCAACCATCTGGCTCGACACCTGGAACGACAGCGTGGTAAACTGGTCCTTGCGGTCATAGAGCGTGAGCGTGGCATCGCCGTTGAACGAGGTGTCGAGGTTGCCCTCGTCGTCAACGACCTGGGCCTCGATGTCGAACTGCATCAGCGGCCTGATGCCGGCCATCGCGTCGCCGGTCATGGCTGTGTTATTCACCTTGGTGATGTTGAAGCGCGTGATCGGGTAGTTGATCTTGATAGCGGGGTCGCCCAGCAGGAAGAAGGACATCTTGTTGGTATTCGAGCCGTTGAGGGCGCGCTTGCACTGCTTGTAGGCCTCGCCCAGCGTGGGGAAGCGGCCCAGGGTCTCGCGGCTGAACATCGCTTTGACAAAAGCGGTATTCAGTTGGTCGTTGCCCGTGGCAAACACCATGCGCGAGGTGGCAAGCAGGGCGATGGCGCCGCCTTCACGCTTGTGGAACATCAGCTCGGCGATGCCGCGCGAGTTGCCGTCATAGTGGGCCACGTCGCAGCAGGCGGTGGACATGATGGGCCAGTGGCTGTAGTTGGTGCGCACCACGTCGCCGGTGGTCCACAGGTTGTTGTACTTGGTGAAGCACAACGGGCCGGCATGGCCCACATAGGTGAAGTAGTAGGCACCCTCCTTGAGCGCACCGCTCAGATAGGCCTTGGCCTCGGTAGCGGTCTTGCGTTCCAAGGCAACATTGGGCTCGGTATTGGAACGCGGGAACATCGAGTTGTGCACCACATCGGCATTCATGCCGGTCGAGAGGTCGTTGTCAATCAGGTTCCTGTAACCCTCGCCCTGGAACATGTAGATGCCTTTGTCGGGCGAGTCGCTCATCACGAGCGAGCGGTTGCGCCACACGCCGTAGTCGGGGTTGGCATAGTATTCCACAAGCTTGTCCACGTCGCTCTTGGCCTCCTCAACGTCGGCGCAGGTGTAGCGGCCAACGCCGATGCACAGCTTGTCGGAGGAAATATTCGTGCCGGAGTTGTCATCCAGCAGACCAAAGAAGTCATCGCTCGTGAACGAGAAGTCCTCATAGTTGCTGTTGTCGCTCTGGTAGGTGAGCAGGTTGAGCGGGTGCTCGCCCAGCAGCTCGCGGTTGTCCACCGAGCCGGGGCCAAAGAGCAACAGGTTCTTGAACTTGGTGCTGTCACGGTCGTAGAGCATCTTGCACATCATGCGGTAGGCCATGGCGTCGCGCGTGCCGCTCGAGAACTCGTTGAACACCTGGTTCTGGGTGACCACGGCCACATCCATGCCGTCAACGGCCTGGTGCAGGTCGGCGATGCGCTGCGCCTGCTCCACAAACTCGGGCACGGTGATGATGAGCATGTCGGGCGTGGCCATGCCGTGCAGGTTCTGGTTGGGGACAGCCTCATAGGATGTCACCTTCTTCAACGTCTTGGTGGGGTCAAAGGCAACATACTGCGAGTAGTTGCTGGCACTGGAGAAGAAGTACTGACCCGAGCCTTCCCTCTCGTCATAGGGGTTGAGCGTCAACACCTGCGGTGCGCTCGGGGTGTTGATGTACCACACCTTCACGTCGCTCGACGCGCCGGGCAGCATGAAACGCTCACGGCCAGTGGTCTTGCCAAAGGCCATATAGGTCTGGTTGCCCATATCCTCACGCAGCACCGAGGTGCGGGGGTAGGTGATGATAAAGTAGTCGAGGCGCGACAGCTTGACGGAAACATTCGCGGAACTGACGGTCAGCAACGGCTCATACTGGCCGCGCTCCTCGGGATGGGTGAGCGTGATTTCGCCGTAGGGCTGGCTGTAATTGTAATAGATGTAGGAGTTGGAGCCCGGCGAGTAGATGCGCGCTGCGCTGGCGGTGTAGTTGGCCGTGTCAACGGCGCCGCCGCTGTGAAGCGCCGCCGACGCATAAGTCACGTCGCTCGCATTGGCGGCAATCTGGCTCCTCACCACCACGGTGTTGCCAGCCAGGTCGGGCAGGTAATAGTCGATGAGCGTGCGGCCGTCGCTGAACTCCTCGCCCAGCATCTCCTTGCCGGAGTTGCTGATGGTAACGAGCTCATTCTCATGCATGAAGAAATTGAGACTCGTGGGCTGGTCAACATAGTTGGGCACCGTCACGTTGGACTTCTTGTAAGGGTAGGCCTCGGTGCCGCCCACTTCGCCCAGGAAATAGCAGCCCACCTGCGAGTAGGGGTTGAACTCGCGCGTGATGTTGGGCATCGTGCTGTAGGCGTCAACCTTGTAGGAGATGGGGCCCTGGCCGTAAAAGACAATCTTGTCGCCCAAGCGCAGCACGGGCACCGCCTTCAGGTCATCGACGATGCCAGTGGTCAGCGTTTCGCTGATTTTGACACCGCCCGAGCCATACAGGCGCACGTTGGCGGGGTTGGAGAAACCCATTGCAATCATCTCGTCAAAGGTGATTTCATACACACCATTGTCGGGGATGGTGATTTTTACCCACTTGCCGCTGGCAAGCTTGGAATTGACCGCGGCAGCCGTGAGGGGGGCCGCATTGGCACACATGGCGCCAAAGAGCACTGCAAGCGCAGCGCACACCAGTTGAAGTCTTGTCGATTTAAGCATCTTCTTCATATTATTTTGTTGATATTGTATTCTCGTTAACATCTGTATATCAATCGGTTCACAGTCTCACTTTCACATCCAGCACGGGTCGCCCGTCAACACTTGCCGTCAGGCGGTCGCCGACAGCCAGCGTGTGGCCCGCGCCGCACTCGCCCGTCACCAGCACGTCGCCCATCTTGATGCTGCAGCGCGTGCTCAAGCGTGCCAGCATCTCGTCGAGCGGCAGCGGCGACATGTCGGCCAGGCGGCAGCGCGACAGCACCGTCTCGCCCGCCTTGACCTCGACCACGGCCTGCATGGGGTCGTCAAGGCCCGCGGCCTCGACCCACTCGCCCACGACGGCGGCGCCGTCCATGGCACGGTCCAGCGCCAGCAGGCAGGCGTCATCGCTGTCCACGGCACGCACCGCCAGGCACGCCGTCAGCGCGTCCCAGTAGCGGCGGGCAAACTTGGGGGCGATGCACTTGCCCAGCCTCCCCGTGCGCACTGCAATGGCCGGAACCGCCACATAGCGGCCCGCCCAGTCGGGGATGAACCACGGCCGCCCACTGTACAGGATGGACGAGTCGGCCATCAGATAGCACTGCGGTGGCAACGCGGGGCCGTTCTCCCCTGCCGCGATGCCGTAGTTGCCTGTGAAACCGATGACTTTCATGCCGTTGTCTTGTTAAAACCGTGCAGGCGTCAGCCCTGCTTGTCAATGAACGCGCCGGCCAGCATCCTGTTGTAGATGATGGCCAGATGGGCATAGATAGACGTGTTGGCAATCGCGATATCCTTGGGGGCGCGTATGCGGTAAGGCGTGAAGTTCCACAGCGCCGTCATGCCGCTGGCAATGGCCAGGTCGGCCGTCTGCTGGGCGCGCTCCACAGGCACCGTGATGATGGCGATGGACACGCCGTGCTCACGCTGCCACTGCGCCAGCTCGCCGATGTCATAAACCGGCACGCCGCCCACCTTCTTGCCCACCACCTCGCTGCGCACGTCAAAGCCCGCAACAATGTTCAGGCCGTAGTTCTCCAGGCCATGGTCCTGAATCAGCGCCGTGCCCAGGCTACCCGTGCCGATGACCACTGCATCGTGCTCACGGTTGAAGCCCAAGAAGTTCTCCAGCTCGGTGACCATGCTGTGCACCTCGTAGCCCATGCGCGTCTTGCCGCGGATGTTCAAGAACGACAGGTCCTTGGCTATCTGCGACGACTGCACGTTCAGTTCCTTGGAAATCTGGGTGGAACTGACGTACTCCACATGCTCCTTGTCGAGCATGCGCACATAGGAGAGGTACCAGGGCAAGCGCCTGATGGTCGGCTCGGGCAACAGCGGCCGGTTCTCGGTAATCTTGGTCGTTTTCATCATCTATAGATGCAATTAACCTACAAATTTACCTCAATTTTCCATAATTCAAACAAAATCGGCCACATTTATTAAAAAAGTGGCCGATTTTTAACAGACTTTAGTCTTTTATCAAGGCTGCCCTAACTCATCACTTCTAACTTCTAACGCTATCCCAGGATGATGTCGATGACAGCGTTCACGTCGCCAATGTTCACCTCGCCGTCGCCGTTCACGTCGGCTGCGGGGTTGGTGCCACCGCCCAGGATGATGTCAATGACGGCGTTGACGTCACTGATGTTGACCTCGCCGTCGCCGTTCACGTCACCGGGGACGCCAGCGCCCTCGCTGACAATGTTGTAAAAGCTCTTCCAGTAGTTGGCCTTGCCGTAGAGGGCAACGGCCTGGGGCGTGGGCACATGCAGCGTCACGCGGGCCTGGTCGGAGCCGTAAAAGCAGTTGACGGGCACCGACGCGGGCGTAGGCCTGGCAACATAGAGG